>NZ_JARBAX010000001.1:3707500-4429525 GCF_028807635.1 Streptomyces spiramyceticus
AGCCGATTGTGGTGAAGTGGATGATCCTATGCTGTCGAGAAAAGCCTCTAGCGAGTTTCATGGCGGCCCGTACCCTAAACCGACTCAGGTGGTCAGGTAGAGAATACCGAGGCGTTCGGGTGAACTATGGTTAAGGAACTCGGCAAAATGCCCCCGTAACTTCGGGAGAAGGGGGGCCATCACTGGTGATCCGTTTTACACGGTGAGCTGGGGGTGGCCGCAGAGACCAGCGAGAAGCGACTGTTTACTAAAAACACAGGTCCGTGCGAAGCCGTAAGGCGATGTATACGGACTGACGCCTGCCCGGTGCTGGAACGTTAAGGGGACCGGTTAGTGCGCTTTCGGGCGTGCGAAGCTGAGAACTTAAGCGCCAGTAAACGGCGGTGGTAACTATAACCATCCTAAGGTAGCGAAATTCCTTGTCGGGTAAGTTCCGACCTGCACGAATGGCGTAACGACTTCTCGACTGTCTCAACCATAGGCCCGGTGAAATTGCACTACGAGTAAAGATGCTCGTTTCGCGCAGAAGGACGGAAAGACCCCGGGACCTTTACTACAGTTTGATATTGGTGTTCGGTTCGGCTTGTGTAGGATAGGTGGGAGACTGTGAAGCATGCACGCCAGTGTGTGTGGAGTCAATCTTGAAATACCACTCTGGTCGTGCTGGATGTCTAACCTCGGTCCGTGATCCGGATCAGGGACAGTGTCTGATGGGTAGTTTAACTGGGGCGGTTGCCTCCTAAAGAGTAACGGAGGCGCCCAAAGGTTCCCTCAGCCTGGTTGGCAATCAGGTGTTGAGTGTAAGTGCACAAGGGAGCTTGACTGTGAGACCGACGGGTCGAGCAGGGACGAAAGTCGGGACTAGTGATCCGGCAGTGGCTTGTGGAAGCGCTGTCGCTCAACGGATAAAAGGTACCCCGGGGATAACAGGCTGATCTTCCCCAAGAGTCCATATCGACGGGATGGTTTGGCACCTCGATGTCGGCTCGTCGCATCCTGGGGCTGGAGTCGGTCCCAAGGGTTGGGCTGTTCGCCCATTAAAGCGGTACGCGAGCTGGGTTTAGAACGTCGTGAGACAGTTCGGTCCCTATCCTCTGCGCGCGTAGGAATATTGAGAAGGGCTGTCCCTAGTACGAGAGGACCGGGACGGACGAACCTCTGGTGTGCCAGTTGTCCTGCCAAGGGCATGGCTGGTTGGCTACGTTCGGAAAGGATAACCGCTGAAAGCATCTAAGCGGGAAGCCTGCTTCGAGATGAGTGTTCCCACCCCCTTTGAGGGGTTAAGGCTCCCAGTAGACGACTGGGTTGATAGGCCAGATGTGGAAGCCCGGTAACGGGTGGAGCTGACTGGTACTAATAGGCCGAGGGCTTGTCCTCAGTTGCTCGCGTCCACTGTGTTAGTTCTGAAGTAACGAACTGTGACGGCACCGGTTTGTTTAACTTCATAGTGTTTCGGTGGTCATAGCGTTAGGGAAACGCCCGGTTACATTCCGAACCCGGAAGCTAAGCCTTTCAGCGCCGATGGTACTGCAGGGGGGACCCTGTGGGAGAGTAGGACGCCGCCGAACAAATATTTATGCCCCGGCCCCTGGACTTATGTCCAGGGGCCGGGGCTTTTTTGCGTTTAAGGTACGGGTCATGCGCTACGACCTCATCATCTTCGACAACGACGGCGTCCTCGTGGACAGCGAGGCGATCTCCAACTCCATCCTCGCCGGCTACCTGAGCGAGCTCGGGCACCCCACCACGTACGAGGACTCTCTCCGCGACTACATGGGTGGTGCCGTGCACCGGATCCACGACCTCGTACTGGAGCGGACCGGGCAGCGGCTCGCCGAGGACTTCGACGACACGCTGCATGCCCGCATCTTCGCCGCGTTCGAGCGGGACCTGAAGCCTGTGCCCGGGGTCGAGGAATTCCTGGGGACGCTGGTTGCGGAAGGGGTTGCGTACTGTGTCGCGTCGTCCGGGAGTCATGAGCGGATCCGGGTCGGGCACCGGGCGACTGGGCTCGACGAGTGGTTCGAGGACAGCTGGATCTTCAGCTCGCAGGACGTCGGGCGGGGGAAGCCGGCGCCGGACCTCTATCTCTACGCCGCGGATCAAATGGGCGTACCGGCGGAGAGGTGTGTCGTCCTGGAGGACAGTCCGCTGGGGATCGAGGCGGCCAGGGCGGTCGGGATGGATGTGTACGCCTTCACGTCGATGATGCCTGTCGACCGGCTCCCCGGGGCGACCGGGTACTTCTCCGACATGGGGCAGCTGCCAGGATTGCTTGCGTGATCTACCTACCCATGGGTAGGTGACGCGCCTACGCTGTGCGGCCATGACAGACGCGCGCCTGCGGCACGGCAGGGCTTCCTTGGGGTTGAGCTTCTTCGCGCAGGGCGTGGCTTTTGCGCTTCTGGTGACTCGGCTGCCTGCCATTCAGGACCGGTACGGGATATCCGACGCATTGCTTCCGGTCTTCCTGGCCGCGGTGCCGATTCTGGCGGGCGTGGGCAGTTTTGGGACCGAGCAGCTGGTGAAGCGGGTCAGGCCCAGCGCGGTCCTGAGGTGGTCCCAGCCGGTGGTGCTGCTGGCGCTGCTCGGGGTCGGGGCCGGCAGCGAGATGTGGCAAGTAGCCGTGGCGCTGGGGGCGTTCGGGCTTTCGGTGGGTGCGCTGGATGCGTCCATGAACATGCTGGGCGTCAGTCTTCAGCGGGCGTACGGGCGCAGCATCATGATCGCGTTTCATGCGGCGTACAGCCTCGGCGGGATCGCGGGGGCCTCGTTCGCTTGGGTCGGGGCGCACTGGGATCTGGCGCTGGTGGTCTCGTATCTGCCGGTGGTGGGGGTGTTGTTGCCGGGCGTGTTCGTCGGTAGTCGGTGGTATGTCGATGGTGGGACTGGGGTCGCTGGGGATGTTGGGGTAGAGGAGCGGGCGGCCCGGGGTGGGTTCAGGCTGCTGTTGCCGTTGTGTCTGGTGATGACGTTTGCGTATATCGGGGACTCGACTGTTTCGAACTGGAGCGCCAAGTATCTGGAGGACGTGCTCGGGTCGTCGGAGCAGACGGCGACCCTTCCGTACAACATTTACATGGTCACAACGCTGGTGGGGCGGGCCGTCGGGGACCTTGGCGTGCGGCGCTTCGGGGCGGTGGGTGTTGTGCGGTGCGGGACGCTTCTTGCTGCTGGTGGGTTTGGTGTGGTGGCAGTGGCGCCGGGGGTCGGGGTGGGGATGCTCGGGTTCACGATGCTCGGTTTCGGGCTTTGTGTGATCGTGCCTCAGACCTTTGCGGCGGCGGGGCGATTGTTCCCGGGGACGCGTGGCAATGCGGCTATTGCTCGGCTCAATGTCTTCAATTACGTGGGGTTCCTGGTCGGAGCGCCCTTGGTGGGGGCGCTCGGGGAGGCCTGGAGCTATCGGGGGGCGATGCTCGTACCGATGGGTCTGGTCTTGGTGACGCTTGTGTACGCCCGGTCGTTCTCGGCGGATGCCGACCGATACGGTGGCGGGCATGAGCGGGCGCGCACTGTTGATGTGGGATGACGCGGTAACCGGATACGACTTCGGGGCGAGTCATCCGATGGATCCCGTCAGACTCGACCTGACCATGGGGCTGATCCGGGCGTACGGGCTCGACCGGGCGGTTGATGTGGTCGCCGCGCCGGCCGCGGGGGACTCGACGCTGCGGCTTGTGCACCGTGAGGAGTACGTGGCGGCGGTGCGGGCGGCTTCGGCGGATCCGCGGGCTGCGGATCAGGCGTATGGGCTGGGGACGGTTGATGACCCTGCGTTTGCCGGGATGCATGAGGCTTCTGCGCTGATCGCCGGGCAGTCGGTGGGGGCGGCGGAGGCGGTCTGGCGGGGCGAGGCGGCCCATGCGGTGAACTTCGCGGGCGGGCTGCACCATGCGATGCCGGGGAGTGCGGCCGGGTTCTGTATTTACAACGACCCGGCGTTGGCGATCGCGCGGCTGCTGGAGCTGGGGGCGGAGCGGGTCGCGTATGTGGACGTGGATGTGCATCACGGGGACGGGGTGCAGGCGGCGTTCTGGGAGGACCCGCGGGTTCTGACGGTGTCGCTCCATGAGCATCCGCAGACGCTGTTTCCGGGAACCGGGTGGCCGGAGGAGACGGGCGCGGCGGGTGCGGGGGAGGGCGGGGCGGTGAATGTGGCGCTGCCTGCGGGGACGGGGGATGCGGGGTGGTTGCGGGCGTTTCATGCGGTTGTGCCGGAGCTGTTGGCGGACTTTCGGCCGCAGGTGCTGGTTACGCAACACGGGGCAGATACGCATTTCGAGGATCCGCTGGCGCATCTGGCTGTTTCGCTGGATGCGCAGCGGGCTGTGCAGGCGGCGTGTCATGAGCTCGCCCATGAGTATGTGGAGGGTGGGCTGTGGGTTGCGCTGGGGGGCGGGGGATATGCCGTCGTGGACGTCGTACCTCGGTCTTGGACGCACCTGGTGGGGATTGCCGCGCATCGGCCAATTGAGCCGGAGTCGGTGATTCCGGCGTCTTGGCGGGACGAGGTGTATGCGCGGACGCGGCAGTTGGGGCCGGCGCGGATGACGGATGGGCGGACGCCGGCGTGGAAGGGCTGGGAGTCGGGGTACGACCCGGCGGACCGTCTCGACCAGGCGGTACGGGCTGCTCGGCGGGCGGCGTTCCCGCTGCGGGGGTTGTTGGCGTAGGGGTGGGGTGCGGGTCGTTGGCTCGGGGGAGCGGGCGGGGCGTGGGTCTGAGCGGTGCAGATGCGCGGTGCGGCGAGCGGCCTGGGCGGTGCGGGAGCGCGGGGCGGTGCGGTTGGGGCCGCTGCGCGGGGCTTCCCCTACCCTTCCCCAAGCTCTCAACTTCGTTCGAGCAGGGGAGACCCCATTCTTCCCGCTGTGACATTTTGCGGCTGCCGCCGCGTGGGGGAGCAAGCCCCCAGGCCCCACGGAGGGGGCCAACGTGGGCTGACGCCCCCACCCCCCGGGTGCGGCGGCTTCGCGCCGTAGGGCCAGGTGGCCCCCTGGATGGGGCAGCTTCGCGCTCGCCGAACCCAGGCCCTGGAGGTGGGGGCGCATTCACGCTGTACGCCGCGCCCAGGCCTCCGGGGAGGGGTGCTTCGCGTCGTACTTCGAGCCTCAGGCCCCGACGTACGGGCGCTTCGCGTGTGCTGCTGCTACGCGTCGCAGGGTGGGGTGCTGATCGGGTGGGGTTACGCCAACTGTGGGGCGTCCTTGGGGTTTTGGTGCGGGGTGGGTGGGGGTGCGGGAGCATCTGGAGGGTGTTGAGTACCGGCGCGCTTCGGGCGCATCTGTTGGCGGCGCGGTTGGCCGGGCCCGTGGCCACCTCCCGGGAGCAGAGCCTGCGGAGCTACCGGCTCTTCGCGGCGCGGGATCCGCGCGTTCTGCTCGGGCTCGATCCCGAACAGGCCTGGGGGGCGCGCGATGTGATGGCGCTTATGGCTGACAAGTGTGGGGTCTCTGGTGATCCGCAATGTGTGTCCGGGGCTGATGTGATCGATCCCGAGCGGACGCTGGCCGGGCTCGATGCGTTCGCGGGGCGGCTGGCCGATGCCGCCGCGCGGCGGGTGCCGGTGTTGTTCGGGACCGGGCATCCGCACCGTTTGCTCGGGTTCTACGCCGGTCTCGCAGACGCCTTGTCGGCGGCGGGGTGCCTTGTCCTCACACCCGCGCAGGGGCGATGTGTCGACATAACGACCCGGTTCGGCGTACGCACGTACAACCTCGACTACGTACGAGGCGTCGCGCTGGTGCGCGAACCCGGCGCGCGAGGTGCCGCGAGTGTGACCGGCGCACATAGCCATTCTCCCCTCCCTGTTCGGGTCGCACTGGCGGCCCTGCGGGAGGGGGAAGGGGCGCTGCCCGGGCTGGTCGTCGGGGACCACGGGTGGGTCTGCGGTGCAGGTCAGTTGGGGTTTGAGGCCATTGGACTGGCCGATACCGATGATCCCGCGCTGTTCGTCGGTGAGGCTGAGGGGCGGGTGTCCGTCGCCGTTCCGCTTGATGACGCCGTGCGGTCTGATTACTACCGCCCGCTTACTCGCTATGTACTCAATCGAGCGTGTCTGTCACGGTAGGCGGCGGATGGTAGCTCCTCTTCCCCACTCGTATCACCCGCCCCTAGTCTGGTGAGTGAGCGCACCGCGACGAAGAGTCACCGGAGGGGAAGCCGGTGGGCGTTGTGGGCGGAAGGTGCAGGTGGGTCATGGCTGCAGAGCAGAGGCCTCTCAATGAGGTCGTGTTCCTGACCGTGGCGGAAGTCGCCACGGTCATGCGAGTGTCGAAGATGACCGTGTACCGCTTGGTGCACAGCGGTCATCTGCCGGCGATCCGGGTGGGCAGGTCATTCCGGGTTCCGGAGCAAGCGGTTCACGACTACCTCCGTGAGTCCTATGTGGGGGTGGAATCGGCCTGACGGCGGCCTCGGATTACGTCCCTCTCTCGGTGGCGGGTAGGCTAGGCCCTCGTAGGTCGTGTGGGCCCAGACGCCCCGCACCGAGTGAAGAGAAGTGAGCGAGGGTAGTCGTGGGCTCTGTTATCAAGAAGCGGCGCAAGCGGATGGCCAAGAAGAAGCACCGCAAGCTGCTCAAGCGCAC
Source organism: Streptomyces spiramyceticus (assembly GCF_028807635.1). Classification (NCBI taxonomy): domain Bacteria; kingdom Bacillati; phylum Actinomycetota; class Actinomycetes; order Kitasatosporales; family Streptomycetaceae; genus Streptomyces; species Streptomyces spiramyceticus. The sequence goes on from NZ_JARBAX010000001.1 coordinate 3,714,090, forward strand.
CCGCGTTCAGCGTCGTAACAAGAAGTAAGCGGCAGCTGTACGTGAAATCGCAGCCCTTCCACCGTCATGGTGGGAGGGCTGCGGTGCGTTCGGGTGGCTCCGTTTGTGTCTGCTGTCACTTCGGGTGCCGTGCGGTCATCACAGCGCAACATCCAACCGCTACGGTGGCGCTAAGGGGTGTCCGAGGGAAGGCGCTGATCTTGGGCAAGGTCGTGCTCGTCACAGGTGTGGCCCGGCAACTGGGAGGCCGGTTCGTACGGCGCGTCCAGCGTGATCCCGACGTGGACCGGGTGGTCGCCGTCGATGCGGTTCCGCCCGAGCATCACCTCGGTGGCGCAGACTTCGTCCAGGCGGACATCCGCCAGCCGGCCATCGCGCGTGTCCTGGCCGAGCACCGTGTCGACACCGTCGTGCACATGGATGTCACGGGTACGCCGCTGGGGACCGGTGGCAGCCGTGCGTCGGTCAAGGAGACCAACGTCATCGGCACCATGCAGCTGCTCGGTGCGTGCCAGAAGTCGCCGACCGTGAAGCGGCTCGTGGGCAAGTCCAGTACGAGTGTGTACGGGTCGGCGCCTCGCGATCCCGCGGTCTTCACCGAGACCACGACGCCCAAGTCACTGCCCAGCGGCGGCTTCGCGAAGGACGCGGTGGAGGTCGAGGGGTATGTACGGGGCTTCGCGCGCCGGCGGCCCGATGTGGCGGTGTGCGTGCTGCGTTTCGCGAACATCCTCGGGCCCAGCGCTGATTCTCCGCTCGCCGAGTACTTCTCGCTGCCGGTGCTGCCGACGGTCTTCGGGTACGACCCGCGGCTGCAGTTCGTGCACGAGGACGACGTCATCGACGTCCTGCGCATCGCCGCGCACGATCCCCGGCGCTCCACGATGAACAGCGGGACCTTCAACATCGCGGGTGACGGCGTCCTACTGCTTTCGCAGTGCTCGCGGCGGCTCGGACGGCCGACCGTGCCGGTGCTGCTGCCCGCTGTGACCTGGGTCGGGACCGCGTTGCGGACCGTCGGGGTGACGGATTTCTCGCCGGAGCAGATTCGGCTGCTCACGCACGGACGGGTCGTCAGGACCTCCCAGATGCGCGAGACCCTGGGTTTTGAGCCGAAGTGCACGACTGCGGAGACGTTCGAGGACTTCGCGCGCAGCCGGGGCGCGGGCCTGCTGCCGCCCGAGGGTATTGCCCGTACCGTCGACCGGCTCTCCACTTTCGTCAGCAAGGAGCGCACCTGACATGGCCGATGCGAAGGTCATTCCCTTCGGTGATGATCCGAGGACGAGGCGGGCCAGGCCCAAGTCCAAGGACGCGGCCGGCCCCGCCAAGGAGCCCAAGGGGAAACGGCCTCCGGGACGCAAGGGGAGCCCGCTGGCGCCCGTACCGGAGCAGCAGTCGGAGGAGCCGGACGTTGCCGTGCCGGCGGAGGCGGGGTCGGCGCCGGAGGGGGCGAAGGTCCGGGAGGGTGTGAGTGCGGCGCGTACGGGCGGCGGGTGGGACCGGCGGATCGCGGGCGGGCTCGCGTTCTTGCGGCGGCGGCTCACCGGGGACTACGAGGTCGACGAGTTCGGGTACGACGAGGAGCTCACCGACAAGGTCCTGATGTCGCTGATCAGGCCCCTGTACGAGAAGTACTTCCGGGTGGAGGTCAAAGGCATCGAGAACATCCCGTCGGAGGGCGGGGCGCTCATCGTCGCCAACCACTCGGGGACGCTGCCGCTGGACGGGCTCATGCTCCAGGCCGCGGTCCACGACAGCCATCCGGCGGGCCGGCATCTTCGGCTGCTCGCCGCTGACCTGGTGTTCATGCTGCCGGTGGTGAACGAGCTGGCCAGGAAGGCGGGGCACACGCTGGCGTGTGCGGAGGACGCGGAGGAGCTACTGGGGCGGGGTGAGCTCGTCGGTGTGATGCCGGAGGGCTTCAAGGGGATCGGGAAGCCGTTCGGCGAGCGGTACAAGCTGCAGCGGTTCGGGCGTGGCGGGTTCGTTTCCACCGCGCTGCGGGCGGGGGCACCGATTGTGCCGTGCTCGATCGTGGGGGCGGAGGAGATCTACCCGATGATCGGCAACGCGAAGACGCTGGCGCGGGTGCTGGGGATTCCGTACTTCCCGATCACGCCTACGTTCCCTTGGCTGGGGCCGTTGGGGGCGGTGCCGCTGCCGACGAAGTGGACGATTCAGTTCGGGGAGCCGATTCCTACGGATGGGTATCCGGCGGAGGCGGCGGAGGACCCGATGCTGATGTTCAACCTGACGGATCAGGTGCGGGAGCAGATCCAGCACACGCTCTACAAGCTGCTGGTGCAGCGGCGGTCCGTGTTCTTCTGACGAAGCCGGGCCGGGGAAGCGGGGGCGGTGGGGCCCGACGGACGGAGTCCGTCGCAGTCGGCCGAAGCCCGCGAGGCCCCTGGGGCCGAGCGGTGCGAGGGTGGCCGGAGGAAGGGGCCAAGCTGCTGGTGCAGCGGCGGTCCGTGTTCTTCTGAGGGCGTTCTTCTGACGGTCTGACACGTCGGCGATCTGACACGTCCGGCAAGGGTGTGGGCCCGGTCTCCGGGGAGAGCGGGCCCACTGTGGTGCGTACTGCGTGCGGTGTTACTGCGCTTCCGTTCCGTCCACGTTCAGGCCCGGGATGATTCCGGGCAGCAGCGGCGGGAGTGTGACGTCGGGAGTCTGGGGATTCAGGGGGTTGTGGTCGGAGGAAGGGGCCGACGGGTGCGCCTCGTGCGACGGCGGGTTCAGCAGGTCGCCTGCGCCGCCGTTCAGGAGGCCGTCGTCCTTGGAGCTGTGGGGTGCGGACGGGCGGGGCTTGCTGTCGCCGCCCGTACGGCCGCCGGAGGACGTTGTCGTGGAGGGGGCGGGGCGGTTCGTGCCCGATGTGCCGCCCGTACGGTCCTGGGTGGAGCCGGGGCGGTCCGTGGTGCTGCGGCCGGACTCCGGTGGGCGGGGGAGCAGCGACTGCAGCGGGGCCACCTCTTGGTCTATGGCGTCGAAGACCGAGCTCACCTGGTTGCCGACGTCGGTCAGTTGGACGGGCAGCCGGCCGCGGAGGCTGCTCCAGGCCTCGCGGTGCGCCTTGGCGAACGACGACAGGGCCTGGATCGGGCCCATCGAGCCGTCTCGTTCGTAGGCCTGGTGGAGAAGGCGGTGGCCCTCGCCGGCGTCGTGCGTCATTCCCCTCAGGGTGCGCCTGACCTCGCCCAGCTGTTCGTGGTCGAGCTCGGACTCGCGGCCGCGTTCCATGAGGCGGCGTGCCTCGTGGAGGCGGGTGGACGCCTGGTCGAGGTAGAGCTCGCCACGGTCGGCGTCGTCGTCGGCCATGCCGCGTTTGACGTCTTCCATGCCGCGCTTCAGCCCGTACAGCGAATCACCCGGCAGCGCGTCGGAACTTGCAGCGGCCACGCCGCTGAAGGCTCCTGCTGCCACACCGACGGTGAGTCCGCCCGCGGCGATGCCCTTCGACCAGCGGGAGCGCGGGCGCAGCTTCCGGAGCGGAGATGCCCGATGGGCGCCACGGCCGTCCGTCCGTTGCTCGGGCACCGTAGGGCCCGCGGACGCACCGCCCTCGGCGACCATTGCTTCCATGGCGGCGATGAGCTGCGCCCGCTGGACGATTTTGACCTCGGGGTCCAACTCCGGTGACGGCAGCTCGCCGAGACCGTTCGCCAGGGCCAGGAGTCTTGTGGACTCTGGCCCTTCGGCCGTTTCTTCGGGCTGATCTGCCGCCGTGCCCTGGGGCGTCTGAGCCTCCAGGGCCTGGGCGAAGGCGTTCGCCCGCCGGTGTGCCGATACGTTCGCGATCACTGGCGGCACCTCCTCTCGTCATGACGATCGACTCCCCTGGGGGTCCGGAAGGTTGCACGCCTTGAGCACATCCACACGATTGAGTGAGTGGCTGCGGACATGGCGTGACCGCAGGGAGCCTGCATCCCGCACAACGAGCGCGTCGGCACTTGGGTTACGCGCGAAAGATGATCCGACCACAGTGTCATGAAGGCGTCACGGACTGTGAGTTGTGGTCGGCCGGTCAGCGGGCATCGTCGGGAAGGAGCCGGGCCAGTGTCCTGACGGCCCGGTACTGGAGGGTCTTGATCGCGCCCTCGTTCTTGCCCATTACGCGGGCGGTCTCGGCGACCGAGAGGCCCTGGAGGAAGCGCAGGGTCACACACTCCTGCTGCTGCGGGTTGAGCTTGCGGACCGCTTCCAGGAGTGCCGCGTTGGAGAGGGATTCGAGGACGGAGTCCTCAGGGCTGCGCTCGACCTCGTTGGCGTCGAGCATTTCGCCGGTGGTCACTTCGAGACGGAACCGGCTCGATTTGAAGTGGTCGGCGACCAGGTTGCGGGCGATAGTGACCAGCCAGGCGCCGAAGTCCCGGCCCTGCCAGGTGAAGGTGGAGATGCGGCGCAGGGCGCGCAGGAACGTCTCGCTTGTGAGGTCTTCCGCGGTCGCCTTTCCGCCGACGCGGTAGTAGATGTAGCGGTAGACCGTGTCGCTGTACTGGTCGTAGAGGCGGCCGAATGCATCGGCCTCGCCGGCCTGAGCGCGTTCGACGAGGTCCATCATGCGGGCGCTGTCGCTGTCGGCGCTGGGCCGGCGGGCGGTGGACGTACCGGTGGCCGAGCCGGCGCCGCGGCTGCGTCTGCCGACTGCCGCACCGCCGTCGGCCAGGGCATAGCAGGGGCCGACAAGTGCAGCAGGGGTGGCAAGGGCGGGGACGGCGTACGCGGTGGGGACGAAGCCGCGCAAGCGGTCGACGACCGTTGCGCGCAGCGTAGCCAGGCCCGAGGCGTCAACCCCGACATGTGGGTACACGGGACTCCCAGAGGCAGAGCTTCCAACACGTTCAGTGCGGGACCGGTCACTCGTCGTGCTGGTGAGTGGGGTCCGGTATGCGTCTGAGGAGAATAACGCTTCGTACAGGCAGTGCTACACCCAGTTGCTCAAATCATCGATTCCGTCGCTTCTGTTACATCTATGCGGCGGATCCGGACACGGATTGTGACCGGTTATTGATCGGATTACTTCGTCTTCTGCTTGAATCCGGGATCTGTTGTGCCCGAGTGGGAGCAACGGGACTGGCGGGAGCCCGGCACGGGTAGGAGCCCAGGATTGCCTGAAGGGGCCCCGCGTGCCTTACGCGTGCCCCTGTGTGTGGCTGATGTTCGAGTTGTGGCCTCAGTGGCGGCGGCGGTGCAGCGCCATCGCGGCCGCCGTGCCGCCGGCGATGGCGCCGAGCCCGGCGGCCGCCGGGATGCCGACCTTGGCGGCCTTGCGGCCGGTCCGGTAGTCGCGCAGGCGCCACTCGCGGGCGCGGGCGTGTTTGCGGAGCTTGGTGTCGGGGTTGATCGCGTACGGGTGTCCGACGAGCGAGAGCATAGGGATGTCGTTGTGCGAATCGCTGTACGCCGCGCAGCGGGCCAGGTCGAGGCCCTCGGCCGCGGCCAGGGCGCGGACCGCCTCGGCCTTGGCGGGCCCGTGCAGCGGCTCGCCCACCAGCTTGCCGGTGTACACGCCGTCGACGGACTCGGCGACCGTGCCCAGCGCGCCGGTCAGGCCCAGGCGTCGGGCGATGATCGTCGCGGTCTCCACCGGGGCGGCCGTGACCAGCCAGACCTTCTGGCCCGCGTCGAGGTGCGCCTCGGCGAGGGCGCGGGTGCCGGGCCAGATGCGCTCGGCCATGTACTCGTCGTAGATCTCCTCGCCGATGGACATCAGCTCGGAGACGCGGTGGCCCTTCACGATGGACAGCGCGCTGTCGCGGGCGTCCTGCATGTGCTCCGGGTCCTCGACGCCGGCCAGCCGGAACCACGCCTGCTGCCAGGCGAAGCGGGCCAGCTCCTGGCGCTGGAAGAACTTCCGCTTGTAGAGGCCGCGGCCGAAGTGGAATATCGCGGCGCCCTGCATCACGGTGTTGTCGAGGTCGAAGAAGGCGGCGGCCCGCTCGTCTCCGACGACCGGGAACTCCGGCTCCCGCTGCCCGCCGTCCTCGTCCTCCCGGCGGTCCTGCCGTTCCAGCTGGTCCAGCTGGTTCTGCTCCTGCGAGGTTTTGCGTGCTGCCTCGGCTGCTGCCTCTCCCGCCAGCACGCTCCGGGCAGTCGCGGAGCGCCTACGGGGGCTGAGCCATCCCAGTGCGGCCATGTCGTGAGCATAGCCAGTTTGTTCGGTACTTCCCGACACGCCGGGATGCGGTGGCGTGAACTCTCGGGGACGCCGGTGTTACACGGGCGAAGGGGGCATGGCCGTACGGGGCCACAATGGCGGGATGAGTCCCTTGCTGCGACGTACTAAGAGGAAGCCCGGCGAGCGGTTGGTCACGCTGGTCGGCAAGCCCGGCTGTCACCTCTGTGACGACGCGCGGGAAGTGATCAGCGAGGTGTGCGGGGAGCTCGGGGTGCCCTGGGAGGAGAAGGACATCACGCAGGACGAGGCGCTGAACCGGGCGTACTGGGAGCAGATCCCGGTCGTCCTGGTCGACGGTGAGCAGCACACCTTCTGGCGCGTGGACGCGGGGAGGCTGCGCAAGGAGCTGGGTGGCTGACCGAAAGACAGCTACCATCATGGGCGATTTGGGCGGTCTCGGGGGCGTGGTCGTGAGGAGTGTGTACGGTTTTGCCCCCTTCGGGTTTTCAACGAGCCCGCGCGGTCCGAGGTTCCGGGATCGAGTGCCCGGTGTGCGTGACCCCGGTCACTTTGCACGGACAAAACGGACACCATCTTTGTGCACGCGTTCACAAAGGCATAGCCTGCTTGCGACGGGGCGGTCCTGGGACATACGGCCGCCTGCAGCCCCGCTCATCCCGCAGGAGCACCGTGGCAACTGGCCGAACACACCGACCGGCGACCCGTAGCCGAGGCATTCCCGAGGCCACCGTCGCCCGCCTTCCGCTGTATCTGCGCGCCCTGACCGCGCTCTCCGAGCGCTCGGTGCCCACGGTCTCCTCCGAGGAGCTCGCGGCCGCCGCCGGGGTCAACTCCGCGAAGCTGCGGAAGGACTTCTCGTACCTCGGGTCCTACGGGACGCGTGGGGTCGGATACGACGTCGAGTACCTCGTGTACCAGATCTCCCGTGAGCTGGGCCTCACTCAGGACTGGCCGGTCGTCATCGTCGGTATCGGTAACCTCGGCGCCGCGCTCGCCAACTACGGCGGCTTCGCCTCCCGTGGTTTCCGTGTCGCCGCGCTGCTCGACGCCGACCCCGCGCTGGCCGGAAAGCCGGTCGCCGGGATGCCGGTGCAGCACACCGACGATCTCGAAAAGATCATCGAGGAGAACGGCGTCTCCATCGGCGTCATCGCGACCCCGGCCGGCGCCGCCCAGCAGGTCAGCGAGCGGCTCATCGCCGCCGGTGTGACCTCGATCCTGAACTTCGCGCCCACCGTGCTGTCCGTGCCGGACGGTGTCGACGTGCGCAAGGTGGACCTGTCCATCGAGCTCCAGATCCTTGCCTTCCACGAGCAGCGCAAGGCCGGCGAGGAAGCCGCGGCCGAGGCGGCGGGCACGCCGCCGGCCATACGTGGTGGTTCGGCCGCGAGCCGGAAGGGACCCGACGGGGACGTCCCCGCCGTGATGCCGGCATGAGTCTTCTGGTTGTCGGGCTGAGTCACCGCAGCGCTCCGGTCAGTGTGCTGGAGCGGGCGTCGCTGGCTGCCGATACGCAGGCCAAGCTCCTGCAGGACACGCTCGCCTCGGAGCCGGCGGTCGAGGCCGCCGTACTCGCGACGTGCAACCGCATCGAGCTGTACGCCGACGTGGACAAGTTCCACGCCGGTGTCGCCGAGCTGTCCACGCTGCTCGCGCAGCACAGCGGCGTCGGGCTCGAAGAGCTCACTCCGTATCTCTATGTGCACTACGAGGACCGGGCCGTCCACCACCTCTTCTCGGTGGCGTGCGGGCTGGACTCGATGGTCGTGGGCGAGGGCCAGATCCTCGGCCAGATCAAGGACGCGCTCGCGCTGGGGCAGGAGCTCCACACCGCGGGCCGGCTCCTCAACGACCTCTTCCAGCAGGCGCTGCGCGTCGGCAAGCGGGCGCACTCCGAGACCGGCATCGACCGGGCCGGGCAGTCGCTCGTCACCTTCGGTCTTGAGCAGCTCGCGGCCGGTGAGCCGGTCGACGAGTGGACGGCGGGCAAGCGCGCGCTGGTGATCGGCGCGGGCTCGATGTCCTCGCTGGCCGCGGCGACGCTCCTACGTACCGGAGTGGCCGAGGTCGTCATCGCCAACCGCACTCAGGCGCGGGCCGAGCGGCTGGCGGAGATCCTCACGGAGTCCGGTGGCGTGGCGCGTGCGGTGCCGATGGCCGATGTGGCACGGGAGCTGACACGAGTCGACATCGCCGTGTCGTGCACCGGTGCGACCGGTCTCGTCCTGACGGCCGAGAGCGTCGCGACGGCGCTCGGCGTGTCGCTCGACGTGGCGACGCGGGATCGTGGCCGGGACCGTGCGGAGACGCCGGTGGCTCATGGTGCTGGTGCGTCGGATGGTGCCGATGTGGCGCCTGGCTGCCCGCTCGACGCCGAGGCCCGGGCCGAGGCCGGTTCCGGTGCCGCCGTGCCGCAGGCCCGGCAGAGCACCGACGCCGGTTCGCTCGAACTGCACGGCGCCTGGGCCGACAACGGCACCGCCGTCATGCAGGGCCGCGTACGCGAGCAGGGCGGCGTACCCCGTCGTGGGCCCACCCGGCTCGCGCTGCTCGACCTCGCCATGCCGCGGGACATCGACGGCGGCGTGCACCGGCTCGACGGTGTACGGCTCGTGGACATCGAGTCGCTGGCCGACGCTTCCGCCGACGCGCCGATGGCCGCCGATGTGGACCAGGTGCGGACCATCGTGTCCGACGAGGTCGCGGCCTTCGGCGCCGCCCAGCGCGCCGCGCAGATCACGCCCACGGTCGTGGCCCTGCGCAGCATGGCCGCCGACGTGGTGACGAACGAGGTCACCCGGCTCGAAGGCCGGCTTCCCGGACTGGACGACAAGCAGCGCGCCGAGATCACGCAGACCGTGCGCCGCGTCGTCGACAAGCTCCTGCACGCGCCCACCGTGCGGGTCAAGCAGCTCGCGAGCGAGCCCGGCGGCGCCGGGTACGCGGACGCGCTGCGCGAACTCTTCGACCTCGACCCGCAGACGGTTGCCGCCGTCAGCCGGGCCGACCTGAACGACACCGACGGTGGGAATCGAGGGCGGGCATGACCAATGCCTTGAAGCTTGGGACCAGGCGCAGCAAGCTCGCCATGGCCCAGTCCGGACACGTCGCCGAGGCGGTGCGCCAGATCACGGGGCGCCCCGTCGAGCTGGTGGAGATCACCACGTTCGGAGACGTCTCGCGCGAGCATCTCGCGCAGATCGGCGGCACCGGTGTGTTCGTCACCGCTCTGCGCGACGCGCTGCTGAGGGGTGAGGTGGACTTCGCCGTGCACTCCCTCAAGGATCTGCCGACCGCGCAGCCGGACGACCTCACGCTGGCCGCCGTGCCGAAGCGGGAGGATCCGCGTGACGTCCTCGTCGCGCGCGACGGGCTCACCTTCACCCAGCTCCCGGCCGGGTCCCGCGTGGGCACCGGATCGCCGCGCCGCATGGCGCAGCTCAATGCGTACGCGCGCAGCCACGGCCTCGACATCGAGACCGTGCCGATCCGCGGCAACATCGACACTCGTGTCGGATTCGTACGGAGCGGGGAACTGGATGCGGTGGTCCTGGCCGCCGCCGGCCTCAACCGCATCGGCAGGGCCGACGAGGTGACCGAGTTCCTCTCGGTCGACATGGTCCTGCCCGCCCCCGGCCAGGGGGCCCTGGCAATCGAGTGCGCCGCCACGAGCGTCGACCTCGCTGCCGCGCTCGCCGAGCTCGACGACCCGCACACGCGGGCCGCCGTGACCGCCGAGCGATCCCTGCTCGCCGCCCTGGAGGCCGGTTGCAGTGCACCTGTGGGTGCACTGGCCGACCTGCTGGCCGACGGACAGGTTGTCAACGAAATGCGCCTGCGGGGTGTCGTCGGCACGACCGACGGTTCCACGCTGGTGCAGCTGTCCACCACCGGTCCCGTACCCACGTCGCACAACGACGCGATCACTCTCGGACGCGAACTCGCGGACGAGATGCTCGCGAAGGGTGCGGCCGGTCTTATGGGGGAGCGAGCACAATGAGCCCCACCTCTGCACCTTCGGCGTTCTCCGTATCAGGACACGTCACATTCCTCGGCGCCGGGCCCGGTGATCCGGGTCTGCTGACCTTGCGTGCCGTCGAGGCGCTGGCGAGCGCGGACGTCCTGATCGCCGAGCCCCATGTGCTCGATGTCGTACGCACTCATGTTAGGGCGGGCGTAAGCACGCCGCAGCTGACGGTGATTGACGATGCGTCAACTGCCGCCGGAATCCCCGCCATCAGGGATGCGGTCAATCTTGTCATGGAGGCCGCGAGGAGCGGCAGGCGGGTCGTCCGTGCGGTCTCCGGCGACCCCGGCCTCGACGGCAACGCCGGCGAGGAGATGCTCGCCTGCGCCGCCGAAGGCATCCCCTTCGAGGTCGTGCCCGGCATCGCGTCGGGCGTCGGCGTGCCCGCGTACGCCGGTGTGCCGCTGCGCGACGGGCGGGGCGCCGATGTGCGCTTCGTGGATGCCCGTACCGCGGACGACAGATGCTGGGCCGAGATCGGGTCCAGCGACGCCACGGCTGTTGTTTCCACGACGCTGGATTCCGTGGCGGCGGCTGCGGGAGAGCTCGTTTCGGCCGGTCGCAAGCCCGATACGCCGATGAGCGTGACGGTGGCCGGTACGACGACCAGGCAGCGCACCTGGAACGCGACCCTCGGCACGGTCGCCCAGGTTCTGAAGCAGGCCAAGGTGCTGCCGTCGCCTGACGGTCACCAGCCCGTCATAGCCGTGGTCGGTGAGCGCAGCGCCGCTGCTCAGCGTGAGCAGTTGTCGTGGTTCGAGTCGAAGCCGCTGTTCGGGTGGCGGGTGCTCGTTCCGCGTACGAAGGAGCAGGCGGCGTCGCTCTCCGACCAGCTCAGGTCTTACGGGGCCGTGCCGCACGAGGTGCCGACGATCGCTGTCGAGCCGCCGCGCACGCCCCAGCAGATGGAGCGGGCAGTCAAGGGGCTCGTCACCGGGCGGTACGAGTGGATCGCTTTCACGAGCGTGAATGCGGTCAAGGCCGTCCGGGAGAAGTTCGAGGAGTACGGGCTCGATGCCCGTGCTTTCGCGGGGATCAAGGTCGCTGCCGTGGGCGAGCAGACGGCCGCCTCGCTGGTCGAGTTCGGTGTGAAGCCGGATCTCGTGCCGAGTGGTGAGCAGTCGGCTGCGGGGCTGCTGGAGGACTGGCCGCCCTACGACCCCGTTTTCGATCCGATCGACCGTGTTTTCCTGCCGCGGGCCGACATCGCGACCGAGACGCTGGTGGCCGGCTTGATCGAGCTCGGGTGGGAGGTCGACGACGTCACCGCCTACCGGACCGTGCGTGCGTCGCCGCCGCCGGCCGATACGCGGGAGGCGATCAAGGGGGGCGGCTTCGATGCGGTGCTGTTCACGTCGTCGAGTACGGTCCGCAACCTCGTGGGCATTGCGGGTAAGCCGCACAACGTGACGGTGATTGCGTGCATTGGTCCTGCGACGGCGAAGACCGCGGAGGAGCACGGGCTCCGGGTCGATGTGCTTTCGCCGGAGCCGTCCGTGCACAAGCTGGCGGAGGCGCTCGCCGAGTTCGGGGCGCAGCGGCGGATGGCGGCGGTTGAGGCGGGGGAGCATGTGACCCGGCCCAGTGAGCGGCGGCCGGGGTCTCGGCGGCGTCGTACTACGTAGGCGTGGTGCGGGTGGGGCGGGGCTGAGGCTCCGCCCCACTGTGCCGACATGTGCCGACGCGTGCCGACGGCGTGACGGTAAAAGGGGTCGCTCCGGCGGCGTAGCGTGTTTGGCATGACTGTGTACGGATCCTTTCCCGGGGCACGGCCCCGTCGGTTGCGCACCACCCCCGCCATGCGGCGCATGGTCGCCGAGACCCGCCTGCATCCGGCCGATCTGATCCTGCCGGCGTTCGTACGTGAGGGGATCAGCGCGCCCGTGGGCATCTCGGCCATGCCGGGCGTCTACCAGCACACCCTCGACACCCTGCGCAAGGCGGCCGTCGAAGCCGTCGAGGCCGGTGTCGCCGGGATCATGCTCTTCGGCGTGCCCGAGGACGCGAAGAAGGACGCCGCGGGGACTGCGGGGACCGATCCCGAGGGGATCCTTCAGGTCGCGCTGCGCGAGGTGCGGGCCGAGGTGGGCGACGACCTGGTCATCATGTCCGACCTCTGCCTCGACGAGTACACCGATCACGGGCACTGCGGTGTCCTGGATGCCGACGGGCGTGTCGACAACGACGCCACCCTGGAGCGGTACGCCGAGATGGCGCAGGTCCAGGCCGACGCGGGCGCGCATGTCGTGGGACCGAGCGGCATGATGGACGGCCAAGTCGGTGTCGTCCGCGATGCGTTGGACACCATCGGCAAGGAGGATGTGGCGATCCTGGCCTATACGGCCAAGTACTCGTCCGCCTTCTACGGGCCCTTCCGCGAGGCGGTCGGTTCCTCGCTGCAGGGTGACCGCAAGACCTACCAGCAGGACCCGGCGAATCTCCGCGAGTCCATGCGCGAGCTCGCGCTGGACCTCGACGAGGGCGCCGACATGGTGATGGTCAAGCCTGCCGGGCCTTACCTGGATGTGCTCGCGAAGGTCGCGGAGGCCGTGGACGTGCCGGTTGCGGCGTACCAGATCAGTGGCGAGTACGCGATGATCGAGGCGGCCGCCGAGCGTGGCTGGATCGACCGCGAGAAGGCGATCATGGAGAGCCTCACCGGGATCAAGCGCGCCGGCGCGAACATGATCCTGACCTACTGGGCGACCGAAGTCGCGCGGGGCCTCGGGCGCGCGTAGACAACGCAAGTACAACGGGCCCACAACAGGCGGCTGCGAGCGTTTCCCGCGTCCTGCACTTCGTAGAGACGTGGGAGGGAAGCTTCTGTGTCACAGCAACGAACTTCCGAGCACCGGGGGACCGCTCGCATCCTCACCGCACTGGTCGGCATCTTCGTCGTCCTCGTCGCGGGTCTGATCAGTGCCAACCCGGCGGCAGCAGTGGCCGGGCCGGACTTCGCGGCCCAGGCGAGGACCGCCGGGCTGAGCGCCGGGCAGACGGAGGGGCTGCAGGCCAGGGTCGATGCGTTCAAGGAGCGTACGGGCGGGGTCCAGACCGCACCCAACAAGATCCTGCTGGGGTCGGGCGCCGAGCTCACGGTCGTCGTGCCGGGTGAGACGTACGCCCGCGATCTGGGCGCGCCCGTGGGTACGCGCGCGCCCTGCGCGTACCTCCGCTTCTGTGCCTACAGCGGCGAGAACTTCACCGGCAGCCAGATCAACATGTACACCTGCCGCAGCTACAACATCCCCTGGACCGGCAATGGTTCGTGGGACAACAACCAGTCGTCCGGTACGCGGGCCAAGATGTACAACGGCTCCGGCAGCCTGATCTACACCACGCCGGGCGCGCGCAGTTACGACAGGTCTGGGAACTGGACCCCCGTCCACTCCGTGCGCAACTGCTAGAAGGGTTCTTTCCCCCGCAGGCCGCCACCTGTTCAGGTGGCGGCCTGTTCGGTTTCGCCTATCAGGATGGAGTGCTGGAGGCGCAGGAGTTCGGGGCACGGCCGCAGCCCCAGTTCCTCGTCCAGGAGCCGGCGGCCGTCGTGGAACACATCGAGTGCCTCGGCCCGGCGGCCCGACCGGCACAGTGCCAGCATGAGCTGGGCGCGGAACCGTTCCTGGAACGGGTTCTCCGCGACCAGCGGACGCAGCCTCGCCACGGCGCTGGTGTCCTGACCGGTCGCGAGGTCGGCGTGCGCCAGCTGCTCACAGGCCGCCAGACGCAGCTCGTGGAGGCGGGTCGCCTCCGTATGGACCATGGGATTGTCGACGTCGCCGTAGGCGGCCGGGCCGTACCAGAGGGAGAGGGCGTCCTGAAGGGCCGCGCCCGCGCGTACGGGGTCGCCTTGCGCGAGCAGGTGCCGTGCGTGTGCGTACGTCGTCTCGAAGCGCTGGGCATCGATCTCGTCCGGGGCTGCGGTCAGGGCGTAGCCGGACGGTGCGGTGGTCAGCCGCTCCTCGCCGAGCGCCTTGCGCAGCTTGTGGACGTGCCAGCGGAGCATGTCGGCGGCGGACGGCGGCGGCTCGGGCGCCCACAGCGCGTCGATGAGCGTGTTCCTCGGCAGCACAGTGTTTGCGCGGCTCAGGAGTACCGCGAGCAGTGCGGCTTGCTTGCCGCCGCACAGCGATATGGGGTGCGGCCCTTCGTGGACGGCGACAGGGCCGAGCACACGGAAGCGCATGGGTCGCATGGGTCCCCCTGTGATGCGGCGGTTTTAGCGTGCCGTGGCGATTCTGCTGCGGCGGGGGGAGCGCTGTCGCGTGCCTTTTGCGTCAGATCAGGGCTTTCGTGAAGGTGGCCCAGGTGGTGGGGGCGAGGGTGAGGGTGGGGCCGTCGGGGATCTTGGAGTCGCGTACGTGGACGGCCGTGGGGTGGGTGGCGACTTCGACGCATGCGCCGCCTTCGTCGCCGCTGTAACTGGACTTGCGCCATGCATAGGCGACTTCAAGGCAGGCGCCGCCTTCGCTGCCGCTGTAGCTGGACTTGAACCACTCAAGTGCGGTGCTCATTGCTCTCCTAGCAGCCGGTCCAACAGGCCCTTCGTTTCCTCGGGGTTGAGGGCCTGCGTTCGCAGCATCGCATATTTCTGCGCCAGGATGCTGACCTCATTTGGGTCAGTGATGAGCTGGCTGCCACGCTGGGTCTCGGTGTAGGCAAGATGCTGATGGTCCGGTGTTTCCAGGAGGATGAACGGGCCGTCGAGTGCGGCATGTGTCTGGCGGCCGAGCGGCATGATCTGGAGCGTGATACCCGGGAGGTCGGCGCACGTGCGGAGGTGGCGGAGGGTTTCCGCGTACACCTCGTCGCCCCCAAGGCGGTCCCGCACGATTGCCTCGGAGATGATGAAGCTGGCAGTCGGGGGGACCGTGCGGTGCAGGATCTCCTGGCGTGCCAGGCGGGCTGTCACCTGGGCATTGATTTCGTCTTCGCACATGATGGGGACCTTGCTGCGGAAGACCGCGCGGGCGTAACTCTGCGTCTGGAGCAGGCCCGGCAGCACCTGGTTCTCGAACCACGAGAGTGCGATCGCCTCGCGCTCCAAGTCCATGTACTGCTCCGCCCACGCCGGAATCAGATCGATCTCCGGCATGTTGTCCACCGCAGTCTCCAGCGCCTGCTTCGTGTCCAGGACCTCGTCCAGCAGCCTGGCCAGATCCGGTTTGAGTGGTCGCCTGCCCTGCTCGACCGAGGCGATCGTCTCCTCGTGGAGGCGGACCCGTTCGGCCAGTCCGCGCTGGGTGAGCCCGGACGCTTCCCGGAAACGGGCCACCAGCGCGCCCACAAGCTTCATCGCCGACGCGTTCTTCCGCTGCCGCTTCCTGGGGTGCATGACTCTCCAACTCCCCATCCCTGTCCGTACGTCACGCCTAAGGAACCCGTACGGAATTGTTGTACGGGTGCGCGAACTACATCACGGTAGTCACAAGGAGTGACGCTCGTACCGTGAACGAGACGAAACAACTTCCCTTGCTGCGCGAGAAGTTCTTCCGGCGAGACCGGCGATCCGTCCCTGCTGCCAGGGCATTCGCACTATGGGCTCTCGAAGACTGGGGCCTCGGTGCCCGCTCGGACGACGTATTGCTGTGCGTGAGCGAGCTCGCCACCAATGCGCTGCTGCATGGGGTTCCGGTGGGGCGAGGCTTCCGGGTGCATCTGCGGTACGGCGACGCTGTGTTGCGTATCGAGGTGCATGACAGCGGGGACGGGTGGCCCCGACTGCGGGAGCCGGACGGGGAGTCGGGGCGGGGGCTGTTGCTCGTCGAGGTGCTGGCCGACAAGTGGGGGGTCGGGGTGCGCGACCCGGGGAAGATCGCCTGGTGCGAGTTCGGGATCAGCTCTGCCTGAGAAGCTCCATGAGGCGCGATAGGCCGTCGGCGGCGTGGCCCTCGGCGACGGAACGGTCGAGCAGGCCCTGGAGGGGCTCGTACAGGGCGGCCAGGCCGGGGTCGGTGCCGACGTACTTGGTGTCGGCCAGGGCGGCGAGGGTTGCCTCGTGGGTTTCGAAGGTGTGCTGCGGGCCGCTGTAGAGGATGTACGCGCCCGGGCCCGCGATCATCTGCGGTACGGCCATGATCCCGCCGTCGAGGTACTCCGCGCCCTGCCCATGAGGCCGAGGCCCAGGACAGAGACCGGGGCGGGGGAGGAAGTGGGCGCGGGCATGGGTGTGCTCCCTGTGGCTGGGTACCAGGATTGGTGTGCCGAGTGGCTCGCTTCCGACTCTTGCCCGGTGCGGAGAAAGCGACAAGTACCTACAATTTTGTGGAGTACACACCTTTTGGTAAGTGACCGGCTGGGAGTGGTGATCAGAGCTCCGGCGGCGCACGCTGGAAGACGTACTGGAGGTGGCGTCATGCACACACTCGTCGGATGGCACGTTGACATGGAGTTCCAGGAGGAGGGTGACAAGACCAGGGCAGCCGCCATGGTGAGGCTCACCGACGGCACGGAATTCCGCGCCCACGGCAACGCCCAGCGTCACCCCTCCGACCCACCGCAGCTGCGGGTCGGTGAAGAGATCGCGGGCGCACGCGCGCTCATGGACCTCGCCTCGCAGATGCTCCGCAAGGCCCACACGGAGATAGACGAAGTCAGGGGCAAACCGTCGAAGCCACTGATCTGAGCTGTTGATCTGAGCCGCTGATCTGAGGCCCGACGCGGAAGGCCCCCGCCGGTACGCACCGGCGGGGGCCTTCCACGTTGTGAATCAGAGGCGCGTGATCAGAGGCGCTCGGGGGTCCGGATGCCGAGGAGTGCCATGCCCTTGTTGAGCGTGCGGGCCGTCAGGTCGCACAGGAAGAGGCGGTTCTCGACCTGCTCCGGAGTCTCGGCCTTGAGGACCGGGCACTCCGAGTAGAACGTCGTGTAGTGCGACGCCAGCTGGTAGAGGTACGCCGCCAGCTTGTGCGGCTCGTACGACGACGCGACCTCGGCCAGCGTCTCCCCGAACTGGTCGAGGTGCAGGCCGAGTGCGCGCTCCGCCGGGGCCAGTTCGAGAGCCGGGTGGGCTGCGGGCTTCCGGTCGCCCGCCTTGCGGAGGATCGACTGGATACGGGCGTACGCGTACTGGAGGTAGACGCTCGTGTCACCGTTCAGGGACACCATCTGGTCCAGATCGAACTTGTAGTCGCGGGACGCCGACGTGGACAGGTCCGCGTACTTGATCGCGCCGATGCCCACCTGCGTGGCGCGCTCGGCGATCTCCTCCTCCGTGAGATCCTGCGCCTTCTCGCGTACAACGGCCGTCGCCCGCTCGATCGCCTCGTCGAGGAGGTCCACCAGGCGCACCGTCTCGCCCTCACGGGTCTTGAACGGCTTGCCGTCCTTGCCGAGGACCGTGCCGAAGGCGAGCTGCACCGCCCGGGTGGTCTCGCCGTTCAGCCAGCCCGCCCGGCGGGCCGTCTCGAAGACCATCCGGAAGTGCAGGGACTGGCGGGCGTCCACGACGTACAGCAGCGTGGTCGCACCGAGGTTCTTGACGCGGTCGCGGACGGCGGAGAGGTCGGTGGCGGCGTAGCCGTAGCCGCCGTTCGACTTCTTCACGATCAGCGGGGTCGGGTTGCCGTCCGGGCCCTTGATGTCGTCGAAGAAGACACACAGCGCGCCCTCGGAGCGGACGGCGACGCCCGACTCCTCCAGGAGGTCGCAGGTCTCGTCGAGCATGTGGTTGTAGCCGGACTCGCCGACGACGTCCTCGTCGTGGATCTCCATGTCGAGCTTGTCGAAGACCGAGTAGAAGTAGATCTTCGACTCGTCGACGAAGCGGTGCCAGAGCTCCAGCGTCTTCTCGTCGCCCGACTGGAGGGCCACGACGCGGTCGCGCGAGCGGGCCTTGAACTCCTCGTCGGAGTCGAAGAGGACACGCGCGGCCTTGTAGAGCCGGTTGAGGTTCGACATGGCCTCCTCGCCGGAGACCTCGCCGCCCTTGTGGTCCAGCTCGTGCGGGTGCTCCATCAGGTACTGGATGAGCATGCCGAACTGGGTGCCCCAGTCGCCGATGTGGTGGCGGCGTACGACCTTCTCGCCCATGAACTCCAGGATCTCGACCACAGCAGCGCCGATCACGGCGGAGCGGAGGTGGCCGACGTGCATCTCCTTGGCGACGTTCGGCTGGGCGTAGTCGATGACGGTCGTGCCGGGCTTCTCGGCCGGGGACACGCCGAGACGGTCGTCGGCGGCGCGGGCCGCGAGGGTCTCGATGATGGCCCGGTCGGTGATCGTGATGTTGAGGAAGCCGGGGCCGGAGACCTCGATGTCCTTGATCACGTCACCGGCGGGGAGCGCGGCGACGACCTGGCCGGCCAGCTCGCGCGGGTTCGCCTTGGCCTTCTTGGCGAGGGCGAGGATCCCGTTGGCCTGGAAGTCGGCCCGGTCGCTTCGGCGCAGCAGCGGGTCGGCGACGCCGGCCTCCGGCAGGGCTGCCGAGAGGGCGTCCGCGACGCGCTGGTTGACGGTCGAAGCGAGGGAATGGACCGAGGCCATGAGCTGCCGTTCCTGTTGAGAGGAAAGTTGATTGGTGGAGTGAGTATTTCATGGGGGGTGGGGGCCAGTCGTCTCGTATAAAGGCAACCCCGGACGTGCTCGTTTCGTCTGGGAGAATGGCTGTTGCCAGCTTTCGGGAATGAAGCAAGAAAGAAGGACGTGCCGACCGTGGCTCAGAGCAGCACCGAGACCGACTGGGTCTCCCGTTTCGCGGACGAGGTCATCGCCGAGTCGGAGCGACGTGCGCCTGGGAAACCGGTCGTCGTCGCGTCCGGTCTTTCCCCGTCGGGCCCCATTCACCTGGGCAATCTCCGCGAGGTCATGACCCCGCACCTCGTCGCGGACGAGGTCAGGCGACGTGGGTACGAGGTCAGGCACCTGATTTCGTGGGACGACTACGACCGGTACCGGAAGGTGCCGGCGGGTGTGCCGGGGATCGACGAGTCGTGGGCCGAGCACATCGGCAAGCCGCTGACGTCGGTGCCCGCACCGGCCGGGTCGGCGTACCCGAACTGGGCCGAGCACTTCAAGGCGGCCATGACGGCGGCGCTCGACGAGCTGGGTGTCGAGTACGACGGGATCAGCCAGACCGAGCAGTACACGAGCGGGGTCTACCGCGAGCAGATCCTGCACGCGATGAAGCACCGTGGCGACATCGACGCCGTGCTCGACCGGTACCGGACGAAGGTCAAGCCCGGCGCCGGCAAGAAGCAGGGGCAGAAGCCGGTCGACGAGGCCGAGCTGGAAGCCGCTGAGGGGTCCGGTGCGGCGGACGAGGACGACGGCAGTGGTGGCGGGGCGGGGTACTTCCCGTACAAGCCGTACTGCAGTGTGTGTGGCAAGGACCTCACTACGGTGACGGCGTACGACGACGAGAGCACTGCTCTGTCGTATGTGTGTGTCTGTGGGCATTCCGAGACCGTGCTGCTGAGCGAGTTCAACGGCGGCAAGCTGGTCTGGAAGGTCGACTGGCCGATGCGCTGGGCGTACGAGGGCGTGATCTTCGAGCCGAGCGGTGTCGACCACTCGTCGCCGGGGTCGTCGTTCGTGGTGGGCGGACAGATCGTGCGCGAGGTCTTCGGCGGTGTGCAGCCGATCGGGCCGATGTATGCGTTCGTGGGGATCAGTGGGATGGCGAAGATGTCTTCGTCGAAGGGCGGTGTGCCTACGCCTGCCGATGCGCTGAAGATCATGGAGGCGCCGCTGCTGCGCTGGCTGTACGCGCGGCGCCGGCCCAACCAGTCCTTCAAGATCGCCTTCGACCAGGAGATCCAGCGGCTGTACGACGAGTGGGACTCACTGGAGAAGAAGGTCGCCGAGGGCACGGTGCTGCCGGCGGACGCTGCGGCGTACTCGCGTGCGGTCAGGACCGCCGCCGGTGAGCTGCCGCGCACGCCGCGGCCGCTGCCGTACCGGACGCTGGCCTCGGTGGCGGACATCACCGCCGGGCACGCGGACCAGGCGCTGCGCATCCTGAGCGAGCTGGACCCGGCGAACCCGGTCTCGTCGCTGGACGAGGTGCGGCCGCGGCTCGACCGTGCGGAGAACTGGATCACCACGCAGGTTCCGGCGGAGCAGCGCACGGTTGTGCGCAGCGAGCCGGACGTCGGGACGCTTGGCTCGCTGGACGAGGCGGGGCGGGAGTCGCTGCGGCTGCTCGTCGAAGGGCTCGACTCGCACTGGTCGCTGGACGGGCTTACGACGCTGGTCTACGGCGTGCCGAAGGTGATGGCGGGACTGGCGCCGGACGCGAAGCCGACGCCGGAGCTGAAGGTTGCGCAGCGGTCGTTCTTTGCGCTGCTGTATCAGCTGCTGGTCGGGCGCGACACCGGGCCACGGCTGCCTACGCTGCTGCTTGCGGTGGGGGCGGAGCGGGTGCGGAAGCTTTTGGGGGCGTAGCTCTTGCGGTGAGGGCCGTCATTCCCGGGTTGCCGGGGTGACGGCCCTTTCGCGTGGTGGGATGCGGGGCTCAGGCAATGTGTTCAGCGTCGAGTTGCTGCTGGTAGCGGACCTGGAAACGCTTGGCGTAGTCGGACAGTTCGTTGAGGGGCGGGGGCTCGGTGCCCAGGTCCTGGATGTACGAGCCGAACGCGCCGGGGGAGGGAACCGTGCCGTAGTCGCCGACGTACCTGCGGAACGCGTCGTAGTACCGCTCCTCGGGCTCGTACTCCTCCTCGTACTGCTCCTCGTACTGTTCCTCCACGGACGCGGCAGGGTTCCGCTCGTGGCGCGGGCCCGGGATGCCGCCCAGCGGACGCGTCCGGCCGGGGCCCGCAGGGACCATCACCGGTGCGGGGTCGGCCTCCGCGTACGGCGGGTCGTACTGCTCCTGCTGCACCTGCGGCGCCGCGAACCAGGGGCTCTCGTGCGCGCCGGGGCCCTCCTGCGGCGGCTCTTCCTGGAGCTCCTGCTCGTGTTGTTCGACGGCCTCCAGCGGTGCTTCCAGCTCCGGCTGCGGGTGCGGCTGGGGCGTCAGTGCCGGTGGGTCCTGTGCCGGCGGTTGCGGAGCGGGCGGCAGTAGTGCCGGTTCTATGCCCGCCGCCGCCAGCCCCGCCGGGGCCGTTTCCGCGAGCGGCACGCCGAAGCGCGCGAGGCGTAGTGGCATCAGCGACTCGACAGGGGCCTTGCGGCGCCAGCCCCGGCCGTACCGGGCCTGTAGCCGCGCCTGATAGATCAGGCGGTCCTGCTCAAGCTTGATGACCTGCTCGTACGAGCGGAGTTCCCACAGCTTCATGCGCCGCCACAGCTTGAACGTCGGCACCGGCGACAGGAGCCAGCGCGTCAGGCGTACGCCCTCCATGTGCCTGTCCGCCGTGATGTCGGCAATCCGGCCGACCGCGTGCCGCGCCGCCTCGACCGAGACCACGAAGAGGATCGGGATGACGGCGTGCATGCCCACGCCCAGCGGGTCCGGCCACGACGCCGCGCCGTTGAAGGCGATCGTCGCGGCCGTCAGCAGCCACGCCGTCTGGCGCAGCAGCGGGAACGGGATCCGCATCCAGGTCAGCAGCAGGTCCAGCGCCAGCAGGACGCAGATGCCCGCGTCGATGCCGATGGGGAAGACGAGCGAGAAGTCGCCGAAGCCCTTCTCCTCCGCGAGTTCGCGGACCGCGGCGTACGAGCCCGCGAAACCGATGGCGGCGATGATCACCGCTCCGGTGACGACAACACCGATCAATATGCGGTGCGTGCGTGTCAACTGCATCGCGGCCACCCGCGATCCCCTCCCGTACGTGGAACCTGGCGGGGGTCAGCCTGGCACATGTGTGCGGGCCGCGTTGCGCGGGTACGGGCGGAGCCCGGCCTTCAAGGGGAAGACCGGGCTCCGGTACGGGCCGGAAATCAGCCGCTACGTACTACTTCCTTCCACGCCCTACTTATTGGCGGCGGCGACCGAGGCCACGACCTCCTTGGCCGCCTTCTGAGCGTCCTTCAGCAGGTCGGCGCCGTCGGGGGACTTGGCGCTCTGGTAGCCGGCGCCGTTGTAGACGAGAGTGGCGACCACGTTCTCGGTACGAGTCACAATCGTGGCGTACTTGAAGTCTGCGTTCGTCTTCCGCAGGTCGTACGTGACGGTCGTCGCCTCGTCGCCGATGCCTGCGGCGGGCGCGTTCTTGACCTTCTTCGCGCCGTCGGTCCCGGTCGTGGCCTCGACCTGCCTCGCGTAGTACTCACCGGCGAGCTTGTCGCCGGAGCCGCGGGTCTGGTCGGAGTCGTACCGCATGAAGGACACGGACAGCCAGCGGTACTGGGACCCCTTCACACCCTTGTTGTCCAGGCCGTTCCAGGAACAGCCGCCGCGCGTGGAGATGTCGTTCGACTTGTCGGCCGTGCCGGACTTGTCCTTCGCCTCCGGCACGAGCGAGTCGACCGTCTTCTGCTTGATCGACTTGCACGGCTGGGGCAGCTTGGAGTAAGCGGCGGGCTTGACGGTCGGCGATGCCGAGGCCGAGGCACTGGCGGACGGGGACGCGTCCTTCTTGCCGTCGGAGTCCGAGGAGCAGCCGGCGGCGACGAGCATCACCGGGACGGCTGCGCAGGCCAGAACGCGAGAGAGTCGCGGGGCTGATCGGTGCATGGTTCCTTCGCTCATGGGGACTGTTCGCTATTCGCTAATCGCTGAACTGCTCGGCGAGGTTGCGGGCCACGGCCTGCGTCTTCTCCTGCAGTTCCTTGCTGTCGGGGACATCGGTGGTGAGCGCGGGGTGTGCGCTGTACTGGACGGTCACGATCACGTTCGAGGTACGGAAGACCACGCTGACGGTACGGCTCTGCGCGGTCGAACCGGAACGGACCAGGACATCATTCAGGAAGGCGGAGTCGCCCAGGCCGGCGAGGGTGCGGGGTTCGAGGCCCTCGGGGGTGGCGGGAGAGCTGCTCGGGGACCCTGATTCGCCCTCTTCGGTCTTCGCGTCGCCGTTTTCGTTGCCCTTCGCGTCGTCCTTTTTGGCCGGCTTGGACGCGGAGGTCGAGGGGGAGGTGCTGGTGCTGGGTGACGAGCCTTCCTCGCCCTCCTCGCTCACTGTGGGGGAGGGAAGGTCGGCCGCCGCCTCCTGCCTCGCGTACACCTCCTTGGCGCGGTCGTCGTCGCTGACGGCGGTGTCGTACGACACGACGCGCTCGAAGTCGACCAGGAGGTGGTGCGTTGCGTCCGGTGAGTCCGCCTTCCAGCGGCATGCGACCCGCCGGTCCGTGTCGTACGTCACGGCGGCCGTACCGGCGTACACCTTCTCGCGCTGCTCCTCGGGCAGCGTCGCGGCGCCGGGGAGCAGGTCGCGCAGCGTGCCCCGGTCGACGGCGCCGCAGGGCTCGCGGAGCGTGCGGTACTTGCCGGGGGCTGCGGCGGCCGTGCTGGTTTCGCCCGCCTTGGAGTCGGCGGTGGAGCCGTCGGTACCGGAGCCGCCGGTGCAGCCGGCGGCGAGCGCCGCGAGGAGCGCGACGCCGGGTACGTACACCTTTCGCTGCACGGTTCCAGGCTCCCTTCGATAGGAAATCGGTTGCCGCTCGATGGCGGCCGGTGGACACAATGTGTATCGCACGCACTGGCAAGAACGCCGGTCCGCTGTCTCTTTCGCGGTCCTTGGTGCCAGATTTGCGGTTCATCGGATTTCGGGGGAATTGAGCAGTTATGTCGTATGTAGAGGTGCCTGGCGCGAAGGTTCCGATCCGGATGTGGGCGGACCCGGCGACGGTCGAGAGCGGCGCGATGGACCAGCTCCGGAACGTGGCCACCCTGCCCTGGATCAAGGGCCTCGCGGTCATGCCGGACGTCCACTACGGCAAGGGCGCGACGGTCGGCTCCGTGATCGCCATGCACGGGGCGGTCTGCCCGGCGGCTGTCGGTGTCGACATCGGCTGCGGCATGTCGGCGGTGAAGACGTCGCTGACGGCGAACGACCTCCCCGGTGATCTTTCGAGGCTGCGGTCGAAGATCGAGCAGGCGATTCCGGTGGGGCGGGGGATGCACGACGACCCGGTCGATCCGGGACGGCTGCACGGCTTCCCGACGGCGGGGTGGGACGACTTCTGGGCACGGTTCGACGGAATCGCGGACGCGGTCAAGTTCCGTCAGGAGCGGGCCGTGAAGCAGATGGGGACGCTCGGATCAGGAAACCACTTCGTCGAGTTCTGTCTCGACGAGTCGGGTTCCGTCTGGCTGATGCTGCACTCCGGCTCCAGGAACATCGGCAAGGAGCTCGCCGACTTCCACATCGGCGAGGCCCAGAAGCTGCCGCACAACCAGGGTCTGATCGACCGTGACCTGGCGGTCTTCATAGCCGACACCCCGCAGATGGCGGCGTACCGGAGCGACCTCTTCTGGGCGCAGGAGTACGCGAAGTACAACCGCTCGATCATGATGGGGCTCTTCCAGGACGTCGTCCGGCGGGAGTTCAGGAAGGCCAAGGTGACCTTCGACTCCGTCATCTCCTGCCACCACAACTACGTGGCGGAGGAGCGGTACGACGGCATGGACCTGCTGGTGACGCGCAAGGGCGCGATCCGGGCGGGCTCCGGCGACTTCGGGATCATTCCGGGGTCCATGGGGACGGGTTCGTACATCGTGAAGGGCCTGGGGAACGAGAAGTCGTTCAACTCGGCCTCGCACGGGGCGGGTCGCAAGATGAGCCGCGGTGCGGCGAAGCGGCGCTTCTCGACGCGGGACCTGGAGGAGCAGACGCGGGGTGTGGAGTGCCGTAAGGACTCG
This sequence comes from Streptomyces spiramyceticus, assembly GCF_028807635.1. Taxonomy (NCBI): domain Bacteria; kingdom Bacillati; phylum Actinomycetota; class Actinomycetes; order Kitasatosporales; family Streptomycetaceae; genus Streptomyces; species Streptomyces spiramyceticus. Next base: position 3,738,948 of record NZ_JARBAX010000001.1, read on the forward strand.
GGCGTCGTGGACGAGATCCCGGGGGCGTACAAGTCGATCGAGAGGGTCATCGACCAGCAGCGGGACCTGGTGGAGGTCGTCGCCAAGCTGAAGCAGGTCATCTGTGTGAAGGGCTGAGAGTCAAGGGCTGAGGCTCTGCTCTTCGTGTGCTGCTCTCCGTGTGATCGTGGCACGCAAACGGCCACCCCTCCACGCGCCCGAGACGGGTGGAGGGGTGGCCGATACCTCTGCGGGCAGGAACTGCCGCGGGTCGGACGAGGTCTCAGCTGACCAGTCCGCCGGTCTTGGCCTGCGTGACCTTGCCGGTGTTGCAGGCCGCGTACTGGTTGCCGATGGTGGCGTGGATGACGCCGCCCATCCAGGGAGCCGCGCAGTTCAGGTCGGCGTATACGAGGGGCGCGCCGTTCTGGTTGATCAGGGCGATCTGCTTGTCGACCTCGACGTCCCCGAACTCACGGCCGAAGTCCTTCGTCTTGCCGTTGCTCTTGCCGTTGCTGTTGCCGTTGCCGTTGCTGCCCCCGTATCCGTCGGCTGCGACGGCAGGGCTGACGGCGCCGAGGATGGCGCCTGCGGCGGCGATGCCAATGAGGAGCTTGCGCATGTGGTGTTCTCTTTCGGTCAGGAGTCGGCCTTGTCGGAAAGAAACCAGGCGTGCCGACGGGTCGCCAGCCTCAACGCGGTGCGCCACCAAACCGTTACTGTCTGTCACTCGGACGGCCCTGTCCTGCGCTTTTCGTCTAGAGCCATCCGAGGGAGATCGCGCCACCGGGCCTGGACAGGCTCGTTGTTGGGGGCAGAGCCGGCTCGAAACCCCGAGGCCTGGCGCTCAATCCAAGGAGAACTCTTCATGCGCAAGCTCCTTATCACCCTCGCCGCCGCCGGCGCCGTGGTCGGCGCCGGTGCCGCCCCGGCCATGGCGGCCAGCGACTTCGGCCGTGAGTTCGGCAACGTCGAAGCGGGGACGCAGTACGCCCTGATCAACCAGAACGGCGCTCCCCTCGTGTACGCCGACCTGAACTGCGCTGCCCCGTGGATGGGCGGCGTCATCCACGGGACCATCGGCAACAACTACGCGGCCTGCAACACCGATGACGTGAAGCAGCTCAAGACCGGCGGTCTGATCAGCTGAAACGCGTCTCATTGATGTGCTCAGCCGTTAGCGGACACGTCCATGCGGCTGACGGTCACTGATCAGATCCAGGACCACATGAAAGTGCGGCGGTGATCATCCACCGCCGCACTTTCGGCTGTTCGGGCTGTTGGGTCAGGTCAGTTCTCGGTGGACCTTTGTGTTGGAGGCCTGGGCGCGTGGGCGGACCACCAGAAGGTCGACGTTGACGTGCGGCGGGCGGGTGACGGCCCAAGCGATGGTCTCCGCCACGTCGTCGGCGGTGAGCGGCTCGGCCACGCCCGCGTAGACCTTCGCGGCCTTCTCGGTGTCGCCGCGGAAGCGCGTCGTCGCGAATTCCTCGGTCTTGACCATGCCGGGGGCGATCTCGATCACGCGGACCGGGGTGCCGACGATCTCCAGGCGGAGCGTCTCGGCGAGGACGTGGGCGCCGTGCTTGGCGGCCACGTAGCCGCCGCCGTTCTCGTACGTGGAGAGGCCCGCCGTGGAGGAGAGGACGACGACCGTGCCGTCGCCGCTCGCGGTGAGGGCTGGGAGCAGGGCCTGGGTGAGGTTGAGGGTGCCGATGACGTTCGTCTCGTACATCTGGCGCCAGTCGGCGGGGTCGCTGGTGGCGACGGGGTCCGCGCCGAGCGCTCCGCCCGCGTTGTTGACGAGTACCGCGAGGGTGCGGAATGCGGTGGCGAATTCGTCGACCGCCGCGCGGTCGGTGACGTCCAGGGCGTACGCCGTCGCCTGATGGCCTGCCGCGGTGAGCTCCGCCTCCAGAGCCTCGATGCGGTCCTTGCGGCGGGCGGTGAGGACGACGCGGTAGCCGGCGGCGGCCAGTTGGCGGGCCGTGGCCGCGCCGATGCCGCTGCTCGCTCCGGTGATGACGGCGATAGGCGTAGACATGGGGCCAGGCTAGCTGGCTCAGCGGGCGCGTGGTGCGTACATGATCAGGGCCATCCCGGCCAGGCAGACCAGGGCTCCGGCGACGTCCCAGCGGTCGGGCCGGTACCCGTCGGCGACCATGCCCCAGGCGATGGAGCCCGCTACGAAGACTCCGCCGTACGCGGCGAGGATGCGGCCGAATTCGCCCTCGGGCTGGAGCGTGGCCACGAATCCGTACGCGCCGAGGGCGGCGACTCCGGCGCCGATCCAGACCCAGCCGCGGCCGTCGTTTCGTGCGTCACCGCCGCGTACGCCTTGCCAGACGAGCCAGGCGCCGCCGATTTCGAGGAGGGCGGCGAGGAGGAAGAGGGCGGCGGAGCGTGCGATGAGCATCCGTTCAGCGTGTCATGGGGTGGTGGGGCGACTGCTGAGCGTTTCTTCCGGCGTTTACTTCTTTCGGGGGGTGGCGCGTCAACGAGTGTTGGCCTACATTTGTTGGCATGACCGATGCTCCCAGCCCGCCCCGCCGCTCCGACGCCACCAAGGCGGCGATCCTCGACGCCGCCCGAGAGCGGTTCGCCGCCGACGGGTACGAGCGTGCCACCATTCGCGCCATCGCGCGCGACGCGGAGATCGACCCCTCGATGGTGATGCGTTACTACGGCAACAAGGAGGGGCTGTTCGCCGCGGCGTCCGAATTCGACCTGCGGATGCCGGACTTGGCGGAGCTGGGCGCGCTGCCGGGCAAGCACGTAGGTGCCGCTCTCGTCAGCCACTTCCTCGACCGCTGGGAAGCGGACGAGGTGCTGACCGCACTGCTGCGTGTCGGGGTCACCAATGCGGCGGGGGCCGAGCGCATGCAGGCGATATTCCGGGAGCAGCTCGGGCCCGTCGCGGCCGGTGTGTGTCCCGATCCCGCCGAGGCGCCGACGCGCGCCGCCCTGGTCGCCTCGCAGATTCTGGGCATGGCGATGGCGCGGTATGTGCTGCGGCTGCCGCCCGCCGTGGAGATGTCGCGGGAAGAGGTGATCTCCTGGCTGGCGCCGACGGTGCAGCGCTATCTGACGGCGGAGCGGCCTTAGGTCGTGTTGCCCTGGCGGGACTCAGCGTGCCTGTGAGGCCGCGTTGCCGAAGGCGCTCACCGCGTCTTCGACGATCTTCTCCAGGTGCGCGTGATGTGCGCCCCGCCAGTACACCCGGTCGCAGGCCGTGCACTGCGCGAAGACGTCGTACGAGCGCTGGGTACCGCCTTCGAGGAAGGCGCTGACGGCTTCCTTGGTCGCGTCCTTGAGGTCGCCGTTGCAGGCGGTGCAGCGCGTCCAGGGGGCCAGTGGGGGTGTGAACCGGCCCAGCACGTCGGCGAGTTGGTCGTCGGGCCGGTCGCTGTAGATGTACGCGCCGGCCCAGAGCTCGCGGCGCCGCAGCAGCCCCCGGTCCCGTGACAGGAGTACGCGCCGGTCGCGTGCGGAGTACGCGGCCAGGGCAGCGTCGCCGACGTCCTCGCTGAAGTACGCCGCGTCGACGCCCAGCAGCCGCAACCGCCGGGCGAGCGTGCCGAGGTGTACGTCGAGGAGGAAGCGCAGCGGGGCGCCCGGCACCTTTTGCGGTCGCTCCTTCGGGCGTACGTCCACGCTCTCGCCGGCCGCCGGGATGTGCGAGAACGGGACCTCGCGGCCGTCGACCACCAGCCGGCCCACCTCGGTGAGCGGGATGCCGAGGGACTCGACGGCGTGGCCGAGCGTCGAGGCCCCGTCGGTGGTCAGCGGCGTACGCCCACCGCGCCGCTCCGCTGCGACGAAGAGGTGCAGTTCGGGGGCGACGCTGAGGTGGATCTCCGGTCCGTTCACGCCGCCAGCATGCCACTGCGGCACCTGCCCCAGCCAGGTCTTTCCGGCGGAGCGGCGGACGAAGGCGGTTGTGTGCCGCTGGTCCGGAAAGGCGCTTGTGCCGACGAGTGGATCTCCGCTCTGATGGCGCCATGGCTACTGGAATCGTGAAGTTCTACAAGGAGGAGAAGGGCTGGGGAGCGATCTCCTCCCCGTCCCTTCCCGACGGCCTCGACGCCTGGGTCCACTTCAGCGCGATAGAGGCCGACGGCTTCCGGGAGCTGAGCGAGGGCGACCGGGTCGAATTCGACTACGAGGAGGCGGAGCAGGACAACTTCCGCTATGTCGCCACGAGGGTGCGCAGGCTCGGGGCCCGCTGACCGGGTTGGCGGCTGACTCGCTGACTCGCTGACCGGCCGGCCGGGAGTTGCGCGGTTACGCGGTCAGGTCGAGTCGCCAGTCGTTGCACCGCATGATGTTGCCTGGCGGAAACTCGAAGTCGCACGGTCCGGCCAGTTCGAAGCCCGCCTTCCCGCACAGCGAGTTCGACGCGGCATTGCCGACCGACGGGAACGCGTGCAGGAACCGGTGCCTGCCCTCCGCCCTCGCCAGCTCGATCGCCGCGGCGGTCGCGCCCGCGGCGATGCCCCGGCCCTGGAACTCGGGCAGCACGCTCCAGCCCGTCTCGTACACCGCCTCGCCGTGCCAGGTCTGATCCCAGAAGCCGATCGTCCCGTTCGGATTCATGGGCGCAATGTAGGCCCCGGGCCGGGCCGCCGGTACGATGCCCCGTCGCCCGAGCGACATGGGCGGCAGTACGGGCAGTACGGGAAGGGGCCGGCGTATGAGCGCGGACAAGGAGACCCCGGGCCGTGAGCCCTGCGAGCCCAGGGAGCCCCGTGCGCGCCGCCGGGCTCAGGGCGCGCTGGAGGCGCAGGTGCTGTCGGTCCTGGGCACGGCGCGGGAACCGGCCACCGCCGCCTGGGTGCAGGCACGCCTCGACGGGGACCTGGCGTACACCACGGTCATCACGATCCTGACCCGCCTCTACGAGAAGGGCGCCGTCACCCGCAGCAGCGCCGGGCGCCCCATCGTGTGGCAGCCGGTGGCGGACAGTGCCGGGCTCACCGCGCTGCGGATGCGACGGCTACTGGACCAGCGGGACGACCGCGACGCGGTGCTGTCCAGCTTCGTGTCCGCGCTGTCGTCGCAGGACGAGGCGCTGCTCAGGTCGCTGCTGCTCAGGGCCACACCAGGCAGTACGGCTGATGCCCCGCCTCGTGCAGTCGGTGGCTGAAGTCCTGCCACTCGTGGAGCAGCTGGTAGACGTTGTACGCGTCCCGCGGCCCTCCGCGGTCCGGGACCGTCGACCAGATGAAGGCCGCGGCGCCCACCGACTCCTCGCCGATGCCGCGCAGCGGATCGACGACCGTCATGGGGAGTTTCACGACGGCGTAGTCGGGGTGGAGTACGACCAGCTCCAGCGGCGGGACCTTGTGGAGAGGTATGCCTTCGATGCCGGTGAGGACCATCGCGGCCACCGTCTCCGGCTTGATTTTGGTGAACATGCCGCCCATGCCGAGCTCGTCACCGCCCAGCTCCTCCGGGCGCATCGAGATGGGCACCTGGGCAGCGGTGGCTCCGTTCGGGGCGCCGAAGTATTTGTAGGTCACCCCCACTCGGCCACTCCTGTTTCCCGTGTCCGACTTCGCCACGTTCGCCACGCGTTCACTCTCGCGCTCGCGTTCGCTCTCGCGTTCCCGCTCACGCCGGTGCCGGCCGCGCTGGGTCCGCTCGGGACCCAGGTCGCGCTGGGTCCGCTCGGAACCCAGGTCGTGCTGGGCCCGCTCGGGACCCAGGTCGTCGGTCCCCTCGCCCAGTCCGCCACCGCGATGCATATCCCCACCCGACCACTCGCGGCACAGGCCGCGCAACCCGATCATCGTGTCAGTGACCTCCCCCACGTCGGCGCCGTGAAACACCAGTCCGCAAGACCGCCCGAGGCTCTGACACCATGGCTTGTGTGAGCTATCCGTACGAATACGACGCCCCAGTTTCGCAGACGCTTTTCGACCGCGCGTCCCTCGTGACCCCTGGGGGTGTGAACTCTCCAGTACGCGCCTTCCGAGCCGTGGGCGGTACGCCCCGGTTCATGGTGTCCGGTGCCGGTCCGTACCTCACCGATGCCGACGGCCGTGAGTACGTCGACCTCGTGTGTTCCTGGGGGCCGATGATTCTCGGCCATTCCCACCCCGAGGTCATCGCCGCCGTCCAGGAGGCCGTCGCGCGCGGCACGTCCTTCGGCACGCCCGGCGAGGGCGAGGTCGCGCTCGCCGAGGAGATCGTCGCCAGGATCGAGCCCGTCGAGCAGGTGCGGCTCGTGTCGAGCGGTACCGAAGCGACGATGTCGGCCATCCGGCTCGCCCGCGGCTTCACCGGCCGGGCGAAGATCGTGAAGTTCGCCGGCTGCTACCACGGGCACGTGGACGCGCTGCTCGCCGCCGCCGGCTCCGGCCTCGCGACCTTCGCGCTGCCCGACACACCCGGCGTGACCGGCGCCCAGGCCGGCGACACGATCGTGCTGCCGTACAACGACATCGAGGCCGTACGCACCGCCTTCGCCGCACACCCCGGCGAGATCGCCTGCGTCATCACCGAGGCGTCGCCGGGCAACATGGGCGTCGTCCCGCCGGCGGACGGCTTCAACGCCGGGCTCAAGGAGGTGTGCGCGGCCAATGGCGCGCTGTACATCTCCGACGAGGTCATGACCGGCTTCCGTACCAGCCGGGCCGGCTGGTACGGCATCGACGGCGTCGCACCCGACCTGATGACTTTCGGCAAGGTCATGGGCGGCGGATTCCCGGCCGCCGCGTTCGGCGGGCGGGCCGACGTCATGGCGTACCTCGCGCCCGTGGGCCCCGTGTACCAGGCCGGAACGCTCTCCGGCAACCCCGTTGCCACAGCCGCCGGTCTCGCTCAGCTGCGTCTCCTCGACGACGCGGCGTACGCGAAGGTCGATGCCGTATCGGCGGAGATCCAGGGGCTCGTCACCGGGGCGCTCACCAAGGAAGGCGTCGCGCACCGGCTCCAGACGGCCGGCAACATGTTCTCCGTCTTCTTCACGGACGACGCCGTGCGGAACTACGACGACGCCAAGAAGCAGGAAGCTTTCCGCTTCACCGCCTTCTTCCACTCGATGCTGGCGAGCGGTGTCTACCTGCCGCCCTCCGCCTTCGAGTCCTGGTTCGTCTCGACCGCCCACGACGAGCAGGCGCTCGCGCGCATCGCCGACGCGCTGCCCGCCGCCGCCCGTGCCGCAGCGGAGGCCACCGCATGAGCGAGATCACCGTCGTCCACCTGATGCGCCACGGCGAGGTGGAGAATCCGGACGGCGTTCTGTACGGGCGCAGGGCCGGGTATCACCTCTCCGAGCTCGGCCGGCAGATGGCCGACCGGGTCGCCGCGCACCTCGAAGGGCGCGACATCACGCACGTCGTCTCGTCCCCGCTGGAGCGCGCCCAGGAGACCGCGGCGCCGATCGCCAAGGCGCACGGGCTCGACATCGTCACCGACGACCGGCTCATCGAGGCGGCCAATGTCTTCGAGGGGAAGACCTTCGGGGTCGGCGACGGCGCGCTGCGCAGGCCCGCCAACTGGAAGCACCTGATGAACCCGTTCCAGCCGTCGTGGGGCGAGCCGTACATCGAGCAGGTCGTACGGATGATGGGCGCCCTCACCGCGGCGCGCGACGCGGCGCGCGGGCACGAGGCCGTGGCCGTCAGCCATCAGCTGCCGATCTGGATCGTGCGGAGCTTCGCCGAGCGCCGGCGGCTGTGGCACGACCCGCGCAGGCGGCAGTGCACGCTCGCCTCGCTCACCAGCTTCACCTTCAAGGACGACAAGATCGTTTCGGTCGGCTATTCGGAGCCCGCCCGTGATCTTGTCCCTGCACATTTGCTCGCCGGTGCGAAGCCCGTGAAGGGTAAAGTCAAGGCATTCGGCGCGTAATTTTCGGCGTACTCCGGGAAAATATGCCGGCTCACCGGAACCTGCGTCTTCGTCACCCCATCTAACCCGTTGCCCATTTGATGTGGGCAACGGGTGTGACGAAATGCGGATGGGGACGGTATGCGCGACATCGGCCGAAGGGGCCTGCTGGGACTGGGACTTGGAGCGGCTGCCGCCGTCGGAATTGCGGGCTGCGGGTCTCCGGGGGCGTCGGACCCCGGGCGTCCGGGTTCCGGCAAGGGCGGCGGTGACGACAACGGCACCCCGCGCCCCAGCAAGACCGGTGACGACATACGACTCATAGGCGACGGCTCCACGGCCGACACCGGCAAGCAGCCGAACCAGCCGGACAAGCCCGTACCGCTGGAGCCCGGTGAGACCCCGCCGCAGTTCGTGATCTTCTCCTGGGACGGGGCGGGCGAGGTCGGCAACGGGCTCTTCCCGCGTTTCCTCAAGCTCGCCAAGGACCACGACGCGGCGATGACCTTCTTCCTCTCCGGGATATATCTGCTCCCCGAGTCGAAGAAGAAGCTCTACAAGCCGCCGAACAACCAGGTCGGCGCCTCCGACATCGGCTATCTCACCGACGGCCACATCAAGGACACGCTCAAGTACGTCCGCCAGGCCTGGCTCGAAGGTCACGAAATAGGCACCCACTTCAACGGGCACTTCTGTGCCGGTTCCGGCACCGTCGGCAACTGGACGCCCGCCCAGTGGGAGAGCGAAGTCGCCCAGGCCAAGTCCTTCGTCACAGAGTGGAAGACGAACAGCGGCTGGACCGACCTCGACCCGCTGCCCTTCGACTACGAGAAGGAACTCGTCGGCGGCCGTACGCCCTGCCTCCTCGGCCAGGACAAGCTGCTCCCGACGGCCAAGAAGCTCGGCTGGCGCTACGACGCGAGCTCGCCCGGCGGCCGTCAGATGTGGCCGGTGAAGCGCAATGGGCTGTGGGATCTGCCACTTCAGGCGGTGCCGTTCCCGGGGCATTCCTTCGAAGTGCTCTCCATGGACTACAACATCCTTGCCAACCAGTCGAAGAATTCGACCAACGGCATGCCGTCGCGATACCCGGGCTGGAAGAAGCAGGCCACCGATGCCTATCTCTCCGGTTTCAAGCGGGCGTACGAAAGCAATCGCGCGCCCTTCTTCATAGGCAATCACTTCGAGCAGTGGAACGGCGGCATCTACATGGACGCCGTCGAGGACGCGTTCAAGGGCATGGCGGGCAAGAAGGACGTACGCCTGGTCTCCTTCCGGCAGTTCTGCGACTGGCTCGACGTGCAGGACCCGAAGGTGCTCGACAAGCTCCGTTCCCTGGAAGTCGGGCAGTCTCCGGCCGGTGGCTGGAAGACGTTCCTTAAGAGCTCTTGACAAGGGGCTTTACGGGCACCAAGGGGGGTGCGGAAGATCCCTGGAACGCTCATGCGAAACTTTTCACATGAGCCTTAGCCGCGCCCCCCGCCGCCGCTCGAACCGCACCCGTCACGCCGCATCGGCAGTCGCCGTCGCGGTCATCGGCGCACTCACGCTTTCGGCGTGCGGAGGCGACGGCAGTCCGTCGTCGGGCTCGGGGTCGGGCTCGGGCGGCGCCAAGTTCGTGACCGGCAGCGGCGGCATCTCCACTGTCGCCAAGGGCGACCGGCGGGACGCCCCGAAGCTCGACGGGAAGACCCTCGAAGGCAAGAAGCTCGACATCGACGACTTCAAGGGCAAGGTCGTCGTCATGAACGTCTGGGGTTCGTGGTGCACGCCCTGCCGGGCCGAGGCGCCGCATTTCGCGAAGGTCGCAAAGGAGACCAAGGACAAGGGAGTCGAGTTCGTCGGGATCAACACCCGCGACGACTCCACGGGTCCCGCGATCAAGTTCGAAGAGGAGTGGGGCGTCGACTATCCCAGCCTCCACGACCCGATCGGCAAGCTGCTTCTCCGCTTTCCCAAGGGCAGTCTGAATCCGCAGCTCGTTCCGTCGACGATTGTGATCGACCGCGATGGCAAGCTCGCGGCGCGCTACGTGGGCGCCGTCAACGCGAAGAGGCTGCACCAGATGATCGACCCGCTGATCGCGGAGAAGTGACCAAGTGAGCGTTCTCGCCGCCGCGATCACCGACCCGAACCCGACGGTTCTGAGCGGTGCCCTGATACTCGCCCTGCCGATCGCCGTCGCCGCCGGCCTCGTCTCGTTCTTCTCGCCGTGCGTGCTGCCGCTCGTGCCCGGCTACCTGTCGTACGTCACCGGAATCAGCGGCACCGACCTGGCGGAGGCCAAGCGCGGCCGTATGGTCGCGGGCGCCTCGCTCTTCGTGCTCGGCTTCACCGCCGTTTTCGTCTCGACCGGGGCGCTGTTCGGCTTCTTCGGCTCGACGCTCCAGGAGCACCAGGAAACGCTCTCCATGGTGCTCGGCGGGCTGATGATTCTCATGGGCGTCTTCTTCATGGGGCTGATGCCCTGGATCACCCAGCGCGAGTTCCGCTTCCACAAGCGGCCGGCGGCCGGTCTGGCGGGAGCGCCCGTACTGGGCGCTCTCTTCGGCATCGGCTGGGCGCCGTGCACCGGCCCGACGCTCGGCGCGGTCCAGACGCTCGCCCTCAACGACGGGAGCGCGGGTCGCGGGGCCATACTGACCGTCGCGTACTGCCTCGGCCTGGGCGTGCCCTTCGTGCTCGCGGCGATGGCGTTCCGGCGGGCGCTCGGTGCGTTCGCCTGGGTCAAGAAGCACTACGTCTGGGTGATGCGCATCGGCGGACTGATGATGATCGCGACCGGCCTCCTGCTCGTCACAGGGGTCTGGAACGGCATCGTCCAGGACATGCAGGGCTGGACCCAAGGCTTCACGGTGGGGATCTGAGTTCCATGAGCAAGACCGAGACGGACCACACGGCCGCCGAGAACGACGAGCGTGAGCTCGGCGAGGCCGGCGCCCAGCTTTCCACCGCCCCCGAGGAGCGGGCGGTCCCCGGCTCCTTCGGCGGCGTGATGCAGCCCGGCGCGGCCGGCCGCATCGCCTGGGCCTGGCGCGAGACGACAGGCTGGGTGCGCTGGTTCTGGCGGCAGCTGACGTCGATGCGGGTCGCGCTGATCCTGCTCTTCCTGCTGTCGCTGGGCGCGATCCCCGGCTCCCTGATCCCGCAGACCGGCGTCGACGAGACGAAGGTCGAGGAGTTCAAGGCGGCGCACGAGACCCTGGCGCCGGTCTACGAAGACCTCGGGCTCTTCGACGTCTACAGCTCGGTGTGGTTCTCCGCGATCTACATCCTGCTGTTCGTCTCGCTCATCGGCTGCATCGTGCCCCGCACCTGGCAGTTCGTCGGCCAGCTCCGCGGCCGCCCGCCGGGCGCCCCGGGCCGCCTGACGCGACTTCCGGCGTACACGACCTGGCGTACGGATGTCGAGCCCGAGCAGGTCCGTGAGGTCGCGCTGGCGATGCTGAAGAAGCGCCGCTTCCGGTCCCACCTGGTCGGTGACGCGGTCGCCGCCGAGAAGGGCTATCTGCGCGAGGCCGGGAACCTGATGTTCCACATCGCGCTCATCGTGATGCTCGTGTCCTTCGCCACCGGGCAGCTCTTCAAGTCCGAGGGCGGCAAGCTGATCGTCCAGGGCAGCGGTTTCGCGAACACCCTCACGCAGTACGACGACTTCAAGTCCGGGTCGCTCTTCGACAGGGACCTCGACCTGGAGCCGTTCAGCTTCACGCTCGACAAGTTCGTCGGGACGTACGAGCGCACCGGCCCCCAGCGGGGCACACCCCGTACCTTCGAGGCCCGGGTGACGTACGCCGAGGGCGCGGACGGCCCGGAGGAGAAGACCACGATCGAGGTGAACCGGCCGCTGGAGGTCGGCGGCTCGAAGGTCTATCTCATCGGGCACGGATACGCGCCGGTCGTCACCGTCAAGGACGGCAGGGGCGAAACGGTCTTCTCGGGCGCGGTGCCTCTGTTGCCCATGGACGCCAACATCACCTCGTCCGGCGCCGTCAAGGTCATGGACGGCTACCGCGACAAGGACGGCAAGAAGGACCAGCTGGGCTTCCAGGCCTTCTTCGTCCCGACGTTCGCGGGTGCGGGCAAGGGCACGATGCTCTCCCAGTACCCGGGTCTGGACTTCCCCGTCCTCGCGCTCAACGCGTACCACGGCAGCCTCGGCGTGAACGCGGGCCTGCCGCAGAACGTGTACCAGCTCGACAAGCGCAAGATGAAGGCGTTCAAGGACGACCAGGGCGTCGACCTCAAGCAGCGGCTGCTGCCCGGCGAGACCATGAAGCTGCCGGACGGCGCGGGCTCCATCACGTTCGAGAAGGACGTGAAGGAGTGGGCGACCTTCCAGATCTCGCAGCAGCCCGGCAACGTACCCGCACTCGTGGGAGCCGTCGCCGCGATCGCGGGCCTGGCCGCATCGCTGTTCATCCAGCGCCGCCGGATCTGGGTCCGGGCCGTACGGGGCAAGGACGGCGTCACCGTCGTCGAGATGGCCGGACTCGGCCGCAGCGAGTCCTCGAAGCTTCCCGAGGAACTGGCCGACCTGGCCGCCACGCTCAATTCACAGGCGCCGACGGCACCTGATCCCGCTGAACCTGTCGAAGGAGTCCGCGCGTGAATCTCGCGGCCGCAACCAACGAGAACCTCGCCCACATCAGCAATGTGCTGATCTATTCGTCGATGGCCGTCTACACGCTGGCCTTCCTCGCCCACATCGCCGAATGGGTCCTCGGCAGCCGCAGCAAGGTCGGCCGTACGGCCGCCGCGCTGACCGCCGACGGTGCGACGGCGAAGGCCGCCCCCGCGGTGACGGTGCGCTCCGGCGGTTCCACGACGGCCCTCGACAAGCCGAAGATCGTCACCCGCTCGGCGGCGGGCACGCGCGATGTGCCCGACGGCCCCGGCGCGGCGGGCGGCACTGAGAAGGGCGACCTCTACGGGCGCATCGCCGTCTCGCTGACCGTCCTCGCCTTCCTGGTCGAGGCGGGCGGTGTGGTGGCCCGCGCCCTGTCGGTGCAGCGCGCGCCGTGGGGCAACATGTACGAGTTCTCGATCACCTTCTCCACGGTGGTCGTCGGCGTGTACCTGGCGATCCTGGCGGCCAAGAAGAACGTCCGCTGGGCGGGCCTGCCGCTGGTCACCACGGTCCTCCTCGACCTCGGTATCGCCACGAAGTGGCTCTACACCGAAAGCGACCAGCTGGTCCCGGCGCTCGACTCGTACTGGCTGTGGATCCACGTCTCCACCGCGATCTTCTGCGGCGCGGTCTTCTACCTCGGCGCCGTCGGCACGCTGCTCTACCTCTTCCGCGACGCGTACGAGGCGAAGCTCGCGGAGGGCCGCGAGCCCGGCAGCTTTGCGACGTCCGTGCTGGAGCGCCTTCCGGCCGCCGCCACGCTCGACAAGTTCTCGTACCGCGTGAACGCCGCCGTCTTCCCGCTGTGGACGTTCACGATCATCGCGGGCGCGATCTGGGCCGGTGACGCGTGGGGCCGCTACTGGGGCTGGGACCCCAAGGAGGTCTGGTCCTTCATCACGTGGGTCGCGTACGCCTGCTACCTGCACGCGCGCGCGACGGCCGGATGGAAGGGCCGCAAGGCGGCCTACCTGGCGCTGTTCGCGTTCGGCTGCTGGCTGTGGAACTACTACGGCGTGAACATCTTCCTGAGCGGCAAGCACTCGTACGCGGGCGTCTGACGCACTGCCCCGGACGATCGCGGACCTCCCTGGCAGGGTGAGACGCATGGATCAGAAGCAGTGGCTGGAGACGGCTCTCGCAGAGGCGCGCGCGGGACTGGCGGAGGGCGGCATCCCGATCGGAGCCGCTCTGTACGGGGCCGACGGCGTGCTTCTGGGCCGTGGGCACAACCGGCGGGTGCAGGACGGGGACCCCTCCATGCACGCGGAGACCGCGGCGTTCCGTGATGCCGGGCGGCAGCGCTCGTACCGGGGTACGACGATGGTGACGACGCTGTCCCCCTGCTGGTACTGCAGCGGCCTGGTGCGGCAGTTCGGGATCTCGCGGGTCGTGATCGGCGAGGCGACGACCTTCCGGGGCGGGCAGGACTGGCTCGCTGAGCACGGGGTGGAGGTCGTGGTGCTCGACGATCCGGAGTGCATCGGCCTGATGCGTGACTTCATCGCGGAGCGGCCCGGTCTGTGGAGCGAGGACATCGGCGACTGAGTCGGGGTTCGCCGACGGCCCCGACCCAAACGTGGTCTCGCCCAAAGAACATTCGAAAGCCCGTGCACGCTTCAACTCACTGTTAGTAAAGTGGTGTTGACGCAGCGACAGCTGTTGATTCGTGGCACGGGAGGTGCTGTGGACAGAGAGCTGTTCGGCCGCGAGGCAGTACTCGACGGTCTCGCGCCACGGCTCATCGGTCTGCCGCCCCGCGGCTTCCAGAAGATCCCCTTCGAGCATCGCGACGACCTCCCGGCCGTCGTTCTCACCGGCGGCCGCGGCATGGGCAAGACCGCTGTCCTGAAACGGCTGCACACCGGATACCGGCAACGTACGCCCGTCGCTCTCATCGACTGCGAAAGGGCCGAGTTCATCGAGCGGCCGCCCGAGCACTCGCTCTCCTGGTCGCCCGTGACCGAGGCCCTGGCCGAGCTGGGCGAGCAGCTCGCGCCCGCCGTGCACGGCGCGGGGGCCGTCGAGTTCCCCCGGCTCGCGGCCGGACTGCTCTCGGTGGCCAGCCTCGGCTGGCGGCCGCACGACGACGAGAACATCCTCGCCGAGGGGCTGCGGCTCGGCCTGCTCGTCGAGCCGGGCTCGCGCTGGCGCAACCAGACCCGCAGCTGGCTGACCAAGGTCGTGTCGAAGTTCGCCGCGATGGCCTCCGGGGTGGGGCCCGGGCTCGACGTGGTCGTGGAGACCACCGTCGAGTCGCTCCTGGACGACCTGTTCAACCGGGGGCAGCGCGCCTCCGCCGACTGGTACAGCAACTACCCCGGCGCCGGCGGCAAGGCCAAGCGCGGCCTCACCCTCCTCGCCCTGCACTTCCGGCGCGGCAGCGAACACCGCATCCGCGCCGAACGCCATCTCCTGGGCGCGCTGCGCGCCGATCTGGACGCCGCGTATCACGGTATGGGACGGCTGCGGAGGGTCGGCCGGCCGCTCGTGCTGCTGGACAACGCACAGGCTCCGCTGGGCCGCCGCCTCGTCGAGCCCGTGCTGCGCGACCGCGCCGACGGCAAGCGCGACCATGTCGTCTTCGTCGCCGCACTGCGCGGGCACGACCACCCCGCCCTGCGCCATGCCGTACGCCGCTCCCTCCCCGAGGTCCGGCACGAGTCGGGGTGGGAGCGCGGCCCGGAGGTCGCGTCGGGCGCACTCGCCGTCGAGCTGACCCCGCTGGAACCCGAGCACGTACGGCAGTTCTTCGACCGCACCGACCCCCGCCAGCTCACACCGCCCCAACTCGCCCGCGCCGTACACCGGCTGACGGGCGGGCGGCCCGTCGGCGTCGATCTGCTGGGGCGCGCGGCCGGGCAGGACGCCCATCCGGAGCGGTTCACCCCGGCGTCCCTGCTCACCGCGCCCGTGACCCTCCGCGAGGACCAGGAAGGGCGCGAAGTGGCCGGTGAGCTCCTCGGGCGGCTCGTGCCCGCCTCCCGCCTGGACTGGCTCACGGTGCTCGCCCCCGCCCACGACGTCCCGTCGGCGGAAGCCCTGGCCGAGTCCCGGCTGCCGGGCGACGAGGGACGTACGGGACTGGCCGCCGTACGCGACATCCGCACCCTCCTCGCCGACGAGCACTGGTCCGCCGCCCCCGGCCGCTTCATAGGCGACCCCTTCCTGCGCACCCTGCTGCTGCACCGGCTCAGATACGGCGACCCCGACTTCGCCCGCTGGCGGGCCGTCCACGAGACGCTGCGCCGCCACTACCGCGACGAGGCCCCCCGCCGCCTCCACCACGAACTGGCCCTCGGGATCACCGAGAACGCGGTGACGTATCTGCGCGAGACCTTCCCGAGCTCCGACGCCCGCGACTGGC
This sequence comes from Streptomyces spiramyceticus, assembly GCF_028807635.1. Taxonomy (NCBI): domain Bacteria; kingdom Bacillati; phylum Actinomycetota; class Actinomycetes; order Kitasatosporales; family Streptomycetaceae; genus Streptomyces; species Streptomyces spiramyceticus. The sequence continues at coordinate 3,754,760 of NZ_JARBAX010000001.1, forward strand.
TGGACGAGCTGCGCTTCATCGCCTCCGCGCCGCATTTCGACGCCCCGGACGTACGCCGCCCCGTGGCCCTCGGCCGCAGCGAGACAGCGGCCCCGCCGCCGCCCGGCGCGGATGCCGCTCTCCATCTCCGTATCCGCCGGCTGCTGTACGCCGTCTGGCAGCTGACGGATCCACTGGCCCTCCCGGACGACGAGGTGACCGAAAAGATGGGGTACGAGCTGGGCCTCCTGTCGGAGCTGCACAGCTCGGGCAACGAAATCCTCTGGCAGGCCTCCCGCTCCTGGCCGCAGGCCGTGCGCGAGTGGCGTCCCCTGACGACGAGCCCGGGAGGCAGGTCATGAAGGACTGGCTGCGCAGAGTCTTCTGGTTCACACCCCTGCGCAAGGGGCTCACGGTGCTGCTGGTGCTCGCGCTGGCGGCCGTTGCGGCGTACGGCGGCTACCGCATCGCCAACCCCGACCTGACCTGCGCCAAGGGCGTCGAGCGCCCCGAGGAGGGCGCCGAGTGCGTGGGTGTGTCGGGTGACGGGTACGACTTCGGCGTTCCGGCGCTGACGAAGGTCGCGGACGCCATCGACCGCGAGAACAGGACGCTGAAGGCGGGCGAGTACGCGACCGTGGCGGTGCTGCTGCCGCTCACCTCCACCGACGACGGGATGCGCACCAAGATCGTGCACGAGGTGCAGGGCGCCTTCCTGGAGCAGTACCGCGCCAACCACGACTCCAACGACCAGGTCCCCAAGATCCGGCTCGTCCTCGCCAACACCGGCAAGGGCAACGCCCACTGGCGCACGACCGTCGGGCGGCTGAAGACGATGACCGGCGCCCCCGACAACCTCCGCGCCGTCACCGGCGTGGCCACCAGCAGCACCGAGACCAAATCCGCGGTGAAAGAGCTGACCGGCGCCAAGATCCCCGTCGTCGGTACGACCATCACCGCCGACGACATAGCCAACGGGCCCGACGGCGACCCCTATCCCGGCCTCGCCCGCGTCTCCCCGACCAACAGCGACGAGGCGCGCGCCATCGCCCAGTTCGGCAAGGTCGAAGCCGACAAGGCGGTGCTGGTCCAGGACACCCGCTCCGGCGACCACTACACCGTCACCCTCAAGCGCGCCTTCGCGGGCCTCCTCAAGGACGCGCCGTACGAGCCCCAGCTCTTCACCTCACCGCCCGACCCCACCGAGGAAGGCACCACCGCCAACACCTTCCGGCAGATCACCCTGCTGCTCTGCGACACCCGCGCCGAGACCGTCTTCTTCGCCGGACGCCACACCCAGCTCCGCCAGTTCGTGAACGCCCTGGGGCAACGCGGCTGTCAGCACCGGAAGTTCACCGTCCTCACCGGCGACGAGGGCTCCTATCTCGGCGGCGACGACAAGCTCGACAAGAAGGCCCTGGCCCGCAAGGTCACCGTCCGCTACGCCTCACTCGCCCACCCCGACACCTGGCGCCGGTCCGGCGCCCCCACGACGGGCGGCTCCGCCGCGGACTACAGGACCTTCACCGAACTGCTCGACCTTGCAGCCGATCTGGCGGCGGACCCCGCCGTAGGCCCCATCGGCCCGACCTCGCTGACCGACGGGCAGGCGATCATCGCGTACGACGCGATGGCGACGGCCGTGCACGGCATCCGGCAGGCCACGGTGCAGGACGCGAAGCTGCCGGCGATCACCGACGTCGTCACCCAGTGGCCGCAGGTGAAGGGCTCGCTGAAGGTGGCGGGCGCGAGCGGCTGGATCTGCCTGGACAACCACGGGAACCCGTACAACAAGGCGGTCCCGATCGTGGAACTCGCACGCGACGGCAGCCAGCGCTTCGTGGAAATCGCCTGGCCGGAGGGCAAGCCGCCGGCTCAGACCTGCCTGCCGCCCCGGCGCTCGTAGTCGGCGCGCAGTTCCCGCCAGCGGTCCAGGGTCCACGTCGACCAGTTCTTGGGCCGCCCGTCGAGCGCGTCCGCCAGGAACTCGAAGTGGTTGTGCCACCCGGCGAGCGAGTCCAGACGCCGGGCGGCCGGCCCCACGATCTCATTGGTGAACCGGAGGATGGTCGCGTCGGGCGACGGCGCCTCCAGGTGGAAACGGATCCGCCCGTGCAGGATCACCTCGTACTCGGCGACCCGCTCCACGTCCCAGGCGGTGACCTCACCGGCTGCGACGGTGGCGTTGCCTCCTTCGTCGGTGTTCAGCCACCGCAACCGGACCTGGCCCCCGATGTGCGGTTCGAAAACATCAGCGGCGCAGAGCCATTCCTGCAGGCCGGCGGGGCTGGCGACACGGGGCCAGACCTCGGTGACGGGATGCGGCAGCTCAAGCACGAAGCGCAAAACGTGCGTCTCGCCGTGGGTCAGGCTGGTGCCGTGAGCGATCCGGTCGTCCATACCATCCAGCCTCTCGCGCGGCCCGCCCGACCGCACCCGCTACGGGGTCGTCCGGTACGGCCACGCCACCACCTCAGGGCTTCGGAGGCGTCGAGTCCCCGGGACCGCCGGTGCCGTCCTCGCGCCGCTTGAGCTCCTCCTCGCGGCGCCGCAGATCGGCCTCCCAGTCCTTCATCATCGACTCGTCTTTTTCGTTCTCGTCCTTGAGGGACTTGAGGAAGTCGGGGTTGTCGTCGGGCGCGACCCACTCTTGCTTGTGGTTGCGGTGCCATTCGGACGGCGTACTGCCGCCGCGCGCGCCCTTGCGGACCTTGCCGACCGCGAGCCACGCGACTGGGCCGATCAGCACCTCGCCGAAGAGCAGCACGATGATCACCCAGACCACCTTGGGAAGGTGACGCACCTCTTCCTCGGGGGTGTTCAGGCAGTCGATGAAGGCATAGATCCACAACGCCAGAACGAGCAGGAAGGGCAGATACCTGAGCATGAGACGAGCCCCCAGAACGCGTACAGCGGGGGGCCGTACGCGGCCCCGGTGACGGGCCAAGCGTAGTGCGTACCGGATACTGGACCGCATGGCTTACGACGATCTTCGCTCGCTGCTCCGGGCGCTGGAGCGCGAGGGCGACCTCAAGCGCATCAAGGCCGAAGTCGACCCGTACTTGGAGGTCGGGGAGATCGTCGACCGCGTGAACAAGGCGGGCGGCCCGGCGCTTCTCTTCGAGAACGTCAAGGGCTCTTCGATGCCCCTGGCCATGAATGTCTTCGGGACCGACCGCCGCCTCCTCAAGGCGCTGGGGCTGAAGTCGTACGACGACATCAGGGACAAGATCGGCGGCCTGCTGAAGCCGGAACTGCCCCACGGCTTCACCGGCGTACGGGAAGCGTTCGGCAAGCTCGGCTCGATGGCGCACGTACCGCCGAAGAAGGTCAAGTCCGATGCCGCGCCCGTCCAGGAGGTCGTCCTCACCGGCGACGACGTGGACCTCGACAAGCTCCCCGCGCTCTTCACCTGGCCGGAGGACGGCGGTTCCTTCTTCAACCTGGGTCTGACGCACACGAAGGACCCGGAGACCGGCATCAGGAACCTGGGCCTCTACCGGCTCCAGCGCCACGACAGGCGCACGATCGGCATGCACTGGCAGATCCACAAGGACAGCCGCAACCACTACCAGGTGGCCGCCCGCCGGGGCGAGAAGCTGCCGGTCGCGATCGCCTTCGGTGCCCCGCCGGCCGTGACCTACGCGTCGACGGCGCCGCTGCCCGGTGACATCGACGAGTACCTCTTCGCGGGCTTCCTCCAGGGCAAGCGCATCGAGATGGTCGACTGCAAGACGGTGCCGCTCCAGGTCCCGGCGCACGCCGAGGTCGTACTGGAGGGGTGGCTGGAGCCGGGGAAGATGCTCCCGGAGGGCCCCTTCGGCGACCACACCGGTTTCTACACGCCGCAGGAGGACTTCCCGGCGCTGACGATCGACACGGTCACGATGCGGCGGCGGCCGCTGCTCCAGTCGATCGTGGTCGGCCGACCGCCGACCGAGGACGGGCCGCTGGGCCGGGCGACGGAGAGCTTCTTCCTGCCCCTGCTCAAGATCATCGTTCCGGACATCGTGGACTACCACCTGCCCGAGGCGGGCGGCTTCCACAACTGCATCATCGTGGCGATCGACAAGAAGTACCCGAAGCACGCACAGAAGGTCATGCACGCCATCTGGGGCGCGCACATGCTCTCGCTGGAGAAGCTGATCATCGTGGTCGACGCCGACTGCGACGTGCACAACTACCACGAAGTGGCGTGGCGGGCCCTCGGGAACGTCGACTACGCCCGCGACCTGACCGTCGTCGAGGGTCCGGTGGACCACCTCGACCACGCCTCCTACCAGCAGTTCTGGGGCGGCAAGGCGGGCATCGACGCGACGAAGAAGCTGCCCGAGGAGGGCTACACCCGGGACGGGGGCTGGCCGAACATGGTCGAGTCCGACCCGGAGACCTCCGAACGGGTGACCAGGCGCTGGAAGGAGTACGGCCTGTGACCAGTGCCGCCGCCGCAGTCCCGCAGCCCGGCAGGACCAAGGCGTTCCTGCGCCTCGTCATGATCGAGCACTCGGTCTTCGCGCTGCCCTTCGCGTACATCGCCGCGCTCACCGCGATGTTCCAGATGGACCGGAACATTCACTGGGGCAGGCTGCTGCTGGTCACGATCGCCATGGTCGGTCTGCGTACGTTCGCGATGGCGTGCAACCGGATCATCGACCGCGAACTGGACGCCCGTAACCCGCGCACCGCCGGCCGCGAGCTCGTGACCGGCGCCGTCTCGGTGAGGTCGGCCTGGACCGGCGCGCTGATCGCCGTCGTGATCTTCCTCGGCGCCGCAGCGGCGCTCAACCCGCTCTGCCTGGCGCTGGCGCCGATCGCCGTGATCCCGATGGTGGTCTATCCGTACGGGAAGCGCTTCACGAACTTCCCGCACGCGATCCTCGGCTTCGCCCAGGCCATGGGCCCGGTCGGCGCCTGGCTGGCGATCACCGGGGCGTGGTCGTGGGACGCGGTGATCCTCGGCCTCGCGGTCGGCATCTGGATCGGCGGCTTCGACCTGATCTTCGGTAGCCAGGACGTCCAGGCGGACCGCGCCGAGGGCGTGAAGTCGGTCCCGGCCCGGTTCGGAGTCCCTGCCGCGCTGTACGGCGCGCGGGCGTGTCACGCGATGACGACGGTGCTGCTGGTCTGGTACGCGCTGGCGACGGGCGCGGGGATCTTCTTCTGGGTAGGCCTGGTCGTCGTCATCGGCGCCTTCCTCTACGAGCACACGATTGTGACGCCGCACGACCTGTCCCGCCTCAACCGGGCCTTCTTCTCGGTCAACGGCTTCATCGGCATTGCCCTGTTCGTGTGCGCTCTGCTGGATCTCCTGGTTCGCGGGCTGACCGTCTAGGTGACGCAGCCGCTCCCGCGGCGCCCGGATAAGGTCGGGCACGTGGAGTCAGGACATGTACGCGGGCAGCAGCACCAGGAGCAGCGGCAGGAGGCGCCGCGCAGGCCCTGGATTGTCGGTGTTTCCGGCGCGTCGGGTACGCCGTATGCCGCCGCCGTGCTGCGTGGGCTGCTCGATGCGGGGGAGAGCGTCGATCTGGTGGTCAGCCGGGCCTCGCGGCTGACGCTGCTCGACGAGACGGGCATCGCGTTCCGGGACGCGCACTGGCAGGAAGATCTGCGGAACTGGCTGGCGCGGGGCGCGGACGGCAAGCCGGACTCGTTCGACGTCGATGCGGCGTATGTCAGCGACGTGCGGTACTGGGCGGCCGGGGATCTCGCCGCCGGTCCTTCGTCGGGCTCGTACCCGGCCAAGGGCATGCTGATCGTTCCGGCGTCGACGGCGAGTGTGGCCGGGGTGGCGCTGGGGCTGTCGAAGGACCTGCTGCAACGGGTGGCGAGCGTGACGCTCAAGGAGCGGCGCAGGCTCGTGGTCGCGGTGCGGGAGACGCCGCTGAGCGGCCAGACCCTCAAGCACATGGTGGCGCTGGACGAGGCGGGCGCGGTGGTGCTTCCTGCCTCCCCGGCGTTCTACGCGGGCGCGACGCACATCCAGGATCTGGTGGACTTCGTCGCCGGGCGGGTGCTGGACGCGGCGGGGGTGCCGCACGGCCTGTACCGCCGCTGGAAGGGGGAGCTCGGTGGCTCCCGAAAGGACTAATTCTTCGTTTTGCTGGGCGTAAGGCCCTCTGTGCCTTAGATTCTGCATGTAAGCTTGCGCTACTGCTGAACAATGGAATGCTTCAGGCATATGGACGCCGTGGACAGGCAGCTCATCCAGGCCCTCAGGGAGAACGGCAGGGCCTCCTACGCCGAGCTCGGCCGGCTCGTCGGGCTCTCGGGGCCCAGCGTCACCGACCGCATCAACCGTCTGGAGGCGGCCGGAGTCATCACCGGTTACCGCGCGACGGTCGACGCCAAGTCGCTCGGCCTCGGCGTCACCGCACTGATTGGCATCTCGCTCTCGGACGCGGCCGACCACGAGGACGTGGCACGCAGGCTGCGCGACCTCGCGGAGATCGAGGACTGCTGGTTCATCGCGGGCGACGACTCGTACATGCTCAAGGTCCGGGCGGGCGACGTGGACGGCCTGGAGAGGACGATCCGCCGGCTGTCGGGGACGCGGGGCGTGTCGCGCACCCGTACGACGATTGTGCTCTCCACGAAGTGGGAGAACCGGGTCGGGGAATTGCCGGAAGAGGCTTAGCGCGGAGCGCTATGGGGGCCCCACCCGCCCGAAGGGTGGGGGAGTACGGTTGGCGGAGCCTGTTTTACGTAGACATATGGGAGGCGGCCGTACATGGACGCGGGGCTGAAGCGCGAGCTGGAGCAGAAGGTCCGGGGCGGGGAGCGGCTGACCCGCGAGGACGGCATCGCGCTCTACGAGTCCGACGACCTCGCCTGGCTGGGCGGCCTCGCCCACGAGGTGCGTACGCGCAAGAACGGTGACGTCGTCCACTTCAACGTCAACCGCCACCTCAACATGACGAACGTGTGCACCGCGTCGTGCGCGTACTGCTCGTTCCAGCGCAAGCCGGGCGAGAAGGACGCGTACACGATGCGCATCGAGGAGGCCGTCCGGCTGGCCAAGACGATGGAGGGCGAGAACCTCACCGAGCTGCACATCGTCAACGGCCTGCACCCCAACCTGCCCTGGCGCTACTACCCGCGCTCCCTGAGCGAGCTCAAGAAGGCCCTGCCGAACGTCTCCCTCAAGGCGTTCACCGCCACCGAGATCCACCACTTCGAGACCATCTCGGGGCTGTCCGCGTCCGAGATCCTCGACGAGCTGATCGAGGCCGGTCTGGAGTCGCTGACCGGTGGCGGCGCGGAGATCTTCGACTGGGAGGTCCGCCAGCACATCGTCGACCACCGCACCCACTGGGAGGACTGGTCGCGCATCCACCGCCTCGCGCACGAGAAGGGTCTGAAGACCCCGTGCACGATGCTGTACGGACACATCGAGGAGCCGCGCCACCGCGTGGACCACGTGCTCCGGCTGCGTGAACTCCAGGACGAGACCGGCGGATTCCAGGTCTTCATCCCGCTGCGCTACCAGCACGACTTCGAGGACATGAAGGACGGCAAGGTCCGCAACCGCCTCCAGGCGCGTACGACGATGGCGAGCGGCGTCGACGTCCTCAAGACCTTCGCTGTCTCGCGGCTGCTCTTCGACAACGTCCCGCACGTGAAGGTCTTCTGGGTGATGCACGGCGTGCAGACGTCGCAGCTCGCGCTGCAGCACGGCGCCGACGACATGGACGGCTCGGTCGTCGAGTACAAGATCACGCACGACGCGGACAACTACGGCACGCCGAACAAGCTCGGCCGTGACGATCTGCTGGAGCTGATCCGGGACGCGGGCTTCCGCCCGGTCGAGCGGAACACCCGGTACGAGATCATCCGCGAGTACCCGGGGCCGGACGCGGACCGCCGCGAGTCGCCGCAGGCAATGAGGCTCTGACTCCGTTACGGCGTGTTTGCCATGCGGCCCGGGGGGTACCCGCGCCGCATGGCCAGCCGTACCGAGCCTGATGGCGGCCCCGGTACCGCACCCGAGGACGCCTACACCGCCGAGCCCTTCCTCCCCGGCCGCGGCGGTCTCCCCGCACTGCGCAAGGCGGCCGCCGGCTGCCGCGGGTGCCCACTCCACCGCGATGCCACCCAGACCGTCTTCGGCGCCGGAAACGACCACGCCCGGGTCCTGCTCGTCGGCGAGCAGCCGGGCGACCAGGAGGACCGGCAGGGGAAGCCGTTCGTCGGCCCCGCGGGCAAGGTGCTGACCCGGGCACTGGACGAGGCCGGGATCGACCCGGACGACACGTACATCACCAACGCCGTCAAGCACTTCAAGTTCGAGCTCGTCCCTGCACGCGGCAAACGCCGTATCCACAAGGCGCCCAACCTGCGCGAACTGACCGCCTGCCGACCGTGGCTCAACGCCGAAATGCGGCTCGTCGACCCCGACGTCATCATCGCGCTCGGCGCCACCGCCGGGAAGGCGCTGCTCGGCCCCTCGTTCCGGGTGACCAAGCAGCGCGGCATGCTGCTCCCGTACGAGGACCGCGGCGAGAGCGTCGTGGCCACCATCCACCCCTCCGCCGTACTGCGCGCCGACGACCGCGACGCGGTCTACGAGGGCCTGGTGTCCGACCTGCGGATAGCCGCGCAGGCGCTGAGCTGAGCCGTTTATCGTCGAACGCATGCCGCTGACCTTCGAACTCGATCCGCGGATCGAGCCGGCCCTGCGCGACGGCGTCCTCACCCTGTGGACGGACGTGTCCAACGCGGGCGGCGCCGTCGGATTCGTACCGCCCGTGACCGTCGACGACATCCGGCCCGAGTGGGTCGGCCACCTCGCCGCCATGAGCGAGGGCCGTACGCGGCTGCTCGTCGGGTACGACGAGGAGGGCGCCGTCGCCGCCACGACCTTCATCACGCACAACACGCACAGGCTGATGAAGCACTGGGTGTGGCTCTACACGGTGATGGTCCACCCCCGGCATCAGGGCAAGGGATACGGGCAGGACCTGATGGCCGCGACGGAGGCGGCCGTACGCGGCTTCGACGGCATCGAGGCGGTACGGCTGACTTGCCGGGGCGGCACCGGAGTCGACCGTTTCTACGCCTCCTGCGGATACAAGGAGGTCGGCCGCGTGCCCGGCGCGATACGGGTCGCGCCCGGCGACGACCGCGACGACATAGTGATGCTGCTTCCCCTGGGCTGATTCCCTTGGCCTGAGGGCCCTGTGCTTGACTGGTGGTGACCCTTTCGGTTGCCGTTGAGAAGAAGGTCCCCCCTGTGAGCCCCGAGAGCCCCGTGAGCAGCAAGCACGCAACGATTCGCTACACCGCGATGCGCCTGGCCGTCTTCGTCGGCTGCTTCTTCGTCATCTGGGGCCTGGTCCGCTTCGGGATCCTGCCGGCCGGCCTCGGCGACTCCAACCTGCTGTGGGTCCTGATGCTCGCCATCGTCGTCTCCGCGCCGCTGAGTTTCGTGCTGCTGCGCAAGCAGCGTGACGCGATGTCCGAGCGGATCGTCGAGCGCGTGGACCACGCGAAGGCCCGCTTCGAATCGAACCGCAAGCAGGAGGACGGCCTTACGCAGTAGGGCTCCGTAAGGTACGTCACACACTCACGCACACTCAGCGGCACCCCGGTTCCGGACACCCGTCCGTGGCCGGGGTGTTGGCGTTTCCGGGGTGTTTCGTACCCAAGGAAAGCTTTGATGTTCTCAAAGTTCAAGTGTTAACGTGCTCGGCATGAAGACAGCAGCCGCGCACCGCAATCCCATGAGCGTTCCGCTCGTGGCGCGTCTGCATGTCGATCTCTGCCGCTGTGTATCCGCGGCCTGTCGCCGCCACATCTGACAACAGAAGCGACATCACGCAGCGGCGAGGCCACAGCTCGACGTGCAGCTCACGGCCGCCGCACCCCCGTCCCGAATCCCCGTACGCCCTCGTACGCTCGCGTACGTCATCAACGGAGTGTGTCCGTGTCCGCGAACTCCGCGACCACGCCCGCGAAGCAGAACTCTCGCTTCCGGATATCTGAGAAGTTCCCCTTCTGGGCCCAGATCATCACCGGTCTGGTGCTGGGTGTCCTGCTCGGCTGGCTCGCCCGCAGCCAGGACATCAGCTGGCTCAAGACGACGCTGGAGCAGGTCGGCGGCATCTTCGTCCAGCTGCTGAAGCTGGCCGTCGCGCCGCTCGTCTTCTTCGCGATCCTGGTGTCGATCACCAACCTGCGGAAGGTCAACAACGCCGCCAGGCTGGCCTCCCGTACGCTCCTCTGGTTCATGATCACGTCACTCGTCGCGGTCGCCATCGGCCTCGCGATCGGCCTGCTCACCAACCCGGGCGCCGGTACGGGCCTGACGCCGAAGGACGGCAAGAAGCCCGAAGGATCCGGCTCCTGGATCGACTTCCTGACCGGCATCGTGCCGACCGACGTCATCACGCCGTTCACCGAACTGAACGTGCTTCAGATTGTCTTCATGGCCGCCGTCGCCGGTATCGCCGCGCTCCAGCTCGGCGAGAAGGCCGAGCCGATCCTCAAGCTCAGCAACTCCGTTCTGGAGCTGCTCCAGAAGGCCCTGTGGTGGGTCATCCGGCTCGCGCCCATCGGCACGGTCGGCCTCATCGGCTTCGCCATCGCCGACTACGGCTGGAACCTGATCAGCAAGTACGCGACGTTCACCGCCGACGTCTACATCGGCTGCGCCCTGGTGATGTTCGGCGTCTACCCCCTGTTGCTCGCGACCGTCGCCAAGGTCAACCCCGTCCAGTTCTTCAAGGGCGCCTGGCCGGCCATCCAGCTGGCCTTCGTCTCCCGCTCCTCGGTCGGCACCATGCCGGTCACCCAGCGGGTCACCGAGCGCCTCGGTGTGCCGAAGGAGTACGCGTCCTTCGCCGTGCCGTTCGGTGCGACGACCAAGATGGACGGCTGCGCCGCGATCTACCCGGCGCTCGCCGCGATCTTCATCGCGCAGATCTTCGACGTACAGCTCGGCATCCAGGACTACCTGCTGATCGCCTTCGTGTCGGTCATCGGCTCGGCGGCGACCGCCGGTCTGACGGGCGCGACGGTCATGCTGACCCTCACCCTGTCGACGCTCGGCCTTCCGCTGGAGGGCGTGGGTCTGCTGATGGCGATCGACCCGATCCTGGACATGATGCGTACGGCCACGAACGTCGCGGGACAGGCGCTCGTCCCCGTCATCGTCGCGGCCCGCGAGAAGATCCTCGACCACGACGCGTACAACTCGGCCTCGGCTTCCCCCGTCGACGAGAAGACGGCGCCCGTGCCGGTCGCGGCGTAACTGCCTCGCGCTAGCGAGTGCCCCACCCAAGTGCCCCACCGAGTGCCCCCGGACGCCTTGCGTCCGGGGGCACTTCGGCTTCCCCGCGGTGCGCGCACGTAGGCTTAACCGGGTAGTAAGCCGCGTATGCCGCGCGGCGGGGCGGAAGGAACCGGGGACGTGGGTGCGGTGAAGGGCAAGCGGATGCCGCGTGCCGTGCGCGAGCAGCAGATGATGGACGCTGCCGTGCAGACCTTCGGGCAACGGGGTTACCGGGCCGCGTCGATGGACGAGATAGCCGAGCTGGCCGGGGTGTCCAAGCCGCTCGTCTACCTCTACCTGAACTCCAAGGAAGAACTGTTCACGGCCTGCATCCGGCGCGAGGCACGCGCGCTCGTCGAGGCGGTACGGGCCGGGGTCGAGCCGGGCCTGCCCGCCGACCGCCAACTGTGGGACGGCCTAAGGGCGTTCTTCACGCACGCCGCCGAGAACCCGGACGCCTGGTCGGTGCTGCACAACCAGGCACGTACGCACGGAGAGCCGTTCGCCGCCGAGGTCTCGGCGATGCGCGAGGAGATCGTCGCCTTCGTGACGTACCTGATCGGGTCCGCGGCCCGCGAGGCGGCCTGCGATCCCGACCTCGCCGACCGGGAAGTGGCCGGCCTCGCCCATGCGTTGGTGGGCGCCGCGGAGTCGCTGGCCGGCTGGGGCAACGCTACGCCGGGCGTCTCCGCGAAGGAGACGGCCGCGACGCTGATGAACTTCGCCTGGGAGGGCCTTGAGAACCTCATGCGGGGGCAGCGCTGGGCGCCGTCGTCGCGCCCGTAACGTCGTCGTGCCCGTAACGTCGTCGCGCTTGTAACCCGCCCGCGAATCGCACTGATCGAATATCACGGAATCGGTCATCGGCACAAGGGGGGATTCCTCTGCTCCTATCAGCGTTGACTTGATATCGGCAGGATTGCTTCTATGGACGGGTCCTGAAAAGTTGCCTTCTGCCAAAAGGGGAACGTCATGAAGTACTGCTGGTAGCCGTTAGCGGCATCCTGGGGCCGGCTCGAAGAGCCGGCCCCCCTGCCGGTTCCTACGCGTTGAGAACGGCTTGAAAGAAGGCATGGCGTGCTGGAATATGATCCGCTGTCGCCCGCGTTGATAGAAAATCCGTACCCCTTCTATGCAAGACTCCGCGAACGGCAGCCGGTTTTCTGGCACGAGAAGCTCGAATCGTGGGTGTTTACGCGGTACAAGGAATGCGCGGAGATCCTCCGCGACTCCGAGACATTCGCCAGCGACTGGCGACGGGCCGGCTACGAGATGCCGGAAATGGATCACCCGAGCCTGCAGGTGCTTGATCCGCCCGACCATGCGCCGGTCCGCCATCTCTTCATGAGCGCGCTGCACCATCAGGACCTCGACGGCATCGGAGCGCTCGTCGCCGCGGAGTCTGCTGCCTTGTTCGAGAAACTCGCATCGGCCGCGTCTTTCGACTTCGTGGAAGAGGTCGCTCGTCCGGTGACCTTGCACGCTGTGTGCCGCGTCCTCGGGGTGAATGCTCCGGAGACGGATTCGTTCGTCAAGCTCGCCGATGCCGTTGAACGGGGTATGGACGCAGGCCTCGTCCCCGAGGCCCTCCAGCCGGCCATCGCGGCACGTCGGGAGATCGACAACCTGATGGAATCGTGGCTTGTCGATTCCTCGGGCTCCGGCGTACTTGGGCATGCATTACGTGAGAGAAAAGGCCTTGATGTGCCGGAAGGAGTTGTGTGGAGCACGGCCAGGGTGTTGTTCCTGGCCGGTTTCAGTACGACTGTTTCGGCCTCCGTCAATGCCGTGCTGGCTCTGCTGGGGCAGCCGGAATTGTTTGAGCGCATACGCAGTGACCGTCGGCTTCTCGACACCTGCATCGATGAGCTCATCAGGTACGACAGCCCGATCCAGGGGACGAGCAGGGCGTGCGTCGAGGACGTCACCCTCGCAGGCGAACGGATAACGCGCGGCCAGTCGGTGATGGTCCTCATCGGGTCCGCCAACCGTGACCCCGACCAGTTCGCCGCACCGGACGAACTGGTGCCGGACCGTCGGCCCAACCAGCATCTCGCGTTCGGTCGCGGGCCCCATGCGTGTACCGGAAGCATGCTCGCAAAAGTGGTGCTACGAGCGCTGCTCACCAGCCTCCTGGAGCTTCCCGGAACGCCCCGTCCCGCCGGTCCGGTCCATCGCCGGCCCCGGGCAACGCTGCGCTATCCGGAACGGCTTCCCCTCACGTTTCACTCACCAAGGACAGAGACATGAGTGAACTCGAACCCTGGCCGCAGGCCCCCATCCTGGCCTCGCTCCCCGCAACGGCCCAGCTCACACCCCACTTTGATACGGCGGAGCTGCTGGCCGACCTCCAGACGCTGCGCACGACCGAATGGCTGCCGCCACAGATCATCAGCGGCGAAGGACTCCGCCCCGGCGTCGATGTGGACTGGCGGAAGCTCCCGCTGCGCAGCGTGGGGGGAGACCCGGAGCGTACTGATCCGGGCGGTCCTTCACTGGCGGAGTTCGCCGACACCCCATGGCTCGGCAAGGCGCCGCACATGGCCCTGCTGCTGGCGGGCATACCCGCTCCGCTGCGCTGTGTCAGGCTTCAGTCGCTGGGGCCCGGAGCGGAGAGCCCCCTGCACAACGACACCAAGTACGGCCTGCCCTGGGGGATCGTACGGCTGCACGTTCCGCTGATCACGACGCCCGGCGCCACGCTCACCATCGAGCAGGAGACGTACCGATGGCAGCCCGGCGAGTTCTGGTACGCCGACTTCACCCGGCCTCACCTGGTGCGCAATGTCGACGACATCACCCGCGTCCATCTCGTCATCGACTGCGAGCCCACGCCGGAACTGCTGGAGCTCTTCCCTCCCGAGTTCCGTACGCCCGAGGTGCTGGACCACACGCTGCTGTCGCTGCCTGTCCGGCAGGTCACCCCGGCCGGTCTCGCGGCGTACCGCTGCACATTCCCCATGCCTGATTCGTTCACCGAGTTCGACGAGGCCGACGGAGCCTTTCTGACCTCCCCGCGCACCCGGACGGCCGCCGTCGAGGTGCGCGACGGGCAGCTGATTCTGTCTCTCTCCGGAAAGCCCGAGTTCATGCTGGTGCACGTCGGTGCCGGGGAGTTCCGTTTCGCCGGATGGACGACGGAGCGGACGGTCCAGTTCACGAGGGATGCGTACAACAGGCCGAGTGTGACGCTACGTTCGCGTGTGGGCGACCAGATCCGCGCCCTCACCCTGACGGCCGGCCTTCTGGAGTGCATCTGATGTCCACGCGACTCGCCGCACCACGAAGCCTCCTGCACCACCGGGACTTCATGCTGCTGTTCGGAGCCGAGTCGATCAGCGTGGCCGGTACGCAGGTCGGCATGGTGGCCCTGCCTCTCGTGGCGATTCTGACGATGCACGCGGGGGCGTTCGAAGTCGGTCTGCTGACGGCCGCGCAAACGTCCGCGTTCGTACTGATCGGCTTGCCTGCGGGCGTGTGGGTGGACCGGATGCGCCGTCGTCCGGTCCTGATCACCGCCGATCTGGCGCGCGCGGCCCTGCTGTTCACCATTCCGGTCGCCTTCTGGCTCGACGCGCTCACGCTGACTCAGCTGTACGTCGTGGCGCTCGGAGCCAGTATCGGAACAGTGTTCTTCGAGGTGGCGAGCCAGAGCTATCTGCCCACTCTGGTCGACCGGGACCAACTCGTCGACGGCAACGGCAAGCTGGAAACGACACGGGCGGGTGCCCAGGTGGCGGGTCCCAGTGTCGGCGGCTGGCTGGTCGGTCTGGTCACCGCGCCGGTCGCGATCGTCGCCGACGCGATCAGTTACGTGGGGTCCGCGATCTTCCTGAGCCGTATCGGTGCCCAGGAGACGAAGCGTTCGCGCGCGAACCGCCCCGGGCTGTTGCGGGAGATCCGTGACGGGCTCCAGTACGTGTTCGCCGACCGTATTCTCCGGCTGATCGCGCTCCGTTCGGCCGTTGCGAATCTGTCCTATTCGGCCCTCATCGCGGTGCAGGCCCTCTTCCTGGTCAGTGAGGTCGGCCTGTCGCCCAGCGGCTACGGGGCCTCGCTGGCCGCGGGCGCCGTCGGGGGGCTGTGCGGCGGTGCCCTCATCGGGCCGCTGGCCAAGCGGCTCGGTTCTGCCCGGATCATCTGGCTCGGACCTGTGCTGTTCCAGCCGTTCGCCCTGCTGATCCCGCTCACCGACACGGGTGCGAAGGTCGGCTTCTTCATCGTCGGCTCGTTCTTCACCTCGATCGGTGTGGTCATCTACAACGTCAGCCAGATCAGCTTCCGTCAGGCCACCACCGCGGAAGACATGCAGGGCCGGATGAACGCCACCATGCGTTTCCTGGTCTGGGGGACGATGCCGGTCGGCGCCCTGCTCGGCGGCACACTCGGCGAAATGTACGGCGTGCGAGTCGCCCTGTGGTTCGGCGTTCTGGGGCTCGTGCTCTCGATCGTCCCACTGCTCTTCTCTCCTCTGGTCCGCATGCGTGACCTGCCCGCGAGCGCCTCATGACGCATGTACGCAGACGCAGGGAGCCCTGACGTGGCCGATGACCAGGAGCGCTGCCCCGACTTCCCCATGCCCCGGCGATGCCCCCACGCACCTCCTCCCGAGTACGAGGCCCTGCGGGCCGAAGCGCCCCTCGTCCGGGCCCGGTTCCGGCACGGCAGTACGGTCTGGCTGGTGACCCGGCATGCCGAGGCGCAGCAGGTGCTCACCCACCCGCGGATGAGTTCGGACCCCAACAGGCCGGGGCACCCGTTCGCGTCCGTCGCAGGCTCGCCGCGCGGTCAACTGCCCGGCGACTTCATCGACATGGACCCTCCGGAGCACAACCGGTACCGGCGCATGCTCGCCTCGGAGTTCGGTATGCGCCGGACGAGAGACATGCGCCCCGGCATCCGCTCTGTGGTCGACCAGGTTCTGGACACCATGGTGGACGGCGAAGAGGCCGACCTCGTCGAGTCGTTCGCCCTGCCCATCGCGACGCTGGTGATGTGCCAGCTGCTCGGCGTCCCGTACGACGACCGGGATTACTTCCAGGAACAGACCCGCAAGATGGCCAGGGGCTTCGTACACCCCGAAGAGGCCGAGACAGCGTTCAAGGAACTCCGGGGCTACGTAACGGAGTTGGCGTCCAGCGCGGAGCGAGCCCCGGGTGACAATCTCCTTGGCCGGCTTGTCAGGAACCATCAGGAAGCCGGCGACCTGGCCCAGGAGGAACTGGCCGGCATCGCGTTCCTGCTGCTGGTCTCCGGCCATCAGACCACGGCCAACATGCTGCCGCTCGGCGCCTTCACCCTGCTGCGCAACTCCGGTCAGCTCGCCGCGCTGAGAGGCGATCCCACCCTGTGGCCGGGGGCGGTCGAGGAATTGCTGCGCTACCACTCGATCGTCGACTGGGTGGCCCTCGCCCGGGTGGCGACCGACGACGTGGTCATCGGGGACCGGACCGTCCGGGCCGGCGAGGGTGTCTTCGTCCTCGGGGCCTCGGCCAATCACGACGAGCGGGCCTTCGACGAGCCCGGCGCCTTCGATATCCACCGGCAGCGGCGCGGCCATCTGGCATTCGGCTACGGAGTCCACCAGTGCCTGGGCCACAACCTTGCCCGGGCCGAGCTGGAGATCGCGTACCAAGCGCTCTTCGAGAGGCTCCCGGGCCTGCGGATCCTGGGAGACCCCGACGAACTCCCCTTCCGCTACGAGGAGCGGACCTTCGGTCTGTACCGGCTCCCCGTCGCGTGGTGACTGCTCCACCGGCGGCCTCTGCCGCGGCCTTCAATCTCCTACAGCTCCGAGGAGCGGGATGACTACCAGCGTTGCGGACGCGACGATCGCGTCGGTGAATGTCCTCGGCGACCACGGCGAACAGCTCCGGCAGGCGCTGACTGCCACCGCCGGGCTCCGGCCGCCGGGCGCGGGTTTCGAGCCGGCCTTTGCCCTGCCGGAGCCGACGGACCGGCTCGCCGAGTTCTTCGCCGTGACGGACCTTCGGTTTGCCGGACTCGGCACCGTCGGCGACACCCGCCTTGTGCTGCTCGATCTCATGGGCAACCCGGGAACCCGTACGGTCAAGACCCTCGCCTCGCACGTCATCGTGGCCCGCGCGGTACGTCACATCGACAGCACCGGCGAAGCGGTGATGATCCTTACGCCGTCCTCGGCCAACAAGGCCACGGCCCTGCGTGACGCGGTCCTGCGGGCCTACCGCACCGGCCTCGCCACCCCCGGGCAGCTGCGCATTGTGACCGTGGTGCCGGACGCGGCACGCCCGAAGCTCTGGCAGTCCGACCTCGACGACGATCCGTATCTCGCCGCCCGCAACCCCATGTGCGTACTCGACCGGGAGCACCCCGAGCATGTGAAGACGGTCGCCGTCCAGGCGATGGAGGGCCACGAGAGGCTCTTCAACCGGTACGGATTCCGTCTCTGGCACACCCTGGACCTGGACAACTACCGGTGCGCCGATGCCGTCCGGGCCTTCGCGGAAGACGCGGCACTACCGCTGGAGCGTGGTGCCGTCCGGGTCCACGCGCACGCGGTGTCCAGCGCCTTCGGCCTCCTCGGACACCACTTCGGTACGACGCTGTTGCCCGAGCGGCCCGCGCCTCCTCAGTACTTCCTCGTGCAGCATCTGGCCACCCCCGACATGGTGCAGAGCTTGTACGGGACGCCACCGCCGGAGTATCGGGCGGATGCGGCGACCGGGCTGTACCACCAGGACGAGGACCCCCGGTATCCGTACACGACCTTCAGCCCGGCCGAGGAACTGGAGACGACGTTCTACACCCGCACGCCCACCACATCACGCGCCATGAACGAGATCATCCGCGCCAACGGCGGGGGCGGAGTCGTGGTGTCGCTGCACGAATGCCTCACCCGCTACGGCGAGATACGCGCCCTGCTCGCGCGTGGCGGCACCCGGCTGCCTGCGGACCCGAGAGCTCTGCGCGAATGGTCCCTGGCCATGGTGACGGCGGGAGTGCTGAACGGTATCGACCGAGGGCTGATCCGGGCGGACGAGGTCGTCGTCCATGCCTCCGGCTCCTACGGTGAGGGCGACTTCGCACCGCTTCCCGAGCGCTCGGTCCGCGACGTCGGCGGTGCGGAGGATGTGCGCCGCGCTGTCCTCGACGCGGCGGCGGCCGGCACCGGATGAGCGGGCTGACGGCTGAGCCCGGTGCCCTGACAGCGCTGCGCTACCAGTGGACCGCGGGCACCGGGCCGTGGGCCGGTCTGCGGCAGCGTTGGGCCAGTGTTCCCGGGCGCCGGTATCCGCATACCGTGGCCACATCGGCCGACCGGATGCTCACCCTCGCCTACGGGGGCTTCCCGGAAGGGCTCACCTATGTGCTGCCCCATCTGCGTGCTCAGCAGGCGAGTGGCACGGGGAGCGTGAGCACGGCGGACGCGGCGCCGGTCACCTGGAGGCGGATACGCCGCGGCGTGCTCGTACCCGACGCCGACCTCGTGGTTGTCGGCTGCTCCGGGCGGAGGGCGCTCGCGCTGCCCCGCGCCCACTCGGTGGTGCTCCCCTTCCGCGTACACGCGCTGCTGGACGTGGTGAGCGATGCCGACACGATGCGCAGATCCGTATCGCCCAATGAGCGGCGGCAGTTCGCGAACCTGCGGCGCAGGCACGAGTGGACGTGCGAGGCGGGGACACGCGTCGAGGACCTCCGGTTCTTCTACGAGCGGATGCATCTGCCGACCATGGCGACGCGGCACGGCGAGGAGAGCCGCAGTACCGACTGGACGCTCGCTCTGCGCGCCCTCTTCCGGCACGGCGTGCTCCTGTTCATCAACGAGGCGGGCAAACGTGTGGCCGGCGTGCTGTGCCGGACCGAGGACGGGGGCAGGACGCTGCGGATGCGGCTGCTCGGCGTACTGGACGGCGACGAGACGCACTACCGCAGTGGCGCGGCGAAGGCGGTCTACTACCTGACCATCGAGTGGGCGGCGCGGCACGGCGTACGGCGGATCGACTTCGCCGGCGGCGACCCCTTCCCGGGCACGGGCGTCTTCCAGTTCAAACGCCGCTTCCACCCGACGATCGCGCATCCCCAGGACCACTACCGCGACCGTCGCGTGTACGTCCGTGCCGTGCGGGACACCGATGCGATACGTGACTTCCTGGTCGCCACACCGATGCTGACCGTCGACGAGGCCGGCCGGATCGCCGCCACGTACTTCCATGACGCCACGCGCCCCGCCCGGCTTGACGTCCGTGCGGACTGCCCCGGACTCGGCCGCTCGCGCACCGTCGATCTCGACGAGTTCCTCGACCGGCTGCCCGGGGGAGGCTGAGTGCGCCGCGTGCCGTCCAGGCCCGAGTGGGCGACCCTGGCGTGGTGGCGCCGGCCGCTCGGCCCCCTCTACTTCGCCGCGCTGGTCCTGTCCCTGGGGCGGGGCGCCTGGTTCACCTGCTGGGCGATGTTCTTCATCAAGTCGGTCGGCCTGAGCACTGCGCAGTTCGGCTTCGGCATCACCCTGGCCGGCGCGGCGGGCCTGGCTCTCGGTGCCCCGCTCGGCTACCTCGCCGACCGATGGGGGACGCGCGAGACGCTGATGGCGCTCGGGGTCGTGCAGGGACTCGCGATCCTCTCGTACGCGTATGTACGGGACTTCTGGGCGATCGTGGCGGTCACCTGCATCGTGATCGCCGCGGAACGGTCCACGCCCGGCATTCGGATCGCGGTCGTCTCCGGCCTCACCACCGGAGCCGACCGCCTGAACAGCATCTCGACGACCAGGGTGATGACCCAGAGCGGCATCGTGGTCGGCGCGCTCTTCGGCGCACTCGTACTGTCGGCCGACAGCCGGGCCGGTTATCTGGCGCTGATCGTCCTGTACGGGACGGTCAATCTGTTCTCGTCGGCGCTGCTGCTGCGTGTTCCGCATGTGCGGTCGCTGGCCGACCGCAAGGTCAGACGCGGTGTGCTCGTGCTGCGCGACGGGCCGTTCCTGGCCATCACGCTGTTCAACGGCCTGCTCGCCCTGAGCTGGGGAATGCTCGACTCCGGTGTACCGCTGTGGATCACCGCGCACACGGAAGCCCCGACCTGGGTGATGGGCGTGCTCATGGGGTTCAACGCCGTGGTGATCGTGGCGTTCCAGAACCGTGTGAGCCGGGCCGGTGCGACGGTGACGGGGGCCGGGCGGCTCGGGCTGTGGTCGGGCGTGCTGCTGGCGGGCTCCTGTGCGGTCTTCGCCGCCAGTTATCACGGCTCCGGATATTACGTGCTGGTGGTGCTGTTCGTCGCAGCCGCCGTGCATGTCGTCGGCGAGCTGTTCTTCGTGAGCAGCGGTCTCGGGCTCTCCGTCGGGCTGACACCGGACGAGGCACACGGTGAGTACCAGGGCATGTTCGCCAGCGGTCAGGCCGCCGCCATGATGCTCGCTCCCGGGGTGATGGCCGTTGTGCTCGTCGAATGGGGGACGCTCGGCTGGCTCGTTCTCGCGGTGGTCTACCTCGTCGGCGGCGTCGGCACGGTCACCGTCGCCCGGTGGGTCGTGCGCAGCCGGGCGCGGAGCGGCGCCGGAAGCGAACTGGAGGCGGTGTGACGGCACTGGGGATACTCATCCTGCCGGAGCACACGGGCCGGGAGGCCGCCCGGATCTGGAGCGGGGCCGAACAGCTCGGTTTCGACCACGCGTGGACTCCCGACCACCTGTCCTGGCGTTCGCTGAGGGACCGGCCGTGGTTCGACGCCATGACCACCCTGGCCGCCGCTGCCTGCCACACCAGCACCATGGTCCTGGGCACTCTGGTCACCACACCCAACTTCCGCCACCCCGTTCTCACGGCCAAGCAGGCCATGGCCCTGGACCGGATGAGCGAGGGACGGTTCCTGCTCGGCGTGGGGGCGGGCGCGGCAGGGCCCGACGCTGTCGCGCTCGGCGAAGCGGTGCCGGCGCCCGCTCAACGAGCCGCCAGGTTCGCGGAGTTCGTCACGCTGGTCGATCTGCTGCTCCGCCGCCGGGCGACGACCTTCGGCGGCCGGTTCTACCGGGCTGACGATGTGCGGATGGTGCCGGGCTGTGTCCAGCGGCCGAGGCTGCCGCTCGCGGTGGCGGCGACGGGCCCGCGCGGCATGAGGCTGGCAGCGCACCTGGCCGACATGTGGGTGACCATCGGAGACCCCCGGGCGCCGGGGAGTGAGCCGGAGGCCGAGGCATTCGCCACGCTGCGGCGGCAGACGCGCCGGCTCACAGAGGTGTGCGACGAAGCCCAACGCGTGCAGCCGCTCCGCAGAACAGTCAACCTCAGCCGGGTGGTTGCCGATCCGTACGCATCCCCCGAGCGTCTGGCCGATCTGGTCGGGCGCTGCGCCGAACTGGGCTTCACCGACGTGGTGCTGGCCCGCCCGCGGGCAGAGGGCGTCTTCGCGGGTGATCCGCGCGCATTCGAGAGGGCCGTACTGCACGTAAGGGGACTCGAAGACCTGATGGAACAGCGGAGGCGTGCCTGATGTGCGGATTTGTGGGATGGCTCGACTTTGCCCGGGACCTGCGCGGCGAGCAGCACGTGCTCGACGTCATGACCGACACCATGAGCGACCGCGGCCCCGACGGCCGCGGCACCTGGCTGGGACCGCACGCGGCCCTGGGACACCGCCGCCTGGCGGTGATCGACGTGGCGGGCGGGGCACAGCCGATGACCGCCCGCGGCCCCGGCGGGGTCCCGGTGGTGCTGGTGTACGCGGGCGAGATCTACAACTTCCGTGAGTTACGAGCCCAACTCATCGGCAGCGGACACCGGTTCACGACCAGGTCGGACACCGAAGTGCTGCTGCACGCCTATCAGGAATGGGGCGCCGGCTGCGTCGAGCGGCTGCACGGGATGTTCGCCTTCGCGGTGTGGGACGCGGTGCGTGAGGAAATGGTGCTCGCTCGCGACCGATTGGGCATCAAGCCGCTCTACTACGCTCCCCGGTCGCACGGGGTGCTGTTCGCCTCCGAGCCCAAGGGGCTGCTGGCCCACCCCGGCTTCGCGCCGTCCCTGTCCGCCGACGCGCTGCCGGTCCTGCTCAATCCGAGGCTCGCCCTGCCCGGCGAGACGCCCTTCGGAGGGATGCGTGAAGTCAAACCCGGGCATGTCGTACGGATCGACCGGCGGGGATGCCATGAGTATCCGTACTGGCGGCTCGTCAGCCAGGAGCACCCCCACGACCTCGACATGACCGTACGTCACGTCCGTGATCAGCTGGTGGACATCGTCGAGCAGCAGCTGGTCGCCGATGTGCCCAGGTCGGCCATGCTCTCCGGAGGCCTCGACTCCAGCGCTCTGGCGGCGCTGGCCGCGCGCAGCCTGGACCGCGCGGACCAGGGGCCGCTCACCACGTGCTCCGTGCGGTTCGAGGGGGAGGAGCGGGACTTCCGGCCGACCCGGCTGCGGCCCGAGCGCGACGCGCCGTACGCGGCACTCGCGGCTGAGCACATCGGGACGGCCCATACCGACGTCGTGCTGAGCGCGGAACAGTTGGCTGATGCGCTTCCGTACGCCCGCAGGGCACGCGATCTGCCCAGCCTCGGGCAGTTCGACACCTCGATGTACCAGATGTTCGCGGCGATGCGTGAGCACTCGACGGTGGCACTGTCCGGGGAGGCGGCCGACGAGGTGTTCGGCGGCTATCCCTGGTTTCACGACCCCGCCACGGTGTGGGGCGACACCTTCCCCTGGCTCGGCGACGCTCCCCGGCTGGCGGACTGTCTGGCCCCCGAGGTGCGCAAGGCGGTCCGGCCCGCAGAGCTGGAAGCGGACCGGTACGCCACCTTGCGCGCCCAGGTTCCCCGGCTGGCCGGCGAGGGCGGGCTGGAAGCGCGGATGCGGGAAGTGCTGTTCTTCAGCCTGCAGGGTCCCCTCGCGATGCTGCTGGACCGCAAGGACCGTATGAGCATGGCGGTGGGTCTGGAGGTCAGGGTGCCGTTCTGCGACCACCGGCTGCTGGAGTACATGTGGAATGTGCCCTGGTCGATGAAGACCGCGGACGGCAGGGAGAAGGGCGTGTTGCGGATGGCCGTGGCGGACCTGCTCCCGGAGCGGGTGCTCATGCGTCCCAAGTCCGCCTATCCGGCGGTGCACGACCCTGTGCAGGAGGCCGCGGTGCGTGGGGCGGTGAGCGCGCTGCTGCGCGACCCGTCGTCGCCGCTGGCTGAACTGCTCGATGCGGAAAGGGTGTCGGAGCTGGCTGGGCGCAACGGCCGGACGATGACCCATGCGAGTACCGCGCACCTGTTGATTCCGCTGCTGGAGACGGACGCCTGGATGCGGGAGCACCGCCTCCGGGTGTCCTGACCGGAATCGACACCGCCCTGCAGTTTCCCGCAGGGCGGTGTCGATTGCGGTCAGGCGGTCAGGCGGTCAGGCGATCAGGCCAGAACGTTCTGGACTTCGCTCCAGGCGTCTTCGCTGATGGTCGAGCGCATGCGAGTGAAGAGCACCAGGAACTCGGGTCCGTACTTCGCGTGGAACTCCGGATTGTGGCTCGCGATGTCGCATTCGTTCGCGACGCTGATCTCCATCAAGTCCCGGATCTCCTGCTGCGACAGCGTCCGTATCTCACCGGTGAACCGATCGCGCCAGTGGTCCGAGTCGTCGTTGAGATGCGGGTACGTGTACTTGCGGTCCATCGCGCCGTAAAGATAAACGAGCCCTTCGGCAGGCTCACCGATCACCTCGGCAACCCGGGGGCGCTGGTCGAGTTCGAGCATGGAGTACATCGGATCGGGAGACCCGTCGGGCGCGAAGAGCGCGTGCAGAAGTCCCGCCTCCCGGACATCCTCGCGCGCGCCCCATTCTTCGAGTTTCCGCTCAACCCGCAGCAGATGCGACAGAAGTGTGCCCCCGGGATGCTTTACCTCCCCGGCACCGACACTCTCAAGAAGATCGACCGAAGCCTTGCTCATTTCCCCTCCAAGGAGATTGCCTCCAGGGCGGCCGGTGCCTCCTATGGGTGGTCCTGCCGCTCAGCACGCCTGGAACGCTATCCCGTACCGGAGCGGAGGCACGATGCGGGAAAACCCTGAGAGCCAGGGGATTGACAAAGGACTGTCGCGTACGCATTTGCGCGGGTGGACTACGTCCGTCCGATTTCCGCGCTACGGGACCTGCCCACCATCTCGGCGATCTGAGCGCGTGAGCAGATCCCGAGCTTGCCGAAAATGCGCGTCAGATGGGACTCGATCGTCTTGGGGCTGACGGACAGCTCCCGGGCGATCTGCTGGTTCGTGCGGCCGCCGCTCACCAGGTCGGCGATCTGCCGTTCGCGAACGGTGAGCGAGGCGAGTTCCGTGTGGTCGACCGGCCCGGCTTCCTGCTGGTCGACGGCGTTGTTCTTCAATGCTGCGATCGCCCGTGCCGAGTTGGCGAACGTGCCGGCCACCAGACCCTGCTCATTCAGCTTGTCCAGCAGCAGGCCCAGCATCCGCTCCTCCAAGCCCTGCACGGCAGCCTGGGAGCGGAACTGCGAAAGCAGTTTGGGGTCGAGGCCCGGATCCTCCCACTGCCGCCCCAGGGCGTAGATCCACGACAGGCGATCCGACACCGCGAAGGCAGCCTGCTGGTCTGTGAGATCTTCCGCCATTTGGAATATGGATACCAAAGCTAACGAGCCCAGCATCCACTGTCGCGAGACGGGCGTCACGAACACGGCGCGCTCCTCGCCGGAAAGCAGCGCCTCAAGACGATCGCGAACAACCACGGGAAACGGTTTTGATTGATCGTTGTACTGAATTTTTACTGCACGCGCCACATCGTCTGTCGGACATGGCCACAAGTGCGGAGCCATAGAACATCCCCCTACCCCGTTTTGCGGCCGGGATAAGGTCAACCGCCCGCAATTCGAGGAATCCTGACAGACGCTCGGCCAAAATTCAATCCAATATTCAATATCATGCCGAGCCGGGTGTCGGCCTGTGCCGGCGGCTATTTCCTCCTCGTTACGGCTGCGGCTGATTCCCTTCTTGATCACTTAATCCGGAGCGGTGCATTCAGGAGCGAAGGGCGCCCGCGATGCGGGGCCCCTCGCTCCTGTTGCTGGTGACGGGTCAGCAGTTGCCCTGGGTCGGTTTGCCGGCGAAGCGGTCGTTCAGCCAGTCCATTGCCGGGAACGCACCCACCGTCACGCCCCCGATGTGACCGAGCAGCGGATGCGAGCGCCACTGGACCTTTGCGCCCCTGTCGCACCAGTCCGCGCGCAGCTGCTTGCCGACCGCGTACGGGATCAGCTCGTCGATGCCGCCGTGGTAGAGGTAAACGGGGTGGTCAGGGGTGTGCGTGCCGAGCTTCGACTCGCCCAGACGCTGCTGCCAGTCGGGCTCGTCGAGCGGGTTCTTCACGGTGACGTCGGAGATGCTCTGGAAGAGGCCTGCGACGGTGTCGATGGCGACGCAGTTCTTCTTCATGAAGTCGACGTAACCGCGCCCCTTGTCATTGAGGTACTTGTCGAGCTCCAGCTCGGGGAAGGCCGCGTCCTGACCGGTGGCCGCCATGAGGATCAGACCGGCCCCGATGTTGCCGTCGTTGAAGTCCGCGACCTTCATCAGGTCGGCCGGTACGCCGCCGGTCGCCGTCCCCTTGACCTTGAGCTCGGGGGCGTACGAGTCGTGCAGTTCGGCGGCCCAGCTGGAGGCCTGTCCGCCCTGCGAGTAGCCCATGATGCCGACCGGCGAATCCTTGCTGAGCCCCGCCTCCGGGTGGCGGATCGCGGCGCGGGCCGCGTCGAGGACGGCCCGCCCCTCGGCGCGGCCGACCGTGTAGGTGTGGTCGCCGGGGGTGCCGAGGCCCTCGTAGTCGGTGACGGCGACGGCCCAGCCGCGCTGGACGGCCTGGTTGATCAGGCTGGCCTCGACGGTGGTGCCCTTGGGGAAGCCGGCGCTCGGCGCGCACTGGTCCCCGAGCCCGACTGTCCCGACGGCGTACGTGACGAGCGGACGCGGCCCGGTCCTGCCGTCATTGGGCACGATGACGGTGCCGGATACGACGTTGGGGACGCCGTTGGCAGTGGTGGAGCGGTAAGTGATGTGCCACGACTTGGTGTTGGTGGGCTGGCCGGGGAGAGGGTGGAAGGAGGCGGGCGCGGAGCTGACGATGTCGCCCGGGGCGGTGGTGCTGGTGGTGGCGGTCGCGGTCGCGGTTGGGGCGGCGACAGTGGTGAAGGCGAGTGCGGCCAGGGCGGTGAGGGTGGTTAGGGCGGTGAGGCTTGCGGTCAGTCTGTTCCGGTGGTGCTGCTTGCGGCTCATGCGGCTCATGCGGCTCTCCCAATGTGCCAATGGGGGGCTGGGGTCGTTGCCGCGACGGTAGTGACTGACCGGTAGGTATGGGGCTGACCGGGAAGCTCAGCTTTGCTGACCCGGGGTATCAACGCCGGGCGCGGGAGAGGGAACGAAGCAGTCAACGCCCCGGGACGGGGTGAGAGGTCTCAGACGCCGAACAGGACCCACCCCGCCGCGACCGATCCCAGTACCGCGCCTCCGTAGCAGAACACGTTGATCAGCCTGCTCAGCCGTTTGAGCTGCAGGCCGTCGTACAGCGTGTAGCGGAAGCGATGAGCCCAGTGGAAGAGACACAGCACGCACAGCCCGAACAGCACGATTTTGGTGACGGGGTGCCGCAGCACCGACAGGAGGTGCGCATGGTCGGGGAACGAGAGCCAGCCCAGGGGGAAGGCGATGCCGAACAGGAACAGCAGGACGGGGACCAGCAGTGCCGCGGCCATCCCGCCTGCGCTGAACAGCAGCCACAGCAGCGGTTCCGGTGATTTCCTGGCCATCGCGCTACCTCCTCACCCGCTCAGGACCAGCCATGTCACGGCCGCCGTCAGCAGCGCCCACAGCACGTAGTGCAGCCCCACGATGGACCTCGGCCGGACGCGTCGGCCGCGCAGCCGTACGACCATGGCCCGCGGCGCCAGGCCGAACCAGGTCACGGTGTGCAGCAGGACGAAGAGCAGGGCGATCGCGTTCAGCCCGGTCACCCACCCATTGGCGCTCCAGTCCTGGAAGCGCTCGTACGCGTCGCCGCCGTCGGCGACCGCCCCCACCATGAGCAGCAGGAACACCACGAACCAGGCGATGAAGACGCTGCTGAGCTCCCGCAGGACAAAGACGAGGTAGGCGCGGCGATGGAGCCACCAGAAGATGGGGACCGGCTTGCGGTAGAGAGCGGGCCGAGTGGTCCGAGTGGTCCGGTTCATCGCGCACCCCTTGGCCACAGAAGGTCTTTGAGCGACTGCGTGGCGGCCGTCAGCTTGTAGCGCTGGATGGCGCCGGCCGGGTCGACGCCTTTGGGGCAGGCCGTGGTGCATTCGCCGACCAGGGTGCAGGACCAGACGCCCTCGGCGGAGTTCAGCACATCGCGCCGGTCTGCGGCTCCCTCGTCACGCGAATCCAGGTTGTAGCGCTGGGCGAGAGCGATGGCCGCAGGTCCCACGAAGTCGGGGTCGAGCGCGTACACCGGGCAGGCCGCGTAACAGAGCATGCAGTTGATGCACATGCTGTACTGCTTGTACTCGTCCATCTCGTCCGGGGTCTGCAGATACTCGCCCTCGTCGAGCGGCTTTTCCTCGTGCTCGCCCCGGATGATCCAGGGTTTGACCTCGGTCAGCTTGTTCATGAAGTCGCCGATCTCTACGACGAGATCGCGGACGACGGGGAAGTTGGCGAGTGGCTCGACCCGCACCGGCCCGGGCGCGGAGTCGGTCAGGAAGGCCGAGCAGGTCAGCTGGGGCTCGCCGTTGACGGTCATGCCGCAGCTGCCGCAGATGCCCATGCGGCAGGACCAGCGGTAGGAGAGCGTGCCGTCCAGGTGGTCCTTGATGTGGTTGAGCCCGTCGAGGACCGTCCACTCCTTGCGCAGCGGGACCTCGTAGGACTGCCAGGTCGGTTCGCTCTCCTGCTCCGGCCGGTAGCGGGCGACCTGGAGGGTTATCCGGTCGGTCAGGTCGGTCCGGTCCGTCCGGTCGGTGTCCGTCATGGCTCCTGCCTCCCGTACACGCGTTTCCCGGGGGTCCAGCGGTCGATGGTCACCGGGCGGTACTCCACCCGTGGGGTGCCGTCGGGTTCACGGTGGACCAGCGAATGGGCCAGGTACCGCTGGTCGTCCCGCGCGGGGAAGTCGGTGCGCTGGTGCGCGCCACGCGACTCCTCGCGCAGCGTCGCGCTGTGCACGATGGTCCCGGCCACGTCCAGCATGAACGACAGCTCCAGCAGGGCGATCACGTCGGTGTTGAACGTACGGCTGTGATCGTCGACGGCCGCCCCGCCGAACCGCTCCCGCAGTTCCAGCAGTGTCCCGGCCGCCGTGGCCAGGGATCCCGCGTCCCGGTAGATCCCGGCGCCGCGCTCCATCGTGTCCTGCATCGCGGTACGGATGTCCGCGACGCGCTCCCGGCCCTTGCCCTCGGCGTGGTGCGCGACGAGGCGCTCCAGTCGGCGATGCTCGTCGCCGGCCTGTGCGAGAGTCGCGGCGCCGGGGCCGGAACCCGCCGACGCGGCGGCGTACTCGGCGGCCGCCCGCCCGGCGCGGGCACCGAAGACCAGCAGTTCCGGGAGCGAGTTGGAGCCCAGCCGGTTCGCGCCGTTGATGCTGACGCAGGCCACCTCTCCGGCGGCGTACAGGCCGTCGAGACCGGCCGCGCCGTCGATATCGGTGTGGATGCCACCCATCATGTAGTGGACCACGGGCCGCACCGGGATCAACTCCCGGACCGGGTCGATGTTCTGGTACTTCAGGCACAGCTCCCGTACGAAGGGCAGCTTGGCGTCGATGAGTTCCGCGCCGAGATGGCGCAGGTCCAGGTGGACGATCGGCCCGTGCGGCGTGGGGGTGGTTCTCCCCTTGTCGAGCTCGTGCACGAACGCCTGCGACAACCGGTCGCGCGGCCCCAGCTCCATACTGCGCAGCACCGGCCCCGGTTCAGGTTTGCCGAGGTCGTAGTCCTGCAGATAGCGGTAGCCGTCCTTGTTGAGCAGCCTGCCGCCCTCGGCGCGCGCTGCCTCCGTGATGAGGATTCCGGTGAAGGGCAGACCGGTGGGGTGGTACTGGACGAACTCCATGTCTTTCAGCGGTGCGCCGGCCCGGTAGGCCAGCGCCATGCCGTCGCCGGTCTTGATGTTGGCGTTGGTGGTGAACGGGTAGACCCGGCCGCATCCCCCGGTGGACATGATGACGGCGTTGGCGGTGATGGTCTCGACCCTGCCGGTGGCCAGCTCGATCGCCACCACGCCGCGCGCCTTCCCGTCGTCGACGAGCAGGGTGCTGACGAACCACTCGTCGTACCGCACGATGTCCCGGTACGACAGCGCAGTCTGGAACAGGGTGTGCAGGAGGTGGAAGCCGGTCTTGTCGGCGGCGAACCAGGTGCGCATCTTCTTCATGCCGCCGAACGCCCGTACCGCGATGTGCCCGTCCGCCCGGCGGCTCCACGGGCAGCCCCAGTGCTCCAGCCGCCGCAGTTCGAGTGGTGCTTCGCGGACGAAGGCCTCGACGGCGTCCTGATCGCACAGCCAGTCCCCGCCGGACACGGTGTCGTGGGCGTGTTCGTCGAGGGTGTCGTCCGCGCCGGCGACAGCGGCGGCCCCGCCCTCGGCGGAGACCGTGTGGCTGCGCATCGGGTAGACCTTGGAAATGACCGCCACACTGAGCCGTGGATCGGTCTCGGCGACGGCGATGGCCGCGCGCAGCCCGGCGCCTCCGCCGCCGACCACGAGGACGTCATAGGAAGCGGTCATGTCACCACCTTGATGTGCGCGCCCCTGATGTGCACGCCGTGATGCGCGCGCCGGGTCAGCCCTCGTGCTCGCCGCTGTGCTCGTCGTGCACGACCGTGCCGTCGTGGCGGACGGTCCTGATGCGCACGCTGCCGTCATGGAATTCGTGCCGGACCCGACGGCACCCGCACGCGTACGTCACCTCGTCGATGACGAGCCCCGCGGTGTCGTCCTCCTGGTAGCGCAGACCGTCTACGATCCGGCCGCACGGAGCCCGCTCTTCGGTGAAGTCGATGGTGTTGCCGACCATCGCCCACCTCCTCGACGGCTGCGGCCCACGCCGCCTGCGCCTCTTAGCGAGCGTAACGCGGGCAGACTGCCCCCGCAGGGCGGGCGGGCACAGCCCGCAGTGGGCTGGTCACGTCTCCGCAGGCGGACCGACCCCGCCGATCCGGTACGCCCCCGGGGTCGTCCCCGTCCAGCGGCGGAAGGCGCGGTGGAAGGACGTGTCCTCCGAGAAGCCGAGCCTGGCCGCCAGCTCCGCGATCGGTTCGCGGCCCTCCGCCAGGCCCGCTATCGCCGCGTCCCGGCGGACCGCGTCCTTGAGCTGCTGGAACGACGTGGCCTCCTCCTGCAGGCGGCGGCGCAGGGTCGCCGGGCTGACCGCGAGGCGGCCGGCGGTTTCGCCCAGCGAGGGGAGGCGGGGGGAGTTGCGCAGGGACTGGGCCAGGGCGTGGCGGACCTGTTCGGCCACTGTCGTGCCGTACTCGCGGCGGCTGAGCAGCTCGAAGGGGGCGCCGCCCAGCATCGCTTCGAGTGCCGCCTCGTCCCGTATCAGCGGGGCCGTGAGCCAGTGCGCGTCGAAACCGGCGCCCGTGCGGTCGGTGCCGAAGCGGACGGGGCAGCCGAAGAGGGTGCTGTACTCGTCCTTGTGCGGGGGCGGCGGATAGTCGAAGTCGGCCCACCGCAGGGGGATACGGCGGCCGATCAGCCAGCTGCACAGGCGGTGCCAGATGATGACCAGGCACTCGGCCAGGAAACGGTCCTCGTCGCGGTCCAGGTTGTTGCGGACGGTGAACACCGCCTCCGCGCCGCCCGGTTCGCGGTCCAGTGCCAGGTCCGGGCCGCCGGGGAACAGGCCGTAGAACGTGGTGCCGCGCTCGATCGCCGCGCCCAGGTCGCGGCAGCCCAGAGTGGCGTAACACATCATCGCGAAGGTGCCCGGCCTGCTCGGCGCCGAGCCCAGGCCCAGGAACTCGTCCTGCGTGGCCCGGTACAGCGCCCGGAAAAGGCCCGCGAACTGGGCGGCAGTGATGCGTGCGCGGTCGTCGCCCAGCAGCAGCGGCGGGATGTGGCCCGCCTGGAGCAGCGGCACGGTGTCGATGCCACGGCGCTCGGCGCCGCGCAGCACAGCCCGCACATGGTGCACGGTGATCGTCCGCTTCGCCATGGTCAACGACGGTAGCGGGGATGAGCGGCAAGGTCAGTGGTGGTGACGTTTCCCGTCATCCCGCGCGCAGCCCGGTCGTACCTACCTTCGGTCGTATGACTCGACGACGGCCAGAGACGCTCGCGGTGTTCACCGAGTGGGCGGCGGAGCGGTACGGGGATCATCCGGCACTGCGCGCGAAGGGGGCGCCGGCCGTCTCCTACACCCAATTGCGAGACGTGGTCAGAGAGATCGGGTGCGGGCTGATCGGTGCCGGTAGGGGTGTCCGGGCGGGGGACCGGGTGGCGGTTCTGTCCGAGACCCGCATCGAGTGGACGTACGCGCACTTCGCGATCCTCGCCGTGGGCGCCGTCGTCGTGCCCGTCTATCCGACGGCGGGTGACGACGAGCTCGCCTGGGTGCTCGGGGACTCCGGTGCCACGGTCGTCATCTGCGAGAACGCCGACCGGGCGGCGCGCGTGGAGGGCGTGCGCGGCAAGCTGCCGGCCCTGCGGCACGTGCTGCTGATGGACGGGCTGCGGGCGCTGCCGGGGGCTGCGGCTCCGGTGGAGGAGTTCCTGCGGCGGGCCGCGGCCGTCGTGGACGGCGATCTGTCGTCGATCGTCTACACCTCGGGGACCACGGGGCCGCCCAAGGGCTGCCGGCTCACCCACGGCAACCTCGGGGCCGTGCTCGAAGTCAATGCCGGTCTGATCCGGGGCGGGCCGGGGGACCGCACGTATCTCTATCTTCCGCTCGCCCATCTCCTCGCCCAGCTGATCGAGTTCACGACCCTGATGTACGGCGGTGAGCTCTGCTATTTCGGCGGGCGCATCGAGGATGTGCTGAGCGAGCTGGCCGAGGTGCGGCCGACGCACTTGCCGTCCGTACCCCGGCTGTTCGAGAAGATCCACTCCGTGGTGCTGTCGCTCGCCGAATCGCAGGAAGGGGGCCGCGAGCGGTTCGAGGAGGCGGTACGGATCGGGGTCCTGGCGGCGGACGGCGAGCTGCCGGAGGAGTTGCGGGGCGCGTACAAGGAAGCCGACCAGCGGCTGTACGGCCTGGTCAGGGCGGCCTTCGGCGGCGAGCTGCGCTGGGCCCTCACCGGCGCTGCCCCGATCGCCCCGCAGACCATGGACTTCCTGCGGGCCTGCGGCATCCAGGTCTTCGAGGGCTACGGAATGACCGAGTCCGGCGGCGTCATCTCGCTCAACCACCCGGGCGCGGTCCGGTACGGGACGGTCGGGCGCCCCGTAGCGGGATGCGAAGTGCGGATCGGGGACGACGGCGAGGTGCTGGCACGCGGCCCGATGATCTTCCCCGGCTATTACGCGAACGAGGCCGCGACGCGCGAGACGGTCGATTCGCACGGCTGGCTGCACACCGGGGACCTCGGCGCGCTGGACGACGACGGCTACCTCACGATCACCGGCCGCAAGAAGGACCTGATCATCACGTCCTCCGGCAAGAACCTCACGCCGTCGCAGGTGGAACTGGCGATACAGCAGTCACGCTTCGTCTCGCACGCGGTGATGGTGGGTGACCACCGTCCGTATCCCGTCGCGCTGATCACCGTCGACGCCGAGGAAGTCGCGGGATGGGCGGTCCGCGAGGGCCACGACGCCGATGATCACGAGGCGGTGCGCGGCCTCGTTCAGGAGGCGGTCGACGCGGCGAACGCGCAGGTGTCGCGGCCCGCGCGGATACGCGCCTTCGCGGTGCTCGACGAGGATTTCACCGTGGACAGCGGCGTGCTGACGCCGACGCTCAAGGTGCGCCGGAAGGCGGTCGTCGAGCGGTACGCCGCCGAGATCGAGGCGCTGTACGAGGCCGGGTAGGCGTGCGCCGGAAAGGCAGGAGCCCCGTTCCTTGCGGAACGGGGCTCCTTGGGTACTGCTACTTCGACCGCGATCGGTCGTCCCGGGCAACTAGGACGGGACGACGTTCTCCGCCTGCGGGCCCTTCGGGCCCTGCGTGACGTCGAAGGTCACGACCTGGTTCTCCTCAAGCGAGCGGAAACCAGACGCATTGATCGCGGAGTAGTGGACGAAGACATCCGGGCCGCCGCCGTCCTGGGCGATGAAGCCGAAGCCCTTTTCAGCGTTGAACCACTTGACGGTTCCGGTAGCCATAAGCCCTCCTTGGGCCAAAGGGTTGCCCTGCTCCAGAACCTGCTAAGAAGTCTGAAAACTACAAAAGCCTGCGGGGTCACATGCTCCGCAGGCTCTGTACTGCAAGGGAAACCAAACTGCAACTTGCGGCGAGCGTAGCACGCAGTCTCAGGCGAGCGGTAGAGGGAAAGATCACGTCGCCGTGATGTTTCCGGAGGTCTTCCTGGAGGCTTCTCGGACGTCTCCGGGGAGACCCGGGAAAGGGCCAGGGAAGACGCGGGAAGGGGCCCGGGGAGACGCGGGAAGGGCGCGGGCGCCCCGGCGTCGGGCGGCGGCGCCGACAGGTCTAGCCTCACGATGTGGACAATTCAACTGCTGCCGACCACCGTCGCAGCCGGCCACGTGTGGGCCACATCCAGTTCCTGAACTGCCTGCCCCTCTACTGGGGGCTGGCCCGTACCGGAGCTCTCCTCGATTTCGAGCTGTCGAAGGACACCCCTGAGCGGCTCAGCGAGCAGTTGGTACGCGGCGATCTTGACATCGCGCCGGTCACCCTCGTGGAGTTCCTGCGCAATGCCGACGATCTCGTCGCCTTCCCCGACCTCGCGGTCGGCTGCGACGGCCCCGTCATGTCGTGCGTGATCGTGTCCCAGGTGCCGCTGGACCGGCTCGACAAGGCTCGGGTCGCGCTCGGTTCGACGTCCCGTACGTCGGTGCGCCTGGCGCAGCTGCTGCTGGCCGAGCAGTACGGCGTACAGCCCGACTACTACACGTGTCCGCCGGACCTCGGCGTGATGATGCAGGAGGCGGACGCGGCCGTACTGATCGGCGACGCGGCGCTGCGGGCCGCGCTGCACGACGCGCCCCGGCTCGGACTCCAGGTCCATGATCTGGGGCAGATGTGGAAGGACTGGACGGGGTTGCCGTTCGTCTTCGCGGTGTGGGCGGCGCGCAAGGACTACCTCGCGCGGGAGCCGGTCGTCGTGCAGAAGGTCCACGAGGCGTTCCTGGCCTCCCGCGACCTGTCCCTGCTGGAGGTCGCCAAGGTCGCCAAGCAGGCCGCCCGCTGGGAGGTCTTCGACGCGGAGCTGCTGGAGCGCTACTTCACGACGCTGGACTTCCGCTTCGGGGCGGACCAGCTCGCGGGCGTGCGGGAGTTCGCACGGCGGACCGGGCCCACGACCGGATATCCGGCGGACGTCATGGTCGAACTGCTCGCCTGAACCCCGACTCGGCCCGGTCCGGGCGCCCGCCGAGGCGGGGGCTCGTTCCCCCACCGTCCCCACTCGCCCCTACTGTTGACTGCCGCGAGTGCCCGACAGCACTCGACCGCACCCGGCAGTCTGAAACGCGCCGCAAGATCATCTAGCGTCAACATCGAGGAGCTGCGCCAGCAGTCCGCCGAGCTGAAGGCCAAGGCCACCGCCTTGAGCACGAAGGCGAGTACGCAGCGGCCGGCCGCGCCCGCGCCGAGGCGGCCGCGATCGACCGCAGGATCAAGGCGTACATCGACGCCGAGAACAACATGTGCCCCACACCATGTGATCCGTTCCACCGCACGTCGGCGCCGCCCCGGTACGCACCGGAGCGGGCGTTGTGCGTTTCGCCCGGCCGCAGATCGCCCGGGGCCCTGGCGTAGGCTGGCTCGGTCCGCCAGAACCCCGCCGAAAGGGACAACCCGGTGACCGAGAACGCCGACCTGATGTCTGTCCTCGACCGTGCCGCGGAGGGTGGGCGGATCACCCCCGAGGAAGCGCTCGACCTCTACCGGTCCGCGCCCCTGCACGCGCTCGGCCAGGCCGCCGACGCCGTGCGGCGCAGGCGGTACGCCGGTACGGAGCACATCGCGACGTACATCATCGAGCGCAACATCAACTACACGAACTCGTGCGTCACCGCATGCAAGTTCTGCGCGTTCTACGCCGCGCCCAAGAGCGACAAGGTCTGGACCCGCGACCTCGACGACATCCTGCGCCGCTGCGCCGAGACCGTCGAACTGGGCGGCACGCAGATCATGTTCCAGGGCGGCCACCACCCGGACTACGGCGTGGAGTACTACGAAGAGCACTTCGCCGCGATCAAGAAGGCCTTCCCGCAGCTGGTGATCCACTCGCTCGGCGCGTCCGAGGTCGAGCACATGGCGCGGATCTCGGGCGTGAGCGCGGAGGAAGCGATCCGCCGCATCCACGCGGCCGGGCTCGACTCCTTCGCCGGCGCGGGCGCCGAACTGCTGCCCGAGCGGCCGCGCAAGGCCATCGCGCCGCTCAAGGAGTCCGGCGAGCGGTGGCTGGAGATCATGGAGCTGGCGCACCGGCTCGGTGTCGAGTCGACGTCGACCATGCTCATGGGTACGGGCGAGACCAACGCCGAGCGCATCGAGCACCTGCGGATGATCCGCGACGTACAGGACCGGACGGGTGGCTTCCGGGCCTTCATCCCGTACACCTACCAGCCGCAGAACAACGCACTGAAGGGCCGCACGCAGGCCACGCTCTTCGAGTACCTGCGGCTGCTCGCCGTCGCCCGGCTCTTCTTCGACAACATCGCCCACATCCAGGGCTCCTGGCTGACGGTCGGCAAGGAGGTCGGCCAGCTGTCGCTGCACTACGGCGCGGACGACCTCGGGTCGATCATGCTGGAGGAGAACGTCGTCTCGTCCGCCGGGGCCAAGCACCGGTCCAACCGGATGGAGATCATGGATCTCATCCGGAAGTCGGGGCGCGTGCCCGCACAGCGCACCACGACGTACGAGCACATCGTCGTGCACGACGACCCGGCGAACGACCCGGTCGACGACCACGCCGTCTCGCACCTGTCGTCCACGGCGATCGAGGGCGGTACGGCCCACCCCGAGCTGAAGATCCTCAGCGCCAACTGACACGCCTGTGCTGACCATTCACCGGCCGGCGAGCGGGGTCCGCCTCCTCGCGGACCATCCGGACGAGGACGTGACGGACGCCGGGCACGCGGTGGTCGTCGACGGGCGCCGCTTCGCGGCCATCGGTCCGTACGAGGAGCTGTACGCCGCGTACGGCGACCGCGCCCGCATCCGCGAGTGGGACGGCGTGCTCACCCCCGGACGGTACGAACCGGACGCCGTCGCGCTGCTCGAAGCCGCGTACTGGCCCGATCCGCGAGAGGCCGGCGAACTCGGCACCGAGCGTCTGACAGGAACCGCGCTCGACGCCCTCGGCATGACCGGCCCCCGGTGGGGCGCGAGTGCCCGGCGCGGGGTGCAGCGGCTCCTCGCCCGCGGCACCACGGTGCTCGCCGGGCCCTTCACCCGGCCCGAGGTCCGTACGGCCGTCGAGCGCTCCGGCATTCGCTGGTACGAGCCGGCCCCGCGCACACCGCGCCCCAGGGCGCTGACGCCCTCCGGCGTCGCCGACTTCGCGGTCTTCGCCGACGACGGCATGTGCCTGGTCACGGCGCTGGACGGGCGGCTGGTGTACCGGGGGCGGGCGTAGGGGCGGTGCGTCCGGCAGGCGGTACGTCCCACAGGTGGTGCGTCCCGTAGGCGGGACGTACCGCTTCCGGGACGTACTGCTTGAATACGGAGCATGACCCGCGCATCCCTGGACAAGCAGCCGCACGAAGTCGCCTCGATGTTCGACGACGTCGCGGCGAACTACGACCTCACCAACGACGTGCTCTCGCTCGGCCAGAGCCGGCTGTGGCGCAAGGCGGTCGCCGTCGCCGTGGATGCCCGCCCCGGCCAGAAGGTGCTCGATCTGGCCGCCGGTACGGCCACGTCGTCGCTGCCCTTCGCGGCGACCGGGGCGTACGTCGTGCCGTGCGACTTCTCCATCGGCATGCTGAAGGAGGGCAAGAAGCGCCACCCCCACTTCCCCTTTACGGCGGGCGACGCGACGAAGCTGCCCTTCCGCGACGACACCTTCGACGCCGTGACGATCTCCTTCGGGCTGCGGAACGTACAGGACACGGATGCGGCGCTGCGCGAGCTGTACCGGGTGACGAAGCCGGGCGGACGGGTCGTGATCTGCGAGTTCTCGCAGCCGACGTGGGCGCCGTTCCGGACGGTGTACATGGAGTACCTGATGCGGGCGCTGCCGCCGGTCGCGACGGCGGTGTCCTCGAACCCCGACGCGTACGTCTATCTTGCCGAGTCGATCCGCGAGTGGCCCGACCAGCCGGCCCTGGCGGCCCGCCTCCAGCGGGCGGGCTGGTCGAAGGTCGCGTGGCGGAACCTGACGGGCGGCGTGGTGGCGCTGCACCGCGGCACGAAGCCCCAGTAACCCGCCCTCATGGCCATGGACTACCAGGCGCTCCTGGAACAGATCGCGCAGGACGTCTCGCAGCTGATCGGCAGCGGCAGGACGGCCGAGTACATCCCGGCGCTCGCCAAAGTCGACCCGCGCCGCTTCGGCATGGCCGTCGCGGACCTCGACGGCAGTGTGTACGGAGTGGGGGACTGGCAGCGCCCCTTCTCCACCCAGTCGATCACCAAGGTCTTCGCCCTCGCGCTGGCCCTGGCCTCCGGCGGCGACAGCCTCTGGAAGCACGTCGGCCGTGAGCCCTCCGGCAACCCCTTCAACTCGCTCGTCCAGCTGGAGTACGAGAACGGCATCCCGCGCAACCCCTTCATCAACGCGGGCGCGCTCGTCGTCACCGACCGCCTCCAGAGCCTGACCGGCGACGCGAGCAGCGAACTCCTGGACTTCCTGCGGCAGGAGAGCGGCAACCCCGACCTGGCCTTCGACCCGCAGGTCGCCGAGTCGGAGTCCGCGCACGGCGACCGCAATGCGGCCCTGGCCCACTTCATGGCGTCGTACGGCAACATCACCAACCCCGTGCCCACCCTCCTCGACCACTATTTCTGGCAGTGCGCGATCGAGATGAGCTGCGCCGACCTGGCACTCGCGGCCCGTTTCCTGGCCCGCCACGGACTGCGCGCCGACGGCTCCCGGCTGCTGACCCGCAGCGAAGCCAAGCAGATCAATGCCGTGATGCTGACCTGCGGTACGTACGACGCGGCCGGCGAGTTCGCCCACCGGGTCGGGCTGCCGGGCAAGAGCGGAGTGGGCGGCGGGATCGTCGCGGTCGTGCCGGGGCGGTGCACGCTGTGCGTCTGGAGCCCGGGCCTGGACCGGCGCGGGAACTCGGTGGCGGGGGTGGCGGCGCTGGACCGGTTCACGACGCTGACGGGCCTGTCGGTCTTTTAGCTGCGGTGCGCGGTAAGGGAGTTGACGGGAACCGACGGGCAGGGAAGATGAGTCAGTTCACAAGGGAACCGCTCTTCCCACTGACCTTCCCCTCCCCGCTCACCCGCTTCTGGAGCCCCCATGCCGTTGCACTGCCCGAACTGCGGGACGCAGACCCCTGACGAGGCCCGCTTCTGCATGAGTTGCGGGCACGAACGGCCGCAGGCCGGGGCGCCGTTGCCGCCCCCTCCGCCCCCGCCGCCTGTGTACGCTCCGGGGCCCGCGCAGCCTTCTCCCGTCGGGCAGTTCTTCGGGCGTGCGTTCCGGGGCGACTGGGCGTCCGCGGCCAGGGCCGCCGCCTGGCCCGTCGGGATGCTGCTCGTCATGGCGGTGGCGCTGGCCGTCCCGTCGTACGGCCAGGAGGACGGCGAAGTGGTCGTCGGCTGGAGCGACCGGCTGCGCATCGCGCTGGCCCTGCTGCTCCAGGCGTTCGGCGGCGGCTTCGAGGTGGGGGCGGCGGCGTCGTCGCAGTACGGCGGCAGTGGCGGCAGTGGTGGTGGCGACGGCTTCGGCCCCGGTTCTTCTTCCGACATCGCGGCGGCGGGCGGGGCGACGCTCTCCCTGGTACCGCTGACCATCACCGTCCTGTGGGTCGGCGCGGTCCTCATCGGCGCGCGGATGCTGCGCACGCGGATGACGGCGCAGGAGCAGGGGCGTACCGCAGGGCTGGAAGCGGCCGTACGCATCACCGTGCTCGCCACGGCCGGGGTCCTGGTCCTGGGCCTGTTCGCCCAACCGTCGATCGCGGGCGTCGTCGAAGTCTCCTCCTCACCTCTCCTGGCCACCCTCGGCGCGCTGGCGCTCTCGCTCGCGGTCACCGCCGGGGTGCTCCAGCGCGACGACCTCACGCAGTGGATCGCGCAGCGACCGGCGGCGGGTGCGGCCGTAGGCGCGCTCGGAACGGCGGTACGGGCGCTCGGCGCGATCCTCGCGCTCTGCACGCTGGTCGGCTTCATCGTGTACGCGACGGCCGAGGACGTGGACGGCCAGGCGCTGCTGATCGCGCTCCCGATCCTGCCGAACATCGGGCTGATGGTGCTCGGGCTGAGCTGGGGCGTACCGGTGGAGTACGACGTCCAGGGCCGCGTCAGCTACTTCGGCGACGGCATCCAGCACGGCAACTTCGGCCTCTCCGAGCTGGGCGACGTACAGGGCGGCTGGGCGGTGACGGGCGTGCTGGCGCTGGGCGTGGTGTGCGCACTCACACTGGCCCTGTTGACGGCACGACGCTCGGCGGACCGCCGCGAACAGGTGCTGACGGCGGCCTTCTTCCTCGCCATGTACCTGCTCTTCACCGGCTTCACAGGGGTGTCCGCCGATGTCTCGGGAGAGGTGGCGGACCTCGGCGGAGCGGCTGGCGTGGCAGAGGTGTCCCCGAGCGTGCCGGACGCGCTGCTGTTCGGACTGCTGTGGACGGCGGGCGCGGTGCTGGCGGCGCGGTATCTGGGCAGGTGGGTGCGGGTGCCGGGACACCCGGGCGAGCGGGGGCACTTGCTCCTGGCCGGCTATGCCCCGCTGCCGGGCCAGGTTCCGGCGCCGGGCCAGGGCGCGCTGCAGGGCCAGGCTCCGGTCGCCCCCGGCCAGTTCCCGGTCCTGGGCCAGGCTTCGGTGCCCGGCCATGGCACGCTGCCCGGTCAGGCTCCGGCACCCGGTCGGGTCCCCGGTGAGGCTCCGGTCCCCGGTCAGGTGCCGATGCCGGTGCCGGGTGACGTCTCGGCGCCCGGTGAGGCCCCGCTTTTTTCCGGTCAGGCTCCGGCACCCGGTGAAGCTCCGTTTTCAGGTCAGGCTCCGGCCCCCGGTCAGGTTCCGGCCCCTGGTGAGGCCCCGCTCCCCGGTCAGCACGCGCAGCCCGGGCCCGGGTCCGTGCCACTGGAGGCCATGGCGACCGCTACCGCCGCATCCGGGCCGTACACGATGAACCCCGCCGCCGCCCCGGTCCCCGCTCCCGCTCCCGCGCCCGAGCGCAAGAGTCGCGTGCTCCTCTGGGTCGGGACGCTTGCCGCCGCCTTCCTCATCGGGGGCGGCGCCACCGCCGGTGTCCTGGTGCTCCAGGGCGGCGACGCCGAGGACACGTCACGGCAGGCGGCGCGTGACGACAAGCCCGCTGTGGCCGAGAGCAACCGTCCTACCGGCGGCGCGAGCCAGTCCGGTAGTTCGCCGTCCCCCACCCCGTCCGCCTCCCCGTCCGAGCCGTCCGAGTCGCCTTCGGCGCCCGAAACCTCCGCTTCCTCCGGGGGCGTCCCCAAGGGCTTCCGGCAAGTGACGGACAGCGCCGGTTTCTCCCTCGCCATCCCCGAGCTCTGGTCCCGCCAGACCGCCGAAGGCGGGCAGATCACGTACGCCGGTTCCACCGGCATGGAGCACCTGCTCATCGGTGTCGTACCGGACCCTCCGTACGCGTCCTCGTACGAGAATTTCCTCGCCCTGGAGAAGAACGCCAAGGCGAACCAGAAGGACTTCAAGCGCCTGCGCCTGGAGCGGAACACCTTCCAGGGCCGCGCCGGCGCCATCTGGGAGTACACGTACACGGACAAGCAGACCGGCGAGACGCTCCACGCGATCGACCAGGGCTACATCGCCGAGAACGGCACCGACTACTCGATCTACACCAAGGCAAGGGACCGGGACTGGCAGTACGCGCGAAAGACCTTCGACGCGGCCGTGGCCACCTGGTCCCTGAACTGACCGGCCGCGCTCGCGCCACGCACGCACCCCCGCTCGCACCCTTCGGTCCGGTGATCAAAACGTCCCCATAGACTGCCCATGACCTGTGCCGCCACGGCACGCGACGCCGAGTCTTACGGGAGATCCCGCCGTGACCGAGCCCCTCTCCGAGCACACCGCAGATGTGATCGTCGTCGGGGCCGGACCCGCCGGCTCCACCACCGCGTATTACCTGGCGAAGGCCGGACTCGACGTCCTGCTCCTCGAAAAGACCGCGTTCCCGCGCGAGAAGGTCTGCGGCGACGGCCTGACGCCGCGCGCCACCAAGCAGTTGGTCTCCATGGGCATCGACATCTCCGAAGAGGCGGGCTGGCTCCGCAACAAGGGCCTGCGCATCATCGGCGGCGGCGTCCGTCTCCAGCTCGACTGGCCGGACTTGGCCTCGTACCCCGACTACGGCCTCGTCCGCAAGCGCGACGACTTCGACGAGCAGCTCGCCCGCCAGGCGCAGAAGGCGGGCGCCCGCCTGCACGAGCGCTGCAATGTGGGTGAGCCGATCATCGACGCCCGTACGGGCCGGATCACCGGCGTCAACGCCAAGCTGGGCGAGGAGAAGACCCCGGTCACCTTCCACGCCCCGCTGGTCGTCGCGGCCGACGGCAACTCGACCCGCCTCTCCCTCGCGATGGGCCTGCACCGCCGCGAGGACCGCCCGATGGGCGTCGCGGTCCGTACGTACTTCACCTCACCCCGCCACGACGACGACTACCTGGAGTCGTGGCTGGAACTGTGGGACCGGCGGGGCCCGCAGGACCGCCTCCTGCCGGGCTACGGCTGGATCTTCGGCATGGGCGACGGCACGTCCAACGTGGGCCTCGGCATCCTGAACTCCTCCAAGGCGTTCAGGGAGCTGGACTGGCGCGAGGTCCTCAAGGCGTGGTGCGCGTCGATGCCGGAGGACTGGGGTTACACCCCGGAGAACATGACGATGCCGATCCGCGGCGCGGCGCTCCCGATGGCCTTCAACCGCCAGCCGCACTACACCAAGGGCCTGCTGCTGGTGGGTGACGCGGGCGGCCTGGTGAACCCGTTCAACGGCGAGGGCATCGCGTACGCCATGGAGTCGGGCCAGATCGCCGCGGACGTCATCGTCCAGGCAAACGCCCGCGCCACCCCCGCCCAGCGCGAACTCGCCCTCCACAACTACCCGAAGATCCTCAAGGACACGTACGGCGGCTACTACACGCTGGGCCGCGCCTTCGTGAAGCTCATCGGCAACCCGAAGGTCATGAAGATCGCCACCCAGCGCGGCCTGACGCACCCGGTGCTGATGAAGTTCACGCTGAAGATGCTGGCCAACCTGACGGACCCGACGGGCGGCGACGCGATGGACCGCATCATCAATGGCTTGGCGAAGGTCGCGCCGAACTCCTGAGCCGGGCGGCGGCCGGCGGCCCGGCGTACGACTGCTGAGCTCTCAGACGTACACCCTCGGCGAGCCGGGAAGCTCCTCGGCAGCCTTGCACAGCGCCGGGATGTGCGACTTGTCGGATGTAACGAGCAGTACTGGGGGTGTGCAGAGCGCGGCCGTGGCCACCACTAGTGCGTCCACGAGGCATTCGTGTCCGTCAAGGCCCGAGACGTCCAGCAGCTTTGCCGCGGCGTCCGTCACTGCGTCGCTGACCGGCTTCACGTCGAACCGGGACAGCAGGAACTGGAGCCGCTTGGCGGCATCCCCGCTTCGGCGTACCTCCAAGGGCGTCAGGGCGGACAGCGCCACTCGTCTGCCGCTCTGCTGAGCGACCTCGATGCGCGCCCGCATCCCCTCGTCACCGTCGACGTGCAGCGAAAGCCCTTGGGCGTCCAGGACGAGCGTGCCCTCACTCTTGGCCTTGATCTTGAGGCGCTTGCTTACCACTCCTGTTCCGCCTGCCGCCGCGCTTCGGCGGATGCGGGGCCGAACGCCTTGCGGTCAGCGGCCACGACCTCGCGGAGCTTCTGCGCGGCGAGCCACTCCTCCAGGGCTTCGGCCACAACGGAGGAGAAGCCGTTCTTGCCGGTGCGCTCCTCCACTTCCTTGATCAACGATTGCGCCAGCGACACGGATCTCTTGCCGGCCCGCTCGGGGGCCTGGTGGGCTGCGTGGCTGCTCATACCTAAAACGTAACACCGCCGGTAGGAAAAATCTCAGGTGCGACGGACCAGCCGGTCGCCCTTCACCGCGGTCACGAACGACGACCAGGCGGTTGCGTCGAATGCGAGGGCGGGGCCGTGGGGAACCTTGCTGTCGCGGACGGGCGTGACTCCGGGCAGGCCGTCGGCCACCTCGACGCAGCTGCCGCCTTCGGCGTTGCTGTAGCTGGACTTGCGCCACGTGGCGCCGCTCAAGTCGTGCGCGATGCTCATGGTGTGTAGTCCTCCGCCGCCGCCTCGATCAGGGCCAGGGACGCCTCCGGCGACAGCGCGGCGGCCCGGATCAGATCGTATGACCGCTGGTACTTGGCTACCAGCGCGGGGATGTCCAGAAGCTGTCCCGAGTGCTGCCCCTCCGAGTACGCGACGGGCGGCGCGTCCTCGAACGTCATCACGGCGAACATGCCGCCGCTCGCGGCATGGGAACCAGCGGTGAACGGAAGGACCTGGACGAGAATGCGTCCGCGTCGGACCAGGGCGGCGATGTGTGTGAGTTGGCGAGCTATGGCCGCCGGGCCGCCCACCGGCACACGGAGCACGGTTTCGTGGAGAACTGCCCACAACACGGGCTTTGTTGGGTCGTCGAGCAGTCCGGCCCGCGCCGCACGGGCTCGGGCCCACACATCCATGTCCTGGTCGAGGACGAGCGCCGCAGCGGGAGCCATCAGCGCTCGTACGTACTCCTCGGTCTGCAGCAGCCCCGGCACCAGGGTCGGGGCGTACTCGCTGATGGTGAGAGCTTCGGCCTCCAAGGCGGCAGCATCCGCGAAGTAGGCCGGATGC
Organism: Streptomyces spiramyceticus; assembly: GCF_028807635.1. NCBI lineage: Bacteria > Bacillati > Actinomycetota > Actinomycetes > Kitasatosporales > Streptomycetaceae > Streptomyces > Streptomyces spiramyceticus. The sequence goes on from NZ_JARBAX010000001.1 coordinate 3,799,122, forward strand.
GGACTGCTGTCGATCAACTCCTTGCACATACGAGTAAGGAGCCCGTCCGTCCCCAGCTCGGCGTCGAAGCGCTGGGCGAGGTCCAGTTGGGGCTTGCGGATCGCGGACTCGATCTGGCCGACGTACGTCCCCGAGACGTAGACCCGTTCTCCGAGCTGCTGCTGTGTGAGCGGTACCGCCTCTCGCTGGCGCTTGAGTTCGGAGCCGAAGAACGGCCATCCGACCTTGCCCTGCGAGAAACTCACGCCTTTGTTGGGCTTGTTCACCACTGAACTCCCATGCGTTTCAACGCCGTTGTTGTCCGCTTCCCCCTGTCCATCGTATGCACGCAGCGCAACGATCGGACACGGAAAGCGACATGTTGAACCACGCGCAAGGGACGGCGATGAACGCACCTCGCAGGAGCGAAGCACGGGCGCAGCTCGCGGAGTTGATGGAGGACTACGGAACGGATGGCGTGCTCAGACTCGACGCTACGGGTGAGCCGATGGAGGGGGCCGAGCTGCCGCCCGGGTCGATGGCCTATCCGCCGTGCCGGTGCCCTCGGTGCCGGGGCGGCGCTTGAGCTTCGGGGGGCGAGGGTCGAGACCCTTTTGCTAGGAATGGTGGGTGGGGATCCTTCCCGCCCACCCACCCCTGTGGCGCGCGAACTGGGCTGCGTACCAGCGGAGATGACATCTCGTGATCAGGTCGCGACGCAGTGCTGTTGCCGTGTAGCGTGCGGCACAACGAAACGACCCCCATGCGGTGTTCTCAGCACCACACAGGGGTCTGACCAACAAGATCGAAGTCGAGGCGATCCCGTGGCTGTTCAGCAGCTTAGTCCCGCCGTGCACGCGCCTGCCCACCCGATGGCCAAGCCCGGGTTCGGGAAACGGTCTGCGCCCGATCAGGAACCCCGTCGTGGGCGGGACTTCGCACACTTGCCCAAGCGTGAAGCCGCCATCGCCGGGTACATCGACCGCCTCCCCGACGGCGCCGACATCTCCATCAAGGCGCTGGCCAGGGAGATGGAAGGCTTTGGGCAGTGCGCCATCAGCACCGTTCTGCGGCGGCTTTCCGAGGCCGGGCACCTGCGGCGCGTACGCCGGGACGTGCAGGATGCCGAGGGTGCGCGGTGGGTGTACCGGACGTACTTCACCCGCACCGCCCGGCCCGACGCCTGGTGGGCCGCGTTCCTGTGCGGGGACGTTCCGCAGTCCGGGATGGCCGACCCCTCGCCCGTACAAGAGCCGGAAGCGCGCGGGTACGACGCCCTCGCCCGGCTCGTCCACCGGGATCCGCAACTCGCGCTGTCCGCAGTGGAGTGCGAGGCGCTGGCGGAGCTGGCGGGGGAGTGGTTTCGGCGGGGTGCGACCGAGACGCAGCTCGTGCGCGCCGTCCGCACGATGCTGCCCGACCCCGTCCGGCACCCCTTCGGGTTCGTACAGAACCGGCTGATCAAGCGACTGCCGCCGGAGCTCCCGGCTCCCGTCCAGGGGCAGTACGTCATGGAGTGCACCGATTGCCATGCCCCCGGTACGCCGGAATCGCTGCCGGGCGGCGTGTGCCGCATCTGCCGGGGCGAGCCGTGCGTACCGGCTGACGGCCTTCCGGCGGATGTCGTACGGGGGAGGGCGGCGCGGCTGCGGGACACGCTCCGTACGTACAAGTTCCGCCCGCCGCGCTAGCCCCCGGTTGTCAGACCGCCTCCAGCAGCGCCGTGTAGGCGCCCTCGGCGCTCCTCTTCGCTTCCGGAAGAACTGTCCACAGGCATCAAACCGGTGGATCCGGGTTCAGTGGTCGAGCGGGGCCCGAAACGACCGATGCGGGCCGAGATGATCTCGGTCCGCATCAGAGGGAGGTGAGTGTCCGAGGGGTGAGTTGCCCGCCAACGATACGCTCGTGGTCGCCCAAGGGCGTCTCGACCTTAGCTATGACCGGGCTCGCCCGAACGGGTCAGGCCGACTCGAGTAGGGTCGTATAAGCCCCTTCGGCAGCCCGGCCTTGCACCGTACCGGGCGGAGTGTGGGCGAGGAACTCGCTGGTTGACCCGCTCTGCACGAGACGTCCGCCAACCAGAACAGACACGTGATCGGCCTCTTCGGCGAGGTCGGTCACGTCGTGCGTGGACAGCAGGATGCGGACCTCGTCCTTGACCGCGGCAAGGAGATCGCGGAAAACCCGTCGCTGACGTGGGTCCATGCCGGCCGTGGGTTCATCCAGGAGGAGCACCCGTGCATCGTGGACCAGGGCACAGGCCACACCCACACGCCTCAGTTGGCCGCCCGAGAGCTGGCTGGTGCGGGTGTCGGCGTGCTTCGACATCTCGACGCGGGACAGCGCTCGAGGAGCGTTATCCCAGGCATCGTCCCTGCTCATTCCCTTCAGCCAGCCCACATAAGCGACGTACTCCCGTGCCGTGAGTGAGGGCAGGGGCGTGATGTTCTGCGGCATCCAGGCCACCGTCCGCCGGTAGTCCTTGCTCTTCGCGTCAAGTCCATCCCACGTCACGGTTCCCCGCTGGGGCGCGGTGACGGCAGCGGCCAGCTGCAACATCGTGGACTTGCCGGCCCCGTTCGGTCCGAGAAGGATGGTCAGTCCGTCCGGAAGGCGGTAGTTGAAGTCCTTCAGCACGGCAGCCCGCCGTCGGCCGTAGGCGAAGGTGCAGGAATTGAGAACAAGGGTCATGCGGCTCTCCGTGCGAAGCGGTTCGGTGAAAGGAGGTGGGCACCAACGCCGACGGTGAGCATCAAGAGGGCTCCCACGGAGGCGTACCAGGTGCCAGGCGGTTCGAGGAGTACGGTCCACGGGTAGGGATCGCCGGCCGCCCTCATGCCGAAAAGTACGCCGATCAGCGGCCACAGTGCGGGAACGAGGACTGCGGATCTCCCGAAGAGAGCCCCGCACAACAGGGTGAGGCCGGCGAGGAAGGCTGTGTTGCGGCCCAGTGTCTCGGCCGATGCGGCCCCGGTGGCCATGGCGATCACCTCGCCCACGGCAAGTGCGAGTACCACCACGCCGAGTGTGAGCAGGACGTCGAAGAACCTGACGGGTCGGATTCCGGTGGTCTCGGCAGCGTCCAGCCGAGTGTGCAGACAGTCGAAGAGGACCGAGGTCAGCACGAGCGGAACAAGTGTGACAGCCTGCACGAGCTCAGAGCCGCCGGCCCAGATGGACGGCAGGAAGAGGGGGGTGTCCTGAACAATCGCCGCCAGAAGCGTGAACATCAGGAAGCCCAGGGGCAGCCGAGTGTGGGCGCGGCGGGCACGCAGCCACCACATCACGTTGTATTCCGGTCTTCCTCGCAGGCCTCCGCCACGGTCGTCTCGTACCAGTCCATTTGTTGTGCCCTGCTCAACTGCAGAACCTTTCCTACTTGGTCTTGGAGACGGCTACGTTCCTGGGCCGTGAAATCGGGTTCGGAGCTGAGCCGTATCAAGTAGGTGTCCGCCTGTCCGACTTTGGAGGACACCCAGTAGTACACCAGTCGGGCGGGACCGGTGGCGGGAGGGAAGCACTCGAACCGCACCGCTTCGCGGGCGATCTGGTAGCGAACGGTGCCGGTCGCCTCGCCCACACCGAGTGGGACAGTCCAGTCATCCTCCGTGGTCGGTTCGGGATACCGGAGGCTGAGAGAAGTGTCTGTAATGGAAGTTGGCTCGGCAGGCAGACCGGCGCGACGCAGGGTTTTCAGCGTCGCCTCCGCTTCCTCGGTGAGAGCGGAGATGTGCTCGGCGCTCGCCTCAGGCAGACAGATGCGGGGGGACTGCCCTGCACAGGCGAGTGTGCCATGACCGGTGCTCCGTGGGCCTATGTAGCTCCAGTTGCTGACCAAGGAGAACGATCCGAACGCGCAGGCGAAGACGAGCGCTCCCGCGATGGCTCCTCGTAGCCAGCGAGAAACAGGTGCCCAGAGCAGAGCCATGGCGCAGGCGGTGCCGACGGCGAGCAGGAGGGGAGCCGCGAGGGCGGCGGGGGTGGGCAGTTCGCCGAACATCATCTTTCCGGCGAAGAGGCCGGTGAGGTGCCGGGGCCACGGTGTCTCCAGTCCGGTGGACCAGCCGACGGCCAGGAAGTCGGTGACCGCGATGATCGGCACTACGGCGATGTGCCGAATGGCGGCTCCGACGGCGAATCCGACGATGCCGTGGGCGACGCAGAGCACCAGTGCGAAGGCCATCAGCGTGAGGCCGGGCAGGTCGGGCGCAACCTGCTCTTGGACAAGGGCGCACAGCGTGGGAAGGGTCAGGACCAACCAGGCCAGGGCGACAACGGGAGACAGATGCTGTGCGGCGATGGTGTAGCGGGATCGCACCGCCCCCAGCCTCCAGATTTCGGAGACCCCCAGCTTCCGCGCCTCCCACGCGGCGAGACCCGAGGCAACCGCGAAGGCCACGGGCAGCAGGTTGCGCAGCACCGCGTCGACCACAGTGGCGGAGTAGCCCAGCGGATCGACGCGGAGGTCGTCACCGAGATCGGTGGCGTAGTAGGCGAACACGAGAAGCAGGGCGACAGGCGCGACCCGAAGCGCACTGCTGGATCTGATGAGTGTGAGGGCTTTCACTTCTTGGCTTCCTGGAGCGGTCCGAACAGGGGGCGTGGTGCCTCGCCGACAGCGAGACACCACGCTGCAGAACACTGATCAGGAGTCGGCGAGAGTGGTGTCAACCCCCACGTAGGACGCCCACAGCAGGCAGCAGCTGCTCCCGCCGCCGACGTTGTCGGCCTGGAAGAAGTAGTCCGATTCCTGAGGCAGACCGGTGTACGTGCCCCGGCTCGCGTAGGTCGAGCCGTTGAAGCAGTTGGTGAAGGTCTTCTCACCGTAGAAGTCGTTAGACGACAGCGCGTCGTAGTCCCACAACTCGACACCGGTGGTGTCACTGCCGTACTGCTGGCCGCAACCCTTGAAGATGATCTCCGTGTAGCTCTCGTCCGCCCAGTAGCGGGACTGCCCGTTAGACCCGCCACCGTCCGTCCACGGATCACTGCTGGGGATGCTGCTCGACCAGTTGGCCCAGGCACCAGAGGACAACGCAAGGACGAAGGCTGACGCCATCGCGACCACGGCGGATACACGCTGGGAAGATCTGCCCGACATGCGGGAACTCCGAATCTCCCGCCCGATGCGGCCCCCCACGAGGCCTGTCTTCATCAGGCAAGGCGTGGAAGCTATCGAACAGTTGATCTTGCAGTCAATGCAAAGTAAACATTTAATGTCGAGTGCTCTTCGGGTCAATCTCACCTGGGCTTGGCCTGTTCGTTGCCCCGCAAAGCGGAAGGGGCGGCATTCCGGACTCATCCGGAAAGCTGCCCCTTCGCGCGATCGAGTGCCTCTCGGACGCCGAATCCGAGTGCACGAAGCTGCTCGCGTCCCGTCGACGACATGTCGAGGGTGGCGACGCCGGCTTCGGGTCTTCCTCCCCGTGCTGGGCCAACTCCCCTTATTCCGCTGGGCGTTCATGATCGAACGGAGGCGGTCGTGGAGGAAGCGACCGCGTCAACGGTGACCGTACGGGCGCCCCATCGATCTGGCGGAGGGCCGGACTGGGGATCTCCTGGAGCGACTGCGTGGCCTGACGGATATGTGGAGCCCGGGTCAAGAGATGTCAAGCATCAGGCGCAGTTGCGTGGGACTGGTGAAAATTGCCGACGTACCGGATCAACGCACGACTGAGGGCCGTCGTTCCGGCATTCGGAACGACGGCCCTCAGTCTCAAAGACAGAAAAGACAGATCAGAGAACGCGGACCGCGCCGCTCGCCGGGTAGCCCGACAGGTCCTGGATGACGACGCCCTTGCTGGGGTTGGCGGCATCGAGGTACTGGCCGTCGCCGATGTAGACGCCGACGTGGTACGCGGAACCGGCGCCGCCCCAGTACAGGATGTCGCCGACCTGGAGGTTGGACGTACCCACCTGGGTACCGGCCACCGACTGGTCCTGCGAGACGCGCGGGAGGTCGACGCCGACCGTCCGGTACGCGGCCTGGACGAGGCTGGAGCAGTCCCAGGCGTTGGGGCCGGAGGCGCCCATGACGTACGCGTCGCCGAGCTGTGCCTTGAGGAAGGCGACGACGGTCGCGGCGCTGCCGGTGCCCGTCGAGGAGCCGACGGAGACGCCGGAGTCGTTGGAGGAGGCGCTGAGCGTCGTACGCTCCGCGGCACGCGAGGCGCGCTCCTTCTCGGCCGCTGCTTCAGCGGCCTTCTTCTTGGCGGCCTCTTCGGCCTTCCTCTTGGCTTCGGCCTTGCGCTCGGCCTCCGCCTTTTCCTTCTTGGCGATCTTCGCGGCCTGGGCGGCGGCCTCGTCCTGCTGGGCCTGGAGGTCGTAGGCGTGCGCGACCTGCTGGGTGGCCTCGGCGGAGACGGCGACGGTGTTCGCCAGGTCTGCGGTGAGCGTGGGCATTTCGATCGTGGCGGTCACCGGCTCGGCATTCGCCGGCCCGGCAGCACCGGCCACCGCGATCGTGCTGAGGACGCCACCGGCAACTCCGGCTCGGAGCGCGACCTTCGATGCGCTGCGAGGGCGGGGCTTCCGGTGGCTGGGTATGTGAGCGGTGAGGGACATGGGACAACCGCTATCAGGGGTTTGCGGTTCCCTTCAAGAAAGGTGTGCTGCGCCACAGTTGCGCCGCGTCGGCCCGAATCGGGCTTCTGCCGGGCTTTATTGACGCCGTAACGGGCAATACGGGCATCGGTGATCAAGCCTGTGATCATGGGCTTTCCGCAATACGCCCCAATTGCCCGACGCCTACCACCCGTTCACACCGATGGCCAAGCCCGCTTTTACCGGAGCCGGAATCGAGTGGCGCAGGTCACAGATCGGCAACCTTCTCGATCATGAGGGCTCGTGAAGGCGTGCACGCGTCCACATTCGTCCGCGGACCTCCCCCGGGTAGGTGAGTGGCAGGTGAGTGGCAGGTGAGTGGCAGGTGAATGCGGGTGCCTTTATCACCTCACGGCCGTCCATTGCCAATTTGCTCGTACGTGCCATGGCTTGATAGCGCGGCACCCCCTGCGACCAGCGGTAACGCCTTCGCTTGTCACGTCTCGTAGCCACTCGTGCACTTCGCGTATGAAGATCACCGCTCACCCGACTTAATGATCGTTCGTCGGGTGGTGGAGATCACAAAGGCGTTGTCGCACCCCGTGTCGCAGATCACAGACCGGCAGGCATAGGATGCGAGGCAGCCGGGCTTGTGAACTGCCTCACATATACATGATCTTCGCGTGGCGAAGATCATGGAGGCGGGGTGAGGTGCAGGCCCGGGGTGCGGTCCAACGGTCAAGGACGACTGGAAGGAGCGAGGAGCGTGAATGCCTACGCGCCCATCCTCGTGCTCGGCGCCCTCGGGGCAGGGTTTGCGATCTTTTCCGTGGTCATGGCCACGCTTATCGGCCCAAAGCGCTACAACCGGGCAAAGCTTGAAGCGTACGAGTGCGGCATCGAGCCGACACCCACACCCGCCGGAGGCGGCCGCTTCCCCATCAAGTACTACCTGACGGCGATGCTCTTCATCGTCTTCGACATCGAGATCGTCTTCCTCTATCCCTGGGCCGTCTCTTTCGACGCCCTGGGGCTTTTCGGGCTCGTCGAGATGCTGCTCTTCGTGCTCACCGTGTTCGTTGCCTACGCGTACGTATGGCGGCGCGGCGGCCTGGAATGGGACTGAGGGGCTGAGGGGTCACCAATGGGACTCGAAGAGAAGCTGCCCAGCGGCTTTCTGCTGACCACCGTCGAACAGGCCGCGGGCTGGGTACGGAAGTCCTCCGTCTTCCCCGCGACCTTCGGCCTCGCCTGCTGCGCCATCGAGATGATGACGACCGGGGCCGGCCGCTACGACCTGGCCCGGTTCGGCATGGAGGTCTTCCGCGGCTCACCGCGCCAGGCCGACCTGATGATCGTGGCCGGCCGGGTCAGCCAGAAGATGGCGCCGGTGCTGCGGCAGGTCTACGACCAGATGCCGAACCCCAAGTGGGTTATCTCCATGGGTGTTTGCGCCTCTTCAGGCGGAATGTTCAACAATTACGCAATTGTGCAGGGTGTTGATCACATTGTTCCCGTTGACATCTATTTGCCTGGTTGCCCACCCCGCCCCGAGATGCTGATGGACGCGATTCTCAAGCTCCATCACAAGATCCAGAACTCCAAGCTCGGGGTGAACCAGGAAGAGGCGGCCCGCGAGGCGGAGGAAGCGGCCCTCAAGGCGCTCCCCACCATTGAGATGAAGGGGCTGCTGCGGTGAGCGAGATCAACGAGCCGAACCCCGACAAGGAACTCAGCGCGCAGAATCTGCCCGGCCAGCGCGGTGAACACGGTGAGGAGATTCGCGTCCAGCGGGGCATGTTCGGCGCGAGGAACGGCGGCGACACCTCGGGCTACGGCGGTCTCGTCCGTTCCGTACGCCTGCCGGGGCCCGCGACCCGGCCCTACGGGGGCTGGTTCGACGAGGTCGCCGACGAGCTCGAAGGCGCCCTGGAGGAGCAGGACCTCCTCCCGGCGAACGCCATCGAGAAGACCGTCGTCGACCGCGGCGAGCTCACCTTCCACATCGCGCGCGAACACCTGGTGCAGGTGGCGAAGACGCTGCGCGACGACCCGGCCCTGCGCTTCGAGCTGTGCACGGGCGTCAGCGGCGTCCACTACCTGGGGGACAACGGCCGGGAGCTGCACGCCGTCTACCACCTGCGCTCGATCACCCACAACCGGCTGATCCGCCTCGAAGTGAGCGCCCCGGACAGCGATCCGCACGTCCCCTCGCTGGTCGCGGTCTACCCGACCAACGACTGGCACGAGCGCGAGACGTACGACTTCTTCGGCCTCATCTTCGACGGGCACCCCGCCCTCACCCGGATCATGATGCCGGACGACTGGCAGGGCTTCCCGCAGCGCAAGGACTACCCCCTCGGCGGCATTCCCGTCGAGTACAAGGGCGCCCAGATCCCGGCTCCGGACCAGCGGAGGTCGTACTCGTGACTACCCCATCTGCATCTGCACGCGAGACCACCGAGGGTCCCGTATATACAGTCACCGGCGGCGACTGGGACGAGGTCGTCCAGTCCGCGGCCAAGGCCGACGACGAGCGCATCGTCGTCAACATGGGTCCCCAGCACCCGTCCACGCACGGCGTGCTCCGGCTCATCCTCGAAATCGACGGCGAGACGGTCACCGAGGCCCGCTGTGGCATCGGCTACCTGCACACCGGCATCGAGAAGAACATCGAATTCCGGAACTGGACGCAGGGTACGACCTTCGTCACGCGCATGGATTACCTCATGCCGTTCTTCAACGAGACGGCGTACTGCCTGGGCGTCGAGAAGCTGCTCGGCATCGAGGAGCAGATCCCGGACCGGGCGACGATCACCCGCGTCATGCTGATGGAGCTCAACCGGCTCGCTTCCCACCTGGTGGCCATCGCCACCGGCGGCATGGAGCTCGGCGCCACGACGATCATGATTTACGGATTCCGTGATCGTGAACTCATTCTCGATGCCTTCGAGCTGATCACCGGCCTGCGCATGAACCACGCGTACATCCGCCCCGGCGGCCTCGCCCAGGACCTGCCACCGGGGGCGATGGACCAGCTGCGCGAGCTTGTGAAAACCATGAAGAAGAACCTGCCGGAGTACGACAAGCTCGCCACCGGCAACCCCATCTTCAAGGGCCGCATGCAGGACGTCGGCTACCTCGACCTCACCGGCTGCATGGCGCTGGGCGCGACCGGCCCGATCCTGCGCTCGGCCGGGCTGCCGCACGACCTGCGCAAGAGCAACCCCTACTGCGGTTACGAGACGTACGAGTTCGACGTACCGACCGCCGACACCTGCGACGCCTACGGCCGCTTCCTGATCCGCCTCGAAGAGATGCGGCAGTCGCTGCGCATCGTCGAGCAGTGCCTGGACCGGCTCAGGGAGCCGGGCCCGGTGATGGTCGCCGACAAGAAGATCGCCTGGCCCGCCCAGCTCGCGCTCGGCCCGGACGGCCTCGGCAACTCGCTCGACCACATCAAGAAGATCATGGGCACCTCCATGGAGGCCCTGATCCACCACTTCAAGCTGGTGACCGAGGGCTTCCGGGTCCCGGCCGGCCAGGCGTACACGGCCGTCGAGTCGCCCAAGGGCGAGCTCGGCGTCCATGTCGTGAGCGACGGGGGCACCCGCCCCTACCGGGTCCACTTCCGCGACCCGTCCTTCACCAACCTGCAGGCCATGGCGGCGATGTGCGAGGGCGGCATGTTCGCCGACGTCATCGTTGCCGTCGCGTCCATCGACCCTGTGATGGGAGGCGTCGACCGGTGACAGACGTAACTCGGACGAGTCTCGGCATGCCCCAGCTCCCCGCCCCCGACTACCCCGCCGACGTACGCGCCAGGCTCGACGCGGACGCGCAGGAGGTGATCTCCCGCTACCCCGACAGCCGGTCAGCCCTGCTGCCGCTGCTGCACCTCGTACAGGCGGAGGAGGGGCATGTCACCCGTACCGGCATCCGGTTCTGCGCCGAGTCGCTCGGCCTGACCACCGCCGAGGTCACCGCCGTCTCGACCTTCTACTCGATGTACCGGCGCAAGCCGTCCGGGGACTACCAGGTGGGCGTCTGCACCAACACGCTGTGCGCGGTGATGGGCGGCGACGCCATCTTCGACGAGCTGAAGCAGCACCTGGGCGTCGGCAACAACGAGACGACCGACGACGGCAAGGTCACCCTCGAACACATCGAGTGCAACGCGGCCTGCGACTTCGCCCCCGTGGTGATGGTCAACTGGGAGTTCTTCGACAACCAGACGCCCGAGTCCGCCAAGCGCCTCGTCGACGACCTGCGTGCGGGCCGCCCCGTCGAACCCACCCGCGGCGCCCCCCTGTGTACGTACAAGGACACCGCCCGCATCCTGGCCGGCTTCCCCGACGAGCGCCCCGGCGCCGTCGAGGCGACCGGCGGCGCGGGCCCCGCCTCCCTCATCGGCCTCAGGCTCGCCAAGGGCGAGGGCCCGCAGCACCGTGTGGTGCACCCGCGCGGCGAGGCACCGCAGGACAAGCCGCCCCAGCCCGGCGCCGAGCACCTCAGCTCGCACGACGCACCGCAGCCGACCTCGGCATCCGACCCGGAGCACCCGGCCGGACCGGTCACCGAGGAGGGGGAGTGATGACCTTGTCCACCGAATACGGGAACACCTCCCAGCCGGAGACCGGCGGAGAGATCAGCCCGGAGAAGGTACTCACACCCGTCCTGTCGGCCTTCTGGGACCAGCCCGAATCCTGGACCCTGGAGACCTACCGGCGCCACGAAGGGTACGAAGGCCTGCGCAAGGCCCTCGCCATGTCGCCGGACGACCTCATCGCGTACGTCAAGGACTCCGGGCTGCGCGGCCGTGGCGGCGCGGGCTTCCCCACCGGTATGAAGTGGCAGTTCATTCCGCAGGGCGACGGCAAGCCGCACTATCTCGTTGTCAACGCGGACGAGTCGGAGCCCGGGACCTGCAAGGACATCCCGCTCCTCTTCGCCAACCCGCATTCCCTCATCGAGGGAATGATCATCGCCTGCTACGCGATCCGCTCGCAGCACGCCTTCATCTACCTGCGCGGCGAGGTTGTGCCGGTCCTGCGGCGCCTGCACGAGGCGGTGCGTGAGGCGTACGAGGCCGGATACCTCGGCAAGGACATCCTGGGCAGCGGGCTCGACCTGGAGATCACCGTGCACGCGGGCGCGGGCGCGTACATCTGCGGTGAAGAGACCGCGCTGCTCGACTCGCTCGAAGGCCGGCGCGGCCAGCCCCGGCTTCGTCCCCCCTTCCCTGCGGTCGCGGGTCTTTACGCATGTCCGACTGTTGTTAATAACGTCGAGTCCATCGCGTCCGTTCCCGCGATTCTCAACAAGGGCAAAGACTGGTTCCGTTCGATGGGCAGCGAGAAGTCCCCGGGCTTCACGCTCTACTCGCTGAGCGGCCATGTCACCAACCCCGGCCAGTACGAGGCACCGCTCGGCATCACACTGCGCCAGCTGCTCGACATGAGCGGCGGTATGCGGTCCGGCCACCGGCTCAAGTTCTGGACGCCGGGCGGCTCTTCGACACCGATGTTCACCGACGAGCACCTCGACGTCCCGCTGGACTACGAGGCCGTGGGCGCCGCCGGATCGATGCTCGGCACCAAGGCGCTCCAGTGCTTCGACGAGACGACGTGCGTGGTGCGGGCCGTGACCCGTTGGACCGAGTTCTACGCCCATGAGTCCTGCGGCAAGTGCACACCCTGCCGCGAAGGGACGTACTGGCTGGTCCAGTTGCTCCGCGACATCGAGGCCGGCAAGGGACAGATGTCCGACCTCGACAAGCTCAACGACATCGCCGACAACATCAACGGCAAGTCCTTCTGCGCGCTCGGCGACGGCGCCGCGTCCCCGATCTTCTCCTCGCTCAAGTACTTCCGCGCGGAGTACGAGCAGCACATCACCGGCAAGGGCTGCCCCTTCGACCCGTCCAAGTCGACCGTCTGGGCCGACAGCAATCTGGAGGTGAACGCATGACCGTCACGACAAGTTCTTCCTCCGGGGGCGGCGAGGCGGCAGTGCCGCCCGAAGATCTCGTATCGCTGACGATCGACGGCATCGAGATCTCCGTCCCCAAGGGGACGCTGGTCATCCGTGCCGCCGAGCTGCTCGGCATCGAGATCCCGCGCTTCTGCGACCACCCGCTCCTCGACCCCGCCGGCGCCTGCCGCCAGTGCATCGTCGAGGTCGAGGGCCAGCGCAAGCCGATGGCGTCGTGCACCATCACCTGCACCGACGGCATGGTCGTCAAGTCCCAGCTCACCTCGCCGGTCGCCGAGAAGGCGCAGCGCGGAGTGATGGAACTGCTGCTGATCAACCACCCGCTGGACTGCCCGGTCTGCGACAAGGGCGGCGAGTGCCCCCTGCAGAACCAGGCGATGTCCCACGGCGACGCGGACTCCCGCTTCGACGGCAAGAAGCGGACCTTCGAGAAGCCCGTCCCCCTCTCCACCCAAGTGCTGCTGGACCGGGAGCGGTGCGTGCTGTGTGCGCGCTGCACCCGCTTCTCCCAGCAGATCGCGGGCGACCCGATGATCGAGCTGGTCGAGCGCGGCGCGCTCCAGCAGGTCGGTACGGGCGAGGGCGACCCCTTCGAGTCGTACTTCTCCGGCAACACCATCCAGATCTGCCCGGTGGGCGCGCTGACTTCGGCGGCGTACCGGTTCCGGGCGCGGCCCTTCGACCTGGTGTCCTCGCCGTCCGTCTGCGAGCACTGCGCGGGCGGCTGTGCGACCCGTACGGACAACCGGCGCGGCAAGGTCATGCGGCGTATGGCGGCCGACGACCCCGAGGTCAACGAGGAGTGGATCTGCGACAAGGGGCGCTTCGCCTTCCGCTACGCGCAGCGTCCCGACCGGCTCACCACTCCGCTCGTACGCAGCGAGGCGGGCGTACTCGAACCGGCGAGCTGGCCCGAGGCTCTCGAAGCGGCGGCGAAGGGGCTTTCGGCGGCGCGCGGGCGGGCCGGTGTCCTGACCGGCGGCCGGCTGACCGTCGAAGACGCCTACGCGTATGCCAAGTTCGCCCGTATCGCACTCGACACCAACGACATCGACTTCCGCGCGCGCGTGCACAGCAGCGAGGAGGCCGACTTCCTGGCGTCCCGGGTGGCCGGGCGCGGACGCGACCTCGACAGTACGGGGATGACGTACACGGCGCTGGAGAAGGCGCCCGCCGTCCTGCTCGTCGGCATCGAGTCCGAGGAGGAGGCGCCCGGAGTCTTCCTGCGGCTGCGCAAGGCCAACCGCAAGCACGGCCAGCGCACCTTCGCCATCGCCACCCACGCCACCCGGGGCCTGACGAAGGCGGGCGGCACGCTGCTTCCCGCCGCCCCCGGGACCGAAACCGAGTGGCTGGGCGGGATCGCGGACCGGGCCGGGCTCGACGCCGACGGGACCGCGGCCGCCGAGGCACTGCGCGGCGCGGGCTCCGTGATCGTCGTCGGCGAGCGGCTGGCCGCCGTTCCCGGCGCGTACACCGCCGCCGTACGGGCCGCCACCGCGACCGGCGCCACCCTGGTGTGGATCCCGCGCCGGGCCGGAGAGCGCGGCGCCGTCGAGGCGGGCGCGCTCCCTTCGCTGCTGCCCGGCGGACGCCCCGCAACCGACCCGCGCGCGCGGGAAGAGGTGGCGGCGGCCTGGGGTGTGGCCGAACTGCCGCACCGCTACGGGCGCGACACCGGCCAGATCATCGAGGCCGCGGCCACCGGTGAACTGGCCGCACTGCTCGTCGCGGGCGTCGAGGTCGCGGACCTTCCGGACCCGGCACGGGCGCGTGAAGCACTCGACCAGGCCGGATTCCTGGTCTCCCTGGAGCTTCGGCCCAGCGAGGTCACGGACCGGGCGGACGTTGTCCTTCCGGTCGCCGCCGTCGCCGAGAAGCCCGGCACCTTCCTCAACTGGGAGGGCAGGGCGCGGATGTTCGAGGCCGCGCTCAAGCCGGACCAGATGACGCGCAGCCTCGCCCCCGCCGACCTGCGCGTGCTGCACATGCTGGCCGACGCACTCGCCCGCGCCGGAGGCGCTGACAAGCACAGCCGTCTGGCGCTGCCCGATGTACGGGCCGCACGCCGCGAGATGGACCGCCTCGGTGCCTGGGCCGGACCGTACGCCACCGACCCGGCCGAGTCGGCCCAGCCGCTGCCGCGGCCCGGCGACGGCGAGGCCGTACTCGCGGGCCACCGGCTGCTGCTCGACCAGGGCCGTCTCCAGGACGGCGACGAGGCCCTCGCCGGCACCCGGCACGCGGCGGTCGCCCGGCTCTCCGAGACCACCGCGGCCGACACGGGCGTGAAGGACGGCGACCTGCTCGCCGTCACCGGCCCTGCCGGGACGGTCCAACTGCCGCTCCAGGTCACACCGATGCCGGACCGGGTCGTGTGGCTGCCGCTGAACTCGACGGGCGGTGGCGTCGCCACCGACACCGGCGCGGTCCCCGGACAGCTCGTAAGCATCGGCCCGGCGGCCGAGGCGCCTTCGCGAGGTGAATCCCTGTGAATCAGACGCTCCTCGCTGCCGAGGACCTCTCCATGTTCGGGCGCGACCCGTGGTGGCTCATCGCCATCAAGGCCGTCTTCTGCTTCGCCTTCCTGATGATCACGGTGCTTTTCTCCATCGTGTGGGAGCGCAAGGTCGTCGCCTGGATGCAGCTGCGCATCGGTCCCAACCGGCACGGTCCGTGGGGTCTGCTCCAGTCGCTCGCCGACGGCATCAAGCTGATGCTGAAGGAGGACGTGATCGTCAAGCGCGCGGACAAGGTCGTCTACATCCTGGCGCCGGTCGTCGCGGCGATCCCGGCCTTCATGGCCATCGCGGTCATCCCGTTCGGCCCGGCGGGCAACGAAGTCTCGATCTTCGGCCAGCGCACCACGATGCAGCTCACCGACCTGCCGATCGCGATGCTCTACATCCTCGCGGTCGCCTCCGTCGGCATCTACGGCATCGTGCTCGCCGGCTGGTCGTCCGGATCGACGTACCCGCTGCTCGGCGGCCTCCGCTCCTGCGCGCAGATGATCTCGTACGAGATCGCGATGGGCGCCGCCTTCGCCTCGGTCTTCCTCTACTCCGGGTCGATGTCGACCTCGGCGATCGTGGAGGCGCAGGAGGACCGCTGGTTCATCATCCTGCTGCCGGTGTCCTTCATCATCTACGTCGTCACGATGGTGGGCGAGACGAACCGCGCCCCGTTCGACATGCCGGAGTCCGAGGGCGACCTGGTCGGCGGCTTCAACACCGAGTACTCGTCGATCAAGTTCGCGCTGTTCATGCTGGCCGAGTACGTCAACATGGTCACCGTCTCGGCGGTCTCGGTCACCCTCTTCCTGGGCGGCTGGCGGGCCCCGTACCCCATCTCGGCGTTCTGGGAGGGCGCGAACCACGGCTGGTGGCCGATGCTCTGGTTCGTCGTCAAGGTCCAGTTGCTGCTCTTCTTCTTCATCTGGCTGCGTGGCACGCTGCCACGCGTCCGCTACGACCAGCTGATGAAGCTGGGCTGGAAGGTCCTGATCCCGGTCTCGGTGGTCTGGCTGATGCTGGTCGCCACGGTGCGCGCGATGCGCAACGAGAACATGGAATTCCAGAACATCGTGCTGTACGTCGCCGGGGCGATCATCGCGATCCTGCTCCTCTCCTTCGTCGCCGACATCTTCCGCGACAAGAAGGAGAAGGAGAAGGCGGCGCTGGAGGGCGAGGAACCACCGGCCTTCGACCCCATGGCGGGCGGATTCCCCGTGCCACCACTGCCCGGGCAGTCCTTGCCGCCGGTGCCGCGCAGGCCCTCGCGCCTGGACCGCGAACTGATTGTCAGTGGTGGGCCCGACACTAAGAGTGACGGAAAGGAGGCCGACGATGTCTGACACCTCGACCCCGGGGGAAGCCCCCAGGACCCCCTGGCAGAACCCTGTGGCCGGCTTCGGCGTGACCTTCAAGGCCATGTTCAAGAAGCGGCTGACCGAGCAGTACCCGGAGCAGCAGAAGACCACGGCGCCGCGCTTCCACGGCAGGCACCAGCTCAACCGGCATCCGGACGGTCTTGAGAAGTGCATCGGATGCGAGCTGTGCGCCTGGGCCTGCCCGGCCGACGCGATCTATGTGGAGGGCGCGGACAACACGGAGGAGGAGCGTTACTCCCCGGGCGAGCGGTACGGCCGCGTCTACCAGATCAATTACGCACGCTGCATTCTGTGCGGCCTGTGCATCGAGGCGTGCCCCACCCGCGCGCTGACGATGACCAATGAATTCGAACTGGCCGACAGCAGCCGCGAGTCGCTGATCTATACGAAGGAGCAGCTGCTGGCCGGCCTGGAGGAAGGCATGGTCGACACACCGCACTCGATCTTCCCCGGCATGGACGAGCAGGACTACTACCGGGGCCTGGTGACGGAAGCCGCGCCGGGCACGGAGCGGCAGGTCGCACTGAGCAAGGGCGAGCGGCCGCAGGAAGCGGCGTCGACCTTCGGTGAGGACGAACCGGCGTCGAAGAAGGTGATCGGGGCATGAACGCTCTTGCCGCCTCCGCCACTTCGACCGGCGAGGCCGTTCAGTTCTGGATCCTGGGCACGATCGCCGTCATCGGCGCCCTGGGCACCGTCCTGATGCGGAAGGCCGTGCACAGTGCGCTGTGCCTGGCCGGGACCATGATCGTCCTGGCGGTGTTCTACCTCGCAAACGGTGCGTACTTCCTGGGCGTCGTCCAGATCATCGTCTACACCGGCGCGATCATGATGCTGTTCCTCTTCGTGGTCATGCTCGTCGGCGTCACGGCGGCCGACTCCCTCAAGGAGACGATCAAGGGCCAGCGCTGGATGGCCGTGGGCTGCGGCCTCGGTTTCGGTGTCCTGCTGATCGCGGGAATCGGCCAAGCCTCGCTGTCCACCTTCAACGGACTGGCCAAGGCCAACGCCGCAGGCGGCGGCAATGTCGAGGGGATCGCCGAGCTCCTCTTCACCAAGTACGTATTCGCCTTCGAGCTCACCGGCGCGCTGCTCATCACGGCCACCGTCGGCGCGATGGTGCTCACGCACCGCGAGCGCACCGAACGCGCCAAGACACAGCGGGAGATGTCCGAGGCGCGCGTACGCGGCAAGCACCTGCCGCCGCTGCCCGCACCCGGGGTGTACGCGCGGCACAACGCGGTGGACATCGCGGGCCTGCTGCCGGACGGGACACCGGCCGAGCTCACGGTCATGAAGACCCTGCGCGAGCGCGGCCAGATCCGTGACGTGTCCCGCGAGGCGCTGGCCGACCTCAAGGCGCTGGAGCAGCGCTCCGAGGAGCGGCTCGGCCGTGACCAGGACGAATCGGAGGTCGCGAAGTGAACCCGGTCAACTACCTCTATCTGGCGGCGCTGTTGTTCACCATCGGCGCTTCCGGGGTGCTGATCAGGCGGAACGCGATCGTCGTCTTCATGTGCGTCGAGCTGATGCTCAATGCGTGCAACCTCGCCTTCGTCGCCTTCTCCCGGATGCACGGCAATCTCGACGGCCAGATCGTCGCGTTCTTCACGATGGTCGTCGCTGCCGCCGAGGTCGTGGTGGGGCTCGCGATCATCGTGTCGCTGTTCCGGTCCCGTCACTCGGCCTCGGTCGACGACGCCAGCCTGATGAAGCTGTAAGGGGTCGCAAGAATCGTGGAGAACTTGATTGCGCTGCTCGTCGCAGCGCCTTTGCTCGGAGCCGCGGTACTGCTGTGCGGCGGGCCGCGCCTCGACCGCGTCGGACACTGGCTCGGGACGCTGCTCGCGGGTGCGTCGTTCGTGATCGGCGTGGTGCTGTTCGGCGCCATGCTGGGGTACGACGTCGAAGCGCGGACCATGCGCCAGCATCTGTTCAGCTGGATCCCGGTGGAGGGCTTCCAGGCGGATGTCGCCTTCCAGCTCGACCAGTTGTCGATGACTTTCGTGCTGCTGATCACCGGTGTGGGCTCGCTGATCCACATCTACTCGATCGGCTACATGGAGCACGACGAGCGCCGGCGCCGCTTCTTCGGCTACCTGAACCTCTTCCTCGCGGCGATGCTGCTCCTCGTCGTCGCCGACAACTACCTGCTGCTGTACGTCGGGTGGGAGGGCGTCGGTCTGGCGTCGTACCTGCTCATCGGCTTCTGGCAGCACAAGCCGAGCGCGGCGACGGCGGCCAAGAAGGCCTTCATCGTCAACCGCGTGGGCGACATGGGCCTGTCCATCGCGATCATGCTGATGTTCACCACCTTCGGAACCTTCGCCTTCGGGCCGGTGCTCGAAGCGACGGGGGACACGGGCGAGGGCAAGCTCACCGCCATCGGCCTGATGCTGCTGCTGGCGGCCTGCGGAAAGTCCGCCCAGGTGCCGCTGCAGTCCTGGCTGGGCGACGCGATGGAGGGCCCGACCCCGGTCTCGGCCCTCATCCACGCCGCCACCATGGTGACCGCGGGCGTGTACCTCATCACCCGCTCCGGCGCGATCTTCAACGCCGCGCCCGACGCGCAGTTGGCGGTCGTGGTCGTCGGTGCGGTCACGCTCCTCTTCGGTGCGATCGTCGGTTGTGCGAAGGACGACATCAAGAAGGCGCTGGCCGGTTCGACGATGTCGCAGATCGGCTACATGATCCTGGCGGCGGGCCTCGGCCCCATCGGATACGCCTTCGCGATCATGCACCTCGTGACGCACGGCTTCTTCAAGGCCGGGCTCTTCCTCGGCGCCGGATCGGTCATGCACGGCATGAACGACGAGGTCGACATGAGGAAGTACGGGGGCCTGCGGAAGTACATGCCCATCACCTTCGTGACCTTCGGCCTCGGCTACCTCGCGATCATCGGCTTCCCGGGTCTGTCCGGCTTCTTCTCCAAGGACAAGATCATCGAGGCGGCCTTCGCCAAGGGCGGCACGGAGGGCTGGATCCTCGGCGCGGTGGCCCTGCTGGGCGCGGCCATCACGGCGTTCTACATGACCCGCGTGATGATCCTGACCTTCTTCGGCGAGAAGCGCTGGCAGCCCGCCCCCGACCCGGACAAGGTGCCCGGCGTCGAGCCCGGCATCGAGGCGAAGCCCGGTGAGATGCCGCACCCGCACGAGTCGCCCAAGTCGATGACGATCCCGATGATCGTGCTCGCCTTCGGATCGGTCTTCGCCGGAGGGTTCTTCAGCATCGGCGACCGGTTCGTGACGTGGCTGAAGCCGGTCACCGAGTTCGAGCACGGGCATCCGCCGATCAGCGCCGGGGCGATCACCTCGGCGACCGTCGCGGTGATGGTCATCGGCGTCGCGATCGCGTATCTCCAGTACGGCCGCAGGCCCGTCCCGGTCGTCGCCCCACGCGGCTCCCTGCTCACCCGCGCCGCCCGGCGCGATCTCCTCCAGGACGACTTCAACCATGTCGTGCTGGTCCGAGGCGGCGAGCACCTGACCCGCTCCCTGGTGTACGTCGACCACACCCTGGTCGACGGGGTCGTCAACGGTACGGCGGCCTCGTTCGGCGGGCTCTCCGGCCGGCTGCGCAAGCTGCAGAACGGCTATGCCCGCTCGTACGCGGTCTCGATGTTCGGCGGTACGGCGATCCTCATTGCCGTGACCCTGCTGATGAGGGCGGTCTGATTCCGATGTCTTTTCCTCTTCTGACGGTTACGGCGGCGCTCCCGGCGGTCGGTGCGGTCCTGACCGCCGCCGTCCCTGCCGCCCGCCGCACCGCCGCCAAATGGCTGGCGCTGCTCTTCTCGCTTGCCACGCTGGTACTGGCCGCGATCGTGGTCGTACGGTTCGAGCCGGGCGGCGACCGGTACCAGCTCAATGAATCCCATGCCTGGATCAAGGACTTCGGCGTCAGGTACGAGCTGGGCGTGGACGGCATCGCCGTCGCACTGATCGCGCTGACAGCTGTGCTGATCCCCTTCGTGATCCTGGCCGGCTGGAACGACGCCGATCCTCTGGAGACTAAGAGCTCCCGGTGGCGGCCTACTCAGCGCTTCTTCGCGCTGATCCTGATGGTCGAAGCGATGGTGATCATCTCCTTCGAGGCCACCGACGTCTTCCTCTTCTACATCTTCTTCGAAGCCATGCTCATTCCGATGTACTTCCTCATCGGCGGCTTCGGGGACCGGGCACACGCAGGCGGCGACGAGGCGGCCGCGACCCAGCGGTCGTACGCCGCCGTCAAGTTCCTCCTCTACAACCTGGTCGGCGGGCTCATCATGCTGGCCGCCGTCATCGGGCTGCACGTGGTGGCCGGGACCTTCTCGCTCGCGGAGATCGCCGAGGCGCGCGCCAATGGGTCGCTGGAGATGGCGACCAATACCGAACGGCTGCTCTTCCTCGGTTTCTTCTTCGCCTTCGCGGTGAAGGCGCCGCTGTGGCCGCTGCACACCTGGCTGCCGAACGCCATGGGCGAGGCGACCGCCCCGGTCGCCGTGCTGATCACGGCGGTCGTCGACAAGGTCGGCACCTTCGCGATGCTGCGCTTCTGCCTCCAGCTCTTCCCGGAGGCCAGCAAGTGGGCGACGCCCGTCATCATCGTGCTGGCGCTGATCAGCATCATCTACGGCGCGTTGCTCGCCGTCGGCCAGCGCGACATCAAACGCCTTGTCGCGTACGCCTCGATCTCGCACTTCGGCTTCATCGTCCTGGGCATCTTCGCGATGACGTCCCAGGGCCAGTCGGGTGCGACGCTCTACATGGTCAACCACGGGCTCTCGACCGCCGCACTGATGCTGGTGGCCGGGTTCCTGATCTCGCGGCGCGGATCGCGGCTCATCGCCGACTACGGCGGCGTACAGAAAGTCGCCCCGGTGCTGGCCGGCACCTTCCTGGTCGGCGGCCTGGCGACACTGTCGCTTCCGGGACTCGCTCCCTTCGTCAGTGAATTCCTGGTATTGGTCGGCACGTTCGCCGCGTATCCGGTGGCCGGGATCATCGCGACCCTGGGCATCGTCCTCGCCGCGCTCTACACGCTCGTGCTGTACCAGCGGACGATGACGGGCCCCGTGAAGGCCGAGGTGCACGGCATGCCCGACCTCAAGGCCCGTGAACTCGTGGTCGTCGCCCCGCTGATCGCGCTGCTGCTGTTCCTCGGAGTCTTTCCCAAGCCGCTGACGGACATCGTCAACCCGGCCGTGAAGCACACCATGTCCGACGTCCGGAAGACGGACCCCACCCCCGAGATTGAGGCGGAGGCGGCCAAGTGAGCGCATCAGCTGTCCACAGCCTGTGGACGACGGTCGCGGCGCCCAGCGCCGAGGGCGGTTTCACGGCCCCGCACATCGAGTACGCGCAGTTGGCGCCGACGCTGATTGTCGTCGGCGCGGCCGTCGTCGGTGTACTTGTCGAGGCCGTGGTGCCGCGCAAGGCCCGTTATTACGCCCAGCTGTTCCTGTCGGTCGTCGCCCTCGCCGCCGCGTTTGCCGCAGTCGTGGGGCTCGCGGTCGGCGGGTACGCCACCACCAAGGCGGGCATCGCGGCGGAGGGCGCCATCGCGGTTGACGGTCCAGCCCTGTTCCTCCAGGGCACGATCCTGCTGGCCTCGCTGGTGGCCGTGTTCACGTTCGCGGAGCGCAGGCTCGACCCGGACGCCCACGGCAACCGCGTCGACTCGTTCGCCGCGGAGGCCGCGTCCGTACCGGGCAGCGACAGCGAAAAGGCCGCCGTAAAGGCCGGGTTCACCACCACCGAAGTCTTTCCGCTCATGCTCTTCGCGGTCGCCGGGATGCTCGTCTTCCCCGCAGCCAACGACCTGCTGACGCTGTTCATCGCACTGGAAGTCTTCTCGCTCCCGCTGTACCTGCTGTGCGCCGTCGCCCGCCGCAAGCGGCTGATGTCGCAGGAGGCGGCGGTGAAGTACTTCCTGCTCGGCGCCTTCTCGTCGGCGTTCCTGCTCTTCGGGATCGCCCTCATGTACGGGTACGCGGGTTCTGTGTCGTACGCGAAGATCGCCGGCATCGTCGACGGCACGGTCAAGCAGATCGACCCGGCGCTCGCCGACACCATGGGCAATGACGCGCTGCTGCTCATCGGCGGCGCGATGATCCTGATGGGCCTGCTCTTCAAGGTCGGCGCGGTCCCGTTCCACATGTGGACCCCGGACGTCTACCAGGGCGCTCCGACGCCGGTCACCGGCTTCATGGCGGCGGCGACCAAGGTGGCTGCCTTCGGCGCGATGCTGCGGCTGCTGTACGTCGTACTGCCGGGCCTGCGCTGGGACTGGCGGCCCGTGATGTGGGGCATCGCGATCGTCACCATGCTGGGCGGTGCGATCGTCGCGATCACCCAGACCGACATCAAGCGGCTCCTGGCGTACTCCTCGATCGCGCACGCCGGTTTCATCCTGGCCGGTGTCATCGCGACCACGCCGGACGGCATCTCGTCCGTCCTCTTCTACCTCCTGGCGTACTCCTTCGTGACCATCGGAGCCTTCGCCGTGGTCACGCTGGTGCGCGATGCGGGCGGTGAGGCGACGCATCTGTCGAAGTGGGCCGGGCTCGGGCGGCGGTCGCCGCTGGTGGCCGCGGTCTTCGCGGTGTTCCTGCTGGCCTTCGCCGGTATCCCGCTGACATCGGGCTTCGCCGGGAAGTTCGCGGTCTTCAAGGCGGCGGCGGAGGGCGGTGCGGGTGCGCTGGTCGTGGTCGGTGTGATCTCGTCGGCCATCGCGGCGTTCTTCTACATCCGGGTGATCGTCCTGATGTTCTTCAGCGAGCCGAAGGCGGAGGGCCCGACGGTCGCCGTGCCGTCGCCGCTGACGATCACCGCGATCGGGGTGGGTGTCGCGGTGACGCTGGTGCTCGGTCTCGCGCCGCAGTACTTCCTGGATCTGGCGAGC
Organism: Streptomyces spiramyceticus; assembly: GCF_028807635.1. Lineage (NCBI taxonomy): Bacteria > Bacillati > Actinomycetota > Actinomycetes > Kitasatosporales > Streptomycetaceae > Streptomyces > Streptomyces spiramyceticus. Next base: position 3,822,415 of record NZ_JARBAX010000001.1, read on the forward strand.
CAGGCGGGAGTCTTCGTCCGCTGACCTGGACGAGTGCGCTGCTGCCGCCCGGTGTCCCTCCTCGTAGGGGTGCCGGGCGGCTGTTTTTGGGCGGGGGTGTCGGTGGGTGCCCCTATCGTGGGACGCCGGGCCTCGTGGGATGCCGGGCACGGTACGTACGGGGGGACAGAGCGATGAACGGGACGGGTGGCATGGCCGAGGCCGGCGAGATGACGCGCAGCGACGCGCTGGAGACGCTGCACCGCGTCTTCGGGTACGACGCGTTCCGTGGTGAGCAGGCTGCGGTCATCGAGCATGTGGTGGCGGGCGGAGACGCCGTCGTGCTCATGCCCACCGGTGGCGGAAAATCGCTGTGCTACCAGATCCCGGCGCTGGTCAGACCGGGTACGGGCATCGTGATCTCCCCGCTCATCGCGCTGATGCAGGACCAGGTGGACGCGCTGCGGGCGCTCGGTGTGCGGGCCGGGTTCATCAACTCCACGCAGGACTTCGACGAGCGGCGCGCGATGGAGGCGGAGTTCCTGGCGGGGGAACTGGACCTCCTGTATCTGGCGCCGGAGCGGCTGCGGCTCGACTCGACACTCGACCTGCTGGGCCGGGCCAAGATCTCCGTCTTCGCGATCGACGAGGCGCACTGCGTGGCCCAGTGGGGCCACGACTTCCGGCCGGACTATCTGTCCCTGTCGCTGCTGGGCGAGCGCTGGCCGGACGTGCCGCGCATCGCGCTGACGGCGACCGCCACGCACGCCACGCACCAGGAGATCATCCAGCGGCTGGGGATGCCGCAGGCCCGGCACTTCGTGGCGAGCTTCGACCGCCCGAACATCCAGTACCGGATCGTGCCGAAGGCCGATCCGAAGAAGCAGCTGCTGGCCTTCCTGCGTGAGGAGCACGCGGGGGACGCGGGCATTGTTTATTGCCTCTCGCGCAATTCGGTGGACAAGACGGCGGAGTTTCTCTGCCGCAACGGGATCGAGGCCGTGCCGTACCACGCGGGGCTCGACGGGGGGACGCGCGCCGCGCACCAGTCCCGCTTCCTCCGGGAGGAGGGCCTGGTGGTCGTGGCGACCATCGCCTTCGGCATGGGCATCGACAAGCCCGATGTGCGCTTCGTCGCCCACTTGGACTTGCCGAAGTCGGTCGAGGGCTACTACCAGGAGACGGGCCGGGCCGGGCGTGACGGGATGCCGTCGACGGCGTGGATGGCGTACGGGCTCCAGGACGTGGTCCAGCAGCGCAAGATGATCCAGGGCGGGGAGGGCGACGAGGCGTTCCGGAGGCGCGCGGCCTCTCATCTGGACGCGATGCTCGCGCTCTGCGAAACGGCCGCGTGCCGGCGGGCCCAGCTGCTGGCCTACTTCGGTCAGGACCCCGAGGCGTCGGCCTGCGGCAACTGTGACACGTGCCTGACCCCGCCCGAGACCTGGGACGGGACGGTGCCGGCGCAGAAGGTCCTCTCGACGGTGGTGCGGTTGCAGCGGGAGCGGCGGCAGAAGTTCGGGGCGGGCCAGATCATCGACATCCTGCTGGGGCGCAAGACCGCAAAGGTGATCCAGTTCGATCACGACCAGCTGTCGGTCTTCGGGATCGGGGAGGAGCTCGCCGAGGCCGAATGGCGGGGCGTGGTGCGGCAGTTGCTGGCGCAGGGGCTGCTGGCGGTCGAGGGTGAGTACGGCACGCTGGTGATGACCGACGCGAGCGGGTCGGTACTGAGCCGTGAGCGGGAAGTGCGGCTGCGCAAGGAGGCGAAGCCGGTGCCGGCCGCTCGGGCCGCGAAGGGCGAACGCAAGGCGAAGGCGGCCGCCGCCAATGCGGACCTGCCGGCGGAGGCGGTGCCCGTCTTCGAAGCGCTGCGGGCGTGGCGCGCGGAGCAGGCGCGGGAGCAGGGCGTACCGGCGTACGTCATCTTCCATGACGCGACGCTGCGGGAGATTGCTGCGCGTCGGCCGGGGTCGGTGGCGGAGCTGGGGGGCGTTGCGGGATTGGGCGAGAAGAAGCTGGCGACTTATGGGGAGGGGGTGCTGGGGGTGTTGGGGGCGCTTGGTTCGGCGGGGTCGCCGGAACCGGCCGCGGTTCCAGCCCCGGGCGTCCCTGCTCCGGGCCCGGCGGCCCCGGAAGCTCCCGTTGCCCCGGCGGCTGCCGAGCCCGGGGACGAGTGGGACTGGGACGCGGAGCCGCCGGCGGAGTAGCCGCTGCGCGGGGCCTTTTCCCCACCCCGCCCCTTCCCGGCTGTGACATTTGCGGCTCCGCCGCGTGGGGGGGGCAAGCCCCAGACCCCCGGTACGCCCTTCGGGCGTAGTCCTCAAACGCCGGACGGGCTGGATTTTCCAGCCCGTTGGGGGTCCCCCGGACGAAGTCTGGGGGAGTTTGAGGACCGGGGTCTGGGGCGGAGCCCCCGGGGGCGTCAGGCTGTCGGGACGATTCGGCCCGTTACCTCGCCCAGGCCCACCCTCGTGCCGTGCGGGCCCGGTGCCCATGCCGTCATCGTCACCTCGTCGCCGTCTTCGAGGAACGTGCGCTTCCCGGTGGGGAGTTCCAGCGCGTCGCGGCCGTTCCAGGTGAGCTCCAGGAGCGAGCCGCGCTCGTTGACCTCGGGGCCGCTGACCGTGCCGGAGCCGAAGAGGTCGCCGGTCCGGAGCGACGCGCCGTTCACCGTCATCTGGGCGAGCTGCTGGGCCGCCGTCCAGTACATGGTGGAGAAGGGCGGCTCGGAGACCACCTGGCCGTTGATCTTGACCTCGATACGGATGTCGAAGCCGCCGGGCTCCTCTTCCTCCGAGTCGTCCAGGTAGGGGAGGAGCGGGAAGTCGCGGGCGGGCGGAGCGACGTGGGCCGCCTCAAGGGCCTCCAGCGGGGTCACCCACGCCGAAACCGACGTGGCGAAGGACTTGCCGAGGAACGGGCCGAGGGGGACGTACTCCCAGGCCTGGATGTCCCGCGCCGACCAGTCGTTGAGGAGGAACAGGCCGAAGACGTGGTCCCGGAATGCGCCCAGCGGGACAGGCGTGCCGTGGGCGGAAGGCGTGCCGACGACGAAGCCGACCTCCGCCTCGATGTCGAGCTTCACGGAAGGGCCGAAGACCGGCGCCGGGTCCGAAGGGGCCTTGCGCTGCCCACTGGGGCGTACAACGTCCGTGCCGGACACGACCACGGTGCCGGACCGGCCGTGGTAACCGATCGGCAGATGCTTCCAGTTGGGAGTGAGCGCATCCCCGTCCGGGCGGAAGATCTTGCCCACATTGGTGGCGTGGTGCTCGCTCGCGTAGAAGTCGACATAGTCCGCGACGTCGTACGGCAGGTGCAGCGTGACGTCGGAGATGGGGTGCAGCAGAGGCTCTATGTCGGCGCGGTGCGCGGGGCTCGTGACCCACGCGGTGAGTGCGCGGCGCACATCCCGCCACGCCGTACGCCCGGCGGCCAGCAGGGGGTTGAGCGTGGGCTGGGCGAGCAGCGCGGCGTACGGAGAGCCCAGCGTGAGTGCGGCTGCACCCACGTCCAGCACATGGCCGCCGATGCGGACGCCGACCCGGCGGCGCTCGGGCTCGTCCGCCGTGGAGAAAACGCCGTAAGGGAGGTTGTGCGGGCCGAAGAGGTCGCCTTCGGCAAGGTCGAGCGGGCTCTGCTCGGGCATGGGTGCTGCCTCGCTTTCCAGGTCGTGAAGAGAACACGTTACGTGGGTGTCGGCTGCGACGGCAGTGCCTAAAGAGTTCGCAATGTCCGAAAAGCCCTTGCTGGAGGCAGGAATTCCGGCTTAGCGTCCTTTGGGACACGCGCTGGGGTGGGCCGTGTCGTGGGGGGGACAGGTGGCGAGCCGCAGCGCGCTATTCACGCCTGACCGGGACGTGCCCGGGCTGATCGTGAAGATCGGGAACTACCCGCTCCACCACGGCGGGGTGGGTGCGATCCGCAGCCTCGGGCGGCTCGGCATTCCCATGTACGCCGTCACCGAGGACCGGTGGACCCCGGCCGCGCTCTCCCGCTACCTGGAGCGCGCCTTCGTCTGGCCGACCACGGGCACGGAGGACCCCGGGCGGCTGGTCGAGGGACTGTTGCGGATGGGCCGCCGGATCGGCCGGCCCACCGTGCTCGTCCCCACCGACGAAGAGGCCGCCGTGCTCATAGCCGAGCACCAGGCGGAGCTCGCGGGCACCTTTCTCTTCCCGCGCGTCGAGGCCGGGCTGCCGCGCCGCCTCGCCAGCAAGCAGGGGTTGCACGAGCTGTGCGTCGAGCACGGGGTGCCGTCACCGGCTGCGGCTTTCCCCGATGCGTATGCCGAGGTGGAGGCATTCGCGGCCGAGGCGCGCTTTCCGGTGGTCGCCAAGAACCGGGAGGCGTTCGTACGGCGCAGGCAGCCCGCCGTCGGCGGCACGACACGCATCGAGGGGCCCGCGCAGCTGCTCGCGCTCGCGCGCGGCTGGGGCGAGCATCCCGGCGTAATCCTTCAGGAATACCTGCCGCGCGAGGAGGCCGAGGACTGGATCGTCCACGCCTATTTCGACGCGGACAGTACGGCGCTGACGATGTTCACCGGGGTGAAGGTGCGGTCGTGGCCGCCGCACGCGGGGATGACGGCGAACGCGTACGTCGTCGACAACCCGGAACTGGCGGAGATCGCCGCCCAGTTCATCAAGCGGGTCGGATTCAGCGGGATCATCGACCTCGATCTGCGGTTCGACCGACGTGACGGGCAGTACAAACTGCTCGACTTCAATCCGCGGATGGGCGCGCAGTTCCGGCTCTTCGAGAACGAGGCCGGTGTCGACGTCGTCAGGGCGCAGCATCTGCATCTGACCGGCCGCAAGGTCCCGGAGGGGGAGCAGCGGGCCGGTCACCGCTACGTCGTCGAGAACATCGACCTGGCGGCGCTCGTGGCGTACCGGCGCAGCGGCTATACGACGCCGCACGCGCCGGTGCGGGCCGGCAGTACGGAGCTGGCGTGGGTCGCGGGGGACGACCTGCTGCCGGCCGTCACGATGCTGGCGCGGTTCGTTCGTCCGGGTGCCAGGCACCTGTACCAGATGTGGCGCGGTGCCCGTGCGAACCGCACTGGCAGCCGCGCCGAGTGACACCCTGGGGAGGGGACTTCGCATGATCCGTCCGGTAGCAGTCATCGGGGCCGGGCCTTATGGCCTGTCCACCGCGGCCCATCTGCGGGCGCGCGGCATTCCGGTCCGCGTCTTCGGTTCGCCGATGGTGAGCTGGCGCGAGCGCATGCCCGCCGGAATGCTGCTCAAGTCGACGCCGGCGGCGTCCAACATCGACGCGCCGCAGCCCGGCCACGACCTGATCGACTTCTGTGCGGACACGGGGGAGCGGCGGTACGAGTCCGACTGGGACCTGGTGCCGGTCGAGACCTTCGCGCGGTACGGGCAGTGGTTCGCGGAGAAGCTGCTGCCGGACCTGGAGCAGGTGCGGGTCGTCTCCGTCGACCGTACGCGGGGCGGGCTCGCCCTGAAGCTCGACTCGGGCGAGCAGTTCCCGGCGCGGGCGGTGGTGGTGGCGACGGGCCTGTCCGGCCTCGCCAGGATGCCGCGCGAGCTGGCGGCGGTGCTGCCCGACGGGCCCTCCGCGACGGGCCCCGTCTCGCACGCCGCGCAGCACCGGGACCTGTCCCGCTTCGCGGGGCGCGAGGTGATCGTCGTCGGCGCGGGGCAGTCGGCGCTGGAGAACGCGGTGCTGATGGCGGAGGCCGGTGCGTCGTCGGTACAGATCGTGGCGCGCGGCCGGGGCGCGGTGAGCTTCGGCGACGCCCCCGACCGGCAGTCGCGGCTGCGGCCCGAGACGCCCTTCGGGCGGGCCTGGTCGCTGTACGGGCTGACCTACCACGCGACGCACGTACGCCACCTTCCCGCGCCCGCCCGCCACTATCTGGTCCGCCGGGTGCTCGGCCCGCTCGGCGCGTGGTGGCTGCGGGACCGCTTCAGGGCGGGACACGTACAGGTGACGGACGGCCGTCGTATCGTCCGCGCCCGCGTCGAGGACGGCCGCCCGGTCCTGACCCTGAGCGGCGGGCAGGGCGCGCAGCGCGAGCTGTCCGCCGACCATGTGATGGCGGCGACGGGCTACCGCATGGACGTGGCGGCGCTGGACTTCCTCGGCCACGAGCTGCGCACGGCGTTGTCGGTGACGCAGGGGGCTCCGCGGCTCGACGCGGGGTACGGGTCGTCGGTGCCGGGTCTGTACTTCACGGGGCTGCCTTCGGCGGCTTCGTTCGGGCCGGTCATGCGCTTCGTGTGCGGTACGGAGTACGCGTCGCCGCGGCTGGCGCACGCGGTGTCGGTGCGCTGACAGGGGCGGGGCGAGGGCGGGGCGCTGACACGGGTGGCGCGGCAGGGTCGCGCGCTGCGCGAAGCTTCTCGTACCCGTACCCGCACCCGATCACGCCCGGGACAAAGTGCGTACTCCTGGGCGTAGTGGCTGACCAAAGACCATACCGGGGCCCTTCGGGCTGTGCTCGGGGCCACGGGAAGGCGCTCACGGTGATCGAAAGCCGACCGGATACGCTGACTTGAGTGAAGACAGCGACACATCGACAATCCGTGTGATCGTCAGCAGACAGGAGTGACCCTCGTGACCGTCGTCGGGCCGTTCGGACTGAGCGTGCGGGACCAGGCTCTTGAGACCGATGTCCAGACCGGACTGGCAGCTGTCGAGGAGGGACTGCTCGACGCCACCAAGAGCGAGGTTCCCTTCATCACGGAGGCCGCGCAGCATCTGGTGCGGGCCGGTGGCAAGCGATTCCGTCCTCTCCTCGTCATGCTCGCCTCCCAGTTCGGCGATCCGTACGCACCGGGCATCGTGCCGTCCGCCGTGGTCGTCGAGCTGACGCATCTGGCGACGCTGTACCACGACGACGTGATGGACGAGGCGGATGTACGCCGCGGAGTCGCCAGCGCCAATGCCCGCTGGGGCAACTCGGTCGCGGTCCTCACCGGTGACTTCCTCTTCGCACGCGCGTCGCACATCCTGGCCGACCTCGGGCCCGAGGCCGTACGCATCCAGGCGGAGGCGTTCGAACGTCTCGTCACGGGCCAGATCCTGGAGACGGCGGGTCCGCGCGACGACGAGGATCCCGTCGCGCACTACCTGGACGTCATCGCCGGCAAGACCGGCTCGCTGATCGCCGTGTCGGGGCGCTTCGGCGCGCTGATGTCGGGCGCCGACGAGCGCGTGGTCGACATCCTCACGCAGTACGGCGAGCGGCTCGGCACCGCCTTCCAGCTGGCCGACGACGTACTCGACATCGCGAGCGACAGCCACGAGTCCGGGAAGACGCCCGGCACGGACCTGCGCGAGGGCATCCCCACGCTGCCGGTGCTGATCCTGCGGGCGCAGGCGGCCGAGCACGGGCGGGCGGACGACCTGGAGCTGTGCGAGCTGCTCGACGGGGACCTCGCGGACGACGCCCGGCACGCCGAGGTGCTGAAGCGGCTGCGCGTACACCCGGCTCTTGAGCAGGCGAGGCGCGAGACCATCCGGTACGCCGAGGAGGCGCGGGCCTCGCTGGCGCCGCTGCCTGAGTGCTATGCGAAGGCGGCTCTGGAGGAGCTGTGCGACGCCGTGGTGCACCGCGCGGGCTGACGTGACTCACGTCACATTGTTGCTTTGAGTCGAGACTCGGATCCGCTCCGTATTCATGCCCAGAAGCCGACGCAGGGGGCGTTGGCTCTGGAACGGGGAGATTTCCGATCATGGGCGGTATTGCGCAGCGTCGTAAGAGCGTCATCATCGGCACCACCGCGGTCGCGGCGGCCGCGGGCATCACGCTCGGAGTCCTGCCGGCCTTCGCCGACGACGGCAGCAGCAAGGGCACTTCCGGACACGGCGGGCACAGCGCCGGGTCCTCCGAAGGCGTGGCGGTGCAGAGCGGTGGCTCCGGCAGCAACCACGGCGCCTCGTTCTTCGCGGCCAGCCTGAACGGTGCCAATGAGGTACCGGTGCAGGGCGGCCCCGCCGTCGGCGACAAGGACGGCGCCGCGCTGGAGTTCGTGAAGGTCAAGGGCAGCACGGTGTCCTTCGCTGTGAAGTGGCGCGGCACCGACAAGCCGACCGCTCTCCACATCCACCAGGGCGGCAAGGGCGTCAACGGCGGCATCAAGGTCGACTTCACCGGGCAGCTCGGCAAGGGCAAGGGAACGGGCAGCAAGGGGTGGACCGCGACCGGTTCGGTCGAGGTCAAGGACACGGCTGTGCTGAACGCCTTCAAGGCCGACCCGACGGGCTTCTACGCGAACCTGCACACGGCCGAATTCCCGGGCGGCGCGGTGCGCGGCCAGTTCCACAAGGTGACCAATGCCTTCAACTTCGACCACGCCCTGAACAACTTCCAGGCCCCGGTGGTCAAGGGCAAGCAGATCTACGAGTGTAAGGAGGACGACGGGAGGCGCTCGTTCCAGCAGCGCGATGTACGGGCCGAGCTGGCCGGACACATCTCCCACTCCTTCGTGAAGCCCAACTCCGGCACACCGCAGTGGATCGCCCAGGACCACAGCGCGGTCACCGGCTCACTGATCAGCAAGTCCCCGAACGGTGACGGCAACATTCCGGAACTGGACCTCCAGGCAAAGCAGTCGGGCAAGAGGCACGGCCTGTTCGCGCACACCACCGAGATCCTGCGGCTGAACACCGTGGGTGGCGTGGCGCCGGCGGGCAGCTGCAAGACCGGCTCCGTCGAGGCCGTTCCGTACCGGGCCGACTACGTCTTCATCCAGCGCTGAAGCTGAAACGCGTAAATAGCTGCAAGGGGCAATCGGCGTCTTTCCTCACTCGTGGGGGGAGGCGCCGACGCCGTATGTCATCCCGGAGCAGTAGACGGAGTTGATCCCGGGGTCTGACGCTTCCGGCCTCCCGATTTGGTCAGATTGGGACACCACTCCCCACCAATTCGGGTGAGAATGGCGGCGCGGGGGTGGACGAGTGCAACTGGACGACGGCCGCCAACCACGGAGGTAGCGCACACATGGCACCGAACGACAGGGCACAGACCACCGAGGGGACCAAGGGCTTTGCCGCGGGCCGCCGGAAGGCCGCACGTTACGTCGTCCCCGTCGCGGTGGCGGGGGTGGCCGCGGCGACCATCGGACTCGTCCCGGCGCTCGCCGACTCGGGCGACCCGGATCTGCCGAAGATCACCGCCCAGCAGCTGATCGAGAAGATCGCGGCGTCGGACACGGAGCAGCTCTCCGGCACCGTGAAGATCAACACGGACCTGGGCATCCCGTCGCTGGGCGGCCTCGCCGAGGGGCTGATGCCCAAGGGGGAGGGCGAGGGCAGCGGCGCATCGGCCGACCCTCAGGCCAAGCTGATGGAACTCGCCTCCGGCACGCACACTCTGCGCGTCGCGGCGGACGGTCCGGACAAGCAGCGGGTGTCGATCCTGGACGACGCGGCGGAGTACAGCCTCATTCACAACGGCGACGACGTGTGGGCGTACGACAGTGCCTCGAACGAGGCGTTCCACAGCAAGGGTTCGTCGGACGCGAAGGGCTCGGACAAGGGTTCCGCCAAGGGCCGGGACAAGGGCCCGTACAAGGGATCCGCCCCCACAACTCCCAAGGAGCTGGCCGAAGAGGTCCTGAAGGCCGCGGACGAGACCACATCGGTGACCGTCGACGGCACCGCGCAGGTCGCAGGCCGGGATGCGTACCAGCTGCTCATCAAGCCCAAGCAGTCCGGTACGACGATCGGGTCCATCAGGGTCGCGGTCGACGCGGAGAACGGCGTACCGCTCAAGTTCACGCTCTCGCCGAGCAGCGGCGGCAAGGCCGCGATCGACGCGGGCTTCACCAAGGTCGACTTCGCGAAGCCGTCCGCGGACACCTTCGACTTCAGCCCGCCCAAGGGCGCGAAGGTGACCGAGGAGGGCGAGGTCAAGGCCCCGGAGAAGGGCGAGAAGGGCCTGGAGGGCCTGGAGGGCCTGGAGGGCTTCGAGGGCTTCAAGGGCGGCGAAGAGGACCTGAACAGCTTCGAGGGACTCAACATCATCGGCGAGGGCTGGACCACGGTCGCCGAGATCTCCTCCCCCGGCGGCTCCGACGCCAAGGCGCCCAAGTCGGGCGATGTGCCGCCTGAGGCACAGCAGTTCATGGACGCGCTGGGCGACAAGGTCTCCGGCAAGTTCGGCTCGGGCACGGTCTTCTCGACCCGCCTCGTCAACGCCCTGATGACGGACGACGGCAAGATGTACGTCGGCGCGGTCACCAAGGACGCGCTGGTGCAGGCCGCCAACGCGGCCAAGTAGGGCTCGGCGGCCTGGGCGCGCTTCACGGCGAAGGACATCACGGCCTGAGACGGTCCGGCCCCCGCCGGGGCCGGACCGTACAGGACTGAGCTGAGCTGAAATGAACTGAGCTGGACTGAACTGGGCTGGGCTGGGCTAGAAGGTGAGCTTCCAGCTGTCGATGTAGCCGGTGTCCTGCGCGGCGATGTCCTGGACCTTGAGTTTCCAGGTGCCGTTGGCCGCCTCGCTCGACGCGTCCACCGTGTAGGTGGCGATGACGTTGTCGGCCGAGTCATTGCCGCTGGAGTTCTTCAGCCGGTACGCCGTCCCGTCGGGCGCGACCAGGTCGACGACCAGGTCACCCCGCCAGGTGTGCTTGATGTCGACGCCCACCTTGAGGGCTGCCGGGGCATTGCCCGTACGGCCGGAGATGGTGACGGACGAGGTCACCGCGGCACCGTTGTCCGGCACTGCGACGTCCGCGGTGTTCTCGTAGGCATCGCCCGGCGGGACGGTGGGCTCGGTGCCCAGGGTCCAGATGGCGTGGGCGACGGCGTCGCTGTTGCGGTCCAGGGCGGTGTCGTTGATGTTCGCCGTGGTGTCGCAGGAGGAGTGGTAGCAGCGGTCGAAGGCCGTGCCCGCGGTGCCGCCCCACTTCTGCGCCTGGGCGCTCGTCTTCGTACGGCTCGCACCGGTGAAGAGGCCGCCGACGGGTATGCCCACGTTCTTGAAGTTCGCGTGGTCGGAGCGGCCGTCGCCCTCGGTCTCGATCTCGGTCGGGACGCCGAGGCCCGCGTAGTAGTCCTTGAAGGTCTTCTCGATGGCCGGGTCGTCGTCGTAGACGAAGTAGCCCGGGTTCGGCGAGCCGATCATGTCGAAGTTGAGGTAGCCGGAGAACTTTGAACGCTCCGTGCTGGGAAGGCTGTTGACGTACGCCTTCGAGCCGACGAGGCCGAGCTCTTCCGCTCCCCACCAGCCGAATCGCAGGTGCTTTGTGGGCTTCAGCTGGGCGCGGGAGACGGCGAGCGCGGTCTCCAGGACGGCGGCGGAGCCGGAGCCGTTGTCGTTGATGCCGGGGCCCGAGCTGACCGAGTCGAGGTGGGCGCCGGCCATCAGGATCTGGTTCGGGTCGCCGCCCGGCCAGTCGGCGATCAGGTTGTAGCCGGTCGCGCCGTTGGAGGTGAACGTCGTTACGGAGGTGGTGAATCCGGCGGCGTCGAGCTTGGCCTTCACGTAGTCGATGGATGCCTTGTAGCCGGGGCGGCCGTGGGCGCGGTTGCCGCCGTTGGCGGTGGCTATCGACTGGAGCTGGGTGAGGTGCGCCTTGACATTGGCGAGGGGGATGTCGGGGGCCGCAAGGGCCGTGTTGGGGGCGGCTGTTGTGGCCGCCATGGTTGCTGTGGCTGATGCGGGTGGTGCTGCTGATGCCGGTAGTGCGGTGGCGGCGGTCAGTGCGGCGACAGCCAGGACGGCGGCTGCCGTGGTGCGTCTGGAGAGCTTCTGCATTGTGGGGGCTCCGGTTCCGTACGGGGACAGACGGAAGATGCGAGACGCCTCGCGACGGCTGTGGCGCGGGGCGTTGGAGCTGATGGTGCAACGTTTGTGCGATGTGCGTGCTGAATGTTCGGCGCGGGATTGACTCTGCGTCAAGAGCGGAAACCGGTCAGCATTGTTCGCTATTCGGATGCCGGTCGGCGGGCCAGGTAGGCGAGGCCGCCGTGGGCTGTGGCTTCCGGATCTGAGTCCAGGAAAAGGGAGTCCCCGTCGAGGGTGAACTCGAAGATCTTCGCTCGCGGCTTCTCGGTGCAGACGATACGGTGCCGCTCTTCGGCCTTGCCCGAGGAGACGACGAAGTCCAGCGAGCCGTCGCCCGCGCAGGCGGCCTCGATGATCAACGCCTTGTCGGGCTTCATTCCGCTTGAGCTGTTGGAGTCGTTGATTCCGCCCGCTGCCGACAGCACGAACTTGCCCTCCCGGTCGAGGGTTTCCCAGTCCGTGAGGGCGGCGGCGGCGCGCTGCGCGAGATCCTGCTCGGTCGGCGCCGACGACGCCGCGGTCGGCGCCGAGGACGCCGCGGGCCGCGTCGGCGGGTCGGCAGGCTCGGCCGTGCACATCGCCGCACCGGCGAGACTGGTGAGCGCTATGAGTGCCGCAGCCGCCGCCCGGCCTGTGGAGTTCTTCATGGTGTCCCCCCATGGGTGGCGCTGGTCAGCGCCGGTCCCATGGACCATGCCGTCGGGCGGGCGTGGCGAACCTCGATTTGAGTGAAGTCAGAGCTTCCCAGGGCTCCTGCGCCTGCTGTCCGCCTGCCGTCAGTCTGCTGCCTCGCCTGCTGTCATTGGACGCAGAACTCGTTGCCCTCGGGGTCTGTCATCACCACCCACTCCCCGCCGGGCTCCTTCACGCGGCGGGCCACGACCGCCCCCACCGCCTCCAGGCGGGCCACTTCGGCCTCCCGCGCGCCCGGGTCGGCGTGCAGGTCGATGTGGAGCCTGTTCTTGACCGTCTTCACCTCCGGTACGCGCTGGAAGAGGATGCGGCGGCCGAGGCCCATTCCGGTGTCCTCGTCGTACGGGTCGTCCGGATGCCGGACGGCGATCAGATCGCGCCAGGCGCGGCGGCCGTGGGAATCCACCGTGGCGTCGGGCGGCGCGGCGCCCATCCCGACGACACGCTCGATGAGCGCGCTGTTGTCCTCCAACTCGTAGCCGAGGGCGGCTGCCCAGAAGTCGGCCTGGGCGTGCGGGTCGTTGGCGTCGACAACCAGTTTCCAGTGCAGGGTCATGGTAACCAGTTATAGTGGTTACGTGATGGAGCTCGCAACGGAAACGCCCGGACTGACCCTTCGTACCCCGGAGGGCCGCCCGTTTCTCTTCGACCCGGGCGCGCTCTGCCTGGAGCTGCTGCCGACCGGCGGGCCCGGCGCGCTCGCCCGGTACGAGGTGCTCCACGAGCCTGCCGACCTGGTGCGCTGGGCGGCGGAGAGCCGACTGCCGGGCGGTCTCGACCTGACGGTGAGCGCCGACGAGCTGGCGGACGCGCGCATGCTGCGCAACGCGCTCCACCGCCTCGCCGCAGACCGGGCCCACGGCCGCGCCCTGGCCGCCGCCGACCTGGAGGTCGTCAATGCGCGGGCGGCCGGGGAGCCGCTGGCCACCCGAATAGAGGTGGGTACGGGCTCGGGCGCTGTACGGAGATGGGTGCCCGGGGCGACCGGGGCCCGCCTGCTCTCGACGGTGGCGCGCGACGCGATCGACCTCTTCACCGGTCCGTACGCCCATCGCATACGCGAATGCGGCTCGCACGACTGTTATCTGCTCTTCGTCGACACCTCGCGGCCCGGGCGGCGTCGCTGGTGTGCGATGGAGCGCTGCGGAAACCGTCAGAAGGCGCGCGCGCACCGGGCTCGCCGGAGCGAAACGGAAGGAACCCAAGATCCCAAGGAACCGAAGGAGTGATGTGATGACGCCTACCGGACTCACGCAGGACGCGGGCTGGGAAATCGGAGTCTCCAGGACCCTGCCCCATCCGCCCGACGCCGTATGGGAGTTCATCGCGAGCCCCGAGGGCGTCGCGCTGTGGCTCGGGCCGGGAGCGGAGCTGACCGCCGAGAAGGGGGCGGCGTACCGCACCGCCGACGGCATCACCGGCGAGGTGCGCGGTTACCGGCCGGGGGACCGTATCCGAGTCACCTACGGGAGTACGACCGTCCAGGTCGCGGTCTCGGTACCGACGTCCGGGTCGAGTTCCGGGGCCGGCGAGAAGGCCGTACTCCGCTTCCATCAGGAGCGCCTCGCCAACGCCGAGGAGCGCGAGACGCAGCGCGAGCACTGGCGTGCGGTGATGGACGCGGTCGCCGCTGCGCTGGGGGACGGTTGAGGGCAGGGCGCAGCGCGCCGGCCGGCACGTCAGCCCGTGGGCTCAACCGGAGCAGGAGCCGCAGCCACCCCACCCGTAGGCACCTGAGCCTGCGCCTGCGCCTGCCCCTGCGCCCGTACCGCCGCCGCCTGCGCCTCCGCCCGCCCCCGCCGGGCCGTCCGCAGCGCATCCCACGTGAGCAGCGCCAGCGCTGCCCAGACCAGCGAGAAGCCCGCCCACCGCTCCGGCGGCATCGCCTCGTGGAAGTACACGACGCCCAGGCCGAACTGGAAGACCGGCGCCAGGTACTGCAACAGCCCCAGCGTCGACAACGGCACCCGTATCGCCGCCGCACCGAAGCACACCAGCGGCGCGGCAGTCACGATGCCGGTCGCGGCGAGCAGCGCCGCATGGCCCGTACCCTGCACGCCGAAAGTGGCGTCCCCGTGAGATCCGATCCAGATCAGGTAGCCCAGCGCAGGCAGGAACTGGATCGCGGTCTCGGCGGCCAGCGACTCCACGCCACCCAGGTTGACCTTCTTCTTGACCAGCCCGTACGTCGCGAAGGAGAAGGCCAGGATCAGCGAGATCCACGGCGGCTTCCCGTACCCGACGGCCAGCACGAGCACGGCCGCGAAGCCGACACCGACCGCTGCCCACTGGGCGGGGCGCAGCCGTTCCTTCAGCAGCAGGACGCCCATGGCGATGGTGACCAGCGGGTTGATGAAGTAGCCGAGCGAGGCCTCGACCACCTGACCGTTGTTGACGGCCCAGATGTACAGGCCCCAGTTGACGGTGATGACGGTCGCGGCGACGGCGATGAGCCCCAGCCTGCGGGGCTGTCGTATGAGCTCCTTGACCCAGCCCCACCGGCGCAGCGCCAGCAGCGCGATGCCGACGACGGCCAGTGACCAGACCATGCGATGGGCGAGGATCTCCAGGGCTCCGGCGGGCTTGAGCAGCGGCCAGAAGAGCGGGACGAGACCCCACATTCCGTAGGCACCGATGCCGTACAACAGGCCTGTCCGCTGGTCGTTGATCGCCTTCACTGACCCTCCCGTCCCGCACACATCGTCGGTCGAAGGTACCGCCGCGACAGTGCGCCTGTCATGTCCATAGGCCGATACGGTCATGACACGCGGAGTGGGGGCGCGGACACACAGAGCGGACGCACAGAGCAGGCACACAGAGCGGACACAGAGCGGACACAGAGAGGGCGCCCGGTCGGTGAGACCGGGCGCCCCTCTGAATGTGCTGTATCTGCTGTATCTCACGTACGTGTGTATCTCACGTACGTGCGTGTCAGCCGACGACGGTCCAGGTGTCATTGCCCGCGAGCAGCGCGGCCAGGTCGCCCTTCCCGTCTCTCTCGATGGCCTCGTCGAGCTGCTCGGCCATCAGCGTGTCGTAGACCGGCCGGTCGACGTTGCGCAGGACCCCGATGGGCGTGTGGTGCAGCGTGTCCGGGTCGGCGAGGCGCGACAGTGCGAACGCCGTCGTGGGCGAGGCGGCGTGCGCGTCGTGGACGAGGATCTGCGACTCGTTCTCGGGCGTGACCGCGACGACCTTCAGGTCACCCGTGGCCGCATCCCGTACGACACCCTTCGAACCCTCGGCCCCGAAGCGGATCGGCTGCCCGTGCTCCAGCCGGATCACCGCTTCCTCGGCCTGCTGCTGGTCCTTCAGCACCTCGAAGGCGCCGTCGTTGAAGATGTTGCAGTTCTGGTAGATCTCCACCAGCGCCGTGCCGGGGTGGTCGGCGGCCTGCCGCAGCACGCTCGTGAGGTGCTTGCGGTCCGAGTCGACCGTACGGGCCACGAAGCTGGCCTCCGCGCCGATCGCCAGCGACACCGGGTTGAAGGGCGCGTCGAGCGAGCCCATCGGCGTCGACTTGGTGATCTTGCCGACCTCTGAGGTCGGGCTGTACTGGCCCTTGGTCAGCCCGTAGATCCGGTTGTTGAACAGCAGGATCTTCAGGTTCACATTGCGCCGCAGCGCGTGAATCAGGTGGTTTCCGCCGATGGACAGCGCATCGCCGTCACCGGTCACCACCCACACGCTCAAGTCGCGCCGCGAGGAGGCCAGCCCGGTCGCGATCGCGGGCGCGCGGCCGTGGATGGAGTGCATCCCGTACGTGTTCATGTAGTACGGGAAGCGGGACGAGCAGCCGATTCCGGAGACGAAGACGATGTTTTCCTTCGCCAGCCCGAGCTCGGGCATGAAGCCCTGCACGGCGGCGAGGACCGCGTAGTCACCGCAACCGGGGCACCAGCGCACTTCCTGATCGGACTTGAAATCCTTCATTGACTGCTTGGCCTCGGCCTTGGGCACCAGCGAGAGCGCCTCGTTCGCCTTAGGCATCGTTGGCCTCCTTGAGAGCCGTGGCGAGCTGCTCGGCCTTGAACGGCATTCCGTTGACCTGGTTGTACGAGTGGACGTCGACCAGATATCTGGCTCTGAGCAGAGTGGCCAGCTGTCCGAGGTTCATCTCGGGCACGACCACCTTCTCGTAACGCCCCAGAACGTCACCGAGATTCCGGGGGAACGGGTTGAGGTTGCGCAGATGAGCCTGCGCGATGGGAATCCCGGCACGGCGCAGCCGGCGTACGGCGGCCGTGATCGGTCCGTACGTCGAGCCCCAGCCCAGCACCAGGGTCTTGGCACCGTCCCGGTCGTCGACCTCCAGGTCCGGGACCTCGATGCCGCCGACCTTGGACTGGCGCAGGCGGACCATGAGGTCGTGGTTGGCCGGGTCGTAGGAGATGTTGCCCGTGCCGTCCTGCTTCTCGATTCCGCCGATACGGTGCTCCAGTCCCGGCGTACCGGGCACAGCCCATGGACGGGCGAGGGTCTGCGGGTCGCGTTTGTACGGCCAGAAGACCTCGGTGCCGTCGGCCAGCTCGTGGTTGGGCCCGGTCGCGAACTGCACGCGAAGGTCGGGGAGTTCGTCGATCTCCGGGATCCGCCACGGCTCGCTGCCGTTGGCCAGGTATCCGTCGCTGAGCAGGAACACGGGCGTGCGATAGGTGAGCGCGATCCGCGCCGCGTCCAGGGCCGCGTCGAAGCAGTCCGCGGGGGTCTTCGGCGCCACGATCGGCACCGGGGCCTCGCCGTTCCTGCCGTACATCGCCTGGAGCAGGTCGGCCTGCTCGGTCTTGGTCGGCAGGCCCGTCGAAGGGCCGCCGCGCTGGATGGCGACCACGAGCAGCGGCAGCTCCAGCGACACCGCGAGACCGATCGTCTCCGACTTCAGCGCCACGCCGGGCCCCGAGGTGGTGGTGACGGCGAGCTGGCCGCCGAACGCCGCGCCGAGCGCCGCGCCGATGGCCGCGATCTCGTCCTCGGCCTGGAAGGTCCGCACACCGAAGTTCTTGTGCTTGGACAGCTCGTGGAGGATGTCGGAGGCCGGGGTGATCGGGTACGACCCCAGGTACAGCGGCAGGTCCGCCTGCTTACTGGCGGCGATCAGCCCGTACGACAGGGCCAGGTTCCCGGAGATGTTGCGGTACGTCCCGGTGGGGAACGCCTCGGTCGCCGGGGCAACCTCGTAGGAGACCGCGAAGTCCTCGGTGGTCTCACCGAAGTTCCAGCCGGCCCTGAAAGCCGCCACATTCGCCTCGGCGATCTGTGGCTTCTTGGCGAACTTGGTCCGCAGGAACTTCTCGGTGCCCTCGGTCGGCCGGTGGTACATCCACGACAGCAGCCCCAGCGCGAACATGTTCTTGCTGCGCTCGGCCTCCTTGCGGGAGAGCCCGAAGTCCTTGAGCGCCTCGACCGTCATCGTCGTGAGCGGCACCGGATGGACGTTGTACGCCTCCAGGGAGCCGTCCTCCAGCGGAGACGAGTCGTACCCGACCTTGGCCATCGGGCGCTTCGTGAATTCATCCGTATTGACGATGATCTCGGCGCCGCGCGGCACATCCCCGATGTTCGCCTTCAGCGCGGCCGGGTTCATGGCCACCAGGACGTTGGGCGCGTCGCCCGGCGTCAGGATGTCGTGGTCGGCGAAATGCAACTGGAAGCTCGATACGCCGGGCAGCGTGCCGGCGGGTGCCCGGATCTCGGCCGGGAAGTTCGGCAGGGTCGACAGATCGTTTCCGAATGTCGCCGTTTCCGAAGTGAAGCGGTCGCCAGTGAGCTGCATGCCGTCACCGGAGTCACCCGCGAAACGAATGATCACCCGGTCCAGGCGGCGGATCTCTTTCCCGGAAGAACTCCGCACACCGCGCTGCTCCCCGACGACGGCCTCATCGGCTCCGTCGACACCCTCGGCTTCGTTGGCCTGCTCGGCCGGGCTACTGACCTGGCTGGTCACTGAACTGGACCTCCCTCGAGGCGGCTGTTCAGGAGTCGCCGGCCCACCGGCGGCCCCATGGCCCACCCTACGTCGGTAAGGGTGGCCTTCCCTGGACCGATCACATAGTGGTCCTGTATATGAGACGCCATACTGTCCTGGTTTGCCATGGTTCCATCGCCCCCTGGCGCTCTCTTCGAAGACGCTCCGTACTCGTCCGTCGGTTCTAGGACCGCTTTCAGGAATTCAGGTACGTCAGAACTGCGAGGACCCGCCGGTGATCCCCTTCACTCGGCGAGAGTCCCAGCTTCAGGAAGATATTGCTGACGTGCTTCTCGACCGCACCGTCACTCACCACCAGCTGTTTCGCGACCGCCGAATTCGTCCGGCCCTCCGCCATCAGACCGAGGACCTCCCGCTCGCGAGGCGTCAGCCCGGCGAGGACGTCCTGCTTGCGGCTGCGGCCCAGCAACTGCGCCACGACCTCCGGGTCGAGCGCGGTGCCGCCCTGGGCCACCCGGACCACCGCGTCCACGAATTCCCTGACCTCGGCGACCCGGTCCTTGAGCAGATAGCCCACTCCGCGGCTCGACCCGGCCAGCAGCTCGGTGGCGTACTGCTCCTCGACGTACTGCGACAGCACCAGCACCCCGATTCCGGGATGGTCCTTGCGCAGCCGCACCGCCGCCCGTACGCCCTCGTCGGTGTGGGTCGGCGGCATCCGTACGTCGGCGACCACCACATCCGGCAGCGCACCCTGCGTTGCCAGATCCCCCACGGTCTTGATCAGTGCTTCCCCGTCCCCGACACCGGCGACGACATCGTGCCCGCGGTCGGTCAGCAGCCGGGTCAGGCCCTCCCGAAGCAGCACTGAATCCTCGGCGATGACGACCCGCACCCTGTCCTCCACGACCTTGTATCCCCCATGCAATCGATCGCTCCCCATTCAACGACCCCAGCATTCCAGCATCCGGACTTGTGCGTGCCCAGGTGATGGGAAGAGTGGCGTACGACTCGGGTTGCAAAGCAGGGGAGCGGCGGTGCGGGGCCGAAGGGCGCGGGGGCGGCGGGTCAGCCGCGCCAGGGCAGCTCCGCCGTGACGGTGGTCGGCCCGCCCACCGGCGAGTCGACGACCAGGATCCCGTCGACCGCGTCCAGCCGTTCCGCGAGCCCGGCCAGCCCCGAACCGGACTGCGTGTCGGCGCCCCCCTTCCCGTTGTCGCTCACCTGGAGCATCAGCCGGTCCGCCGTCTGCCACACATCGATCGTGGCCCGGGACGCCCGTGCGTGCTTGCTGATGTTCTGCAGGAGCTCGGAGACCGTGAAGTACGCGATGCCCTCGATGGCCGGGGCCGGCCGCGACGGCAGATCCACCTCGACCTGCACCGGCACCGTGCACCGCGAGGCCACGGCGGACAGCGCCGCGTCCAGACCGCGGTCGGTCAGGACGGCCGGGTGGATGCCACGGGCCAGGTCGCGCAGCTCCTGCAGAGCCACCTTCACCTCGCCGTGCGCCTCGCCCACCATGCGCGCCGCGGCCTCCGGATCCTCCGTCAGCTTCTCCTTCGCCATGCCCAGGTCCATGGCGAGGGCGACGAGCCTGGCCTGCGCACCGTCGTGCAGATCGCGCTCGATGCGGCGCAGGTCGGCAGCGGCCGTGTCGACGACGACGCCCCGGTCCGACTCCAGTTCGGAGACGCGGGTGGCCAGCTTGGACGGGCCGAGCAGCCCGGCCACCATCAGAGCGTCCACGGTCGTCAGGGCCCGTATGACCCACGGGGACAGGAGAGTGACGAGCAGGCCCAACGCACTGGTCGCCGCCAGCTCGACAGGGCTGTCGAGGTAGACGCTGTGCGTGCTGTCGCCGTACAGCTGGAGACCGCCCATCCCTGCATAGACCGGGAAAACCCACTGCCACAGCGGGTACGTGAGCATGCCCCAGCCGAACGTCCAGAGGATCACCGAGAGTGTGAAGGCGAAAATCCCCCAGGGCAGATGCAGCACGGCGTACAGCAGGTGACGCCAGGACGCCCCGTTGTTGAGCATCGCGCCCATCCACGACATCGCGCCGCCACCGGGCTTGGGCCGCACGGGCGCGGGAGCCGCGACGTCGACCTTGAGCAGCGCCCGGGCGCGGGCCCGTTCCATCGCCCCGAAACCGCGGCAGCCCGCCAGGCCCGCCGCCAGGACCGGTACGCCGAGGAAGGTGATCAGCAGGGCCATGCCTATCGACGACATGGTGATCGCGAAGGTGAAGAGCACGATGCTGATCGGCAGACTGAGTATCAGGTAACCGAACTCGCGCCACGTACGGGCCTCGATCGGGGCGCGCAGCGCCGGGGGCAGGAAGTGGCGCCTCGGGGGGCTGCCCTCGGGCTCCCACTGATCCCGGGTCTGCGGTGCGTACTCCGTGGCCATCGCTGCCGTCCGTTTCTGCTCTGGTGCTGCTGCTGATTGGTTGCGTATCTCAAGAATGCTGGGACGGGCAGGCCGGGACCATGAGGCCGGTCACCGTTTCTGACCGGGGGTTTTCCCCACCCCCGCACTGTGCTTCGCACCACCGCCGGGCCGCTTGTCCCGGTCCCGCCACGGCAGTTCGGCCGTCACCGTCGTCCCCGCACCGGCGGGGGAGTCGAGGACGAACAGCCCGTCGACCGCGCCGAGCCGGTCGGCCAGACCGGACATGCCCGTGCCGCCGTCCAGCCGCGCCCCGCCCCGTCCGTCGTCCTGGACCTGTATCAGCAGCCTGTCCCCGGACCGCCACACGTCGACGGAGGCGGAGCGCGCCCTGCTGTGCTTGCTGACGTTCTGCAGGAGCTCGGAGACCGTGAAGTACGCGATGCCCTCGATCGCCTCGGCCGGGCGGGCCGCCAGATCGACCGTGACCCTCACCGGGGCGGTGCAGCGCGACGCGATGGACGACAGCGCCGCGTCAAGGCCGCGGTCGGTCAGCACAGCCGGGTGAATGCCGCGCGCCAGATCACGCAGTTCCTGAAGGGCCAGCTTCACCTCGCCGTGCGCCTCGTCGACCATCGCCGCCGCCGCGACCGGGTCCTTGAAATCGCCGGTCAGTTTCTCCTTCGCCATGCCGAGCCCCATCGCGAGGGCGACGAGCCTGGCCTGCGCACCGTCGTGCAGATCGCGTTCGATGCGCCGCAGATCGGCGGCGGCGGTGTCGACGACCACGCCACGGTCCGACTCCAGCTCGGCGATCCGGCGCTCCAGCTCGTCGGACGGGCAGAGCAGCCCACGCACCATCGCTCGGTCTGCGTTGGCCATCGCCCGCGCGAGATACGGCAGCACCGGCCACAGCACGAAGAGACCGACCAACGTGACCGCGAAGGTCAGGACGCCCCAGGGCAGCCGGATGAACGCGTACAACGCTGTCCGCCAGCCCACCGGATCCTTCAGACCCGCCCACAACCAGGCAAAGAAACCGCCCGCGCCGGGCCGCCGCTGCCCGGCATGGGCGTGCGCGGGGCTCGGCTCGTCGACGTACACACCGAGGAAGGTCCGCGCACGCGCCCGCTCGATCCTGCCGAGCTGTCTGGCCCCCAGCAGCCCTACGGCCAGCAGCGGAAGGCCGATCACCGTGACCGACAGCCCGCCGCCCAGGAGCAGGACCACCACGGTGAACACGAAACCGAACAGCGCCATCGGCAGATTCAGGAGAAGATGCGCCACCTCCTTCCAGGTGTGCCGGCCGTACGGAGCGCGCACGGGCGGCGGCCGGTCGGAGGCGTCGGATGCGTCGGACGGGCCGGACAGATCGGACTGGAGGTCGCTGGCAATGGCGGTCATGGTGCAAGCCTGCCGGGCCCGGACCGCGCATGCCATGGGGTAGCTACGGTGTCAGGAGGTAGGGATAACCCCACCCTCAGTGCTACGCGGCTGCTTACCGAGTCTTTACCAGGGCCTACACTCGCGTGCGTACAGATCGTCGAACAGGGCGCAACGAGGTCAGGGAGCGAGGGGCGGACGTGCCGGAACGGACTGTTCTCGCGGCCGAGTACTTCCAGAGTTACTCGGTCGTCGGGCTGCTCGCGCTCATCGGTGTGCTCTTTGTCGCCGTGGCCTTCGGGGCCGGGCGGCTGCTGCGGCCGGTGATGCCGACGCCGGAGAAAATGCTGACGTACGAGTGCGGAGTGGACCCAGTAGGAGAAGGCTGGGCTCATACACAGGTCCGCTACTACGTCTATGCGTTTCTGTACGTGATCTTCGCCGTGGACTCGATTTTCCTGTTCCCGTGGGCGACCGTCTTCGCCGCGGCCGGATACGGCGCGACGACGCTGGTCGAGATGTTCATCTTCCTCGGCTTCCTGGCCGTGGGACTGCTGTACGCATGGAAGAAGGGCGTCCTCGAATGGACGTGACCCCTGTCGACCTCCCCCTGCCGACGCTCCCCGAGCCGAAGCGTCTGGGAGCTCTCGCCCGCCTCGCACCAGAACCCATGAAGGTGGTCCTCAACTGGGGCCGCCGCTACAGCCTGTGGGTCTTCAACTTCGGCCTCGCCTGCTGCGCGATCGAGTTCATCGCGGCGTCCATGGCGCGGCACGACTTCATCCGGCTCGGCGTGATCCCCTTCGCGCCCGGCCCGCGCCAGGCCGACCTGATGGTCGTCTCGGGCACGGTGACGGACAAGATGGCCCCGGCCGTGAAGCGTCTGTACGAGCAGATGCCCGAGCCCAAGTACGTCATCTCCTTCGGTGCCTGCTCGAACTGCGGCGGCCCGTACTGGGACTCGTACTCCGTGACAAAGGGCGTCGACCAGATCATCCCGGTCGACGTGTACGTACCGGGCTGCCCGCCCCGCCCCGAGGCGCTGCTCCAGGGCATCCTCAAGCTCCAGGAGAAGATCGCCCGCGAGTCGCTGAGCGAGCGCTACGGCCACGCACGGCCGTCCGCCGCGGCGCTGCAGAGCGGCCTCGTCGCCCCGCCGCCGGTTCCGGGGGAGGGCCCGAAGTGACCAACAGCGACACCAGCAGCAACACCGGCACGGACACCACCGCGTACACCACGGCGTACGACAGCCTCCCGGATGCCGCCTCCGAGATCTTCGGCGAGGAGGCCACCGCCGAGCGCAGCTACGACCTGCTCACCGTCGACGTCCCGGTCGGCTCGTGGATCGCCGCCCTGGAAATCGCGCGGGACAAGCTGGCCTGCACCTATTTCGACTGGCTGAGCGCGGTCGACGAGCCCGGCACGGGCTTCCGGGTCTGCGCACACGTCGTAGCTCTCGAAGGCCGCACGGTCCGCCGCCTCCTGGTCCGTACGACGGTCCCGCACTCCGCGCCTGCCCTGCCCACCGCCGTGGAGATCTACGCGGGCGCGGCATGGCACGAGCGCGAGACGCACGAGATGTTCGGCATCGACTTCACGGACCACCCCCACCTGGTTCCCCTTCTCCTCCCCGAGGGCTTCGAAGGCCACCCGCTGCGCAAGGACTTCGTCCTCGCGGCGCGCGTCGCCAAGGCGTGGCCGGGCGCGAAGGAGCCGGGAGAGTCGGACCACGGTGGACCCAAGCGCCGCCAGATGCTGCCGCCGGGCGTGCCCGACCCGAACGAGTGGGGCCCCCAGAAGGGCCAGCTCCCCCCTGCCCCGGCCCGCGCGGCGCGAACCCCACGCGCCGCAGGCGCCGCAGCCGACCGCCCGCCGCGCCGCGCGCGCAGCGTGACGGAAGGCTCGACCAGCCAGGCGCAGGCCACCGACACGCCGCCCGTCACCGAGGCCGCCGCTCCCGCCGCTGCGGAGGGCACCGCTCCTCCCGCAACCGAGAGTGCTGCTCCCGCGACGCCTCCGGTACGCCGTACCCGCACCGCGTCCGAAGGCTCGGCGAGTCAGGCGCCTGCGCCCCCGGCGCAGCCTCCCGCAAAGACGGAGGCCGAGACGCCCCCGGCGCAGCCCGCCGCGCAACCGGAGGCCGAGACGCCCCCGGCCGACGACTCCGCGCCGCGCCCCGCGCGCAGCGCTGACGCGCCCTGGCACCACCCGCGCCCCGCGTTCGAGGACGCGAACGGCAACGGCGACGGCAACGGCGAGGGCAACGGCAGCAGCGACGAAGACACACCCACCGACCGAGGGAGCGACGCGTGAACGACGTACTCGATGTCGCCCTCCGGCTGGCCATCGTCTTCGCCGTGTTCATGGTCGTGCCGCTCGTCGTGGGGCAGACCGAGCACAAGGTGATGGCCCACATGCAGGGCCGCCTCGGTCCCATGTACGCGGGCGGCTTCCACGGCTGGGCGCAGCTCGTCGCCGACGGCGTGAAGTTCGCGCAGAAGGAAGACATCGTCCCGGCCAACGCCGACCGCCGTATCTTCCAGCTCGCCCCCGCCGTCGCGCTCCTGCCGTACCTCCTTGTGATCGTCGCGATCCCGATCGGCCCGAGCGAGGGCGCGGTCGGCCAGGTCGTCGACGCGGGTATCTTCTTCGTGCTCGCCGTCATGGGCGTCGGCGTGCTCGGCTCGCTCATGGCGGGCTGGGCGTCGGCCAACAAGTTCTCCCTCCTCGGCGGCCTCCGTACCGCCGCCCAGCTCCTCGCGTACGAACTGCCGATGCTGCTCGCCGCCGCCTCCGTGGCGATGGCGGCCGGCACGGTCTCACTCCCCGGCATCCTGAACGCCTTCGAGTGGTGGTGGCTGCCCTGGCAGATCGTCGGCGCGATCGTCTTCTTCGTCGCCGGTCTCGCCGAGCTGCAGCGCCCGCCGTTCGACATGCCGGTCGCCGACTCGGAGATCATCTTCGGTGCGTACACCGAGTACACCGGCCTGCGTTTCGCGCTCTTCCTCCTCGCCGAGTACGCCGGAATCGTCGTCCTCTGCGGCCTGACCACCGTCCTCTTCCTCGGCGGCTGGCACGGCCCCTGGGGTGCCGACGGCCTCGGCTGGGTCTGGACGCTCCTCAAGACCGCGATCCTCGCTTTCGGCATCATCTGGCTGCGCGTCACCTACCCGCGGCTGCGCGAGGACCAGCTCCAGAAGCTCGCCTGGACCGTGCTCATCCCGCTCGCTCTCGCGCAGATCGCGCTCACCGGAATCGTGAAGGTGGCGATCCAGTAATGGCTCCGATCCCAGGGTCAGGTCTCGCCAAGGGCCTGGCCGTCACGCTTCGCACGATGACGAAGAAGACCGTCACCGCGCAGTACCCGGACGTCCAGCCCGAACTCCCGCCGCGTTCGCGCGGCGTGATCGGCCTGTTCGAGGAGAACTGCACGGTCTGCATGCTCTGCGCACGCGAATGCCCCGACTGGTGCATCTACATCGACTCCCACAAGGAGACGGTCCCGGCCGCGACGCCCGGCGGCCGCGAGCGCAGCCGCAACGTCCTCGACCGTTTCGCCATCGACTTCTCGCTCTGCATGTACTGCGGTATCTGCATCGAGGTATGTCCTTTCGACGCGCTCTTCTGGTCGCCGGAGTTCGAGTACGCCGAGACCGACATCCACGAACTCACGCATGAGCGGGACAAGCTCCGCGAGTGGATGTGGACGGTGCCCGCGCCGCCCGCGCTGGACCCGGGCGCGGAGGAGCCGAAGGAGATCGCGGCGGCGCGCAAGGCCGCCGACAAGCTCGCGGCCGCGCAGGAGCAGGCCGCGCAGGAGCAGGCCACCGAGCAGCAGGCCGAGCAGCAGGGCGAGGGGTCCGCCGAATGAACCACCTCGCAGCCGCCGCAACGGCCGAGCACGGCTTCCTCTCCCCGACCGGCGTCGAAATCGCCTTCCTCCTGGTCGGAATTGTCACCCTCGGCGCGGCCGTCATCACGGTCACGACCAAGCAGCTGGTGCACGCCGCCCTCTGGCTGGTCGTGGCGCTCGGCGGCCTGGCCGTCGAATACCTCCTGCTCACGGCCGAGTTCGTCGCCTGGGTGCAGGTCCTGATCTACGTCGGTTCCGTGGTCGTCCTCCTTCTCTTCGGGCTGATGCTCACCAAGGCCCCCATCGGGCGCTCACCGGACGCCGATTCGGGCAACAGCTGGGCCGCTCTCACGGTGGCCGTTGCCGCAGCAGCCGCTCTCGTGTGGGTGGTTGTGGACGCGTTCCGTACGACCTGGATCGATCTCGACGGCCCCACCCAGGGCTCCACCAAGGTGACCGGCGAGATCCTTTTCCAGCACTGGGTCCTGCCCTTCGAGGCACTCTCGGTCCTGCTGCTGGCCGCCCTCGTCGGCGCGATCGTCCTCTCCCGCAAGGACCTCAAGGCAGCCAAAGACCCCAACGCCGCCAAGGCACCCAACGACGCCACCACTTCCGAGGAGGGGCCGCGCTGATGCACCTCGCCTATCCCGCTGTGCTCTCCGCTCTCCTCTTCTCCGCCGGCTTGTACGGAGTGCTCGCGCGCCGCAACGCGATCCTGGTGCTGATGTCCGTCGAGCTGATGCTCAACGCCGTCAACCTCAACCTCGTCGCCTTCGACGTCTGGCTCCGCGACACCCTCCACACCGGCCAGGCGCTCACCCTCTTCACCATCGCCATCGCCGCGGCCGAGATCGGCATCGGCCTGGCGATCGTCCTGATGGTCTACCGCAACCGCGGAACCTCGGACATCGACAAGCTCCGCGACACCGCCGAGGGCCCGGCCGACGACGAAGCTTCCGCCATGGCACAGAAGGCCGAACAGAAGGCTGAGGCCGCCGCGTGACGACCACGACCCTCGCCGTCCTCGTTCCCCTCCTTCCTTTCCTCGGTGCCGCGGCCGGGCTGCTGCTCGGCCGCACCGCCCCCGGTTTCGTCCGGCCCCTTGCCGTACTGCCGACCGTGGCCGCCGCCGTGCTGGCCGCGCTCGTCGCCGTACGCCAGGGCGGCGGCCGGGCGATCGACGCATCGACCCAGCTCACCCCGACCGGCTCGGTCCCCATCGACCTCGCCCTGCACCTCGACGGCTTCGCTGTCCTCGTCGCCGTCCTGGTCGGGGTCGTCGCGACCTGCGTGCAGCTCTACTCGACGGGCTACCTGCGCGACGACCCGCGCTACCCCTCGTACGCGGCCCTCATCTCCCTCTTCACCTCCGCGATGCTGCTCGTCGTCTACTCGGGCGACCTGATGGTGCTGCTGGTCGGCTGGGAAATCATGGGCATCTGCTCGTACTTCCTGGTCGGCCACTACTGGGAGACGCCCGAAGCCCGCGCCGCCTCCCTCAAGGCCTTCCTGGTCACCAAGCTCGGCGACATCCCCTTCCTGTTCGGCCTGTTCGCGCTCGCCGCCGACGCCGGTACGTTCCGGATCAACGGCATCCTGGGCGCCGTCGCGAGCGGCGGAATCGACCACCCCACGCTGATCGCCCTGCTGCTCCTCGCCGGAGTGGCCGGCAAGTCGGCGCAGTTCCCGCTTCACACCTGGCTGCCCGACGCGATGGCGGGTCCCACACCCGTCTCCGCGCTGATCCACGCAGCGACGATGGTCGCCGCGGGTGTGTACTTCGTCGCCCGCCTCCTTCCGGTCTTCGCCGCCTCCGCCGCGGCCCTGACCGTCCTCGCCGTGATGGCCGCGGTCACCATGGTCGGCTCGGCACTCGCCGCCCTGGCCCAGGACGACATCAAGCGCGTCCTCGCCTACTCGACGATCGGTCAGCTCGGCTACATGACCGGCGCCCTGGCCGTCGGTGACCGCGGCGCCGCCGTCTTCCACCTCCTGTCCCACGGCGCCTTCAAGGCACTGCTCTTCCTCGGCGCCGGCGTGATAATCCACGCGGCCGGCACCAACTCCCTCGCCGCCATGTCCCGCATGAGCGGCCTGCCCAAGCGCATCCCCGACGCGTACTGGACGATGACGATCGCCCTGTTCGCACTCGCCGCGATCCCGCCCTTCGCCGGCTTCTTCTCCAAGGAAGCCGTCCTCGTCGCCGCCGAACACGCTTCCCTCGGCGACACCCAGGGCGTCCCCTCCGGTGCCGGCTGGACCGTGCTCGTCGCGGGCCTGCTCACCGCCGTCCTCACCGCCGCGTACGCCATCCGCCTCTGGCTGCTGGCCTTCCGCGGCCGGGGTGCGGCGGCCCCCGACCACGGCAAGCAGCCCATCGCCATGAACGGCGTGCTGTGGCTCCTCGCCATCCCCTCGCTCGGCCTGGGCCTGACCGCCGGCTACCTCGCCGACTGGTTCGACGGCGACGCACTCACCCCGACCGTCACCACCGCGGTGCTCGGCACGGGTGTCGCCCTCGTCGGCGGACTGGTCACCTACGGCGCCTGGCGGCACACGACAGCGCTCGCAGCCCGCTTCCCCATGGGCGCCGTGGCCGCACACCCCGAAGCCGAACCGGCCCTCTCCGAGGCGGAAGCCATCGCCACCCACGCGCCCGCCTACGGCGACATCGCGTCGGCCCCCGACCCCGCCGACCCGGGTCGGCTGCTGCTGGGACCGCTGCACCGCCACGCGGCCGCCGGCTTCCACCTCGACGCCGTCTACAACACCCTCTTCGTACGGCCCGTACTGGCGGCCGCCGAACTGGTCCGCTTCCTGGACCGCGAGGTCGTCGAGACGTACGTACGAGGTGCGGGCACCGCCCCGCGCCTGCTCGGCACGGTCGTCCGCCGAGCCCAGACCGGCAATGTGCAGACCTACCTCAGCGCGCTGCTCGCCGGTTCCGTCGTCCTGGCGATCGCCGCCGTCATCGTCGCCGCCGTCGGAGCGTGAGCCGTGATCGATATCAGCCCGTCCGTGATGCAGTTCCTTCTGGCGTTCGTCGTCGTCGGCCCGCTCATCGGCGCCGCAGCGGCTCTCCTCCCGGCCCCGCCCGGCCTGAAGGGCAAGAGCCCCGACCAGGCCGTGCTCCGCCACGGCGTGACCGTGACCGGCGCGGTCCTCGCCGCAGCGATCGCCCTCGCGATCGGCTTCGACCTTCCCCAAGCTCTCGACCCCGCTCGAGCAGGGGAGACCCCAACCAACCCGTCGAGGATGCAGGCCACGACCGACATCAGCTGGATCCCGGCGCTCGACGTCAGGATCCACCTCGGCATCGACGGCATCTCGCTCCCCCTCCTCGTCATGACCGCGCTGCTGACCTTCCTCTGCGCGCTCTACAGCTACTTCAAGATGCCCGCGGGCCCGTCCCCGAAGGCATTCGTCGCACTGCTGCTCGTCCTTGAGTCCGGCATGCTCGCGACCTTCGCCGTCCTCGATCTCCTGCTGTTCTTCCTGGCGTTCGAGATGGTCCTCATCCCGATGTACTTCCTGATCGCACGCTGGGGCGGCGACCAACGCCAGTCGTCCGCCTGGAAGTTCATCCTCTACACGCTGCTCGGCTCCGTCGTCATGCTGCTCGGTCTCCTCCTCATCGGACTGAATTCGGGCACATTCGACATGGTGGCACTCGCCACTGACAACGGCCGTGGGCTGACAACATCCGTGCAGGTCATCGCCGTTCTGGCGATCGGTCTCGGCCTCGCGGTGAAGACTCCGATGTGGCCGCTGCACAGCTGGCTGCCGGACGCCCACACCGCCGCACCCACCGTCGGCTCCGTCCTCCTCGCGGGCGTCCTGCTGAAGATGGGTACGTACGGATTCGTCCGCCTCGTGCTCCCCATCGCACCCGACGGGATGCGCACCTTCGCGCCGTACCTCGCAGCCTTCGCGGTCGCCGGCATCATCTACGGATCCCTGGCCTGCCTCGCTCTCACCCGCAAGGGCGCCAAGGGCGACCTCAAGCGCCTGATCGCGTACTCCTCCGTCGGCCACATGGGCTTCGTACTCCTCGGCATCGCGTCCATGACACCCACCGGCATCAACGGCGCGCTGTTCGCCAACATCGGCCACGGACTCATCACCGGCCTGCTCTTCTTCCTGGTCGGAGCCCTCAAGGACCGCTACGGCACCGCGGACCTCGACACCCTGGCCGGCGCCACCGGCGCAGCGCTCTACGGCCGCGCCCCCCGCCTCGGCGGCCTGCTGGCCTTCGCCGCGGTCGCCTCACTCGGGCTTCCCGGCCTCGCCGGATTCTGGGGCGAGATGCTCACGATGTTCGGCGCCTTCGACCCCGCCGAAGGCCTCAGCCGCCCCGCCTTCCTCACCTTCATGGCGATCGCCGGCATCGGCACGCTGCTCACCGCCGCATACCTGCTCGTCGTCGTACGCCGCGTCTGCATGGGCGTGCCGCAGGAATCGCCCGAGCCGATCGCCGACGTCCAGAGCTACGAATTCGCCGCCTGGACGCCCCTCGTCGCCCTCACTGTCCTCGCCGGACTCTGGCCCGCGGTCCTCCTCGGCCTCACCGACCCGGCCGTGCAGCAGCTCCTCGCAGGAGGCAAGTCGTGACCGTGGCCGCCGAAAGCGCCGCCAACCTCGTCCAGTCCGTCGACTGGCTGGCGATCGCCCCGCCTACGATCACCGCGTCCGTCGGCCTGATCGTCCTGGTCGCCGACCTCTTCGTACCGGAGAGCAGGAAGCAGCTCCTCGGGTGGCTCTCGATCGCCGGTCTCGCCGCCGCTCTCGTCACCCTCCTGCCGCTGCTCGACGGCGACCGCTCCACCTTCTGCCTGACCTCCGACACCGACGTCTGCAGCTACACCGCCGACCACTTCGCCCTGGTCATCCAGTTCCTGGTGCTCGGCGGCGCGCTGCTCACGGCCCTGCTCTCCATGACCGAGACGAAGGAGAGGCTCCCTGCGGGCGAGTTCTGGTTCCTCCTGATGTCATCGGCGGCGGGCGCGGCCCTGCTCCCTGCCTCGCGCGACCTGGCCACCCTTGTGGTCGCCCTCGAAGTCGCGTCGCTGCCCGCCTTCGCCCTGGTCGGCATGAAGCGCGGGGACCGCCTGTCCTCCGAAGCGGCCCTGAAGTTCTTCCTGTCCTCCGTGGCAGCGACCGCCGTGATGCTGCTCGGCGTCAGCTTTGTGTACGCGACAACCGGCACCCTGCACCTCACCGAAGTCGCCGCGAACCTGGACGACGTACCGGGGCAGCTGGACACGCTCGCAAAGGCGGGGGTCGCCCTGACCCTGGTCGGCTTCGCCTTCAAAACGGCCGCTGTGCCGTTCCATTTCTGGGTCCCCGACACATACGTAGGGGCGCCGCTCCCCGTCGCCGCCTACCTGTCCGTCATCGGTAAGGCGGTCGGTTTCTCGGGTCTCATCCTCGTCACGGTGGTCGCTTTTCCCTCCTACGCGGACGTATGGGGTCCGGCGATCGCCGTGCTGGCCGCACTCACCATGACCGTCGGCAACGTCGCCGCCCTGCGCCAGTCCGCGACCCGCTCGTACAGTGCGGTCCGCCTGCTGGCCTGGTCGTCGGTAGGGCAGGCCGGCTACATCCTGGTCCCGATCGCGGCAGCCGCATACTCCAGCGACGACCAGATCGGCTCCACTGTCGCGTACGCCCTGATGTACGCCGTGATCAACCTCGGCGCCTTCGCGGTCGCCGCTCTTGTCGCCCGTACGCACCCGCTGAACCGGATCACGGACTACCGGGGCCTCTACGCGACCCGCCCCCTCACCGCCCTCGCCCTCGGCTTCTTCCTGCTCTGCCTCGCGGGTCTGCCGCCCGGCATCATCGGCCTCTTCGCCAAGGTGACGGTCTTCTCGGCGGCGGTCGACGCGGGCCTCGGCTGGCTCGCCGTCGTCATGGCCGTGAACGTAGTGATCGCGCTCTACTACTACCTCCAGTGGACCGCGGTGCTCTTCCGCGCCCCCGCCGAGGGCGAGCGGCCCAAGCACGCGGTGCCGATGCCCGTCACTGTCGCCATCGTCCTCACGGCCGCACTCGGCATCGTCCTGTCCGGCGCACCCCAGCTGGTGCTGCGCTTCGCCACGGGCAACCTCTTCCAGTAAGCGGAGGCCCGTACGGCCCAACGGGCGGCCGGTGCACAAGGGAACTAGCCCCTCTCGCCTGGCGTTGACCAGTAAGGGAGGGTCCACTGGACGTGGAAGCACCTCCCAGCAAGGGGTTCCCCTGCCGCACCTTTTGGAGGGCGTACCGTGCACCGCCGGCACAACGGGCTCAGGACCGCCGTACTCCTCGGGGGACTGTCCGCACTCATCATCGTCATCGGCAGCTTCTTCGGCCGTACGGGCCTGATCGTCGCGGTCCTCGTCGCGCTCGGAACCAACGCCTACGCGTACTGGAACAGCGACAAGCTGGCGCTGCGGGCCATGCGCGCCCGCCCCGTGAGCGAGTTCGAGGCGCCGCAGCTATACCGCATGGTCCGCGACCTCTCGACCCAGGCCCGCCAGCCGATGCCCCGGCTGTACATCTCGCCCACCCAGGCCCCCAACGCCTTCGCGACCGGCCGCAACCCGCGCAACGCCGCGGTCTGCTGCACCGAGGGCATCCTCCAGATCCTCAACGAGCGGGAGCTGCGCGGCGTCATCGGCCACGAACTGAGCCACGTCTACAACCGCGACATCCTGATCTCCTCGGTCGCCGGCGCCCTGGCCTCCGTCATCATGTTCCTGGTCAACTTCGCCTGGCTGATTCCCATAGGCCGGTCCGACGACGACGAGGGCCCCGGCATCTTCGGCATACTGTTGATCATGATCCTTGGCCCGCTGGCAGCATCTGTGATCCAGCTCGCCGTGAGCCGCTCCCGCGAGTACCAGGCGGACGCCTCCGGCGCGCAGCTCACGGGCGACCCACTCGCCCTCGCCAGCGCCCTGCGCAAGCTCGACGCCGGCACGAAGCAGCTGCCGCTGCCGCCCGAGCCCCGGATCGAGACCGCGAGCCACATGATGATCGCGAACCCGTTCCGGCCCGGCCGGGGCATGTCCAAAATCTTCTCCACGCACCCGCCGATGGCGGAGCGCATCGCCCGACTCGAACAAATGGCAGGTCATCGCCCATGAAGACAATCCTGAACGTCATATGGCTGGTCCTCAGCGGCTTCTGGCTCTTCCTGGGCTACCTGCTGGCGGGCATCGTCCTGTGCATCACGATCATCGGCATCCCCTTCGGCATCGCGGCCTTCCGTATCGGCGTCTACGCGCTCTGGCCCTTCGGCTACACAGCGGTGGAACGCCGCGACGCGGGAGCCCCGTCCTTCGTCGGCAACGTGCTGTGGCTGATCCTGGCGGGCTGGTGGCTGGCGCTGAGCCACATCGTCACCGGCATCGCCCTGTGC
The DNA here is from genome assembly GCF_028807635.1 of Streptomyces spiramyceticus. Classification (NCBI taxonomy): domain Bacteria; kingdom Bacillati; phylum Actinomycetota; class Actinomycetes; order Kitasatosporales; family Streptomycetaceae; genus Streptomyces; species Streptomyces spiramyceticus. Next base: position 3,855,824 of record NZ_JARBAX010000001.1, read on the forward strand.
GTCACGATCATCGGCATCCCGTTCGGCATCGCGAACTTCAAGATGATCCCGCTCTCGCTGCTGCCCCTGGGCCGCGAAATCGTCCCCACAGACCAGCCGTTCGTCTCCAGGTAGTACGTCGTTCCGTACGCCGAGGCGCCCCGCCCCCGAGCCCCCGGACGCACCTCACCCCGCCGCAGCCCCGGCCCTGAACCGCCGCACCCCGTACGCCCCGGCCCCCAGCGCCAGCACACCCGCCCCAGCCAGCACCGAAGACACCGGCAACGCGAGCGCCAGCGCCACACAACCGGCAAGGCCGCCCACCGCCATGACCCGCACCCGGAGCGAACCGAGCGTCCAAGCCGAGGCGTTGGCGATCGCGTAATAGACCAGCACCCCGAAGGACGAGAAGCCGATCGCCCCGCGCACATCCACCGTCGCCGCCACCACCGCGACCACCGCACCGACCGCCAGCTCCGCCCGGTGCGGCACCTGGAATCGCGGGTGCACGGCGGCCAGCGCACCCGGCAGATGGCCGTCACGAGCCATCGCCAGCGTCGTACGCGAGACCCCGAGGATCAGCGCCAGCAGCGAGCCGAGCGCCGCCACCGCAGCCCCCACCCGCACCACGGGCGCCAGCTCCGGGACGCCCGCCGCCCGTACCGCATCGGCCAACGGGGCCGTCGCCGCCCCCAGTCCGCCGGCCCCCAGCACCGAGAGCACCGCCCCCGCCACGCATGCGTACACCGCCAGGGCGATCCCCAGCGCCAAGGGAACCGCGCGCGGAATCGTACGGGCCGGATCGCGCACCTCCTCGCCGAGCGTGGCGATCCGCGCGTACCCGGCGAACGCGAAGAACAGCAGCCCCGCCGCCTGAAGCACCCCGCCGACCCCCGAACCGCGCCCACCCGAACCGACCGACGGCCCGTCCGCCCCCACCACGCACACCACGACGACCGCTGCCAGAACCGCCAGCACCACCGCCACGATGGCCCGCGTCAGCCACGCCGACTTCTGAACGCCCCCGTAATTGACGGCAGTCAGCGCCACCACGGCCGCGACGGCCACCGCATGCGCCTGCCCCGGCCATGCGTAGGCACCGACCGTCAGCGCCATCGCCGCGCACGAAGCGCTCTTCCCGACGACGAAGCCCCAGCCCGCCAGGTAACCCCAGAAAGGGCCGAGCCGCTCCCGCCCGTACACGTACGTCCCGCCCGAAGCCGGATACAGCGCGGCCAGCCGCGCCGACGCCATCGCATTGCAGTACGCCACCACAGCGGCCAGCGCCAGCCCCGCCAGCAGCAGCTCGCCGGACCCTGCCGCCTTCGCCGCGGGGGCGAGCGCGACGAAGATCCCGGCCCCGACCATCGACCCGAGCCCGATCACCACGGCGTCGAAGACCCCGAGAGTCCGCCGCATCTCCTGTGTCATGCGCCGCACCCTACTGACCGGCTGCCGCACCCTGCTGATCGGCTACGTGAGCCCGGTCTCCCGCAGTGTGATGTTGAGCCGCCCACCGGCCATCCCGATCGCCGGATCACTTGTCCCCGGCAGCACTTTCGGCACCCCGTGATACGCGAAACGCGAAGGTCCGCCGAACACAAAGAGGTCCCCGGACGCCAACTCCACATCTGTGTACGGCCGTCCCCGCCCCTCCGTATTGCCGAAACGGAAGACGCACGTATCGCCCAGACTCAGCGACACGACCGGCGCACCGGACCGCTCCTCCTTGTCCTGGTGCATGCCCATCTTCGCCGCGCCGTCATAGAAGTTGATGAGCGCGGTGTCAGGCGCATACCCACCGGCCGCATACGCGCCACCCGCGTATCCGCCGTCCTCCCCACAAGCACCGGCATAAGCCTCGGCCACCCCAGCCCGCCCCAACGCCACCAGCCACTCCGGCACTTCCGCGACCCGCGCGCCATTCACATCGTCAGCGGTACGGACATACCGGTACGGCCTCCAGTGCCACCCGAGGCACACCGTCTGTACGGACATGACACCCCCGCCCGGCAGCACTGTATGGCGAATAGGCACCGGTCCCTGCGCCCACTCCCGGCACGCCGAGACCAGCTCCCGCTGCTGCTCCAGCGACAGCCAGCCCGGTACATGTACCGCCCCGGGCGCGACAACAGCCCGCTCGCGGGGGCCCGGAAACAGCATCATGCCGCCGTCAGTGCCCCTTCGAGCCCAAGCAGCCGCTCCTTGCGCTCCAGTCCGCCCGCGTACCCGCGCAGCGCCCCGTCCGCCCCGATCACCCGGTGGCACGGCCGCACCACCAGCAGCGGATTGCGCCCGATAGCCGTCCCTACGGCCCGTACTCCGGCGCCCGCCGAGCCGATCCGCCCGGCGATGTCCCCGTACGACACCGTCACGCCGTACGGGATCTCCTCCAGCGCTCGCCACACCCGCTGCTGGAACGCCGTCCCCCCGCTCACGTACTCCACGTCGAAGCGGGTGAGCTCGCCGGCGAAGTACGCTCGCAGCTGCCCGGCGATGGCGTCGAAAGCCTCCGGCGCGAGCCGCCATCCGTCCCGGACGACCGCCCCGCCCTTCTGCCCCGGCACGGACAACGAGGCCAGTGCGGTGCCACCGGGCGCGGTCGCGGACTCCTCGCCGACCAGCAGCAGCTCGCCCAGTGGGCTGTCCATGGTTGCGTAGACCGTCATGGCGCGTTCCTTCCCTCGCAGTACGTCCCGTGTACGCCCCGTCTACGACGAGTCTGCGACGCCGCGCCCACCGGAACCGGCGGTATTCGGACATCGCAACGGGCAGTGCGGGGGTGCGGCCGGCCGCGCCGCCTCCACCCCCGCTCTCGTACCGGACCGCCAGGTCAGCGGTAGTTCACGAACTGCAGCGCGAACTCGAAGTCCTTGCCCTTCAGCAGCGCCTGCACGGCCTGCAGGTCGTCACGGCTCTTCGAGCTGACCCGCAGCTCGTCGCCCTGGACCTGCGCCTTGACGCCCTTGGGGCCCTCGTCGCGGATGATCTTCGCGACCTTCTTGGCGTTGTCCTGGGAGATGCCCTCCTCGATCGACGCGAAGATCTTGTACTCCTTGCCGGACAGCTGCGGCTCGCCGGCGTCCAGCACCTTCAGCGAGATCCCGCGCTTGACCAGCTTGGTCTCGAAGACGTCGAGGATGGCCTTGACCCGGTCCTCGGAGTTCGCCTGCATAAGGATCTTCTCGCCGGACCAATCGATCGAGGCGCCGACGTTCTTGAAGTCGTAGCGCTGCGAGATCTCCTTCGCGGTCTGGTTGAGGGCGTTGTCGACCTCCTGCCGCTCGACCTTCGAGACGATGTCGAAACTGGAGTCGGCCATGTCCTGTGGCTCCTTGTATTGGGGGCTGCCTGGTGTTGGAATGCCTTGGTCGGCGGGGTGCGCGGCCGGGCCTGCCCGGACCGCTCCCGTAAAGCCTAGCCACCCGCACCCGCCCCGAGCGCTGATCAATCCGGTGGCGGAGCACCCCCGGGTATCAGGTATCGTTTACGGCGTTGCCACGGAGCACCGCCCCAAGCGGTCATCCGGAGCGACATCCCATGGCGGTGTGCCCGAGTGGCCAATGGGAGCGGACTGTAAATCCGCCGGCTTAGCCTTCCCAGGTTCGAATCCTGGCGCCGCCACAGGTAGGGAAACCCCCTCCGGACTGCAGAGATGCAGCCCGGAGGGGGTTTTCTCGTATACGGAGGCTTTCGCCTCGGACCCGGGAACTCCCGGACAGGCGCCGGGCGTTCAATTACCGGCGACGTCCTTCACCGCGACCGTGACCGGCACCGAGCCGCTGATCAGCTCCAGCGTCAGTCCCGCTGTCGACGGAGTCTCCAGCAGCTCTGCCAGGACCGCCGCCACATCGTCGCGCGCCACGGGACCGCGCCCCGTAGAGGCCCCGAGGTGCACGAGCCCCGTGCCCGCGTCGTTCGTCAGGCTGCCCGGCCGCAGGATCGTCCAGTCCAGGCCTGCCCGGGAGCGTACGTCCGCGTCCGCCTCACCCTTGGCGCGCAGGTACGCGTCGAAGACCTCGTCGCCCTGCCGCTGCGGATCGGCGCCCATCGACGACACGACGAGGTAGCGGCGTACGCTCGCACGCTCCGCGGCGTCCGCGAAGAGCACGGCCGCGCCCCGGTCCACCGTGTCCTTGCGCTCCGTGCCGCTGCCAGGTCCAGCGCCCGCCGCGAAAACCGCGCCGTCGGCGCCGGCGAGCACTTCCGTGACCTGCTCCACGGAGGCCGTCTCCAGGTCGAGCACGACCGGGTCGGCGCCCGCCGCCCGCAGATCCTCGCACTGCTCGGGATCGCGGATGATGCCCGCGACTTCGTACCCGCGCGCGGCGAGCAACCGCTCCAGCCGCAGCGCGATCTGACCATGTCCACCTGCGATGACAATGCGCATGATTCCGACCGTACGCCCACCCGCCCACGCGCGCGTGCGTTCAGGGCCCGGGTCCGCCACCTCGTCCCTGGCGCGGCAGATCGAGCGCGACGGCGACCGCCGAGTCGCAGTACTCGCGCACCGCGCTGGTCCGGGCCACCACCCGCCCGCGGTGGATGACTACCCGGCTGTACGCCAGGGACAGCGCGCCCGCGATCCGGTCCCCGCGTACGGCAAGCAGCTCGGCGGGAAAACCGGCCTCCACCCGCACTTCGGGCAGCCCCATCGCCTGCCGAGCCGCCGAACTCACCGTCCCGTACGCGTCCGGAGCGCGCATCCCGCCCTGCGAGGCCAGCAGATAGGCGGCCTCCAGCGGATCCCCGCGCCCCACCGGATTCGCCACGTCCCGCAGCGCCCCGCTGCCCGCCGCGACCCGCACCCCGGCCGCCCGCAACAGCCGTACGGGAGCGGGCCCCGCACCCCGCCGTTCGACGCCCACGCAGTCGCCCTGAGGCAGGCAGACCACCGTCACCCCTGCCGCGGCCAATTGGCCCGCGGCGCGCGTCGCGGCGTCCAGGGGCAGCCTGGAGATCCCGGCGCACGGCCCGATCGTGACCCCGGGCCGCAGCCCTCCGACCATCGCCGCGAGCCGCGCGAGACGCGCCGGATCGTCACCCTCCGTATGGAGGTCCACGGGGCAGCCGTGCTCGGCGGCGACCTCCAGGACCGCTTCCGTGTACCCGGCCGGGTCGGGATCCAGGTCCGGGCAGCCGCCCACCACACCCGCGCCCATCTTCACGGCGTCCCGCAGCATCGCGAGCCCGTCCGCGCCCGCGATGCCGGTCAGCAGCCGGGGCACGGCGACGGCGGTGAGATCGGCGAGACCGCGCAGCGAGCGCCGCGCCTGGAGCACCGCCTCCATGGAGCTGAGCCCCTGCACATCCCCGATGCGTACGTGCGAGCGCAGCGCCGTGGCGCCGTGCCCGAGCTGCAGCAACGCGGCCTCGGTGGTGCGGCGCTGGACGTCCTCCGTGCCGTACGAGATCGGGCCGCCGGTGTCGGCGGTCAGGGCGGTGTCGCTGTGGGCGTGCGGTTCGGCGGGGGCGGGGAGCAGGAGATGCCCGGCGAGGTCCACGCGCGCGCCCACCGCGGAGAGGCTGCCCGCGGTGCCGACTGCCTCGATACGCCCACCGCTGAGCCGTACGTCCACGATGCGGCCGTCGGTGAGACGGGCGGCGCAGAGCAGCAGCGTGGCGGCATCGGTGGTCGACGCGCCGTCGCTGTTTCCAGAGCTGCCACCGGAGGGAAGGGGCGGCTGCGGCTGGCTGTCGGACATCGGGCTCCTGGCGAGGCTCGGGCGTGCAAGATCGAGATCACGCAGCGTGAGTAGAGCCTAGGGGCCCTGAATCCAGCCTTCGAGGAGGAGCGAAATAGTCGTACCGGTGTAGGCACGAGTGGCGTACGGGACGGTTGGGGCTGGGCAGTGAAACGGATTTGGGCGATCGGCGGGCGACCGTGTAATGTCTTCATCGCTCGCCCCAATAGCTCAGTCGGTAGAGCGTCTCCATGGTAAGGAGAAGGTCTACGGTTCGATTCCGTATTGGGGCTCTGGTGATCGGTGATCCCCGCCTTCGGGCGGGGGGATCCGGCATCAAAGCGGTGTAGCTCAGTCGGTAGAGCAAGCGGCTCATAATCGCTGTGTCACCGGTTCAAGTCCGGTCACCGCTACACACGGTAGCCGATTGTGGGGTCGGTCCTTCGATCGGCTACTCTTTTATGCGTTCATCCGTCAACCGTCCGTCCAAGGAGCACTCACGTGGCTGCCACCGACGTCCGCCCGAAGATCACGCTGGCCTGCGTGGAGTGCAAGGAGCGGAACTACATCACCAAGAAGAACCGGCGTAACAACCCGGACCGACTGGAGATGAAGAAGCACTGCCCGCGCTGCAACTCGCACACTGCGCACCGCGAAACCCGCTAAACACAGGCTCGTATGCGAGGCCGTCCCCACTTCGGGGGCGGCCTCGTGTCGTTGTTTCCGTCAGGCAATTCACAGGCATCAGTTCACAGGCATCAGGAGGTACGGGCCCATGGCGCTCGACCAGTCCTTCGTGGGGCGGGCCTATCCGCCCACCGCACCGTACGAGGTCGGCCGGGAGAAGATCCGCGAGTTCGCCGAGGCAGTGGGCGACACCAATCCCGCGTACACAGATCCGGAAGCCGCCAAGGCGCTCGGTCACTCCGATGTGATCGCTCCGCCGACCTTTGTCTTCGCCATCACATTCAAGGCGGCCGGAGACGTCATACAGGACCCGCAGCTGGGTCTCGACTACAGCCGCGTGGTGCACGGCGACCAGAAGTTCGCGTACAAGCGCCCGGTGCGCGCGGGGGACCGGCTGTCGGTCACCTCGACGATAGAGGCGGTCAAGTCGCTGGCCGGCAACGACATCGTGGACATCCGCGGGGACGTCCACGACGAGGCCGGCGAGCATGTGGTGACGGCGTGGACGAAGCTCGTCTCGCGCGCGGCCGAGGAGGCGTGATGACGGCGAAGATCTCCTACGCGGACGTCGAGGTCGGCACCGAGCTGCCGCCGCAGTCCTTTCCCGTGACGCGGGCCATGCTCGTGCAGTACGCGGGCGCTTCCGGCGACTTCAATCCGATCCACTGGAACGAGAAGTTCGCCGCCGAGGTCGGACTGCCCGACGTCATCGCGCACGGCATGTTCACCATGGCCGAGGCGATCCGTGTCGTCACCGACTGGGTGGCCGACCCGGGCGCGGTGGTGGAGTACGGCGTGCGCTTCACCAAGCCCGTAGTCGTACCGAACGACGACAAGGGCGCGCTGATCGAGGTCAGCGCCAAGGTCGCCGCGCTGCTGGACGACAACCGGGTCCGGGTGGACCTGACGGCCATGAGTGCGGGCCAGAAGGTGCTGGGCATGTCCCGCGCCGTGGTCCAGCTCGCCTGACTTCCGGCTGTTGTAACGGGCGCCCCGTAATTGCGGGCGCCCCTTACCGCTTGACGTGATTAGTGATTGGCCACTAACTTCAGCCTCATGGTCAGGATGAGCGCAGACGAGCGACGCGAGAGCGTCATCCGCGCGGCGATCACCGAGTTTGCCCGCGGTGGCTACCACGGGACCTCCACCGAGGCGATCGCCAAGCGCGTGGGGGTGTCGCAGCCGTATCTCTTCCGCCTCTTCAAGAACAAGCAGGAGCTCTTTCTCGCGGCGGCCCTCCGTGGCCTGAGGGAGACCCGGGAGGCGCTGGCTGATGCGGCGAGCGCCGTTCCGGCCCAGGATGCGCACATGGCCATGGCGACCGCGTACAAGAAGCTCCTCGCCGACGACCCCGACCGGCTGCTGATGCACATGCAGACGTACGTCGCCGTCGCGTCGGCCGAGGCGGCCGGGGATCACGAGTTCGGTGAGCCGATCCGTGCCGAATGGGCGGAGCTCTGGGACTCCACACACCTCACTCTCGGTGCGGACATCAAGGAGACCACCTACTTCATGTCCTACGGGATGCTGATCAACGTGCTTGCGTCGCTGGGCTTCGCGTCAAGTCACAGAGTGTGGTCGGGCTTCGACATGTCTACGGTTCCGACTACGGAGTAGTCGGGAGTGGGGCGGGCTGCCGTTGTCTCGTCGAATTTTCTGTCCAAGAAAGTTAGTAATTAATAACTAACCTCAGCAGGGGGAGTCGTGGAAGAGCAGGCAAAAGAGCCAACAACAGGCCGCCGAGGAGCCACCTGGGCCCTCGTCATCACCAGCGTCGCCGGCTTCGTGGCGGCGCTCGACAACCTCGTCGTCACCACCGCCCTCCCGTCCATCCGCAAGGACCTCGGCGGCGCGCTGGAAGACCTCGAATGGACAGTCAGCGCGTACACCCTCACCTTCGCCGTCCTGCTCATGCTGGGCGCGGCCCTCGGCGACCGGTTCGGCCGCCGCAGGCTCTTCCTTGTCGGCCTCACCGTCTTCACCGGCGCATCGGCGGCGGCCGCCCTCGCCCCCGGCATCGACGCCCTGGTCGCCGCCCGGGCAGTCCAGGGCGTCGGCGCCGCGATCATGATGCCGCTCACACTCACCCTGCTCACCGCGGCCGTACCCGCAGCACGCCGCGGTATGGCGCTCGGCATCTTCGGCGCCGTGACCGGCCTCGCGGTCGCCAGCGGCCCGCTCATCGGCGGCAGCCTCACCGAGCACATCTCCTGGCAGTGGATCTTCTGGCTGAACGTCCCCATAGGCCTGGTGCTGCTGCCGCTCGCCCGGCTCCGCCTCTCGGAGTCGTACGCCCCGGACGCCCGGCTCGACATCCCCGGCACGCTCCTGGTCAGCGGCGGCCTCTTCGGGATCGTGTACGCCCTGGTCAACGGGCAGTCGGACGGCTGGAGCAGCGCTCCGATCCTCACTGGACTGATCCTCGGCAGCGCGCTCATAGGTGGCTTCGTCCATCACGGCTTCAACAACAAAAACCCCATGCTCCCCATGCGGCTCTTCCGTAACCGAGCCTTCTTCGGGATCAACATCGCGAGCCTGCTGATGTTCCTGGGGATGTTCGGCTCGATCTTCCTGCTCAGCCAGTTCCTGCAGAGTGTCCTCGGCTACTCGCCCACCGAGGCCGGCCTGCGGATGCTCCCCTGGACCGGTATGCCGCTGATCGTGGCGCCCATTGCCGGTTATCTCTCCGACCGCATAGGCGGCCGCCCGGTCGTGGTCACCGGACTTGCCCTCCAGGCCGTCGGTCTCGGGCTCTTCGCCCTGGTCCTCGGCCCCGATGTGTCGTACGCCGCCCAGCTCCCGGCGCTGATCCTCGGCGGCATCGGCATGGCCCTGTACTTCGCCCCCGCCGCCAGCCTGGTCATGTCCAGCGTCCGCCCCGGCGAGCAGGGCATCGCCTCCGGCGCGAACAACGCACTGCGCGAGGTCGGAGGAGCCCTCGGCGTCGCGGTCCTGGGCGCGGTCTTCGCCGCCCGCGGCGGCTACGAATCCGCCGACACCTTCACCGACGGCACCATCCCCGCGCTGTGGATCGGCGCCGGTGTCGTGGGCCTTGCGGCGGTGGTGGCTCTGCTGATCCCGTCCCGGCACGAGGCGGCGGCCCCTGCCCCGGCGGAGGGCGAGAAGGTACTCGTCCACTGACGGACCGGTGCGCGGCCAGAGCATGCGGCCCGGGCATGCGGCCCCGGGGCACGGACCTGGGTACAGGGCGCCTCTGCCTGTCAGAGGCGCCCCGTACGCTTGTCCCCGTGCAGGAACTCCACGATGCCCCCCTCGCCCCCCTGACCACCTTCCGGCTCGGCGGCCCCGCGACCCGTCTCGTCACGGCCACCACCGACGACGAGGTGATCGCCACCGTCCGCGAGGCCGACGAGAGGGGTACGCCGCTCCTGATCATCGGCGGCGGCAGCAACCTGGTCATCGGCGACAAGGGCTTCGACGGCACCGCCCTGCGCATTGCCACCACCGGCTTCCGCCTCGACGGCGTAAAGCTGGAGCTGGCCGCAGGCGAGGTCTGGACGGACGCCGTCGCCCGCACCGTCGAGGCCGGCCTCGCGGGCATCGAGTGCCTCGCGGGAATCCCCGGCTCGGCCGGGGCGACCCCGATTCAGAACGTCGGCGCGTACGGGCAGGAAGTCTCCAGCGTCATCACCGAGGTCGTCGCCTACGACCGCCGCGCGAGCGAGACGGTGACGATCCCGGCCGCCGAGTGCGAGTTCTCGTACCGCCACAGCCGCTTCAAACAGGACCCGGACCGCTTCGTCGTCCTGCGTGTCCGCCTCGCGCTGGAGGATGCGGGCGGGATGTCCGCGCCGATCAAGTACCCCGAGACCGCACGGAGCCTGGGCGTCGAAGCCGGCGACCGCGTGCCCGCCGCGCTCGCCCGGGAGACCGTGCTGAAGCTGCGCGCGGGCAAGGGGATGGTCCTGGACCCCGCCGACCACGACACGTGGTCGGCGGGCTCCTTCTTCACCAACCCGATCCTGACGGGCGAGGAGTACGCCGCCTTCCTGGCCAGGGCGCAGATGCGGCTCGGTGCGGATGTTGCGCCGCCCGCGTTTCCGGCGGGGGACGGCCGTACCAAGACCTCCGCGGCCTGGCTGATCGACAAGGCGGGCTTCACGAAGGGCTACGGCGTGGGGCCTGCCCGTATCTCCACGAAGCACACGCTTGCCCTCACCAACCGTGGGGAAGCGACCACCGAGGACCTGCTGGCGCTGGCGCGCGAGGTTGTCGGCGGGGTGCGGGAGGCGTTCGGGGTGACGCTGGTGAACGAGCCGGTTACGGTCGGCGTCAGTCTTTAGTGCGGGTGCGGGTGCGGGTGCGGGTGCGGGTGCGGGTGCGGGTGCGGGTGCGGGTGCCTGCGGCGCTTTCCCCTCCCCGCCCCTTCCCGAAACTGGGGGCAAGCCCCCAGACCCCCAAACGCCGGACGGGCTGGAGCCATCCCAGCTAGTACGCCACCCCGACCCCCTGCCCCACCGTCGCCGGGTCGTCGATCATCTTGAGCATCGCGTGCGCCACATCGGCCCGCGCGATGGTCCTGCCGCTGGGCGGATTGCCGCCGATCACCGTCCGGTACGTCCCCGTCACCGGCCTGTTCAGCAGTTTCGGCGGCCGTACGGACGTCCAGTCGGTCGCCGAGCGCGCCAGCTCGTCCTCCATGACCCGGAGGTCGGCGTACACGTCCTTCAGGACCGTGTTGATCACGGAAAGGGTCAGTCGGTCCACGAGCGGCTGACGCCGGGGGACTGGGGCCAGCGGGCCCGCGCTCACCACCAGCAGCCGCCGCGTCCCCTCCGCCTCCATCGCCCGCAGCACCGGCCGGGTGAGCGTCGCGGCGATGCCCGCGTCCTTGCGGGTGCGTGCCCCGAGACCGGAGAGCACCGCATCCCGGCCCGCCACCGCCGGCCGCAGCGCCTCGGCGTCGGTCACCTGGGCTGTGAAGACCTCCAGGTCGCGCCCCGTCACCGTGAACCGCGCCGGATCCCGGACCACCGCCGTGACCCGGTGTCCCGCCGCCAGCGCCTGCTTGACGATCTCCTGCCCTATGCCGCCGGTCGCTCCGAAAACCGTGAGCTTCATAGCCTGCCCCTCCCTGGGGTGTGTGAGTGTTCACTCACTCCTGGAGTCACTAGAGTGGGTAAGTACTCACTCACTCGTCAAGTCTGGATGGAGCACACACCCATGAAGCCGGCCCGCGAGCGGATCCTCGACGCCTCCCACGAGCTGATGCGCACCATCGGCCTGGCCCGCGCCACCACCAAGGAGATCGCCAAGGCGGCAGGCTGCTCCGAGGCCGCCCTCTACAAGCACTTCACCAGCAAGGAAGAGCTGTTCGTGACCGTGCTGCGGGAGCGGCTTCCCCAGCTCGGCCCGCTCCTCCACCGCCTCGCCGCCCGCCCGGGGGAGCGGTCCGTCGAGGAGAACCTCACCGAGATCGCGCGCCAGGCCGCCCACTTCTATGCCGAGAGCTTCCCGATCGCCGCCTCGCTCTACGCCGAGACCACGCTCAAGCGCCGCCACGACGACTCGATGCAGGAGATGGGGACCGGCCCCCACATGCCCATCGAGGGCCTCGACGCGTACCTCCGTACCGAGCGCGAAGCCGGCCGGATCAGCGCCGGGGCCGACACCTTCGCGGCCGCGTCACTTCTCCTCGGCGCCTGCGCGCAGCGCGCCTTCGCCTACGACGCGGTGGTGGGCAAGAAGCCGCCGCAGTCCGTCGACGAGTTCGCAGCCGCCCTCGCCCGCACCCTGCTGGCCGGAATCAGCTAGGGGGTGTCCGGTCGATCTCCGCGGCGTCGCGGGGCTTGGCACGCACATCTGCGGCGTTGTCGTCGGTCGCTGACTCCCCCAAGTTCTCGACTGCGCTCGAACAGGGGGGACCCCCATCGCGTCGCCTCCCTCCTCCGCCTTGCAGCTGCACGCACCAAGCCCCGCTCCTTCTCCCACGGAGATCGACCGGACACCCCCTAGGCGGCCAGCCAGTCGTCGATTCCGGCGAGCATCTTCGCCTGTACGTCGCCGGGCGCGGCCGACCCCCGCACCGACTGCCGCGCCAGCTCCGCCAGCTCGGCGTCCGTGAACGCGTGATGCTGCCGTGCCAGCTCGTACTGCGCCGCCAGCCGCGACCCGAAGAGCAGCGGGTCGTCCGCGCCCAGCGCCATCGGCACCCCGGCGTCGTACAGCTTCCGCAGCGGTACGTCCTCGGGCTTCTCGTACACACCCAGCGCCACATTGGAGGCCGGACACACTTCGCACGTCACACCCTTTTCGGCCAGCTTCCGTAGCAGCCGCGGGTCCTCGGCCGCCCGTACGCCGTGCCCGATCCGCGTCGCATGCAGATCGTCCAGGCAGTCCCGTACCGACGAGGGCCCGGTCAGCTCCCCGCCGTGCGGCGCGGCAAGCAGCCCGCCCTCCCGGGCGATCGCGAAGGCCCGGTCGAAATCCCTGGCCATGCCCCTGCGCTCGTCGTTGGACAGCCCGAAGCCGACGATGCCCCGGTCCGCGTAACGCACCGCAAGCCGTGCCAGCGTCCGCGCGTCCAGGGGATGCTTCATCCGGTTCGCCGCGACCAGCACCCGCATCCCGAGCCCGGTCTCCCGCGATGCGCTGTCCACCGCGTCCAGGATGATCTCCAGGGCTGGAATCAGCCCGCCCAGCATCGGGGCGTACGACGTCGGATCGACCTGGATCTCCAGCCATCCCGACCCGTCCCGTACGTCCTCCTCGGCCGCCTCGCGCACCAGCCGCCGGATGTCCTCGGGCTCTCGCAGACACGATCGCGCCGCGTCGTACAGCCGCTGAAAGCGGAACCAGCCGCGCTCGTCGGTCGCCCGCAGCTTCGGCGGCTCCCCGCTGCTCAGCGCCTCGGGCAGGTGCACGCCGTACTTGTCGGCCAGCTCAAGCAGGGTCGTGTGCCGCATCGACCCGGTGAAGTGCAGGTGCAGATGGGCCTTCGGCAGCAGTCGGACATCGCGAACACTCAACATCCCAAGATCCTGCCGTACGCACGGCCCGCCCGGAAGCGTGTTTGCTCGAACGAGTAGCTGGCCGAACGCAGAAACGGGCCCCCGGCAGCAGCCGGGGGCCCGCCATCGCACAGCCGACTCAGTCGCGGGCCTCCGCCAGCAGCTTCTGAATCCGCGAGACACCCTCGACCAGGTCCTCGTCGCCGAGCGCGTACGAAAGCCGCAGGTAGCCAGGCGTACCGAAGGCCTCGCCCGGAACGACCGCCACCTCGACCTCGTCCAGGATCAGCGCGGCCAGCTCGACGGAGGTGGCCGGGCGCTTGCCGCGGATCTCCTTGCCGAGGAGCCCCTTCACCGACGGGTACGCGTAGAACGCGCCCTCCGGCGTGGGGCAGACCACGCCGTCGATCTCGCTCAGCATCCGCACGATGGTCTGGCGGCGCCGGTCGAAGGCGGTACGCATCTCGGCGACGGCGTCCAGGTTCCCGGACACGGCGGCCAGCGCGGCGATCTGCGCCACATTCGACACGTTGGACGTGGCGTGCGACTGGAGGTTGGTCGCGGCCTTCACGACGTCCTTCGGGCCGATGATCCACCCCACCCGCCAGCCGGTCATCGCGTACGTCTTCGCGACCCCGTTGACGACGATGCACTTGTCGCGCAGCTCGGGCACGAGCGTCGGCAGAGAGGTGAACTTCGCGTCGCCGTAGACCAGGTGCTCGTAGATCTCGTCCGTCAGCACCCACAGCCCGTGCTCGACGGCCCAGCGGCCGATCGCCTCGGCGTCGGCCTCGCTGTAGACGGCGCCCGTCGGGTTGGACGGCGAAACGAAGAGGACGACCTTGGTCTTCTCCGTACGGGCCGCCTCCAGCTGCTCTACGGAGACCCGGTAACCGGTGGTCTCGTCAGCCACGACCTCGACCGGCACGCCGCCCGCGAGACGGATCGACTCGGGGTACGTCGTCCAGTACGGCGCCGGCACGATGACCTCGTCGCCCGGATCCAGGATCGCGGCGAAGGCTTCGTAGATGGCCTGCTTGCCGCCGTTGGTGACCAGGATCTGCGAGGCGTCCACCTCGTAACCCGAGTCACGCAGCGTCTTCGCGGCGATCGCGGCCTTGAGCTCGGGGAGCCCGCCCGCCGGTGTGTAGCGGTGGTACTTCGGGTTGGAGCAGGCCTCGATCGCGGCCTCGACGATGTAGCCGGGTGTAGGGAAGTCGGGCTCGCCCGCACCGAAGCCGATGACCGGACGGCCTGCGGCCTTCAGGGCCTTGGCCTTGGCATCCACGGCAAGGGTGGCGGACTCGGAGATAGCGCCGATTCGGGCAGAAACCCGGCGCTCGGTCGGAGGAGTTGCAGCGCTCATACGGCCCATCGTCCCAGACCGAAAACGCGCACAGCACACAGATATCGAGGAGCGGACAGGAAGCACACGGGGAGTGGTCAGGAGCTATCTGTTCGACGCCGGGCCTGTGACCACGTACACTCACTCGTCGTTGGCCCTCAACAGCGGCTTCACCGTGCGCACTCCGTGCACTCGGTCGTATGCGGTAGGTTGGGGAACCACAAAGGGTCGTAGCTCAATTGGTAGAGCACTGGTCTCCAAAACCAGCGGTTGGGGGTTCAAGTCCCTCCGGCCCTGCTACACACACCTTCGCCAGGATGTGTGCGCATGTACGTACTTCTATGCATAGCCGTGCGGCTCGACCGGGCGCGGCACGGCCACGACCCGGAATCAGGTGAGAAGCGTGACGGACGCCGTGGGCTCCATCGACATGCCTGATGCCCAGGACGAGACGCCGGAGTCCAAGAAGAAGTCTCGTAAAGGCGGTAAGCGCGGCAAGAAGGGCCCCCTGGGCCGTCTCGCGCTCTTCTACCGTCAGATCGTCGCAGAGCTGCGCAAGGTCGTCTGGCCCACGCGCAGCCAGCTGACGACGTACACCACTGTGGTGATTGTCTTCGTCGTCGTCATGATCGGCATTGTGACCGTGATCGACACGGGCTTCGCCCGAGCCGTCAAGTATGTCTTCGGCTGATCCCGCGTAGGGCGTCTCTCCCGGCGCCCCTTTCGCCGTTCCACCCATATGTATCCAGGAAGAAGCAGCCACCGTGTCTGACCCGAACCTGAACGACGCCGTCGAGCCGAGCGAAAGCCTGGAGTCCGCTGAGGACCAGCTCGACATCGTCGAGGCGGCCGACGAGGACCAGGCGGAAGCTGCTGACGCCGCTGCGGGCGAGGCAGCCGAAGAGGCCGCCATGCACGTCGAGGACGAGACGGTCGACGAGACCGCCACCGAGGACGACGTCGCCGAAGCAGTGGGCGCCGAAGCAGAGGGCGAGGCCTCCGACGAGGAAGCCGCCGTCGCTGAAGCCGAGTCCGCCGAGGCCGCCGAGGAAGAGGCCGAAGAGGTCCCTGCCGAGCCGGTCGACCCGGTCGCGGCCCTCCGCGAGGAACTCCGCACCCTGCCCGGCGAGTGGTACGTCATCCACACGTACGCCGGGTACGAGAAGCGCGTGAAGGCGAACCTGGAGCAGCGCGCCGTTTCGCTGAACGTCGAGGAGTTCATCTACCAGGCCGAAGTGCCCGAGGAAGAGATCGTCCAGATCAAGAACGGCGAGCGCAAGAACGTCCGCCAGAACAAGCTTCCCGGTTACGTCCTGGTCCGCATGGACCTCACCAACGAGTCCTGGGGCGTTGTCCGCAACACCCCCGGCGTCACCGGCTTCGTCGGCAATGCCTACGACCCGTACCCGCTGACCCTGGACGAGATCGTCAAGATGCTCGCCCCGGAGGCCGAGGAGAAGGCCGCCCGCGAGGCCGCAGAGGCCGAGGGCAAGCCGGCTCCGTCCCGCAAGGTCGAGGTCCAGGTGCTGGACTTCGAGGTGGGCGACTCGGTCACCGTCACCGACGGTCCCTTCGCGACACTCCAGGCGACGATCAACGAGATCAACGCCGACTCGAAGAAGGTCAAGGGTCTCGTCGAGATCTTCGGCCGCGAGACCCCGGTCGAGCTCAGCTTCGACCAGATCCAGAAGAACTGACCGTCTCTGGAACACATGCCTCCGAACAGGTCAGACCGGCTCTCGTAGCCTGTCTGACCTGCTCGGTTTTAGCTGCACGGTGATACCCGTTATCGTTGTGCGGTATGCCTCCGTCCGGATCAACGGACGGATGGCTGAAAACTCTCACTAGGACCCGGAGAGAGCAATGCCTCCCAAGAAGAAGAAGGTCACGGGGCTTATCAAGCTCCAGATCCAGGCCGGCGCGGCCAACCCGGCTCCGCCGGTCGGCCCCGCACTGGGTCAGCACGGCGTCAACATCATGGAGTTCTGCAAGGCCTACAACGCCGCGACCGAGTCGCAGCGTGGCATGGTCGTGCCGGTGGAGATCACGGTCTACGAAGACCGTTCCTTCACCTTCATCACCAAGACTCCGCCGGCCGCCAAGCTGATCCTCAAGGCCGCTGGTGTGGACAAGGGCTCGGGCGAGCCGCACAAGACCAAGGTCGCGAAGCTCACCGCCGCTCAGGTGCGCGAGATCTCGACGGTCAAGCTGCCCGACCTGAACGCCAACGACCTGGACGCCGCGGACAAGATCATCGCCGGCACCGCCCGTTCCATGGGCATCACGGTCGAGGGCTGACAGTCCCCGTAGCACCTCAGTGGTAGGGCCAAGCGCTGGTCCGCACCACGACTCCATCTCCACACATCAGGAGCAGTAGTGAAGCGCAGCAAGAACTTCCGCAGCGCGGACGCCAAGATCGACCGGGAGCGCCTGTACGCCCCGCTCGAGGCCGTCCGTATCGCCAAGGACACCTCTTCCACGAAGTTCGACGGCACCGTCGAGGTCGCCATGCGTCTGGGTGTCGACCCGCGCAAGGCCGACCAGATGGTCCGCGGCACCGTGAACCTGCCGCACGGCACCGGCAAGACCGCCCGGGTCCTGGTCTTCGCGACCGGTGACCGTGCTGCGGCCGCGGAGGCCGCCGGCGCCGACATTGTCGGCTCCGACGAGCTCATCGACGAGGTTGCGAAGGGCCGTCTGGACTTCGACGCCGTCGTCGCCACCCCGGACCTCATGGGCAAGGTCGGCCGCCTCGGCCGCGTGCTCGGTCCGCGTGGTCTGATGCCGAACCCGAAGACCGGAACGGTCACCCCGGACGTGGCGAAGGCTGTCACGGACATCAAGGGCGGCAAGATCGAGTTCCGCGTCGACAAGCACTCGAACCTGCACTTCATCATCGGCAAGGTCTCCTTCGACGAGACGAAGCTGGTCGAGAACTACGCCGCGGCGCTGGAGGAGATCCTCCGCCTCAAGCCGTCCGCCGCGAAGGGCCGCTACATCAAGAAGGCCTCCCTGGCCACGACGATGGGCCCCGGCATCCCGCTGGACGCCAACCGCACCCGTAACCTCCTCGTCGAGGAGGACCCGGCAGCTGTCTGACCGGGTCGAGCCTGACGGCTCACACTGAGTGGCTGAATCGGGCCCTGTGCCTTCCTTTTGGAGGCGCAGGGCCCGATTTGCTTAAACCGTGCAGGTTCACGTAGTCTCTCCCAGAAGCCAAAGACCGCTGGTCGTTGCTGTGCCTTCGCAAGAAGGTTCGGTGGCCGAAGGATCCGCTAGGTGCGGACGACCTGCGCAGGTGACCGTGGAAAGCTCCCGGACGCGCTCTTCCAAGAGCACAGTCGGTCGAGCTACGCCCCGTGCGCCTGCGCCGGGGCGTTTCGTTTTGCCCAGCCCCTTCTGAGCGGTCCTCATCACCCGGAAGGAGGCCGACGCTCTATGGCAAGGCCCGACAAGGCTGCCGCGGTAGCCGAGCTTGCGGACCAGTTCCGTAGCTCGAACGCCGCCGTGCTGACCGAGTACCGGGGTCTCACCGTGACGCAGCTCAAGACGCTGCGTCGTTCGCTCGGTGAGAACGCCCAGTACGCCGTGGTGAAGAACACGCTGACCAAGATCGCGGCCAACGAGGCCGGGATCAACACGCTGGACGACCTGTTCGCAGGGCCGACGGCGGTTGCCTTCATCACCGGTGACCCGGTGGAGTCGGCGAAGGGTCTTCGTGACTTCGCCAAGGAAAACCCCAACCTCATCATCAAGGGCGGTGTCCTTGACGGTAAGGCGCTGTCCGCCGATGAGATCAAGAAGCTCGCGGACCTTGAGTCCCGCGAGGTTCTGCTCGCCAAGGTGGCCGGTGGAATCAAGGCGTCGATGGCCAAGGCCGCGGCGACGTTCCAGGCTCCGCTGACGGAGTTCGCCCGCACTGCGGACGCGCTTCGCGCCAAGGTCGAGCAGGGCGGTGCCGGTACGCCGGCTCCCGCCGAGGCCGAGGTGGCGGAGTAACTCTCCGCCCCTGGTCGCAGCGGGCGCGTACGCCCGCCTTCATGTACACCCGGCACCTGCCGAATTAGTGGAAGGACGCCATCATGGCGAAGCTGTCCCAGGACGAGCTGCTCGAGCAGTTCGAGACCCTGACCCTCATCGAGCTCTCCGAGTTCGTCAAGGCCTTCGAGGAGAAGTTCGACGTCAAGGCTGCCGCCCCGGTCGCCGTTGCCGCCGCCGGTGGCGCTGCTGCCGCCGCCGAGGCCGTCGAGGAGCAGGACGAGTTCGACGTCATCCTCACGGGTGCCGGCGAGAAGAAGATCCAGGTCATCAAGGTCGTGCGTGAGCTGACCTCGCTGGGTCTGAAGGAGGCCAAGGACCTCGTCGACGGCACTCCGAAGCCCGTCCTCGAGAAGGTCACCAAGGAGGCCGCCGAGAAGGCTGCCGAGTCCCTCAAGGCCGCCGGCGCGGGCGTCGAGGTCAAGTGACTCCGTTGAGTCTCTGACTCAGCTGTTCTCGTTCTGAAGGCGATCACCCATCCGGGTGGTCGCCTTCAGGCGTTCCCGGGACGCCTGCCTTGCTCTTGGCGCCGTGACGAGTATCGTGATCTTCGCCGTACGCCCCGGGGTGTCCAGGTGCCTCTGCGGCGCCGTGGCCAGTGACGATCTCGGCGGAGGGCGAGGGGGCCTTGACGAACCGCACGAGGCGCGCAATTCTCAGGACGCGTCGTCATACCGATCCGGATCCGAGGCATGGATCGGCGACGTAGAGGGCAGTACTGATATGCGCATACAGCGCGTGGCTTGCCGCAGGAGTTGAGTACAGCGAGGGTCTCAAAAATCCCGCTCTGGACATCAGTGGGCCAAGTGGCTACACTGACCCTTTGCGCTGCCTGTTAGCTGCCTCCTGCCCGTCACCAGGGGCATGCCCACGCTTGAGCATCGATGAGAGAACTTCCATGACCTTGGGATTTCTGTCTCTGTGACCAGCTTGGGACCGGTACGCGCGTAGTGAGTCCGAGCCCTCGGAAGGACCCCCTCTTGGCCGCCTCGCGCAACGCCTCGACCTCCAATACGAACAACGGCGCCAGCACCGCCCCGCTGCGCATCTCCTTTGCAAAGATCAAGGAGCCCCTCGAGGTTCCGAACCTCCTCGCGCTGCAGACCGAGAGCTTTGACTGGCTGCTCGGTAATGCCGCGTGGAAGGGTCGCGTCGAGGCTGCTCTCGAGAGTGGACAGGACGTCCCCACCAAGTCCGGTCTGGAAGAGATCTTCGAGGAGATCTCGCCGATCGAGGACTTCTCCGGGTCGATGTCGCTGACGTTCCGCGACCACCGTTTCGAGCCCCCGAAGAACTCGATCGACGAGTGCAAGGAGCGCGACTTCACGTTCGCTGCCCCGCTCTTCGTCACCGCAGAATTCACGAACAACGAGACCGGCGAGATCAAGTCCCAGACGGTCTTCATGGGCGATTTCCCGCTCATGACCAACAAGGGCACCTTCGTCATCAACGGCACCGAGCGTGTCGTTGTGTCGCAGCTGGTCCGCTCGCCGGGTGTTTACTTCGACTCCTCCATCGACAAGACGTCCGACAAGGACATCTTCTCCGCCAAGATCATCCCTTCCCGGGGTGCCTGGCTGGAGATGGAGATCGACAAGCGCGACATGGTCGGTGTACGCATCGACCGCAAGCGCAAGCAGTCCGTCACTGTCCTGCTCAAGGCTCTCGGTTGGACCACCGAGCAGATCCTCGAGGAGTTCGGCGAGTACGAATCGATGCGCGCCACCCTGGAGAAGGACCACACCCAGGGCCAGGACGACGCGCTGCTCGACATCTACCGCAAGCTGCGCCCGGGCGAGCCGCCCACGCGCGAGGCTGCTCAGACGCTGCTCGAGAACCTCTACTTCAACCCGAAGCGCTACGACCTCGCGAAGGTCGGCCGCTACAAGGTGAACAAGAAGCTCGGCGCGGACGAGCCGCTGAACGCGGGTGTCCTCACCAGCAAGGACATCATCGCCACCATCAAGTACCTGGTCCGGCTGCACGCCGGCGAGGTCGAGACGGTCGGCGAGTCGGGCCGGAACATCGTCGTCGAGACCGACGACATCGACCACTTCGGCAACCGTCGTCTGCGTAACGTCGGCGAGCTCATCCAGAACCAGGTCCGTACGGGTCTGGCTCGTATGGAGCGCGTCGTGCGTGAGCGCATGACGACTCAGGACGTCGAGGCGATCACGCCCCAGACGCTGATCAACATCCGGCCGGTCGTCGCCTCCATCAAGGAGTTCTTCGGCACCAGCCAGCTGTCGCAGTTCATGGACCAGAACAACCCGCTGTCGGGTCTCACCCACAAGCGCCGTCTGTCGGCGCTTGGCCCGGGTGGTCTCTCCCGTGAGCGGGCCGGCTTCGAGGTCCGTGACGTGCACCCGTCTCACTACGGCCGCATGTGCCCGATTGAGACCCCTGAAGGCCCGAACATCGGTCTGATCGGTTCGCTCGCCTCGTACGGCCGCGTCAACGCGTTCGGCTTCGTCGAGACGCCGTACCGCAAGGTCGTCGACGGTGTCGTCACCGACGACGTCGACTACCTGACGGCCGACGAAGAGGACCGCTTCGTCATCGCGCAGGCCAACGCGACGCTCTCCGAGGACATGCGCTTCGAGGAGTCCCGCGTCCTGGTCCGCCGTCGTGGCGGCGAGATCGACTACATCCCGGGCGACGACGTCGACTACATGGACGTCTCGCCGCGCCAGATGGTGTCGGTCGCGACCGCGATGATCCCGTTCCTCGAGCACGACGACGCAAACCGCGCGCTCATGGGCGCGAACATGATGCGTCAGGCCGTGCCGCTGATCACGTCCGAGGCGCCGCTCGTCGGCACCGGCATGGAATACCGCTGTGCGGTCGACGCCGGTGACGTCATCAAGGCGGAGAAGGAGGGCGTGGTCCAGGAGGTTTCCGCGGACTACGTCACCGTCGCCAACGACGACGGTACGTACACCACGTACCGCATCGCCAAGTTCTCCCGCTCCAACCAGGGCACCTCGGTCAACCAGAAGGTTGTCGTCGACGAGGGTGCCCGGGTCGTCGAGGGCCAGGTCCTCGCCGACGGGCCCGCCACCCAGCAGGGTGAGATGGCGCTCGGCAAGAACCTGCTCGTGGCGTTCATGCCGTGGGAGGGTCACAACTACGAAGACGCGATCATCCTCAGCCAGCGTCTGGTGCAGGACGACGTCCTCTCCTCGATCCACATCGAGGAGCACGAGGTCGACGCCCGTGACACCAAGCTCGGCCCGGAGGAGATCACCCGGGACATCCCGAACGTCTCCGAAGAGGTCCTCGCGGACCTCGACGAGCGCGGCATCATCCGTATCGGTGCCGAGGTCGTCGCCGGTGACATCCTCGTCGGCAAGGTCACGCCCAAGGGTGAGACCGAGCTGACGCCGGAAGAGCGTCTGCTTCGCGCGATCTTCGGTGAGAAGGCGCGCGAGGTCCGTGACACTTCGCTGAAGGTGCCGCACGGCGAGGTCGGCAAGATCATCGGCGTCCGCGTCTTCGACCGCGAAGAGGGCGACGAGCTGCCGCCGGGCGTGAACCAGCTGGTTCGCGTGTACGTCGCGCAGAAGCGCAAGATCACCGATGGTGACAAGCTCGCCGGCCGTCACGGCAACAAGGGCGTCATCTCGAAGATCCTGCCGATCGAGGACATGCCGTTCATGGAGGACGGCACCCCGGTCGACATCATCCTCAACCCGCTGGGTGTCCCGTCCCGAATGAACCCGGGACAGGTCCTCGAAATCCACCTGGGCTGGCTCGCCAGTCAGGGCTGGAAGGTCGAGGGCAGCGAGGAGTGGATGGAGCGGCTCAAGGTCATCGGCGCCGACGAGGTCGCCGCCGGCACGAACGTCGCCACGCCGGTCTTCGACGGTGCGCGCGAGGACGAGATCTCCGGTCTCTTCGAGTCCACGATCCCGAACCGCGACGGCAACCGGATGGTCCAGCCCTCCGGCAAGGCCAACCTGTTCGACGGTCGCTCGGGTGAGCCGTTCCCGGACCCGATCTCGGTCGGGTACATGTACATCCTCAAGCTCCACCACCTGGTCGACGACAAGCTCCACGCTCGTTCGACCGGCCCGTACTCCATGATCACTCAGCAGCCGCTGGGTGGTAAGGCTCAGTTCGGTGGCCAGCGATTCGGTGAAATGGAGGTGTGGGCGCTCGAGGCTTACGGCGCCGCTTACGCCCTCCAGGAGCTGCTGACCATCAAGTCCGACGACGTGACCGGCCGCGTGAAGGTCTACGAGGCCATCGTCAAGGGCGAGAACATCCCTGAGCCCGGCATTCCTGAGTCCTTCAAGGTGCTCATCAAGGAAATGCAGTCGCTCTGCCTCAACGTGGAGGTGCTGTCCTCGGACGGTATGTCCATCGAAATGCGCGACACGGACGAGGACGTCTTCCGCGCAGCGGAGGAGCTCGGTATCGACCTGTCCCGGCGCGAGCCGAGCAGCGTCGAAGAGGTCTGACGGGCAGGCCGGGAGTCCTTCACCGGACTCCCGGCCCTCCCCGGACCCGTTCAGACCATTGATTGAGACTCGACCCCGAAAGAGGGATTGACGACAAGTGCTCGACGTCAACTTCTTCGACGAGCTGCGGATCGGCCTTGCCACCGCGGACGACATCCGGACCTGGTCGCACGGCGAAGTGAAGAAGCCGGAGACCATCAACTACCGCACGCTCAAGCCCGAAAAGGACGGACTCTTCTGCGAGAAGATCTTCGGTCCGACCAGGGACTGGGAGTGCTACTGCGGCAAGTACAAGCGTGTCCGCTTCAAGGGCATCATCTGCGAACGCTGCGGCGTCGAGGTCACTCGCGCCAAGGTGCGTCGTGAGCGGATGGGCCACATTGAGCTGGCCGCGCCCGTCACTCACATCTGGTACTTCAAGGGCGTCCCCTCGCGCCTTGGATACCTGCTGGACCTCGCGCCGAAGGACCTCGAAAAGGTCATCTACTTCGCCGCGTACATGATCACCTTCGTGGACGAGGAGCGCCGGACGCGCGACCTGCCCTCGCTGGAGGCGCACGTCTCCGTCGAGCGTCAGCAGGTCGAGAACCGTCGCGACTCCGACCTCGAAGCCCGCGCCAAGAAGCTCGAGACCGACCTGGCCGAGCTGGAGGCCGAGGGCGCCAAGGCCGACGTACGCCGCAAGGTGCGCGAAGGTGCCGAGCGTGAGATGAAGCAGCTGCGCGACCGTGCGCAGCGCGAGATCGACCGTCTCGACGAGGTGTGGAACCGCTTCAAGAACCTCAAGGTCCAGGACCTTGAGGGCGACGAGCTGCTCTACCGCGAGCTGCGCGACCGCTTCGGTACGTACTTCGACGGCTCGATGGGTGCTGCTGCTCTGCAGAAGCGTCTGGAGTCGTTCGACCTCAACGAAGAGGCCGAGAAGCTTCGCGAGATCATCCGTACCGGCAAGGGCCAGAAGAAGACCCGTGCGCTCAAGCGCCTCAAGGTCGTCTCCGCGTTCCTGCAGACCAGCAACAGCCCCAAGGGCATGGTGCTGGACTGCGTGCCGGTCATCCCGCCGGACCTGCGTCCGATGGTGCAGCTGGACGGTGGCCGCTTCGCGACCTCCGACCTGAACGACCTGTACCGCCGCGTGATCAACCGCAACAACCGCCTCAAGCGTCTCCTTGACCTCGGTGCCCCCGAGATCATCGTGAACAACGAGAAGCGGATGCTGCAGGAGGCCGTCGACGCGCTGTTCGACAACGGCCGCCGCGGTCGCCCGGTCACCGGTCCCGGTAACCGCCCGCTGAAGTCCCTGAGCGACATGCTCAAGGGCAAGCAGGGTCGTTTCCGTCAGAACCTTCTCGGTAAGCGTGTGGACTACTCCGCGCGTTCCGTGATCGTCGTCGGCCCGCAGCTGAAGCTGCACCAGTGCGGTCTGCCCAAGGCCATGGCGCTGGAGCTCTTCAAGCCGTTCGTGATGAAGCGTCTGGTTGACCTCAACCACGCGCAGAACATCAAGTCGGCGAAGCGCATGGTCGAGCGCGGCCGGACCGTCGTGTACGACGTGCTGGAAGAGGTCATCGCCGAGCACCCGGTTCTGCTGAACCGTGCGCCGACGCTGCACCGCCTCGGCATCCAGGCCTTCGAGCCGCAGCTGGTCGAGGGCAAGGCCATCCAGATCCACCCGCTCGTCTGCACCGCGTTCAACGCGGACTTCGACGGTGACCAGATG
The DNA here is from genome assembly GCF_028807635.1 of Streptomyces spiramyceticus. Classification (NCBI taxonomy): domain Bacteria; kingdom Bacillati; phylum Actinomycetota; class Actinomycetes; order Kitasatosporales; family Streptomycetaceae; genus Streptomyces; species Streptomyces spiramyceticus. The sequence continues at coordinate 3,880,711 of NZ_JARBAX010000001.1, forward strand.
GCCGTGCACCTGCCGCTCTCCGCGGAGGCGCAGGCCGAGGCCCGCATCCTGATGCTGTCCTCGAACAACATCCTGAAGCCGGCAGACGGTCGTCCCGTCACCATGCCGACCCAGGACATGGTTCTCGGTCTCTTCTTCCTCACGACCGACGAGGAAGAGCGCAAGGTCATCGGTGAGGGCCGCAGCTTCGGCTCGACCGCCGAGGCGACCATGGCGTTCGACAACCGTGAGCTCTCGCTCCAGGCCAAGGTCGACATCCGCTTCCCGGTGGGCACCATCCCGCCGCGTGGCTGGGTGCCGCCGGTCGCCGATGAGGGCGAGCAGGAGTTCCAGCAGGGCGACAGCTTCCGTCTGCGTACGACCCTGGGCCGCGCGCTCTTCAACGAGCTGCTGCCCGAGGACTACCCGTTCGTCGACTACTCGGTGGGCAAGAAGCAGCTCTCCGAGATCGTCAACGACCTGGCGGAGCGCTACCCCAAGGTCATCGTGGCGGCGACGCTCGACAACCTGAAGGCGGCCGGCTTCCACTGGGCGACCCGTTCGGGCGTCACCGTGGCCATCTCCGACGTCGTCGTGCCCGAGGCCAAGAAGGCCATCGTCAAGGGCTACGAGGCACAGGACGAGAAGGTCCAGAAGCAGTACGAGCGCGGTCTCATCACCAAGGAAGAGCGCACTCAGGAGCTCATCGCGATCTGGACCAAGGCGACCAATGAGGTTGCCGAGGCGATGAACGCGAACTTCCCCAAGACGAACCCCATCTTCATGATGGTTGACTCGGGTGCCCGAGGAAACATGATGCAGATGCGTCAGATCGCCGGTATGCGTGGTCTGGTGTCGAACGCCAAGAACGAGACGATTCCTCGCCCCATTAAGGCGTCGTTCCGTGAGGGTCTGTCCGTGCTGGAGTACTTCATCTCCACCCACGGTGCCCGTAAGGGTCTCGCCGACACCGCCCTGCGTACCGCCGACTCGGGTTACCTGACCCGTCGTCTGGTGGACGTCTCGCAGGACGTGATCATCCGCGAGGAGGACTGTGGCACCGACCGCGGCCTCAAGCTGAAGATCGCGGAGAAGGGCGCCGACGGCATCCTCCGCAAGACGGACGATGTCGAGACCAGCGTGTACGCACGCATGCTCGCCGAGGACGTCGTCATCGACGGCAAGGTCATCGCGCCGGCCAATGTCGACCTCGGTGACGTGCTCATCGACCAGCTGGTCATGCACGGTGTCGAGGAGGTCAAGACCCGCTCGGTCCTGACCTGTGAGTCCGCGGTCGGCACCTGTGCCTTCTGCTACGGACGCTCGCTCGCCACCGGCAAGCTGGTCGACATCGGTGAGGCGGTCGGCATCATCGCCGCCCAGTCCATCGGTGAGCCCGGTACCCAGCTGACGATGCGTACCTTCCACACCGGTGGTGTGGCCGGTGACGACATCACCCAGGGTCTGCCCCGTGTCGTCGAGCTCTTCGAGGCTCGTACGCCCAAGGGTGTCGCCCCGATCTCGGAGGCGGCAGGCCGCATCCGTATCGAGGAGACCGAGAAGACCAAGAAGCTCGTCGTCACCCCCGACGACGGCAGCGACGAGACGGCGTTCCCGATCTCGAAGCGTGCCCGTCTGCTGGTGGGCGAGGGCGACCACGTCGAGGTGGGCCAGAAGCTCACCGTGGGTGCCACCAACCCGCACGACGTGCTGCGAATCCTCGGTCAGCGCGCGGTCCAGGTCCACCTGGTCGGCGAGGTCCAGAAGGTCTACAACTCGCAGGGTGTGTCGATCCACGACAAGCACATCGAGATCATCATCCGGCAGATGCTCCGCCGCGTGACGATCATCGAGTCGGGCGACGCCGAGCTGCTTCCGGGCGAGCTCGTCGAGCGCGGCCGCTTCGAGGGCGAGAACCGTCGTGTGGTCACGGAAGGCGGCCACCCGGCCTCCGGCCGTCCGCAGCTGATGGGTATCACCAAGGCCTCGCTGGCGACCGAGTCGTGGCTGTCGGCGGCGTCCTTCCAGGAGACGACCAGGGTTCTGACGGACGCGGCGATCAACGCCAAGTCCGACTCCCTGATCGGCCTCAAGGAGAACGTCATCATCGGTAAGCTCATCCCGGCCGGTACGGGCCTGTCCCGCTACCGCAACATCCGGGTGGAGCCCACCGAGGAGGCCAAGGCCGCGATGTACTCGGCCGTCGGCTACGACGACATCGACTACTCGCCGTTCGGCACCGGCTCCGGCCAGGCCGTACCGCTGGAGGACTACGACTACGGTCCGTACAACCAGTAGGCGAAACGCCTGACAGGGCGGTCATCCCGAAAGGGGTGGCCGCCCTTCGGCGTTACAGGCCCGTGCGGACCTCCGGTGGGGCCATGCGGCGTTTGCCGGGCCGGCACCCGTCTCAGTGGCCGGAATGGCGTTGCGGGGGCCGCTGGATCCCTTCAGGAAGTCCGGCGTGTTGGGGTGCACGGCATTTGTTTTGACCGAAGTCCATGAGGTAGGTACGCTCAGACCTTGTGCCTGGGGTGTGCCTGGGCTCCCGTGCGTGCCTATGTCCGCGCGGAGAGCCAGGACAAACACACCGCAATCTGTCTCTTCTCCGTTTTGGCGGGGGCTTGCAGTGTTCGACACACCCGACCGCGTGGGTCGGAGGTGTTCCAGGTTAGTTTCACAGTGATCGGCACACAGAAACCGGAGAAGTAGTGCCTACGATCCAGCAGCTGGTCCGCAAGGGCCGGCAGGACAAGGTCGAGAAGAACAAGACGCCCGCACTTGAGGGTTCCCCTCAGCGTCGCGGTGTCTGCACGCGTGTGTTCACGACCACCCCGAAGAAGCCGAACTCGGCCCTGCGTAAGGTCGCGCGTGTGCGTCTGACCAGCGGGATCGAAGTCACTGCTTACATCCCGGGTGAGGGACACAACCTGCAGGAGCACTCGATCGTGCTCGTGCGTGGTGGCCGTGTGAAGGACCTGCCGGGTGTTCGCTACAAGATCATCCGCGGCTCGCTCGACACCCAGGGTGTCAAGAACCGCAAGCAGGCCCGCAGCCGCTACGGCGCCAAGAAGGAGAAGTAAGAATGCCTCGTAAGGGCCCCGCCCCGAAGCGCCCGGTCATCATTGACCCGGTCTACAGCTCTCCTCTTGTGACGTCGTTGATCAACAAGATCCTCCTCGACGGCAAGCGTTCCACCGCCGAGCGGATCGTGTACGGCGCCATGGAAGGCCTCCGCGAGAAGACCGGCAACGACCCGGTCATCACGCTGAAGCGCGCGCTTGAGAACGTCAAGCCCTCGCTCGAGGTCAAGTCCCGCCGTGTCGGTGGCGCCACCTACCAGGTGCCGATCGAGGTCAAGCCCGGTCGTGCGGCCACCCTCGCGCTGCGCTGGGTTGTGGGTTACTCCCGCGCCCGCCGCGAGAAGACCATGACCGAGCGCCTCATGAACGAGCTGCTCGACGCCTCGAACGGTCTTGGCGCTGCTGTCAAGAAGCGTGAGGACACCCACAAGATGGCCGAGTCCAACAAGGCCTTCGCGCACTACCGCTGGTAGTCGCTACCCACATCGAGACCGAGAGAAGATTGAGCCTTATGGCCACCACTTCGCTTGACCTGGCCAAGGTCCGCAACATCGGGATCATGGCCCACATCGACGCGGGCAAGACGACCACCACCGAGCGGATCCTCTTCTACACCGGTGTGTCTTACAAGATCGGTGAAGTCCACGACGGCGCTGCCACGATGGACTGGATGGAGCAGGAGCAGGAGCGCGGCATCACGATCACGTCTGCCGCGACGACCTGCCACTGGCCGCTCGAAGATGTTGACCACACCATCAACATCATCGACACCCCCGGTCACGTCGACTTCACCGTCGAGGTGGAGCGTTCGCTCCGCGTCCTCGACGGCGCCGTCACCGTGTTCGACGGTGTGGCGGGCGTCGAGCCGCAGTCCGAGACTGTCTGGCGTCAGGCGGACCGCTACGGCGTGCCGCGTATCTGCTTCGTCAACAAGCTCGACCGCACCGGCGCCGAGTTCCACCGCTGCGTCGACATGATCGTCGACCGCCTCGGTGCGGTTCCGCTGGTCATGCAGCTCCCGATCGGTGCTGAGGCAGACTTCAAGGGCGTCGTCGACCTCGTGACGATGAAGGCCTTTGTCTGGTCCGCCGAGGCTGCCAAGGGCGAGATGTACGACACCGTCGACATCCCGGACACCCACATCGAGGCTGCCGACGAATGGCGCGGCAAGCTCCTTGAGGCTGTCGCCGAGAACGACGAGCAGATGATGGAGCTGTACCTCGAGGGCCAGGAGCCTTCGGTGGAGCAGCTGTACGCCGCCATCCGCCGTATCACGCTGGCCTCCAAGGGCAGCGCCGACTCGGTCACCGTCACCCCGGTGTTCTGTGGCACCGCGTTCAAGAACAAGGGTGTTCAGCCCCTGCTCGACGCGGTCGTCCGCTACCTGCCGTCCCCCCTGGACGTCGAGTCCGTCGAGGGCCACGACGTCAAGGACCCCGAGGTTGTCGTCAAGCGCAAGCCTTCCGACGACGAGCCGTTCTCCGGTCTTGCTTTCAAGATCATGAGCGACCCGCACCTCGGCAAGCTCACCTTCGTCCGGGTTTACTCGGGCCGCCTCGAGGCCGGCAGCTCCGTGCTGAACTCGGTCAAGGGCAAGAAGGAGCGCATCGGCAAGATCTACCGCATGCACGCGAACAAGCGTGAGGAGATCGGTTCGGTGGGCGCCGGCGACATCATCGCCGTCATGGGCCTGAAGCAGACCACCACCGGTGAGACGCTCTGCGACGAGAAGAACCCGGTGATCCTGGAGTCCATGGACTTCCCGGCGCCGGTCATCGAGGTCGCGATCGAGCCCAAGTCCAAGGGTGACCAGGAGAAGCTGGGTGTAGCCATCCAGCGTCTCTCGGAGGAGGACCCCTCCTTCCAGGTTCACACCAACGAGGAGACCGGCCAGACCGTCATCGGCGGTATGGGCGAGCTTCACCTCGAGGTTCTTGTCGACCGTATGAAGCGCGAGTTCCGCGTCGAGGCGAACGTCGGCAAGCCCCAGGTCGCGTACCGCGAGACGATCCGCAAGGCCGTCGAGCGTATCGACTACACGCACAAGAAGCAGACTGGTGGTACCGGCCAGTTCGCGAAGGTGCAGATCGCCCTTGAGCCCATCGAGGGTGGCGACGCCTCGTACGAGTTCGTCAACAAGGTCACCGGTGGCCGCATCCCCCGGGAGTACATCCCGTCGGTGGACGCGGGCGCGCAGGAAGCCATGCAGTTCGGCATCCTGGCCGGTTACGAGATGGTCGGCGTTCGCGTCACCCTTCTCGACGGTGGTTACCACGAGGTCGACTCCTCCGAGCTCGCCTTCAAGATCGCCGGTTCGCAGGCGTTCAAGGAGGGTGCCCGCAAGGCCTCTCCCGTGCTCCTCGAGCCGATGATGGCCGTCGAGGTCACCACGCCCGAGGACTACATGGGCGATGTCATCGGCGACCTCAACTCCCGCCGTGGCCAGATTCAGGCCATGGAGGAGCGCAGCGGCGCTCGCGTCGTGAAGGGCCTCGTGCCCCTCTCGGAGATGTTCGGCTACGTCGGAGACCTCCGCAGCAAGACCTCGGGTCGCGCAAGCTACTCGATGCAGTTCGACTCCTACGCCGAGGTTCCGCGGAACGTCGCCGAGGAGATCATCGCGAAGGCCAAGGGCGAGTAACTCTTCCGAGTCCACGCTTTAGGCTTGACACCGACCGCCGGGGTTTTCCCCGCAACCCGTGAGGGAAACCCCGGCGGCCGGCATCCCAGCAAAGATCACCTGGCGCCGATGAAGTAAGGCGTACAGAACCACTCCCAGGAGGACCCCAGTGGCGAAGGCGAAGTTCGAGCGGACTAAGCCGCACGTCAACATCGGCACCATCGGTCACATTGACCACGGTAAGACGACGCTGACCGCGGCGATTACCAAGGTGCTGCATGACGCGTACCCCGACCTGAACGAGGCCTCGGCCTTCGACCAGATCGACAAGGCTCCTGAGGAGCGTCAGCGCGGTATCACGATCTCGATCGCGCACGTCGAGTACCAGACGGAGTCGCGTCACTACGCGCACGTCGACTGCCCCGGTCACGCGGACTACATCAAGAACATGATCACGGGTGCGGCGCAGATGGACGGCGCCATCCTCGTGGTTGCCGCCACCGACGGCCCGATGCCGCAGACCAAGGAGCACGTGCTCCTGGCCCGCCAGGTCGGCGTGCCGTACATCGTTGTCGCCCTGAACAAGGCCGACATGGTGGACGACGAGGAGATCCTGGAGCTCGTCGAGCTCGAGGTCCGTGAGCTCCTCTCCGAGTACGAGTTCCCGGGCGACGACCTCCCGGTCGTCAAGGTCTCGGCGCTCAAGGCGCTCGAGGGCGACAAGGAGTGGGGCCAGACTGTCCTCGACCTGATGAAGGCCGTCGACGAGTCGATCCCGCAGCCCGAGCGCGACGTCGACAAGCCGTTCCTGATGCCGATCGAGGACGTCTTCACGATCACCGGTCGTGGCACGGTCGTCACCGGTCGTATCGAGCGTGGTGTTCTCAAGGTCAACGAGACCGTCGACATTGTCGGTATCAAGGAAGAGAAGACCACCACCACGGTCACCGGCATCGAGATGTTCCGCAAGCTGCTCGACGAGGGCCAGGCGGGCGAGAACGTCGGTCTGCTCCTCCGTGGCATCAAGCGCGAGGACGTCGAGCGCGGCCAGGTCATCATCAAGCCCGGTTCGGTTACGCCGCACACCGAGTTTGAGGCCCAGGCCTACATCCTGTCGAAGGACGAGGGTGGTCGTCACACCCCCTTCTTCAACAACTACCGCCCGCAGTTCTACTTCCGTACCACGGACGTGACCGGCGTCGTTACCCTCCCCGAGGGCACCGAGATGGTCATGCCGGGCGACAACACCATCATGACGGTCTCGCTGATTCAGCCGGTCGCCATGGAGGAGGGCCTGAAGTTCGCCATCCGTGAGGGTGGCCGGACCGTGGGCGCCGGCCAGGTCACCAAGATCACCAAGTAATTTGGTGGCTTGACCTGGTAGCTCCTGTACGAGCACCAAGAAGGGCCCCGGCCCCGCCGTTCGCGGTGGAGCCGGGGCCCTTCTGTTGTTGCGGTGGCGGTGGCGGTGGTTGCGGCTACGGCTTCCAGAGCCATGGCGTGGCGTCCGGGCCGAGGCCCACCACTGCCGGGCCCTCGGGGCCGAGGTGCAGCGTGGGGACCTCAAGGGATGCCGGCGCTCCCTTGCGCCGTATCAGGCGGCCGTCCGTCAGGAGCTGGACGCGGCCCTTGCGGTCGCGGCCCACCAGGACCGGGCCCTTCGGGGCCGTTACGGCGCCCACCGCCCCGTAACCGTTGAAGCGCAGCCGCACCGGGCTCGCGCCGCCCACCCGTGCCGTCGTCAGCCGCGCGGTCGCGGGGCCCCGGTACACGAGGTCGATGCCGCCGTCCGGCGCCGCGAGGGCCGTGGGGGAGCCGCCCGGCGTGGGCAGACCGGTCGCCGGGCGCGGTCCCACCGGCTTGCCGGGTGCGTCCTGCGTCCAGTGGTGGACGGTGTCGTGGCCCGCGGCGAAGACGTGGACGCGGCCATGGCCGTCCACCGCGGTGGCCAGGCCGTCCTGTATCTCGCCGCCGCCCAGATCACGCCAGCCGGCCCAGCGCCCCGCCGTGTCCCTGACCCGCGTACTGATGCCCTTGTCCGCGTTGCGTACGAACAGATGGACCCGGCCGTCGGGAGCCGCCACGGCGACGGGCGAGCCGATGCGGCGCCCCCGGTCCCGGCGCTTCTCCGGGTTGCCGAGGCCGGTCCAGGCGCTGAACTCCCCGTCAGAAGTTCGCTGTTCGAGCAGTACTATCTCGCGCGCATTGGCCGCGCCATGACCGCCGAGCGCGGCGAAACGCAGCCCGAATATGAGCTGCCTCCCGTCCCCCAGAGTGGCCGAGCCGAGCGCCGGTGCGAGCGGCCCGCCGCCCAGGTCGTCCGGTGCGCCCCACACGCCGCTGCCGCGCGCCGTCTCGCGCCAGCGTGCGACCCGCAGGCCCAGCACGCCGTACGCCGTCAGGCGCCCGTCGGTCCCGGAGGTGACGACCGGGCGTGCACCGGGGTAGCGGTAGTGGGTGGATCGGACCCAGCCCTTCCGGTTGGTGAGCGGGCGGTCGCCGCCGACGTTGTAGTCGCCGCAGCCCGCCGCGTTCCCGCACTCCCAGTCGGGTGCGCCGCCGTACGGGACGAGGTGCGAGGCCTTCTCCCTGAGCACGTCCCGCGGCAGATTCTTGGGCCAGTGGCGGTTGTAGTAGCCGCGGTACGACGTGGCGACGAAGCCGGGCACGTCACCGCGGTTCTCGGTGGCCTCGGCGACCCGGCGGATCATCGCCGCCCAGGCGAAACAGCCGACAGCCGTGTGGTCGGCGTGGTCGGAGTACCCGGGCTGCTCGCTGTCGCGGCGCCGGGTGGCCTCGTCGCTGTGCTGGATGTCCGGGTCGGGATCGAGGGTCTGCACGACGGTGGGCCGGTACTCGGCCATCAGCCCCGCGAGTACGTCGATGAGCCCGTCGTACGTGTACGAACCGGCCTTCTGCAGCGGCGAGTTGTCGGCCACGACGGTACGCAGCGACAGCCCCCTCGCCTCCCACAGACTGGGCAGTCCCATCCGCCCCCACGAGGTGTGCATGGCGAGGTTGAGGAAGATCAGCTCGACCCGGCGGTCACCGTTCGCGAGTGAGTTCAGCTCGGCCCTGCGGTCCCCGCGCAGCGTGGTGACGGACTTGTCCCACTCGGTGAAGCGGGGCAGTCCGAGGAGAGTGGCGTACGCCTGGCGCAGCCCCTGATGGCGGGCGGAGGAGTACGCCGTCCTGTCGGCGGCCTGGGGGCCCGCGCCGGGGATCCGGTTGACACCGTTGGCCTCGCCCGCGGTGACGTACACACAGACCAGCGGGACGCCGGAGTCCAGCGTCCGCTGGGTGTCCGGGTTCATGAAGTACAGGTCGTCGTCCGGGTGGGCGAGTATCTGCATGAGCAGCGCGTGCCGGGGCCCGGATATCTGCTTGCCCGGCAGCGGATCGGGCGCGGGGCCCTTACGGCGCGGGGCGGGGACCGAGCAGGCGCTCACGGCGAGGCCCGCCGTGACGGCGGCGGCGGAGGCGACGAGGGTGCGCCTGGTGGGCCCGGACGCGGTGGCGCCCTCAGGGCAGGCAGGGGCAGGTCCCCGTTCGGCGGTACTGGCCACGCGTGCTGCTCCCCGTCCACTTCCCCCGCAGCGGGCGGTGCTTCGCGCTGCGCTCTGTGAAGGGGGACGGGGATTCGGTGACCGGGGTTGCCTCTACGCGGTGGCGTGTGCGTGGGCCTTTGCCAGGCGTGGCCTACGGGTAACGGGGCAGCTGCTCCGTCGAGATCGTCCACTCGCCGATCGTGACGTCCTCGCCGTAGAGGAAGTCCTTCCGGGTCGCGTACCGGGGACCGTTCGGGGTGGGGTGGATCTCGGTGAGCACCGCTCCCGCGCCCGTACGGGGATCGAAGATCGCGTATACGGGAATCCCGAGGAGCGGATAGTCCCGCGTCTTGCCCACCCAGTCGTTGTCCGGGTTGGACCGGGACACGACCTCGATGGCGGCGATCAGGGTGCGCGGATCGAAGGCTCCCTCGACTTCCATGTCCGCTTCGGCAATAACCATCACGTCCGGGTGACGCATGATGCCCTCGGCCTGGTCTTCCACGTCGGGAGTCCCCGTGTGGGCCACCAGGTCTTCCGGCATCACCTTCTCAAGGCGCTTCCGGACGCGCAGCGTGGTCAGCTCGTGGGGGCCGACGGGCGCCATCATGTCGTGAACGATCCCTTCCTTGGTGATCTCGAATTTGCCGGGAAGGGTGTCGTCCATGGACTGAACGAACTCCCGCATCGCCCCGTAGTGGGAGGCGTCCCGCCGCGCGTCGTCCGGGGCGATGGTCATGGCACTCGCTCCTCGTCGTCTGTGCCCAGGGGCAGGGATCGTCGCTTTCATGCTAGGCGGCCCCCGTAAGGCCCGGGCGGCAGTCGCGGCAGCGGCCCGGTTCGGGCGCGCGGAAGGCGCGGTCGCAGCCCTCGCAGGTCTGGAACGGGTCCGGCCGTACCACCTTTGGTGCGGGCGGCAGGGGTGGCGGCATCCGCGCGGTGAGGCGGTGTGCGAGCAGGGCCGCGGGGTGGCGTGGCGGCTCGGGAAGATTCGCGGTCATGGCGGCGCGTACGGCGTCGGGAGCGGCCCCGAGTTCCAGCCACGCGGCGACGGCGGGCGCGAGCCGCTGCACGTCCCGCTCGGCCAGCAGCAGACGCGGGTCGTCCCGGCGCAGGTCCGCGAGGAGCGCGGCGGCGACGCGGTGGCGCGCCGGGTCCTGGGTGCGGGGCTCGGGGAGGGGCGGGGGGACGCGTCGGGGTTGCGGGGCGGGTTCCGGTGCGGGTACGGGATCCGATGCCGATGCCGATGCCGATGCCGATGCCGATGCCGATGCCGGTTCGGGGGCGGGGGCCGGTGTGGGCTTCGGTGCCGGCTCGGGTGTTTGCGGCGGGGGTACGTCGGCGGGGGCGGGCCGGGGCGGGGATGCCTTCGGGTGCGGGACCGGGGCTGGGGGTGCGGGCCGCTGCGGCTTGGGCTCTGCGGCGCGGGCGGGGCGGCTCGGCTCCGGCTGGTTGTACGACACCGTGTGCGTGACGATCCGGCCGTTCGGCAGCCGCTCCCGGGTGCGCTCCAGGTAGCCGTACGCCTCCAGCTCGCGCAGGGCGGCGGCGATGCGTGCCTCGCTCTCCGGGAAGCGGTCCGAGAGGCACTTGATGCCGATACGGGCCCCGGCGGGCAGCGACTGGATGTGCGCGGCGAGCCCGATCGCGACGAGCGTCAGTTCGCGGTGCTGGGTGAGGTGATTGCCGACGACCGTGTAGCGGCTGGTGTGCCGGGTGTTGGCGTGTACGACGCCGGAACGGGCGGCGGCCCGGGGAACGCCGGACGAGGCGCGCGAGGGCGCGCTAAGGTGCTGGGGAGCCATCGGGAAGCCCTTACTTCCTCGGTGGTCAGGCCCTCGTTCGGGATTGGCGTCCCGGCCGGGGGCCGTCACATGTCTGTGCTTGTCGGGCCGAGCATATGCCCGGCAACCGGCCGAAAATCCAGCCCAGTTGGCGAACGCCACCCGTGTGGGTGACGGGGAGGCTGGTGGGGTTGGGAGGGGTTTTTGCACTCCGGGATTGAAAGTCTCTGATGTCGTGCCGTACCGCGATGCGGCTCACCGCATCGCGGTACACCGCGACCCGGTTCAGAGCGCGATCTCGGCCCACACCGTCTTGCAGGGCGACGGGCCCGATGTGACGCCCCAGCGGTCGGCGAGCGCCGCGACGAGCAGCAGCCCGCGTCCCGACTCCCCGCCGCCGGGCAGCTGTGCGGCCGGGAGCCGGTCGCCGCCGAGCAGGAGTGGTCGAAGAGCAGCTACAGCGCCAGCGCCAGCAACGACTGCGTCGAGATCGCCACCGGCTGCGGAACCGTCCACGTCCGCGACTCCAAGAACGTCCACGGCCCCCAGCTCGGGTTCACCCCCGGCGCCTGGGGTGACTTCGTAACGTACGCATCCGGGCACTGAGCGCAAGAACCTGAACGGGGGCTGCGAGCCCGCGCTTGACGCGATGGCCCCGGGGGGTAAGATCCTGCGCCCCGATTGGCCAGTGACGTGCCCGGTATGGCAGACTGTCGGGGTTGCTCGGTTGAGTGCCGATGCTGCGCGCCTCCCGCCGGGAGGACCGGAAGCGAGTCCCACAGTACTCGTCGCCCAATCTGCCCTCTGGGCAGCGCTGGGGCGGACGTACGGGAATCTTCCGGGAAGCGTCAGTGCGGTGCCGGCCAGGCACCCGGTGGGTGTTCTCCCCCGGCTTGCGGTCGCGGACCGCATCCCCTGTTAAAGGGAAAACCTTCGGGATTTCTTGCTGGCGGGGATGCGACACGCCCGACCGCGTGGGTCGGAGCAGAGCGGTGCTTTTCGAGGCAACCCCCTCGGGTTCCAGAGCGTTACGAGAGAACAGGACTACTAGGTAGCCATGGCGGGACAGAAGATCCGCATCCGGCTCAAGGCCTACGACCACGAGGTCATCGACTCTTCGGCGAAGAAGATCGTCGAGACGGTGACTCGCACTGGTGCGTCGGTCGCAGGCCCGGTGCCGCTGCCCACAGAGAAGAACGTGTACTGCGTCATCAAGTCGCCGCACAAGTACAAGGATTCTCGCGAGCACTTCGAGATGCGCACGCACAAGCGCCTCATCGACATCCTCGACCCCACGCCCAAGACCGTTGACTCGTTGATGCGCCTGGACCTTCCGGCCGGCGTTGACATCGAGATCAAGCTCTGAGAGGCGCGGAGATGGCTAAGCAGATTAAGGGCATCCTGGGCGAGAAGCTCGGCATGACCCAGGTCTGGGACGAGAACAACCGGGTTGTCCCGGTGACCGTCGTCAAGGCCGGGCCTAATGTCGTGACCCAGGTCCGCACGAATGACTCCGACGGCTACGAGTCGGTCCAGATCGCCTTCGGCGAGATCGACCCTCGCAAGGTGAACAAGCCCCTCAAGGGCCACTTCGCCAAGGCCGACGTGACCCCGCGCCGCCACCTGGTGGAGCTCCGTACCTCCGACGCCAGCGAGTACACGCTCGGCCAGGAGATCACTGCCGAGGTGTTCGAGTCCGGCGTCAAGGTTGACGTCACGGGCAAGAGCAAGGGCAAGGGCTTCGCCGGTGTCATGAAGCGTCACAACTTCGCCGGTGGCAAGGCTTCCCACGGTGCCCACCGCGTGCACCGCAAGCCCGGTTCCATCGGTGGCTGTGCCACCCCCGGCCGTGTCTTCAAGGGCATGCGCATGGCGGGTCGTATGGGCAACGAGCGGGTCACCACCCAGAACCTGACCGTCCACGCCGTTGACGCCGAGAAGGGTCTGCTGCTCATCAAGGGCGCCGTCCCCGGCCCCAACGGTGGCCTCGTCCTGGTCCGTACCGCGGCCAAGGGGGTTTGAGGAACCGATGAGCACCATTGACATCCTTACGCCGGCAGGCGACAAGGCCGGTACCGTCGAGCTCCCCGCGGAGATCTTCGATGCCAAGGTCAGCATTCCGCTGATCCACCAGGTCGTTGTCGCACAGCTGGCTGCTGCCCGTCAGGGCACGCACAAGACCAAGCGTCGCGGCGAAGTCCGTGGTGGCGGCAGGAAGCCCTACCGCCAGAAGGGCACCGGCCGCGCCCGTCAGGGTTCGACCCGCGCCCCGCAGTTCGCAGGCGGTGGCGTCGTCCACGGCCCGCAGCCGCGTGACTACTCGCAGCGCACGCCCAAGAAGATGAAGGCCGCCGCTCTGCGTGGCGCCCTCACCGACCGGGCCCGTAACGCTCGCATCCACGTCGTCTCCGACGTGGTCGAGGGTGCGGTTGTGTCCACGAAGGCCGCGAAGAACCTGCTGGGCAAGGTCAGCGAGCGCAAGCACGTGCTCCTGGTCGCCGAGCGTTCGGACGAGGCCGCGTGGCTGTCCGCCCGCAACCTGCCCCAGGTGCACCTCCTGGAGCCGGGCCAGCTGAACACGTACGACGTGCTCGTCTCCGACGACGTGGTCTTCACCAAGGCCGCTTTCGAGTCTTTCGTGTCTGGCCCCACCAAGGCCGATGAGACCGAAGGGAGCGACGTCTGATGGCTGAGGCGACCGTAACCAGCAAGACCTTCACGGACCCGCGTGACGTCCTCGTCAAGCCGGTTGTTTCCGAGAAGAGCTACGCGCTGCTCGACGAGAACAAGTACACGTTCATCGTCGCGCCCGGCTCCAACAAGACCCAGATCAAGCAGGCCGTGGAAGCGGTCTTCTCGGTCAAGGTCACCGGGGTCAACACGATCAACCGGCAGGGTAAGCGCAAGCGGACCAAGACCGGTTTCGGCAAGCGTGCCAACACCAAGCGCGCCATCGTGACCCTCGCCGAGGGCAACCGTATCGACATCTTCGGCGGCCCGGTCTCCTAGCGGAGTCCGAGTCGTCCGGAATCGGACGAGGACTGAGAAATGGGTATCCGCAAGTACAAGCCGACGACCCCGGGCCGTCGTGGCTCCAGCGTCGCCGACTTTGTCGAGATCACGCGGTCCACGCCGGAGAAGTCGCTGGTCCGCCCGCTGCACAGCAAGGGCGGCCGTAACAACGCCGGTCGTGTGACCGTTCGCCACCAGGGCGGTGGCCACAAGCGCGCCTACCGAGTGATCGACTTCCGTCGTCACGACAAGGACGGCGTGCCGGCCAAGGTCGCGCACATCGAGTACGACCCGAACCGCACCGCGCGCATCGCGCTCCTGCACTACGCAGACGGCGAGAAGCGCTACATCATCGCACCGCGTGGGCTCACGCAGGGTGACCGGATTGAGAACGGCCCTGGCGCCGACATCAAGCCCGGCAACAACCTGGCGCTGCGCAACATCCCGGTCGGTACGACCATCCACGCCATCGAGCTGCGGCCCGGCGGCGGCGCGAAGTTCGCCCGTTCCGCGGGTGCCTCCGTGCAGCTGCTGGCGAAGGAGGGCACGATGGCCCACCTTCGTATGCCGTCCGGTGAAATCCGGCTGGTCGACGCCCGCTGCCGCGCCACGATTGGCGAGGTCGGCAACGCCGAGCAGTCGAACATCAACTGGGGCAAGGCCGGCCGTATGCGCTGGAAGGGCGTACGCCCGACCGTCCGCGGTGTCGCGATGAACCCGGTTGACCACCCGCACGGTGGTGGTGAGGGCAAGACCTCCGGTGGTCGCCACCCGGTCAGCCCGTGGGGTCAGAAGGAGGGTCGTACTCGCTCGCCGAAGAAGGCATCGAGCAAGTACATCGTCCGCCGCCGCAAGACGAACAAGAAGCGCTAGGAGCGGGTTTAGATGCCGCGCAGTCTCAAGAAGGGGCCCTTCGTCGACGGACACCTCATCAAGAAGGTGGACGTACAGAACGAGGCAGGCACCAAGAACGTCATCAAGACCTGGTCCCGGCGCTCGATGATCATCCCGGCCATGCTGGGTCACACCATCGCGGTGCACAACGGCAAGATTCACGTCCCGGTGTTCGTCACCGAGTCGATGGTCGGCCACAAGCTCGGCGAGTTTGCGCCGACCCGCACCTTCCGCGGCCACGTCAAGGACGACCGCAAGTCGAAGCGCCGTTAAGGCGGGGTGCGATGACTATGAACGACACCGAAGGGACAACCATGGAAGCCAGGGCCCAGGCGCGGTACATCCGCGTCACGCCCATGAAGGCCCGCCGCGTGGTGGACCTTATCCGTGGCATGGATGCCACGGAGGCTCAGGCGGTCCTGCGTTTCGCCCCGCAGGCCGCGAGCGTGCCGGTCGGCAAGGTGCTTGACAGCGCCATTGCCAACGCCGCGCACAACTACGACCACACGGACGCCTCCTCGCTGGTCATCAGCGAGGCGTACGTCGACGAGGGCCCGACCCTGAAGCGGTTCCGTCCGCGCGCCCAGGGCCGTGCCTACCGGATCCGCAAGCGGACCAGCCACATCACCGTGGTCGTCAGCAGCAAGGAAGGTTCCCGGTAATGGGCCAGAAGGTAAACCCGCACGGGTTCCGGCTCGGCATCACCACGGACTTCAAGTCCCGCTGGTACGCCGACAAGCTGTACAAGGACTACGTCAAGGAAGACGTCGCCATCCGCAGGATGATGACGTCCGGCATGGAGCGCGCCGGCATCTCGAAGGTTGAGATCGAGCGCACCCGTGACCGCGTGCGTGTGGACATCCACACCGCTCGTCCGGGCATCGTCATCGGCCGCCGTGGCGCCGAGGCCGACCGCATCCGCGGTGACCTCGAGAAGCTCACGGGCAAGCAGGTCCAGCTGAACATCCTCGAGGTCAAGAACCCCGAGATGGACGCTCAGCTGGTTGCCCAGGCCGTTGCCGAGCAGCTCTCCTCCCGCGTCTCCTTCCGTCGCGCCATGCGTAAGAGCATGCAGGGCACGATGAAGGCCGGCGCCAAGGGCATCAAGATCCAGTGTGGTGGCCGTCTCGGCGGCGCCGAGATGTCCCGGTCCGAGTTCTACCGCGAGGGTCGTGTGCCGCTGCACACGCTGCGCGCGAACGTGGACTACGGCTTCTTCGAGGCCAAGACCACCTTCGGCCGTATCGGCGTGAAGGTCTGGATCTACAAGGGCGACGTCAAGAACATCGCCGAGGTTCGCGCCGAGAACGCTGCGGCCCGTGCGGGTAACCGCCCGGCCCGTGGTGGCGGCGCGGGCGACCGTCCGGCCGGTGGCCGTGGTGGTCGTGGTGGCGAGCGTGGCGGCCGCGGCCGCAAGCCGCAGCAGTCCGCGCCGGCAGCGGAGGCCCCCAAGGCCGACGCTCCCGCCGCCGCTGCTCCGGCTGAGAGCACCGGAACGGAGGCCTGACCGAAATGCTGATCCCTCGTAGGGTCAAGCACCGCAAGCAGCACCACCCCAAGCGCAGTGGTATGGCGAAGGGTGGCACTGAGGTCGCATTCGGCGAGTACGGCATCCAGGCGCTGACCCCGGCGTACGTGACGAACCGCCAGATCGAGGCTGCTCGTATCGCGATGACCCGCCACATCAAGCGTGGCGGCAAGGTCTGGATCAACATTTACCCGGACCGTCCGCTCACCAAGAAGCCTGCCGAGACCCGCATGGGTTCCGGTAAGGGTTCCCCCGAGTGGTGGATCGCGAACGTCAAGCCCGGTCGGGTGATGTTCGAGCTGTCCTACCCGAACGAGAAGATTGCTCGTGAGGCGCTCACCCGCGCTGCTCACAAGCTTCCGATGAAGTGCCGGATTGTTCGGCGCGAGGCAGGTGAGTCGTGATGGCGGCCGGTACCAAGGCGACCGAGCTGCGCGAGCTGAACGACGAGGATCTCGTCGCCAAGCTCCGTGAGGCCAAGGAAGAACTGTTCAATCTCCGCTTCCAGGCGGCGACCGGACAGCTCGAGAACCACGGCCGGCTCAAGTCCGTCCGTAAGGACATCGCCCGGATCTACACCCTGATGCGTGAGCGCGAGCTGGGCATCGAGACGGTGGAGAGCGCCTGATGAGCGAGAAGAACGTGACTGAGACGAACACTGACCGCGGATTCCGCAAGACCCGTGAGGGTCTGGTCGTCAGCGACAAGATGGACAAGACCGTCGTCGTCGCCGTCGAGGACCGCGTCAAGCACGCGCTGTACGGCAAGGTCATCCGCCGTACGAACAAGCTCAAGGCGCACGACGAGCAGAACGCTGCCGGCGTCGGCGACCGCGTCCTCATCATGGAGACGCGTCCGCTGTCGGCAAGCAAGCGCTGGCGCATCGTCGAGATCCTCGAGAAGGCCAAGTAGGTAATTCCCGCAAGGGAATTCCCGTTGATACAGCCCTGAGGGGTTTCCCTCAGGACAGTTCCGCCAGGCTCGGCAGGGGCACCCAGGTGCCCCTGCCGGGAACCGGCAGACGATCAGGAGATAGACGTGATCCAGCAGGAGTCGCGACTGCGTGTCGCCGACAACACGGGTGCGAAGGAAATTCTCACCATTCGTGTTCTCGGTGGCTCGGGTCGCCGCTACGCGGGCATCGGCGACGTCATCGTCGCCACCGTCAAGGACGCGATCCCCGGCGGCAACGTGAAGAAGGGTGACGTCGTCAAGGCTGTCATCGTTCGCACCGTCAAGGAGCGTCGTCGTCAGGACGGCTCGTACATCCGCTTCGACGAGAACGCCGCTGTCATTCTCAAGAACGACGGCGACCCTCGCGGCACCCGTATCTTCGGCCCGGTGGGCCGTGAGCTGCGCGAGAAGAAGTTCATGAAGATCATCTCGCTCGCGCCGGAGGTGCTGTAAGCATGAAGATCAAGAAGGGCGACCTGGTTCAGGTCATCACCGGTAAGGACAAGGGCAAGCAGGGCAAGGTCATTCTGGCCATCCCTACTGAGAACCGCGTCCTCGTCGAGGGTGTCAACCGGGTCAAGAAGCACACCAAGGCCGGCCAGACCGCTCGCGGTTCGCAGACCGGTGGCATTGTGACGACCGAGGCTCCGGTCCACGTCAGCAACGTTCAGCTGGTTGTGGAGAAGGACGGCAAGAAGGTCGTTACCCGCGTCGGCTACCGCTTTGACGACGAGGGCAACAAGATCCGCGTTGCCAAGCGGACTGGTGAGGACATCTGATGACTACCACCACCGCACCGCGCCTCAAGCTGCGCTACCGCGAGGAGATCCAGGGCAAGCTGCGTGAGGAGTTCTCGTACGAGAACGTCATGCAGATCCCCGGCCTCGTCAAGATTGTGGTCAACATGGGTGTGGGCGACGCCGCCCGCGACTCCAAGCTGATCGACGGCGCGATTCGCGACCTCACCACGATCACTGGCCAGAAGCCGGCCGTCACCAAGGCCCGGAAGTCCATCGCGCAGTTCAAGTTGCGCGAGGGTCAGCCGATCGGCTGCCACGTCACCCTCCGCGGTGACCGCATGTGGGAGTTCCTGGACCGTACGCTGTCGCTCGCGCTGCCGCGTATCCGTGACTTCCGTGGTCTGTCGCCGAAGCAGTTCGACGGCCGTGGCAACTACACCTTCGGTCTCACGGAGCAGGTCATGTTCCACGAGATCGACCAGGACAAGATCGACCGGGTCCGGGGCATGGACATCACCGTGGTTACCACGGCGACCAACGACGACGAGGGTCGTGCCCTCCTTCGTCACCTCGGCTTCCCGTTCAAGGAGAACTGACCGTGGCGAAGAAGGCCCTGATCGCTAAGGCGGCCCGCAAGCCGAAGTTCGCTGTGCGCGCGTACACGCGTTGCCAGCGCTGCGGCCGGCCGCACTCCGTCTACCGCAAGTTCGGCCTGTGCCGCGTGTGCCTTCGTGAGATGGCTCACCGTGGCGAGCTGCCGGGCGTGACCAAGAGCTCCTGGTAGTCCTGTACTGCCCTTCGGGCGTACGGATTTCCAGAGGCTCTCGGTAAGTATCTGGTCGGCAGGAGCCCTCCTTCGCATGCCGTAGGCTTGCGGGGTTGGGCGCCTGCCGCCCTGACCGACTTACTACGCCGTAGGTCCCCGCACCGCACCCGTCCCGCCACTGAGTGGGGAGAGGGATGGCGCATACAGGAAACCCCGGCGAGAGAGGCCGAAGGCCAATTCATGACCATGACTGATCCGATCGCGGACATGCTGACTCGTCTGCGTAACGCGAACTCGGCGTACCACGACACCGTGGCTATGCCGCACAGCAAGATCAAGTCGCACATCGCGGAGATCCTCCAGCAGGAGGGCTTCATCACCGGCTGGAAGGTCGAGGACGCCGAAGTCGGCAAGTCCCTCGTCCTGGAGCTGAAGTTCGGCCCGAACCGTGAGCGCTCCATTGCGGGCATCAAGCGGATCTCGAAGCCGGGTCTGCGCGTTTACGCGAAGTCCACCAACCTGCCGAAGGTCCTCGGCGGCCTGGGCGTGGCGATCATCTCCACGTCCCACGGTCTCCTGACCGGCCAGCAGGCAGGCAAGAAGGGCGTAGGTGGGGAAGTCCTCGCCTACGTCTGGTAGTCGGGAACGGAGGAAAAGCTAATGTCGCGAATCGGCAAGCTCCCCATCCAGGTTCCCGCCGGTGTGGACGTCACCATCGATGGCCGTACGGTCGCGGTGAAGGGCCCCAAGGGTTCCCTCTCGCACACTGTTGCGGCGCCCATCGAGGTCACCAAGGGCGAGGACGGCACCCTTGCGGTGCTGCGCCCGAACGACGAGCGTCAGAACAAGGCCCTCCACGGCCTGTCCCGCACGCTGGTGGCGAACATGATCACCGGTGTGACCCAGGGATACAGCAAGGCGCTCGAGATCAGCGGTGTCGGTTACCGCGTCCAGGCGAAGGGCTCCAACCTGGAGTTCGCCCTGGGCTACAGCCACCCGATCGTCGTTGAGGCCCCCGAGGGCATCTCCTTCAAGGTCGAGTCGCCCACGAAGCTCAGCGTCGAGGGCATCGACAAGCAGAAGGTCGGCGAGGTCGCCGCGAACATCCGCAAGCTGCGTAAGCCGGACCCGTACAAGGCCAAGGGCGTCAAGTACGCGGGCGAGGTTATCCGCCGCAAGGTCGGAAAGGCGGGTAAGTAAGCCATGGCATACGGTGTAAAGATCGCCAAGGGTGACGCGTACAAGCGCGCTGCCATCAAGCGTCGTCACATCCGCGTTCGCAAGCACGTCTCCGGTACGCCGGAGCGTCCTCGCCTCGTCGTGACGCGCTCCAACCGCAACATCGTTGCGCAGGTCATCGACGACATCGCGGGCCACACGCTCGCGTCGGCGTCGACCCTGGACGCCTCGATCCGTGGTGGCGAGGCCGACAAGAGCGCCCAGGCCCAGCAGGTCGGCGCACTTGTCGCCGAGCGTGCCAAGGCTGCCGGCGTCGAGGCCGTCGTGTTCGACCGTGGTGGCAACAGGTACGCCGGGCGCATTGCCGCTCTGGCTGACGCCGCCCGCGAAGCCGGGCTGAAGTTCTAAGCCCCGGTTCCGGGACTAACGGACGTAACAGAGAGAGGTAAATCCAATGGCTGGACCCCAGCGCCGCGGAAGCGGTGCCGGTGGCGGCGAGCGGCGGGACCGGAAGGGTCGCGACGGTGGCGCTGCCGCCGAGAAGACCGCTTACGTTGAGCGCGTTGTCGCGATCAACCGCGTTGCCAAGGTTGTCAAGGGTGGTCGCCGCTTCAGCTTCACCGCGCTGGTCGTGGTGGGCGACGGTGACGGCACCGTAGGTGTCGGATACGGCAAGGCCAAGGAAGTTCCCGCGGCCATCGCCAAGGGCGTTGAAGAGGCCAAGAAGAGCTTCTTCAAGGTTCCGCGTATCCAGGGCACCATCCCGCACCCGATCCAGGGCGAGAAGGCTGCGGGCGTTGTCCTGCTCAAGCCGGCTTCCCCCGGTACCGGCGTTATCGCCGGTGGCCCGGTGCGTGCCGTACTCGAGTGCGCCGGCGTTCACGACATCCTGTCGAAGTCGCTCGGTTCGTCGAACCCGATCAACATCGTGCACGCGACCGTGGCGGCCCTCCAGGGCCTGCAGCGTCCCGAGGAGATCGCGGCTCGCCGTGGTCTGCCCCTCGAGGACGTCGCCCCCGCGGCTCTGCTTCGTGCTCGTGCGGGAGCGGGTGCGTAATGGCCCGCCTCAAGATCACGCAGACGAAGTCGTACATCGGCAGCAAGCAGAACCACCGCGACACCCTTCGTTCGCTCGGGCTCAAGCGCCTGCACGACGTGGTTGTCAAGGAGGACCGCCCCGAGTTCCGCGGAATGGTTCACACCGTCCGCCACCTCGTGACGGTTGAGGAGGTCGACTGACATGGCGGAAAACAACCCGCTGAAGGTCCACAACCTCCGGCCCGCCCCGGGTGCCAAGACCGCCAAGACCCGTGTCGGTCGTGGTGAGGCATCCAAGGGTAAGACCGCAGGTCGTGGTACCAAGGGCACCAAGGCCCGCTACCAGGTTCCGCAGCGCTTCGAGGGCGGGCAGATGCCCCTCCACATGCGTCTGCCGAAGCTCAAGGGCTTCAAGAACCCGTTCCGCACCGAGTACCAGGTCGTGAACCTGGACAAGCTCGCCGAGCTCTACCCGCAGGGTGGAGAGGTCACGGTGGCCGATCTGGTCGCCAAGGGTGCGGTGCGTAAGAACGAACTCGTCAAGGTGCTTGGCGCCGGCGAGGTCTCCGTGGCGCTGACGGTGACGGTTGACGCCGTTTCCGCCTCCGCCAAGGAGAAGATCGCCGCTGCCGGCGGCACCGTCACCGAGCTCGTCTGAGAGACGAGTCCGATGGCTTGAACATCGACCGGGGATGCCTCTCAAAAGGGGCATCCCCGGTTGGTCGTTCCTAGGGGGGCATGGTCGCCGGTATGGTGGCGTGCACCGTTAACTTCCGCGCGGTGTGTCCGTGCGGCTTTTGACTGATTCGTATTCGTCGATCCTCAAGACCGTCACCTCTGACGCAGAAGCGCGGGGGTCGCAGGAGGCACCGTGCTCACCGCGTTCGCCCGGGCGTTCAAGACGCCCGACCTGCGCAAGAAGCTGCTCTTTACGCTCGGCATCATTGTGCTGTACCGGCTCGGGGCCCACATCCCTGTCCCCGGCGTCAGTTACAAGAGCGTGCAGCTCTGCGTGGACCAGGCTCAGTCGGGCAACAACCTCCTTGGTCTGGCGAATCTGTTCAGTGGCGGCGCGCTGCTGCAGATCACGATTTTCGCGCTCGGCATCATGCCGTACATCACGGCGAGCATCATTCTCCAGCTGCTGACCGTGGTGATTCCCCGTCTGGAGGCCCTCAAGAAGGAGGGTCAGTCCGGCACGGCGAAAATCACCCAGTACACGCGGTACTTGACGGTGGCGCTCGCCATCCTGCAGGGCACCGGCCTGGTCGCCACCGCCCGCAACGGTGCGCTGTTCAGCGGGTGTCCGGCCGCGGCCGACATCGTGCCCGACAAGTCGATCTTCGTCACTGTCGTCATGGTGATCACCATGACCACGGGTACCGCGATGGTCATGTGGCTCGGTGAGCTCGTCACCGACCGCGGCGTCGGCAACGGCATGTCGATCCTGATGTTCATCTCGATCGCGGCCGGCTTCCCGGGCGCCCTGTGGGCCATCAAGAAGCAGGGTGATCTGGCCAACGGCTGGATCGAGTTCGGCGTGGTGATCCTGGTCGGCTTTGCGATGGTCGCGCTCGTGGTCTTTGTCGAGCAGGCGCAGCGCAGGATTCCGGTGCAATACGCGAAGCGCATGATCGGACGGAAGTCCTACGGCGGTACGTCGACGTACATCCCGCTGAAGGTCAACCAGGCCGGTGTGATTCCTGTCATCTTCGCGTCGTCGCTTCTCTACATCCCCATGCTGATCGTGCAGTTTGGTGGCGGTGGCGGAGATTCCGCGTGGGCGACCTGGATTCAGCAGCACTTTGTGGACGGCAAACCCATCTACATCGCCACTTACTTCCTGCTGATCGTGTTCTTTGCCTTCTTCTATGTGGCGATCTCGTTCAACCCCGAGGAAGTCGCCGACAACATGAAGAAGTATGGTGGCTTCGTCCCGGGTATCCGGGCTGGTCGACCTACTGCTGAGTACCTCAGCTATGTGCTCAATCGGATCACGTGGCCGGGATCGCTGTATCTGGGTCTGATTGCTCTCGTACCGACGATGGCGTTGGCGGGCTTCGGAGCGAACCAGGACTTCCCCTTCGGCGGGACAAGCATCCTCATCATCGTGGGTGTGGGCCTGGAGACCGTGAAGCAGATCGAGAGCCAGCTCCAGCAGCGCAATTACGAAGGGTTCCTCCGCTGATGCGAATCGTCCTCGTCGGGCCGCCCGGTGCCGGCAAGGGAACGCAGGCTGCGTTCCTTGCCAAGAACCTGTCGATCCCGCACATCTCCACGGGCGACCTCTTCCGCGCCAACATCAGTCAGGGCACGGACCTCGGCAAGCAGGCGAAGGCGTTCATGGACGCCGGCAACCTGGTTCCGGACGAGGTCACCATCGGGATGGCCAAGGACCGTATGGCAAAGCCCGACGCCCAGGGCGGCTTCCTCCTTGACGGCTTCCCGCGGAACGTCTCGCAGGCCGAGGCTCTGGACGAGTCGCTGAAGGCCGAGGGCCAGAAGCTGGATGCCGTACTGGACCTGGAAGTCCCCGAGGACGAGGTCGTGAAGCGGATCGCGGGTCGCCGCATCTGCCGCAACGACTCCAGCCACGTCTTCCACGTGGTGTACAGCCCCGCCAAGGAAGAGGGCGTCTGTGACGTCTGCGGCGGCGAGCTCTACCAGCGTGGTGACGACAGTGAGGAAACGGTGCGCCGTCGCCTCGAGGTCTACCACAGCGAGACCGAGCCGATCATCGACCACTACAAGGCCCAGGGCCTGGTGGTCACCATCTCCGCGCTCGGCAAGGTCGACGAAGTGACCAAGCGCGCGATGGAAGCCCTGAAGAAGTCCTCCGACGAGGGCTGATTGAGCAAGCAGTACAACGGTTGCGGCCGCGGTGTCCGAGAGGCGCCGCGGCCGTACTGTTGAGCAGGCAGTAACAGCGAATGCGGAAGGCGCACACATGGTGGAGATCAAGACCCCGGAGCAGATCGCGAAGATGCGCGAGGCGGGGCTGGTCGTCGCCGCCGTCCATGCGGCCACCCGTGAGGCGGCCGTTCCCGGCGCCACCACGAAGGACCTGGACGAGGTGTCCCGCAAGGTGCTCGCGGAGCACGGCGCGAAGTCGAACTTCCTCGGGTACGGCGGCTTCCCCGCCACCATCTGCACCTCGGTCAACGAGGTCGTCGTGCATGGCATCCCCGACGACAAGACCGTCCTCAAGGACGGCGACATCATCTCCATCGACGCCGGCGCGATCGTCGACGGCTGGCACGGCGACGCGGCGTACACCGCCTTCGTGGGTACGGGGCATGCGCCCGAGCTGGTGGAGCTCTCCCGGGTGACGGAGGAGTCGATGTGGGCCGGGCTCGCCGCGATGAAGCAGGGCAACCGCCTCGTCGACATCTCCAAGGCGATCGAGTCGTACATCCGCCGCCAGCCGCGTCCCGCCACGGGCAAGTACGGGATCATCGAGGACTACGGCGGCCACGGCATCGGCTCCGAGATGCACATGGACCCGCACCTGCTGAACTACGTCACCCGCAAGCGCGGCAAGGGCCCCAAGCTGGTGCCCGGCTTCTGCCTGGCGATCGAGCCGATGGTGAGCCTCGGTACGCCGCACACCGATGTGCTGGAGGACAACTGGACCGTCGTCACGACGGACGGGACCTGGTCCTCGCACTGGGAGCACTCGGTGGCGCTGACGGAGGAGGGTCCGCTGGTGCTGACCGCGGTGGACGGCGGGAAAGCGAAGCTTGCGGAGTACGGCGTGACGGCTGCGCCCGATCCGCTGGGCTGAGCTGCTCAGAGTAACGATCTTGACCGTTGGGCAGACTTGCCGGATTCGTGTTTTCCGGGGGCCTGACGTAGACTGACTCGTCGGCTCGCGTGTACCCGTATGTCTGCATACGGAGGCGAGAGTCGATCAAGGTAGCCGATTCGAAGGGCGAAGCGTGGCCAAGAAGCAAGGTGCCATCGAAATCGAGGGCACCGTGATCGAGTCCCTCCCGAACGCAATGTTCAAGGTGGAACTTCAGAACGGTCACAAGGTCCTAGCGCACATCAGCGGCAAGATGCGTATGCACTACATCCGCATCCTCCCGGATGACCGGGTCGTGGTGGAGCTCTCTCCGTACGACCTGACGCGTGGCCGGATCGTCTACCGGTACAAGTAGATCTTGCCCGCGCCCCGTGTTCCACGGGGTCGTGGCACTGACCCGGAGAACCTGACATCCCATGAAGGTCAAGCCGAGCGTCAAGAAGATCTGCGACAAGTGCAAGGTGATCCGCCGTCACGGTCGGGTCATGGTCATCTGCGAAAACCTGCGCCACAAGCAGCGCCAGGGCTGACGCACGACCCCCTGCATCTCGCAGATCGCGCGACGCAAGTAATTCCGTACATACGCAGAACCCAGACACCTTCAGGGTGCTGACACCTCCGGCGGAGGCCGGGGACCCGGAACGTACCGCTTCTCTTTCAGGGGAGGGGTCGGCGGCCGGGAACGGTTCTGCGGAAGACCTCCGAATCAACAGGAGCCATGAATGGCACGCCTTTCCGGCGTTGACCTCCCGCGCGAAAAGCGCGTTGAGGTCGCCCTCACCTACGTCTTCGGCATCGGGCGTACCCAGTCGAAGAAGGCGCTGGCAGAGACCGGCGTCAACCCGGACACCCGCGTTCGTGACCTGGCCGAAGAAGACCTGGTCAAGCTGCGTGAGTACGTGGACGCCAACCTCAAGACCGAGGGTGACCTCCGTCGCGAGGTGCAGGCCGACATCCGCCGCAAGGTAGAGATCGGCTGCTACCAGGGTCTGCGTCACCGTCGCGGCCTGCCGGTCCACGGTCAGCGCACCAGCACGAACGCCCGCACCCGCAAGGGCCCGCGTCGCGCGATCGCCGGCAAGAAGAAGCCGGGCAAGAAGTAGTCCTCAGCCGGACGCTCATCAGCGGTCTTGCGCTGTAGGACCGACCACCTCCCGTAGGAGATATAGATGCCCCCCAAGGGTCGTCAGGGCGCTGCCAAGAAGGTGCGCCGCAAGGAAAAGAAGAACGTCGCTCATGGGCACGCCCACATCAAGAGCACGTTCAACAACACGATCGTTTCGATCACCGACCCCACGGGCAACGTGATCTCCTGGGCCTCCGCCGGCCACGTCGGCTTCAAGGGCTCGCGCAAGTCCACCCCCTTCGCCGCGCAGATGGCCGCCGAGTCGGCCGCCCGCCGCGCGCAGGAGCACGGCATGCGCAAGGTCGACGTCTTCGTCAAGGGTCCCGGCTCCGGCCGTGAGACCGCGATCCGCTCCCTCCAGGCCACTGGCCTTGAGGTCGGCTCGATCCAGGACGTCACCCCCACCCCGCACAATGGCTGCCGCCCTCCCAAGCGTCGCCGCGTCTGACGCTCTGCGTCCGACTCTGGTTGTTGCAGTGCGCACGGAGTGAAGACCGACCTTCTCTCCGTGCGCGTTGTACTCGGGCGGTACGGTCCTTTCGGGCCGTGCCGCCCGTACCCTTGTAGTAGTTGGCATCAAATAGTGGGTGCCAAGACTGGAGGCATTTCTCATGCTTATCGCTCAGCGTCCGTCGCTGACCGAAGAGGTCGTCGACGAGTACCGCTCGCGGTTCGTGATCGAGCCCCTCGAGCCGGGCTTCGGTTACACCCTCGGCAACTCCCTGCGTCGTACGCTCCTCTCCTCGATCCCCGGTGCCGCTGTCACCAGCATCCGGATCGACGGGGTCCTGCACGAGTTCACCACCGTGCCGGGCGTCAAGGAGGACGTCACCGACCTCATCCTCAACATCAAGCAGCTCGTCGTCTCCTCGGAGCACGACGAGCCGGTCGTGATGTACCTGCGCAAGCAGGGTCCCGGCCTGGTCACCGCTGCTGACATCGCCCCGCCGGCCGGTGTCGAGGTCCACAACCCGGACCTCGTTCTCGCCACGCTCAACGGCAAGGGCAAGCTGGAGATGGAGCTGACCGTCGAGCGCGGTCGCGGCTACGTCTCCGCCGTCCAGAACAAGCAGGTGGGCCAGGAGATCGGCCGTATTCCGGTCGACTCCATCTACTCGCCGGTGCTCAAGGTCACGTACAAGGTCGAGGCGACCCGTGTCGAGCAGCGCACCGACTTCGACAAGCTGATCGTCGACGTCGAGACCAAGCAGGCCATGCGGCCGCGCGACGCCATGGCGTCCGCCGGTAAGACGCTGGTCGAGCTGTTCGGTCTGGCGCGTGAGCTCAACATCGACGCCGAGGGCATCGACATGGGCCCGTCCCCCACGGACGCCGCCCTTGCCGCCGACCTGGCGCTGCCGATCGAGGAGCTCGAGCTCACCGTTCGTTCGTACAACTGCCTCAAGCGTGAGGGCATCCACTCCGTGGGTGAGCTCGTGGCGCGCTCCGAGGCCGACCTGCTCGACATCCGGAACTTCGGTGCGAAGTCGATCGACGAGGTCAAGGCGAAGCTGGCCGGCATGGGCCTGGCCCTCAAGGACAGCCCGCCCGGATTCGACCCGACCGCTGCCGCCGACGCCTTCGGCGCCGACGACGACGCGGACGCGGGCTTCGTGGAGACCGAGCAGTACTGAAAACTTCCGGCGGGCACTAGCTCGTCGGTAACTGACACCGGTACCTGATACGGCCGGTGCAGACCCAAGGAGAAACACATGCCGAAGCCCGCCAAGGGTGCCCGTCTGGGCGGCAGCGCCGCGCACGAGCGTCTGCTCCTCGCGAACCTCGCGAAGTCGCTGTTCGAGCACGGCCGCATCACCACGACCGAGGCCAAGGCCCGCCGCCTGCGTCCGGTCGCCGAGCGCCTGATCACCAAGGCGAAGAAGGGCGACATCCACAACCGTCGCCTGGTGCTGCAGACGATCACGGACAAGAGCATCGTGCACACGCTGTTCACCGAGATCGCCCCGCGGTACGAGAACCGCCCCGGTGGTTACACCCGTATCACCAAGATCGGCAACCGTCGTGGCGACAACGCCCCGATGGCGGTCATCGAGCTGGTCGAGGCCCTGACCGTGGCGCAGGCCGCCACCGGTGAGGCCGAGGCTGCTACGAAGCGCGCGGTCAAGGAAGACGCCCTCAAGAAGGACGAGGCTGCGGCCGAGACCGTCGAGGACGCCGCTCCGGCCGAGGCCGAGGCTGAGTCCAAGGACGCCTGAGCGTTCTGAGACCACTGGGCGGGCCCGCATCACCCTTCGGGGCGGTGCGGGCCCGTTCTGCTGTGCAGCTTGCTGCTTTGAGAGGATTTACGGGTGAGCGAGGACATTGAGGGTGCGGCGCCCGGGTTCGTACGGGTGCGGCTGGATCTTTCGTACGACGGGAAGGACTTTTCCGGCTGGGCGAAGCAGACCGAACGACGTACGGTCCAGGGCGAGCTGGAGTCCGCGCTGCGGACGGTGACGCGGTCCGCGCGCACCTATGAGCTGACGGTCGCCGGGCGTACGGACTCGGGCGTCCACGCGCGCGGCCAGGTCGCGCACGTCGACCTGCCGGAGGACGTGTGGGCCGAGCACCGGGACAAGCTGCTGCGGCGGCTCGCCGGGCGGTTGCCGCACGACGTGCGGGTGTGGAAGGTCGCGGAGGCGCCGGCGGGATTCAACGCGCGGTTCGCGGCGGTCTGGCGGCGGTACGCCTACCGCGTCACGGACAACCCGGGCGGAGTCGATCCGCTGCTGCGCGGGCATGTCCTGTGGCACGACTGGGAGCTGGACGTCGATGCGATGAACCGGGCGGCGGAGAAGCTGGTCGGGGAGCACGACTTCGCGGCGTACTGCAGGAAGCGCGAGGGTGCGACGACCATTCGTACGCTTCAGCAGCTGAGCTGGGAGCGGGGGGCGGACGGTGTCATCACCGCTACCGTGCGGGCCGACGCCTTCTGCCACAACATGGTGCGCTCGCTCGTCGGCGCGATGCTGTTCGTCGGCGACGGGCACCGCGACACGGACTGGCCGGCGAAGGTGCTGGCCGCGGGCGTACGGGACTCGTCCGTCCATGTCGTACGCCCGCACGGCCTCACCCTTGAGGAAGTCGGCTATCCGGCCGATGAGTTGCTGGCCGCGCGTGCTCGCACGGCCCGCAACATGCGGACACTGCCCGGGTCGTCACTGTCCGGCGGCGGCTGCTGCTGACGCCTGAGTCTTTCCGCGCTGGTGGATCTGACGGAACGTGAACTCGGCGAGGTCGTCGCCGGTCTTGAAGACGTCCTGGTCGGCCTCGGTGACGTTCTTGCCGTTGGTGAAGCCGCCGACCGTGAAGTAGGCGTAGCGGCCGTACGCGTTGGCCGTCTTGCGGCAGATCGCGCCGGCCCGGCAGAAGGTGGGGACCCCGGCCCCGGGGAGGGAGGCGAGGCCGCCGCTCGCCTGCTCCTTCGCCTTCTCCGCCTGCGCGGCGGTGTCGAAGACCGCGACGCCGACGGTGACGGCTACGCCGCCCTTGGAGTACGTGGCGCGGATGACCTGGTCGCAGCCGTTGTTGGCGAGTACGGAGCCGAGGGCGCCCTGGGTGGCCGCGGAGCAGCTGGTGGTGCGGCTCGTCGCGCCCTTGGCGTAGGCGCGGCCGCCCATCGTCAGCTTCTTGCCGGGGAAGAGGGTGTCGGCGCTCAGCGGCGCCTTGTCCTTCTTGGCGCTGGAGATGAACTCCTTGGGGTCCGGCGGGGGCGGCGGTGCCTGCGAGGAGAACGAGGGGCCCGGGCCGCCGGTCTCCGCGGGCAGGTTCTCGGGAGTGGGGAGCTGGCTCGCCGTGTTGTCCGGGCCGGTGTTGCTGTTGCCGGCGGAGACGACTGCCGTGGCCACGATCGCGCCCACAGCGGCGGTCGCCAGGACGCCGCCGCCGATGTACATCCACCTCTTGCGGCGGGCGCGGGCGGCTGAAGCGTCGGCGAGTGCTGCCCAGTCCGGTGTGTCCGGTGCGTGCGATCCGTACGGATCCTGAGGGCCTTGCTGGCCAAAGCTCACTGACGTTCACCCCGCGTGTCGTGCTGTGTCGTACTGGGAAGCCCGGCGGCCTGCTTGTCCGGCCGGGAGTCCGGGGGTCGTCCCCCGGGATGGCACAGCATGGGGGGCATCCTAATCCGGTTGGGCTATGGCGCGGCGGGCGGTCAGAATGCGGAGCATGGGACATCTTGAGGCTGCGCACGTGGAGTACTACTTGCCGGACGGGCGGGTGCTGCTCGGTGACGCCTCGTTCCGGGTGGGCGAGGGGTCCGTCGTCGCGCTGGTCGGCGCGAACGGCGCCGGGAAGACGACGCTGCTGCGGCTGATCGCGGGGGAGCTCCAGCCGCACGGCGGGACCGTGACGGTCAGCGGCGGGCTCGGCGTGATGCCGCAGTTCGTGGGGTCGGTGCGGGACGAGCGGACCGTACGGGACCTGCTGGTCTCGGTCGCGCAGCCGCGGATCCGCGAGGCGGCCGCGGCGGTGGACGCCGCCGAGCACGCGATCCTGACGCGGGACGACGAGGCCGCGCAGATGGCGTACGCGCAGGCGCTGAGCGACTGGGCGGAGGTGCGCGGGTACGAGGCCGAGACGCTCTGGGACATGTGCACCATGGCTGGGCTCGGGGTGCCGTACGAGAAGGCGCAGTGGCGTGAGGTGCGGACGCTCAGCGGGGGTGAGCAGAAGCGGCTGGTGCTGGAGGCGCTGCTGCGGGGGCCCGACGAGGTGCTGCTGCTCGACGAGCCGGACAACTATCTGGATGTGCCGGGGAAGCGGTGGCTGGAGGCGCGGCTGAAGGAGACCCGTAAGACGGTCTTGTTCGTGAGCCACGACCGGGAGCTGCTGGCCCGCGCCGCCGAGAAGATCGTGAGCGTTGAGCCCAGTCCGGCCGGGTCCGATGTGTGGGTGCACGGTGGCGGGTTCGGTACGTATCACGAGGCCCGGCGGGAGCGGTTCGCGCGGTTCGAGGAGCTGCTGCGGCGCTGGGAGGAAGAGCACGCGCGGCTGAAGGCGCTGGTGCTGCGGCTTCGGCAGCAGGCGGCGATCAGTCCCGACATGGCGTCCCGGTACCGGGCGATGCAGACCCGCTTCAAGAAGTTCGAGGACGCCGGGCCGCCGCCGGAGCCGCCGCGCGAGCAGGAGATCAAGATGCGGCTGCGGGGCGGGCGGACGGGGGTCCGGGCGGTGGTGTGCGAGGGGCTCGAACTGGAGGGGCTGATGAAGCCCTTCGACCTGGAGATCTATTACGGGGAGCGGGTCGCCGTACTCGGGTCGAACGGGTCCGGGAAGTCGCACTTCCTGCGGCTGCTGGCCGGGGAGACGGTGGCTCACACGGGGACGTGGAAGCTGGGCGCGCGGGTCGTGGCCGGTCACTTCGCCCAGACGCACGCGCATCCGGAGCTGCTGGGGCGGACGCTCGTCGACATTCTGTGGACGCGGCACGCGAAGGACCGGGGCGGGGCGATGTCCGTCCTGCGGCGGTACGAGCTGGAGCGGCAGGGGGATCAGCCCTTCGAGAAGCTCTCGGGCGGGCAGCAGGCCCGCTTCCAGATCCTGATGCTGGAGCTGGAGGGGACGACCGCACTGCTGCTCGACGAGCCGACGGACAACCTTGACCTGGAGTCGGCGGAGGCGCTGCAGGAGGGGCTGGAGGCGTACGAGGGGACGGTGCTGGCCGTCACGCACGACCGCTGGTTCGCGAAGTCCTTCGACCGCTACCTGGTCTTCGGGGCGGACGGCGTGGTGCGGGAGACGTCGGAGCCGGTGTGGGACGAGCGGCGGGTGGAGCGGGCGCGGTGAGGCGCGGGAGTGTCGGCCGGGTGGTGTGGGGGCTGCGAGGGTGGCCGGGGTCGGCGGACGGAGTCCGGCGCAGCCGGGCGAAGCCCGGGAGGCCCCCCGGGGCCGAGCGGTGCGAGTGCGGCGTGGAGAGGGCGCCGTCGGAGCCGGTGTGGGACGAGGTGGGGGTCCCCCCTGCTCCTTAAGAGCTTGGGGGAGGGTGGAGCGGGCGCGGTAGGCGGGGCGGAGCGGTGTCCCGGATGCGGATGCCGCTCCGGCAAT
The DNA here is from genome assembly GCF_028807635.1 of Streptomyces spiramyceticus. NCBI lineage: Bacteria > Bacillati > Actinomycetota > Actinomycetes > Kitasatosporales > Streptomycetaceae > Streptomyces > Streptomyces spiramyceticus. The sequence continues at coordinate 3,912,812 of NZ_JARBAX010000001.1, forward strand.
GGCTTCGTGGCCAGCCGTTTTGACCCGTGTGGGGGAGGGCGGTAAGCTTCCAGTTTGTTATGCGTATTGGCTTGGTCGTTCTCACGCGAGGGGCCCTTACGCCGGTCCACCGGGCCGATGACCAGCGGCTGGCAGACGGGTTGCGTCCCCGAATGCCGCCAAGGCTGTCGTGATCGCCCGTGTGGCCTTGTCAGGACCCTTCCCCTAAGCCCGAGGGGCTTGGGGATACCCCAACACTGAAGAAGCGAAGGCTACGACCGTGCGTACGTACAGCCCCAAGCCCGGCGATGTCACGCGCCAGTGGCACATCATTGACGCGCAGGACATCGTCCTGGGCCGTCTGGCGACGACTGCCGCCACCCTCCTGCGGGGCAAGCACAAGGCGATCTACGCCCCGCACATGGACATGGGCGACTTCGTCATCATCGTCAACGCCGAGAAGGTTCACCTCTCCGGCAACAAGAAGACCCAGAAGATGGCTTACCGCCACTCCGGTTTCCCGGGTGGTCTGCGTTCCGTTCGTTACGACGAGCTGCTCGCGAAGAACCCCGAGAAGGCCGTCGAAAAGGCCATCAAGGGCATGATCCCCAAGAACACCCTGGGCCGTCAGGTGCTCTCGAAGCTCAAGGTCTACGCAGGTCCCGAGCACCCGCACGCTGCTCAGCAGCCGGTGCCGTACGAGATCACCCAGGTCGCGCAGTAGTTCCGGCCACCCCCTAAGACGTAAAGAAATCTGAGGAGCATCGTGGCCGAGACCACTGTAGAGACGCCCGTCGAGGGTACCGACGCCGAAGAGACCTTCGACGCGGTGACGACCTTCGAGTCCGAGGTGCCCGTCGAGGGCGAGTACACCTCCGAGTCGCTCGCGGGCCGCTTCGGCGAACCGCAGCCGGCTGCCGGCCTGGGTCGTCGCAAGAACGCCATCGCCCGCGTCCGGATCGTTCCGGGCACCGGCAAGTGGAAGATCAACGGGCGTACGCTCGAGGACTACTTCCCGAACAAGGTTCACCAGCAGGAAGTCAACGAGCCCTTCAAGGTGCTCGAGCTCGACGGCCGCTACGACGTCATCGCGCGTATCGCCGGTGGCGGCGTTTCCGGCCAGGCCGGTGCGCTGCGCCTGGGCGTTGCCCGTGCGCTGAACGAGGCGGACGTGGACAACAACCGCGCCACGCTGAAGAAGGCCGGCTTCCTCAGCCGCGACGACCGTGCGGTCGAGCGCAAGAAGGCCGGTCTCAAGAAGGCCCGTAAGGCGCCGCAGTACAGCAAGCGCTAATCCGCCTGCTCGGCTGCTTCACCGTTCGCCCCGGCGGCACATTCTGTGCTGCCGGGGCGTTCGTTTATCGGCATGCCCGGCGTATAACGGCGTAAGGCCGCTCAAGAGCTTGCATTTTCGGAGCATTTTCGGAGGACACCAGTGGGACGACTCTTCGGCACTGACGGTGTGCGCGGTGTCGCCAACGCGGACCTGACGGCCGAGCTCGCGCTCGGCCTCTCGGTCGCGGCGGCGCATGTGCTCGCCGAAGCGGGGACCTTTGAGGGGCATCGGCCGACCGCCGTGGTCGGGCGAGACCCGCGTGCGTCGGGAGAGTTTCTGGAGGCCGCCGTCGTGGCGGGTCTCGCAAGCGCGGGCGTGGACGTGCTGAAGGTGGGCGTGCTGCCCACCCCCGCGGTCGCCTACCTGACCGGCGCGCTCGGCGCCGACCTCGGCGTGATGCTCTCGGCGAGCCACAACGCGATGCCGGACAACGGTGTCAAGTTCTTCGCACGCGGTGGGCACAAGCTCGCCGACGAGCTGGAGATCCGGATCGAGGCGGTGTACGAGCAGCACAGCACCGGTGAGCCGTGGGCGCGGCCGACCGGCGCAGGTGTGGGGCGCGTCAGCGAGTACAACGAGGGCTTCGATCAGTACATCGCGCACTTGATCGGTGTGCTGCCCAACCGGCTCGACGGGGTGAAAGTCGTTCTCGACGAGGCGCACGGCGCCGCGTCCCGCGTCTCGCCCGAGGCCTTCACCCGGGCCGGCGCCGAGATCGTCACCATCGGCGCCGAACCCGACGGGCTGAACATCAACGACGGGTGCGGCTCCACGCACCTGGAGCTGCTCCGGGCCGCCGTCGTCGAGCACGGCGCCGATCTGGGCATCGCGCATGACGGCGATGCCGACCGGTGCCTTGCTGTCGACGCCGAAGGGCGTGAGGTCGACGGGGACCAGATCCTCGCCGTCCTCGCACTGGCCATGCGCGAAGCCGGCGGGCTCCGCAAGAACACCGTCGTCGGCACCGTCATGTCGAACCTCGGCTTCAAGCTGGCGATGGAGCGCGAGGGCATCGAGCTCGTACAGACGGCCGTCGGCGACCGGTACGTACTGGAGTCGATGAAGGCCGAGGGGTACGCGCTCGGCGGCGAGCAGTCCGGGCACGTGATCGTGCTGGACCACGCCACGACCGGCGACGGGACCCTGACCGGCCTGATGCTGGCCGCGCGGGTGGCCGCGACCGGACGTACGCTCGCGGACCTCGCGGGGGTCATGACACGGCTGCCGCAGATCCTCATCAACGTGCCCGACGTCGACAAGTCCCGCGTCACCACCTCCGCCGAGCTGGCCGTCGCGGTCGCCGACGCCGAGCGTGAACTGGGCGCCACCGGGCGGGTACTGCTCCGGCCCTCCGGCACCGAGCCGCTCGTTCGGGTGATGGTCGAGGCCGCGGACATCGACCAGGCGAAGGCCGTTGCCGGACGGCTGGCCGACGCCGTGAAGTCCGCTCTCGGGTAGTACGCGTTACGGGTTCGTGCGCGAGGTGCGCTCGCGCTGCCTGGCCCAGAGATACTTCTGGACCAGCAGCGTGAGCGTGCCGGCGATGACGATGCCCAGCAGGTTCAGCAGGAGCTGCTTCGACGAGCCCCAGGTCTGGCCCACCTCGCCGTAGCTGAGCGCCACCGCCGCATTCGCCGCGGCCGGGACCGTCGTCACCGAGATGGCCACGCCCACCATGGCGCCGGACTTGGCCGACGTCAGCGACAGCATTCCTGCCGAGCCCGCCAGTACGGCCACGACGAACGAGAACCAGTCCGGGGCGTAGATGAAACCCGTGTTGGGGCGGGCAGCGTCCAGTTTTTCCTGCGTGAACAGGCCCGTTGCGTCCATGAAGAAGCTGAACGCGACCGCCACCGCCATCGCCGCCGCGAAGCCCGCGATCAGCGCGAGGAACGACCGCCAGGCCAACCGCGGAGCGCGCTGGACCACCGCCGTGCAGAAGCCGGCCAGCGGGCCGAACTCCGGGCCCACCGCCATCGCGCCCACAATCAGGATCGCGTTGTCGAGCACCACACCGCAGGCCGCGATCATCGTCGCCAGCGACAGGAACGCCAGGTAGGTGACCGAGAGCGTCGACTCCTCGTGCGTCGCCTCCTCCAGCTGCTCCCACAGCACCGCGTCCGCGGCCTCGCCCGGCGCTTCCGCCTCGGCCTTGTCGGCCCGCTGGGACAGCGACAGGTCGATGTTCTCCACCGAGATGGAGCCGCATTCGTCGATGCCGAGGTCGCGCAGGCTGTTGATGAGCGTGTCGCCCGCCTCGCGCGCCACGTCGCACATGACGAGATCGCCCGCCGGATTGCGAGCCGCGCCGGGGACGATGGCGAGGTGCGTCGTGCCGACCGTCTTCTCCACCGTGCTGACGACCTCGTCGGTGCGGTCGGCAGGGACGATCAGTCGCAGGTGAAGCACGGGTCGCACCCCTCAGAGTTTGCGGAGGGACAGACGCTGGACCTTGTGGTCGGGGCCCTTGCGCAGCACCAGCGTGGCACGCCCGCGTGTCGGGGCCACGTTCTCCAGCAGATTGGGCTTGTTGATGGTGCGCCACATCGTACGGGCGTAGTCGAGGGCCTCTTCCTCCGAGACCTGGGTGTACTTTCTGAAGTACGACGAGGGGTCCTGGAACGCCGTGTCGCGCAGCTTGCGGAAGCGGTTGAGGTACCAGGTCTCGATGTCCTCGGCGCGCGCATCGACGTACACACTGAAGTCGAAGTAGTCGGCGAGGCCCACGCGCGTACGGCCGTCCTTGCCGGGGAGCGCGGGCTGCAGGACGTTCAGGCCCTCGACGATCAGGATGTCGGGGCGGCGGACCGTGAGGCGCTCGCCGGGCACGATGTCGTAGATCAGGTGGGAGTAGACGGGGGCGGTGACCTCGTCCTTGCCCGCCTTGATGTCGGCGACGAAACGGGTCAGGGCCCGACGGTCGTACGACTCCGGGAAGCCCTTGCGCGACAGCAGGCCGCGCCGCTTGAGCTCCTCCATGGGGTAGAGGAACCCGTCGGTGGTGACGAGCTCGACGCGGGGGTGCTCGGGCCAGCGGGCCAGCATCGCCCGCAGAAGGCGGGCGACGGTCGACTTTCCTACGGCGACGCTGCCCGCCACCCCTATCACGAAGGGGGTGCCGCGCTGTGAGCCGTGGCCGTTGCCCGCGTCGCCGAGGAAGGTGTTGAGGGCGCCGCGCAGGCCCGAGGTCGCCTGCACGTAGAGATTGAGCAGGCGGGAGAGAGGGAGGTAGACGTCCCGTACCTCGTCCAGGTCGATCACGTCGCCGAGGCCCCGGAGCCGGTCGAGCTCCTCCGCCGTGAGCGGCAGCGGGGTCTTCTCGCGCAGCGCGCTCCACTCCGCCCGGGTGAGATCCAGGTAGGGCGAAGCGTCTGTCCGGCGCTGGGTGCTTCGTGGCGGCGAAGTGATCACAGGGCCATTGTCGGTGGTATGGGCCGGTCGTGGGTGGTGTGCTCGGTCACGTGGGGGCCCCGGCCGTAGGCTGCCGACATGTGCGGAATCGTGGGTTACGTCGGCGGGCAGCCGGCGCTTGATGTTGTCTTCGCGGGGCTGAAGCGGCTCGAATACCGGGGTTACGACTCGTCAGGTGTTGCCGTGCTCGCGGACGGTGGGCTGGCCGCGGCGAAGAAGGCCGGGAAGCTCGTCAATCTGGAGAAGGAGCTGGTGGGGCGGCCGCTGCCGGACGGGTCCACGGGCATCGGGCACACCAGGTGGGCCACGCACGGGGCGCCCACCGATGCCAATGCGCATCCGCATCTGGACAACGCGGGGCGGGTGGCGGTCGTACACAACGGGATCATCGAGAACTTCGCGGAACTGCGGGCCGAGCTCGCCGAGCGTGGGCACGACCTGGCGTCCGAGACCGACACCGAGGTCGTGGCCCACCTGCTCGCCGAGTCGTTCTCGTCGTGTGTGGACCTGGCGGAGGCGATGCGGCAGGTGTGCCGGCGGCTCGAAGGGGCGTTCACGCTGGTCGCCGTACACGCGGACGAGCCGGATGTGGTGGTGGGGGCGCGACGGAACTCGCCGCTCGTGGTGGGCGTGGGAGACGGCGAGGCCTTCCTCGCCTCCGATGTCGCCGCGTTCATCGCCCATACGCGGTCCGCGATCGAGCTGGGGCAGGACCAGGTCGTGGAGCTGCGGCGGGAGTCCGTGACCGTCACCGGCTTCGACGGTGCTCCTGCGGCGGTACGGGAGTACCACGTGGACTGGGACGCGTCCGCTGCCGAGAAGGGCGGCTACGACTACTTCATGCTGAAGGAGATCGCCGAGCAGCCGAAGGCGGTCGCCGACACGCTGCTGGGGCGGATCGACTCGGGCGGGTCGCTGACCCTGGACGAAGTGCGGATTCCGGCCTCCGTGCTGCGGGAAGTCGACAAGATCGTGGTGGTGGCCTGCGGGACCGCGTTCCATGCCGGGATGATCGCGAAGTACGCCATCGAGCACTGGACGCGGATTCCCTGCGAGACGGAACTCGCGAGTGAATTCCGCTACCGGGATCCGATTCTCGACGCGCAGACCCTCGTGATCGCGATTTCGCAGTCCGGCGAGACCATGGACACCCTGATGGCTGTGCGGCACGCGCGGGAGCAGGGCGCGAAGGTTCTTGCCGTGTGCAATACGAATGGGTCGACCATTCCCCGGGAATCGGATGCGGTGCTTTATACGCATGCCGGTCCGGAAGTCGCTGTCGCCTCTACGAAGGCGTTCTTGACGCAGTTGGTCGCCTGCTATCTGGTCGCTCTCTATCTGGGACAGGTACGGGGGACCAAGTGGGGGGACGAGGTCCGGGACGTCGTACAGGAGCTCTCCAAGATTTCTGGGGCGGTGGATCGCGTCCTGGAGACCATGGAGCCGGTGCGGGCGCTGGCGCGGTCGCTGGCGGACAAGGACACCGTGCTGTTCCTCGGGCGGCATGTGGGGTACCCGGTGGCGCTGGAGGGGGCGTTGAAGCTGAAGGAGCTCGCGTACATGCACGCGGAGGGCTTCGCGGCGGGTGAGCTCAAGCACGGGCCGATCGCGCTGATCGAGCAAGACCTGCCGGTGGTCGTCGTGGTGCCTTCACCCCGGGGACGGTCCGTTCTGCACGGCAAGATCGTGTCCAACATCCAGGAGATCCGGGCCCGGGGCGCCCGGACGATCGTGATCGCGGAGGAAGGCGACGAGGCGGTGGCTCCGTACGCGGATCACCTGATCCGGATTCCCGCCACGCCCACGCTGCTTCAGCCGCTGGTCGCGACCGTGCCGTTGCAGGTCTTCGCGTGCGAGCTGGCCACGGCGCGCGGCAACGAGGTCGACCAGCCGCGGAATCTCGCGAAGTCTGTGACCGTCGAATGATCATTGGGGTGGGGATCGACGTCGCGGAGATCGAGCGGTTCAAGGTTTCGCTGGAGCGTACGCCGCAGATGGCTGAGCGGCTCTTCCTGCAGAGCGAGTTGTACCTGCCGAGCGGGGAGCGGCGCGGCGTCGCCTCGCTCGCAGTCCGGTTCGCGGCGAAGGAAGCGCTGGCGAAGGCGCTGGGTGCGCCGGCCGGGCTGCACTGGACGGACGCGGAGGTGTACGTCGAGGACAGCGGGCAGCCGCGGCTGCGGGTGAGCCGGACGGTACTGGCACGGGCCGAGGCGCTCGGAGTGCGGTCGTGGCATGTCTCGCTCAGTCATGACGCGGGGATCGCTTCTGCTGTGGTCATTGCTGAAGGGTGAGTTTCTGATGCGTAGTGCTTACGGCGTGGACACCGTGCGGAACGCCGAGCGGGAGCTCATGGCGCGGCTTCCCGAAGGTGCGCTCATGCAGCGGGCCGCGGCCGGGCTTGCCTCTGTGTGCGCGGGACTGCTGAGGCGGGTGTACGGCTCCCGGATCGTCCTGCTGGTGGGGAGCGGGGACAACGGGGGCGACGCGCTGTACGCCGGTGCGCGGCTCGCGCGGCGCGGTGCGGGGGTTTCGGCAGTGCTGCTCAACCCCGACCGGGTGCACGCGGGCGGGCTCGCGGCCCTTCGGGCTGCCGGGGGGCGGGTGCCGGGGGATCCGTACGCCGCCGTCGCGGGCGCCGATCTGGTCGTCGACGGCATTACCGGGATCGGCGGGCGCGGCGGGCTGCGGGGGGAAGCGGTGCGGGTGGCTCGGGCCGTGGGGGCTGCGCGGGACTCCGGGGCGGTTGTTGTTGCTGTGGATCTGCCCAGTGGGGTCGAGGCGGACAGCGGGGAGGTGCGGGGGGAGTGCGTGCGTGCCGATGTGACGGTCACCTTCGGGACGTACAAGCCGGGGCTGCTGGTCGACCCTGCGCGGGAGTACGCGGGTGTGGTGCGGCTCGTCGACCTTGGGCTCGACCTGCCGCTGGAGGCTGACCTGGAGGCGTTGCAGCACGAGGACGTGGCTGCGCTGCTGCCGGCGCCGGTTGCGGAGAGCGACAAGTACCGGCGCGGCGTCGTCGGGGTCGTGGCCGGGTCGATGCGGTATCCCGGGGCGGCGGTCCTCGCGGTGGCGGGGGCGCTGCGGGGTGGGGCGGGCGCCGTGCGGTACGTCGGGCCGGGGGCGACTGCGGATGCGGTCATCGCGCGCTTCCCCGAGGCGTTGGTGCACGCCTGGCCGCCTTCCAAGGCCGGGCGCGTTCAGGCGTGGGTCGTGGGGCCCGGGCTGGGGGACGGTGCGGAGGAGGCGCTGGGGGATGTGCTGGCGTCGGACGTTCCGGTGCTGGTGGACGCGGACGCGCTGCGGCCGCTGGACCCGGCGCTGGTGCGGGCGCGCACTGCGCCGACGCTGCTGACGCCGCATGCGGGGGAGGCTGCGGCGCTGCTGGGAGTGGGGCGCGAGGAGGTGGAGGCGGGGCGGCTGGTGGCGGTGCGGGAGCTGGCGGCGCTGTACGGGGCGGCTGTGCTGCTGAAGGGGTCTACGACACTGGTGGCGCCGGCGTCGGCGGGGCGTCCGGTGCGGGTGAATCCGACGGGAACGCCTTGGCTGGCGACGGCGGGGAGTGGCGACGTGCTGTCGGGGCTGGCGGGGGCGTTGCTGGCGGCGGGGCTGGGGTCGGTGGACGCGGGGTCGGTGGCGGCGTATCTGCATGGGCTGGCGGGGCGGGGGGCTTCGGGGGGCGGGCCGATCGGGGCGCAGGATGTGGCGGAGGGGGTGCGGGAGGCTTGGCGGGGGGTTACGGGGGGCTCGCCGGGTGGGCTTGCGCCGGGTGGGTCTGTGCGGGGTTGGCTTGCGCCGGGTGGGTCCGTGCGGGGTCGGGCCGCTCCGGGGGCGCCATTCGGGACTGCATGATTTAGCTGCGGTGCGGGGCTGCGTTTGCGAGGCCAGTAATTCGCGCACAAATCACGCTTTACGTCCCGAACAGCGCCCCCTGCGCGTCCCGCCCCCTCGCGCCGGTGGGTGGTGCCGACGCCGCTTGCCTGGCGGGGTTTCGGCCGGGGGTCCGGGGGTTGTCCCCCGGGCAGGCACAGCACGTCCCGAACAGCGCCCCCTGCGCGTCCCGCCCCCTCGCGCCGGTGGTCCATCCGGCCCCGCTCGCCCGGGGGTGCCACCCCTGTTCAGCCTTGCCGTCGACCGGCGCCGTCGACCGGCGCCGGTCGGTGTTGGCGACGTACGGGAGGGGGACGGGGCCGTAGGGAGTGGTGTTCGGGACGTAAAACGTGATTTGTGCGCGGGACGCCGGGAGGCTTTCGGTGACCCGGGATCGCAGCTAAATCATGCAGTCCCGAATGCCGCTCCCGTAGGCCCCGGCCCCCGGCACCACCACAGGCCCCGCAGCGTCCCGCCCCCGGCACCAGCGCGGGAAGTGGGTGAAGTTCTTGTTTGCGGTGGCAGGGCCGGGGCTTGGGGGGAGGGGGTGTCCTGGGGCTCTGAGACACTTGGCGCGATGACCGCGATGACCCAGACCCCCATGCGCGTCCGTGCCGAGATCGATCTGGCGGCGCTGCGCGCCAACGTGCGTGCCCTGCGCGCCCGCGCTCCCCACGCCCAGCTGATGGCCGTGGTCAAGTCGGACGCGTACGGGCACGGCGCGGTGCCGTGCGCCCGGGCGGCCCTCGACGCCGGGGCGACGTGGCTGGGGACCGCGACCCCCGAAGAGGCGCTGGCGCTGCGCGACGCCGGGTTCGGCGGGCCGTTGATGTGCTGGCTGTGGACGCCCGGAGGGCCCTGGCGCGAGGCGGTCGAAGCGGGCATCGATGTTTCGGTGAGCGGGATGTGGGCGCTGCGGGAGGCCGTGGACGCCGCTCGTGCCGTCGGGATCGCGGCGCGGGTGCAGCTCAAGGCGGACACCGGGCTGGGGCGCAACGGGTGCCAGCCCGCCGACTGGCCGGAACTGGTGCACAGCGCCCTGGCCGCCGAGGCGGAGGGCACGGTGCGTATCACCGGGCTCTGGTCGCATTTCGCGTGCGCGGACGAGCCCGGGCATGTGTCCATCGCCGCCCAGCTGGCTGCCTTCCGGGAGATGCTCGCATACGCCGAGAAGGCAGGTGCCGAGCCCGAGGTGCGGCACATCGCCAACTCGCCCGCGACGCTGACGCTGCCCGAGGCGCACTTCGATCTCGTACGGACCGGCATCGCCATGTACGGGGTCTCGCCCAGTCCCGAGGTGGGGACACCCGCCGAGCTCGGGCTGCGGCCCGTCATGACGCTCGCGGCGTCCGTGGCGCTGGTCAAGCAGGTGCCCGAGGGGCATGGCGTCAGCTACGGGCATCACTACGTCACCGGTCGGGAGACCACCCTGGCGCTGATCCCGGCCGGGTACGCGGACGGCGTCCCGCGCCACGCCTCCGGTACCGGCCCCGTGCTGGTCGGCGGCAAGTGGCGTCGGGTCGCCGGGCGGGTTGCGATGGACCAGTTCGTGGTCGATCTGGGTGGGGACGAGGTGGAGCCGGGCGCCGAGGCGGTGCTGTTCGGCCCGGGCGACCGGGGCGAGCCGACGGCCGAGGACTGGGCGCAGGCGGCGGGCACCATCGCGTACGAAATTGTCACTCGCATCGGATCGCGGGTTCCACGCGTCTATGTGAATGAGGATCCCCGAAGCTAGGAGAGCGGCACCGTGAGCGAGAGCAGCGCGTCGAGCGCGGTGGAGGTGGCGGCCGAGGCCGCCACCACTGCCGCCGCCGGCAACTGGCGCCGGGCGGGTGTGGCCGGCGCGGCGATAGGTGTGGTCGCGGCCGGTGCTGCCGCGGGCGTCGCGATCGAGCGGCTGACCGTCGGGCGGGGCATGCGCAGGAAGGCGCGGCTCGCCCTCGACGCCTCCGGACCGTACGGCGCTCTGCGCGGCATGCCGGGCCGGGCGCTCGCCGACGACGGCACCGAGATCTACTACGAGGTGGACGAGGTCGACGTCGACAGCGGCTCTGCCGGGCCGCGCCGCCGCCGGCTGTTCGGGCGCAAGACCCCGGCTCCCGTCACCGTCGTCTTCAGTCACGGCTTCTGCCTGAGCCAGGATTCGTGGCACTTTCAGCGCGCCGCGCTGCGCGGTGTCGTACGCACCGTCCACTGGGACCAGCGCAGTCACGGGCGCTCGGCGCGCGGTTCGGCGCAGGCCGAGGGGGTGGCGGTCGACATCGAGCAGCTGGGGCGCGACCTCAAGGCGGTGGTCGACGCGGCCGCGCCCGAGGGGCCGCTGGTGCTGGTGGGGCACTCGATGGGTGGCATGACGGTGATGGCCCTGGCCGACCAGTTTCCTGAGCTCATTCGTGAGCGTGTGGTGGGAGCCGTGTTTGTCGGTACGTCGTCGGGGAAGCTCGGGGAGGTCAATTTCGGCCTGCCGGTCGCGGGCGTGGCCGCCGTACGCCGTGTCCTGCCGCGCGTGCTGCGGGCGCTCGGTTCGCAGGCGGAGATCGTCGAGCGGGGCCGGCGCGCGACCGCCGATCTCTTCGCCGGGCTGATCAAGCGGTACTCGTTCGGCTCGAAGGACGTCGACCCGGCGGTGACGCGGTTCGCGGAGAGGATGATCGAGAGCACTCCGATCGATGTGGTCGCCGAGTTCTATCCGGCGTTTACGAATCACGACAAGGCGGATGCGCTGCAGATCTTCGCCGAGGTGCCGGTGCTCGTCCTCGCGGGCGACAAGGATCTGGTGACGCCCAGCGAGCACAGCGAGGGCATCGCGGACCTGCTGCCCGACGCCGAGCTGGTGATAGTCCCGGACGCCGGACACCTCGTCATGCTGGAGCATCCGGAGGTGGTCACCGACCGCCTCGCGGACCTGCTGGCGCGCGTGGGCGCCGTACCGGCAGCGGCTAACGTTGGGACGTATGGAAGCACCGCACAGCCCGGTGGCTGACCCCACCGCCACAGTCACCGCCACGTTCACCGTCAACGCGCCCGACCTGATGCAGGATTTGGGGCGCCGACTCGCGAAAGTTCTGCGCCCCGGCGATCTGGTGATGCTCACCGGCGAGCTCGGCGCGGGCAAGACGACGCTGACACGCGGGCTGGGCGAAGGGCTCGGGGTGCGCGGCGCTGTGACGTCGCCGACGTTCGTCATCGCCCGCGTCCACCCCTCGCTGACCGGGGGTCCCGCACTGGTGCATGTGGACGCGTACCGGCTGGGCGGAGGGCTGGACGAGATGGAGGATCTTGATCTCGACGTCTCGCTGCCGGACTCCGTGGTGGTCGTCGAGTGGGGCGAGGGGAAAGTCGAAGAGCTGTCGGACGACCGGCTGCATGTGGTGATCCACCGGGCCGTGGGTGACACCGACGACGAGGTGCGCGCGGTCACCCTGGTCGGTGTCGGCGAGCGGTGGAGCGGCGAGGATCTTGCCGCGCTGGGCGTCTGAACCGGCGTGTCCGTCCGTACATTCCGACAAGACGTCGGCAAGATGTTGCGCCAGTGCTGCCGAGCGTGGTCACATGGGTACCGAGACCTGGTTAGGTCTACCTAACCACGCGCCTGCCCCCGGAGCCCAGGAGGCATCCATGTCGGCTTCAGAACGAGAAGCGCCGCAGCCGCACCCTCAGCCTGTGTCCATGCGCGATCTGCTGGCCTCGTGCGCGGCGGCCTCGGCGGTCTCTACGCCGCCCCGGGAGCCCGACGAGAAGGCCGAAGCCGCCGGGCCGGTGGAAAAGCGTGTGCCGAGGCGCGACGCCGAACAGGACGCCGCATAGCTCGTACGGGCGCTCTTGCGGGACCAGTTCTTACCGGACTGGCACTTACGGGACTACGACGACCTTCACGCCGACCGTCGCGAAGGACCACATCGCGTCGCCGTCCGCCCGCGTCATGCGGACGCCGCCCGTTTTGGAGGCCGGATCCGGGGTCGGCATCGTCCCGTCGACCGCGGCGCTGAAGCCGATCGCCACATGGTCGACGCTCGTGAACCGCACGACGTGCTCGACCTGCACCCCGTCCGAGCCGGGGATGCTTCCCGAGCGCGAGCGGACCGCGTAGCTGCCGGGCGGCGGGCTGACCGTACTCGGCGTGACCGTGAAGGTCTGCGTCGGCTGACCCTTGGGCCTCACCAGCCACACCCGCCTCTCACTCAGCGAGTAGACGACGCGCACGCCCTTGCCCGACCGGGCCGGCACGGCGAGCGAGTCCCTGCCGTCCTTGCCCTTGTCCTTGCTCTTGTCCTGGGGCGTGAGCGAGGCGTTGGCCGACGGCGACTTGCCGGGGGCTGCCAGGTCGGCCGGTGCGTTCGCCGATGCCTGGTAGGCGAGGAAAGCGACGGCCGCGAGGGCTGCCGCGGTGAGCCCGGCCACGATTCCCGAGCTGCTCCTAGCCACCGTGCTCCACCTCATGTTCTGCCGCGCGCCGTTTTGTGGTGACGGTAGCAGCAGGGGCAGGGAGGGACGGGACGCCGTGCTTCCCGTGCGCGGGCCGTAGGCTGTTTGTGTGCTCCTGCTCGCCGTTGATACCGCCACGTCCGCCGTCACCGTCGCCCTCCATGACGGCACTTCCGTCCTCGCCGAAGCCCGTCAGGTCGACGCGCGCCGGCACGGGGAGCTGCTGCTGCCCGCCGTCGACCGGGTGCTCGCCGAAGCCGGTCTGAAACTCGACGCCGTGACCGGTGTGGTCGTCGGCGTGGGACCGGGCCCCTATACCGGGCTGCGGGTCGGCCTCGCGACGGCCGAGACCTTCGGCCTCGTGCTCGGCGTGCCCGTGCACGGACTGTGCACGCTGGACGGTCTCGCGTACGCCGCGGGGGTCACCGGCCCCTTCGCGGTCGCCACCGACGCGCGCCGCAAGGAGGTCTACTGGGCGCGGTACGCCGATGCCCGTACGCGCGTCTCCGAACCCGCCGTCGACCGGCCCGCCGACATCGCCGAGGAGCTGGAGGGCCTGCCCGTGGTCGGCGCCGGGGCGCTGCTTTACCCCGACTCCTTCCCCGACGCGCGCGGCCCCGAGCACCAGTCGGCGGGCGCGCTCGCGGCGCTGGCCGCCGAGAAGCTCGCGGCGGGGGAGTCCTTCCTGGCTCCTCTGCCGCTGTATCTGCGCAGGCCCGACGCGCAGGTGCCGAAGAACTACAAGGTGGTCACGCCCAAGTGACCGCGGTGCTGCGCGAGATGCGCTGGTGGGACATCGAACCGGTGCTTGAACTGGAGCGCGAGCTGTTCCCCGAGGACGCCTGGTCGCCCGGGATGTTCTGGTCCGAGCTCGCCCACGCGGGCGGGCCGCAGGCCACCCGCCGCTATGTGGTGGCCGAGCAGGACGGCAAGATCGTCGGGTACGCCGGGCTCGCCGCCGCCGGAGGCCTCGGCGACGTACAGACCATCGCTGCCGCCCGCGACCAGTGGGGGACCGGGCTCGGCGCCCGGCTGCTCACCGATCTGCTGGAGCACGCGACCGCCTTCGAATGCGCGGAGGTGCTCCTCGAAGTGCGCGTCGACAACACGCGCGCGCAGAAGCTGTACGAGCGCTTCGGCTTCGAGCCGATCGGCTTCCGGCGCGGCTACTACCAGCCCGGCAACATCGACGCGCTCGTGATGCGACTCACCGACCCGGCGAACCCGGCAAACACAGCGAACCCCGCAAACACAGTGGAAGAAACCGAGATTCACCATGGCTGACGAACCGCTCGTCCTCGGCATCGAGACCTCCTGCGACGAGACCGGCGTCGGCGTCGTCCGCGGTACGACCCTCCTCGCCGACGCGATCGCGTCGAGCGTCGACGAACACGCCCGCTTCGGCGGTGTGGTGCCGGAGGTCGCGTCGCGCGCACACCTGGAGGCGATGGTTCCGACCATCGAGCGTGCGCTGAAGGAGGCGGGCGTCGCCGCCTCGGACCTGGACGGCATCGCGGTGACGGCCGGTCCCGGGCTCGCTGGTGCGTTGCTGGTGGGGGTGTCCGCGGCGAAGGCCTATGCGTACGCGCTCGGGAAGCCGCTGTACGGCGTGAACCACCTGGCCTCGCACATCTGCGTCGACCAGCTGGAGCACGGGCCGCTGCCCGAGCCGACGATGGCGCTGCTGGTGAGCGGCGGACACTCGTCACTGCTGCTGGCCCCGGACATTACGAGCGATGTACGGCCGATGGGCGCGACCATCGACGACGCGGCGGGCGAGGCCTTCGACAAGATCGCGCGGGTGCTGAACCTGGGCTTCCCCGGCGGTCCCGTCATCGACCGGCTCGCGAAGGAGGGCGACCCCAAGGCGATCGCCTTCCCGCGCGGTCTGACGGGGCCGCGCGACGCGGCGTACGACTTCTCCTTCTCGGGGCTGAAGACGTCGGTGGCGCGCTGGATCGAGGCCAAGCGCAGCGCGGGCGAGGACGTGCCGGTGCGTGATGTGGCGGCGTCCTTCCAGGAGGCGGTCGTCGACGTCCTGACCCGCAAGGCCGTCCGGGCCTGCAAGGACGAGGGCGTCGACCACCTGATGATCGGCGGCGGCGTGGCGGCCAACTCGCGGCTGCGGGCGCTCGCGGCGGAGCGGTGCGAGCGGGCCGGCATCCAGCTGCGCGTGCCGCGTCCGGGGCTGTGCACGGACAACGGGGCGATGGTGGCGGCGCTGGGCGCGGAGATGGTGGCGCGCAACCGGGCGGCGTCGGACTGGGATCTGTCGGCGGACTCGTCGCTGCCGGTGACCGAGACGCACGTACCGGGTGCCGCTCACGATCATGATCACGTGCACGAGATCAGCAAGGACAACCTCTACTCATGACCGTCGCTCTGATGTGGGAGGCCCGCGCTGTCGACGGCGCGGGTGCGGAGCTGCTGGAGTGGGCGCGCGCGCAGGTGCAGGTCCTGGCGGCCGAGCCGGTGCGCCGGGAGCTCTTCCGGGCGCCGCAGGACCGCGTGCTGGTCATTACGTGGTGGGACGCTTCGTACGACGCCGAACTTCCCGAACTGCCGGAGCCCGACGTGCACTTGATCAGCCGGGCCGTGCACCGCTGGCGCTTCGAGTCGGTCGACGGGAACGCGTGAACGAGGACGGGTAATCTCGGCGCATGCCCCGCCGTACGCCGCTGCCTCCGCCACCTCCGCCCGCGCACATACGGGCCTGGCCCCACCCCAATCAGCTGCTTGCCGGGGAGCGTGCACGAGGGCGGTTTAACTCGATCGTGTGATGGTCGGCTTCCGGGCTTGCGGCGTCCTGGGCCGTCCGGGTTAACGTGATCGTGCGATCTGGGGCGCCGGGTACGGTGCCAGCGTGCGGGGCCCCTGCTCCACCGGAGTGATGGTTCAGGGCCTCCCCGTCGCCTCTGGCCGTACCCACATGGCCAGGTCGTACAGGGAACTGGCCTCCCGGGCCCGGACCACGCACAGGATGCGTGTAGCCGCCCCGGGGTTGAGTACGTCGGGGACCAGTGCGCCCAAGACCGTTCGGGGCGTGCGGCTGAGCGGACTCACTCCTGCTCAGTCCAGAGGAACGGTTTGTGGGGGTGGCCCTTCAGTCGTTCGAGGGGCTGATCGATCCACTGGTCGCGGTGTTCGGGGTCGGCTGGTGCGGTGGCGTGGCGGGTGTGGTGACGTCGTGGATCTTCATCGGGCGCGACCGTACGATCCGTCAACTGCTGGGTGAGTGGGCCGAGGTGGGGCGCGGCCACCCGCCCGGCGTTTGAGGAGACTGCGCCTCAGGCACCCGTCCGGCTGCGTCACCGCGCCGGGTGGCCGATCAGTACCGTCGGGGCGCCGGCCACCCGCGTCAGGAACACCGTCGCCGAATTCGCGCCCGCCAGTTTCATCTTCTTGCGCAGCTCCTCCGGCTCGACCGCCGAACCGCGCTTCTTCACCGTCAGGACGCCGACCCCCCGCTCCCTCAGCAGGGCCTTCAGCTTCTTCAGGCTGAAGGGGAGTTGATCCGTGATCTCATACGCCGTCGCGTACGGCGTCGGCCGCAGCTCGTCCGCCGTGATGTACGCGATCGTCTCGTCGATGAGCCGCCCCCCGACCCGTTCCGCGACCTCTGCCACCAGATGCGAGCGGATTACCGCGCCGTCCGGCTCGTAGAGGTAGCGGCCGACCGACCCCGGCGCCGGGTCCGGCAGGCCCGTGCCGAGAAGCGTGTGCGGGCCCGGCAGCAGCGTCGCGCGGACCGCCTTCGCAGCCGTGCCGAACCAGAACACTGCCTCCTTCACGTCGCCGCCGTCCGAGATCCACTCCGCCTCGGCGTCGTCCGGCACCGCCTCGTGCGGCACGCCCGGAGCGATCTTGAGCGCGGCGTGTGCGGCCGTACGAGCCGCCTCGATCGCCCAGGAGAGCGGCGGGGAGTACGCCTCGGGGTCGAAGATCCTGCCCCGGCCGCCGCGCCGCGCCGGATCCACGAAGACCGCGTCGTACGGGGACGTGTCGATCGCCGTGACGTCGGCGCAGCGGACCTCGATCAGCGCGGACAGGCCCAGCGCCTCCGCGTTCGCGCGGGCGACCTCCACCGTCAGCGGGTCGCGGTCGACGGCCAGGACGGAGATCCCGGCGCGGGCGAGGGCGATCGCGTCGCCTCCGATGCCGCAGCACAGATCCGCCACGCTCCGTACGCCCATCCCGGCGAATCGGTCCGCGCGGTACGTCGCGACCGTCGTACGGGTGGCCTGCTCGACGCCGTTCGGCGTGAAGAACATCCGGTACGCGTCCTCCGCGCCGAACTTCGCCACCGCACGCTGCCGCAGCCGCGCCTGACCCAGCGCCGCCGAGACCAGCGCGGCCGGGTGGTCGCGGCGCAGGCGTGTCGCGGTGGCCAGCTCGTCCGCCGGGTTGTAGTCGTGGAGCGAGGCGAGGAGGGCCCGGCCCTCGTCGGTGCGCAGGGCCGCGAAGGAGGCCAGGGGGGTGTCGGGGGCGTCGTCGGAGGCGTCGAGGTCGTTCACCCGGTCAATTGTGGGCCAGCCGGGGGACCGTGCGCGCCCGGTCGCGGTGTCGGCCGGGCGGCGAGCCCGTGCGCTGACAGCATCAGGCTCCATGCAACTAGTACGACAAAACGACAGAATGACCGAAAAGGGGGGCAGGCAGGCCCGCGTGGCCCTGGCCGTGCTCCTTGTCGCCGCCGTCGGCCCCGCCTGTGCCGCCGAGGGAAAACCGGCCGGGAACCCCGCACCCGCCCCCGGCCAGCAGCGGGAGTATCAAGCGGCCCCTGCGGGATCTCTTGCCGAGTACGCCGAGCGTCTGCGGCGTAGCCACGTCGCGCGCATTGCCGCCGCCCAGAAGTGGGGGCTCGTCCAGCCCCCGCTGCCCGCACCGCCGCCGCCCGCGGTGAAACCGGAGATCAAGACACGGAAGGGGTTCGAGGCGGGCCCCGGACTGCCACCCGTTTTCACCACCGTCCCGGTCAAGGAACGGGTCGTCTTCCTGACGATGGACGACGGCGCCGAGAAGGACCCGAAGCTGCTGCGGATGATGACCGAGCTGGGCATCCCGTACAGCGCCTTCCTCAGTGACTACTTGGTGCGCGAGGACTACGGCTATTTCAAGAAGATGCAGGACCAAGGTGTTTCCCTGCAAAACCACACCCTCAACCACCCCTATCTGCCCAGTCTTTCGTACGCCGAGCAGCAGCACGAGATCTGCGGCCAGCAGGCTCTCATCGAGAAGCACTTCGGCAAACGGCCACCGCTCTTCAGGCCGCCGTACGGCAGCTACAACGGGGAGACCCTGCGCGCCGCCAAGTCCTGCGGGATCAAGGCCGTGCCCCTGTGGGCCGCAGAGGCATTCCCGGACCGGATGGAGTGGCGGGAGTGGGACCGCGACCTGCACCCCGGCGACATCATCCTCACCCATTTCCGTGGGCGCGGGGACTGGAAGGGAACCATGCCGGACATGATCCGGCAGGTCATGAAGACGGTCACCGGCAAGGGGTACGCGGTAGCCCGGCTGGAAGACTACCTGTGAGTCACGCGCACCGGCCGACGGCCGGGCTACTGGCCGGTGCGCTCCTGGTCGCCGGGTGTGCCCAGTCCGTCGGCCCGGTCGAGCGGCTGGGGAGGAAAGCGGTGCGCAGCGTCGCGCCGGAGAGGGGGGACGAGGGCCCGCATGCGGGGGCGCGGGCGAACCTGAAGGGGCAGTCACGGCCGCGGGCCGGGGCGTACGCACGGTGGGGTCTGCCCGCGCCGCTCCGCCCGGCGCCGGCGCCCCCGGCCCGTAAGCCCGAACGGCCCTTTGTCGTGGACCGCGTACCCACCCGCGACAAGGTCGTCTTCCTCACCTTCGACGACGGCGCGGAGCGCGACCCCGCGTTCGTCCGGATGGTCGACGACCTGAAGCTGCCGATCAGCATGTTCCTCACGGACAGCGTGGGCTCGCCGGGATACGACCACTTCGACCGGCTGAGGCGCGCGGGCGGCGGCCTGAGCACCGTACAGAACCACACGCTCGGCCACGTCTATCTGCCCGGTCTTTCGTACGCCGGACAGCGCGCCGAGATCTGCGGCCAGCAGGACCGCCTGGAGGCCCGCTTCGGCGCCCGGCCACGGCTCTTCAGGCCGCCGTACGGGGCGTACAACAGCCAGACACTGCGGGCGGCGGGGGACTGCGGGGCCGAGGCGGTGGTGCTGTGGCGGGCGTCGATGCAGATCCATGACCTGCGGTACGTGGAGGGCGACCGGCTGCGGCCCGGCGACATCGTGCTCGCGCACTTCCGCGGACCCGGCGCTCTCAAGGACTCGACGATCACCGAGATGACGGCGCGGATGCTGCGCCGTATCCACGAACAAGGTTTCGCGGTGGCGCGTCTTGAGGATTACCTCTGATGGCGGAAAGGGCGGGCCGGGGGAGGGCGGGAACGCACTTCCGGCCGCGCTGGATTGGCACTCCGCTTGACCGAGTGCTAACCGCGTCATAGTCTCGGCGTTGGCACTCTCCACTGGGGAGTGCCAACAGTAGCGACGGGCAGGTCCGGCACCCGCGACGACGGATCCACCTGGTCGCCACCCCACATCAGTTAACCCCGTGAGATCTCCGAAGGGGGAGACCGGACCGTGACGACCACCAGCTCCAAGGTTGCCATCAAGCCGCTCGAGGACCGCATTGTGGTCCAGCCGCTCGACGCCGAGCAGACCACGGCCTCTGGCCTGGTCATTCCGGACACCGCCAAGGAGAAGCCCCAGGAGGGCGTCGTCCTGGCCGTGGGCCCGGGCCGCTTCGAGAACGGCGAGCGCCTGCCGCTCGACGTTTCCGTCGGCGATGTCGTGCTGTACAGCAAGTACGGCGGCACCGAGGTGAAGTACAGCGGCGAGGAGTACCTCGTCCTCTCGGCTCGCGACGTGCTCGCGATCATCGAGAAGTAACTCGCCCGAAGATTGCTTTTGATCTGCGCCCCTGGCCCCCCAGCGATTGCCGGGCGGCAGGGGCGCAGTTCGTTTTGAGAGGACTGAGACAGCTCCATGGCGAAGATCCTGAAGTTCGACGAGGACGCCCGTCGCGCCCTCGAGCGCGGCGTCAACAAGCTTGCCGACACGGTCAAGGTGACGATCGGCCCCAAGGGCCGCAACGTCGTCATCGACAAGAAGTTCGGCGCCCCCACCATCACCAACGACGGTGTCACGATCGCCCGTGAGGTCGAGCTCGACGACCCGTACGAGAACCTCGGCGCCCAGCTCGTGAAGGAGGTGGCGACCAAGACCAACGACATCGCGGGTGACGGCACCACCACCGCCACCGTGCTGGCCCAGGCACTGGTCCGCGAGGGTCTGCGCAACGTCGCCGCCGGCGCTTCCCCGGCCGCCCTGAAGAAGGGCATCGACGCCGCGGTCAAGGCGATCTCCGAGGACCTCCTCGCGAACGCCCGCCCGATCGAGGACAAGTCCGACATCGCTGCCGTGGCCGGGCTCTCCGCCCAGGACTCGCAGGTCGGCGAGCTCATCGCCGAGGCGATGGACAAGGTCGGCAAGGACGGTGTCATCACCGTCGAGGAGTCCAACACCTTCGGCCTGGAGCTCGACTTCACCGAGGGCATGGCCTTCGACAAGGGCTACCTGTCGCCGTACATGGTGACCGACCAGGAGCGTATGGAGGCCGTCCTCGACGACCCGTACATCCTGATCCACCAGGGCAAGATCGGCTCGATCCAGGACCTGCTGCCGCTGCTGGAGAAGGTCATCCAGGCCGGTGGCTCCAAGCCGCTGCTGATCATCGCCGAGGACGTCGAGGGCGAGGCCCTGTCGACCCTGGTCGTCAACAAGATCCGTGGCACCTTCAACGCCGTCGCGGTGAAGGCCCCGGGCTTCGGTGACCGCCGCAAGGCCATGCTCGGCGACATCGCCACCCTCACGGGTGCGACCGTCATCGCCGAAGAGGTCGGCCTCAAGCTCGACCAGGCCGGTCTGGACGTGCTGGGCTCCGCCCGCCGCGTGACCGTGACCAAGGACGACACCACCATCGTCGACGGCGGTGGCGACTCCGCCGAGGTCACCGGTCGCGTCAACCAGATCAAGGCCGAGATCGAGTCCACGGACTCCGACTGGGACCGCGAGAAGCTCCAGGAGCGCCTCGCGAAGCTGGCCGGCGGCGTGTGCGTGATCAAGGTCGGCGCCGCCACCGAGGTGGAGCTGAAGGAGAAGAAGCACCGCCTGGAGGACGCCATCTCCGCGACCCGCGCCGCGGTCGAGGAGGGCATCGTCTCCGGTGGTGGCTCCGCTCTGGTGCACGCCGCCAAGGTCCTGGAGGACGGCCTGGGCAAGACCGGCGACGAGGCCACGGGTGTCGCGGTCGTGCGCCGCGCCGTCGTCGAGCCGCTGCGCTGGATCGCCGAGAACGCCGGCCTTGAGGGCTACGTCATCACCGCCAAGGTGAGCGAGCTCGACAAGGGTCACGGCTTCAACGCCGCGACGGGCGAGTACGGCGACCTGGTCAAGGCCGGCGTCATCGACCCGGTCAAGGTCACCCGCTCCGCGCTGGAGAACGCCGCGTCCATCGCGTCGCTGCTGCTCACGACCGAGACCCTGGTCGTCGAGAAGCCGGCCGAGGAAGAGGCGGACGCCGGTCACGGCGGCCACGGCCACTCCCACTGACGTCCAGGACGCATGACGTCTGGCGTCTGACGCGTCCGTCCGACGCGTCGTAGAAGGCCCCTGTTCCTGCCGCTCGGCGGCGGGAACAGGGGCTTCCTGTTTTCGTTTCAGCTCAGGGCGCCGAGCTGCCGCATCAGGCCGAGGGCGTCGAAGTGCCACCAGCCTTCCTGGATCATTCCGTCGTGGAAGCGGAAGACCGTGGTGCCGGTCATCTTGCACTGCTGGCCGGTGGGGGCGATGCCCATGAAGGTGCCCCTGTGAGTGCCCACCCAGGTCCACAACGTCACTACGTCGTCGCCTTCGGCGATCTGCCTGTCGAGGTTGAAGGTGAACTCGAAGGCGTCGCGCCAGCCGGTCACGTCGCTGCGGATGACGTCGCTCCCGGTCGTGGTGTCCTCTTCCTTCATGATGTCGTGGTCCTTGTAGTCGGCCACGAACATCTCGTCGATGACGTCGAGGTTGCCTCCGACGGCCACCTCGTGGAAGAAGCGGCGGGCGGTCGCGGCGTTCAGCTGCTCGTCGCGGACCACGTCGAGGTCGGTGAACGACGGCATCCCGTCACAGAGCGCCACCATCTCCTGGAAGATCTGGTCGGTCTCCGGCAGCTGGGAGTTCTTCATTGCCTCTTCGTACGACGGGAACTCGACGATCTCGACGAAGTGCGAACCGTCGGCGCGGTCCTTGCCTATGAGGCTGTGGGTGGCGGTCCGCTTGCCCTTGGTCTGTTCGACCCACCGGTCCATGAGCTGGTTCATGCCGTCGAACCGCTGGGTCTTGTAGTCGACTATCTGTACGAACTTCATGGCGCCTCCCGGCGGTGGAGGGGGATATCTCCAGTTTAGGGAGGAATGCACCCGCGTGGGTGGGTTACGCAGAGTGACCCAGGGCCGCCGGGTGGACGGGATCGGCGAAGGGAAGTCCTGCGGTGTAACGCTCCAGCTCGTCCAGGGACCGGTCGGCCATGCGGTGGAGCTCGTCGCCGAGCGAGCCCGCGATGTGGGGGGTCAGGAGGACGTTCGGGAGGTCGTACAACGGTGAATCGGGCGGCGGCAGCTCGGGGTCTGTCACGTCCAGTACGGCGTTCAGGCGGCCGGAGGCGAGTTCGGAGAGCAGGGCGGACTCGTCGACGAGGGAGCCGCGGGCGGTGTTGATCAGGGTTGCGCCGGTCGGCATGGCGGCGAGCCGGCCGGCGCTGATCATGTGGTGGGTCGCCGGTAGCTGGGGGGCGTGGACCGATACGACGGAGCTCTGGGCGCAGAGGTCGTCGAGTCCGGCCGGTTCGGCGCCGAGTGCGCCGGCTTCCTGTGGGGTGACGTACGGGTCGTACAGCAGGACGCGGAGGTCGAAGGGGCGCAGCAGTTCGATCACGCGGCAGCCGATGCGGGAGGCGCCGATGATGCCCACGGTGCGGCGGTAGTTGCCGGCGGCGTGGAGCTCCGCGCGCCAGTCGTGGGCGGTGCGCAGGGCGCGGTAGCGGTCGGCGGAGTGCAGGACGCGTTTGCCGGCGAAGAGGATCGCGGCGAGCGTGTACTCGGCGACGGGCAGGGCGTTGGCCGCTGCGGCCGAGGTCACGGCGATGCCGCGGTCCCAGCAGGCGTCGGTGATGTGGTGCTTGACGGAACCCGCCGCGTGGATGACGGCGCGCAGTTTCGGGGCGGCGTCCAGCACTTGGGCAGTGAGCGGGGTGGCGCCCCAGCAGGTGAACAGGACCTCGGCGTCGGCGAGGGCGGCCGCGACGTGGGGTGCGGTGAGGTCGTGGGCGACGAGGTGGGGGTCGGTGCGCGCCAGGTCGGCGAGGCGGCTGCGGTGGTGGTCGGTGAAGAGGCGCTCCGCGATGCCGGGGCCCATGGCGAGCAGCGCGGACGGTCGGGGCGCGGACGTTCGGGGCGCGGACGGTTGATTGTCAGTGGCGTGGTGCATGGTGGAACTCGGGCTCCTCTTCAGTCACTTGACGCTTCCGGCGGTGAGCCCGGCCTTCCAGTGCCGCTGGAGGGAGACGAAGGCGACGATCAGGGGGATGACGGCGAGGAGGGAGCCGGTGACGACGAGGGGATAGAAGTCCGGCTCGGCGTGGGCGTTGCTGTTCCACGCGTACAGGCCGAGGCTCAAGGGGAAGAGCTTCTGGTCCGAGAGCATCACCAGGGGGAGGAAGAAGTTGTTCCAGATCGCGGTGAACTGGAAGAGGAAGACGGTCACGAAGCCCGGCATGATCATGCGCATACCGATGGACCAGAAGGTGCGCAGCTCCCCGGCTCCGTCGATACGGGCGGCCTCCAGGGCCTCGTCCGGGATGTAACCGGCGCTGAAGACCCGGGCGAGGTAGACGCCGAACGGGTGGACCAGCACGGGGACGAGCACGGCCCAGTAGGTATTGACGATGCCCACCTCGCTGGCGAGCAGATACATGGGCAGGGCGAGCGCGGTGGACGGGACCAGCACGCCCAGCAGGACGACGCCGAAGAGCTTTTCCTTGCAGGCGAAGTCGTACTTGTCGAAGGCATAGCCCGCGGCGACGCTGATCAGGGAGCTGACGACGGCGCCGCCGCCCGCGTAGAGAAGGCTGTTGAGGTACCAGCGGAGGTAGACGCCGTCGCTGTACGCCGCCAGGGCGGAGAGGTTCGTGCCGAGGTTGAAGTCCTCGAAGGAGAAGGCGTTTCCGGCAAGCAGGCCACCGGTGTCCTTGGTGGCTGCGGTGATCAGCCACACGAGGGGGAGAAGCATGTAGAGCATGGCGAGGACGAGTGCGCCGTTGACCGCGGTCTTGGACAGCAATCGGTTGGTGGAGGTCGAAGAGCTCATGCCTTCCTGCCCTTCCGGCCGGTGAAGCGGGTGACCGCGAAGGAGAGCAGCGCGGCGGTGAGCGCGAGGATTACGGATGCGGCGGCCGCGAGTCCGTAGTCGCCCCGGTCGAAGGCCGCGGTGTAGGCGTACATGTTCGGCGTCCAGGTGGAGGTGACGGACGATCCCGTGCCCTTGTTGATGATCAGCGGCTCGGTGAACAGCTGCAGCGAGCCGATGACCGTGAACAGGGCGACCATCACGACCGAGGCGCGGATCAGCGGGACTTTGATGCTGAACGCGATGCGCCAGGAGCCCGCACCGTCGACGGTGGCCGCTTCGAGCACGGAGCGGTCGACGGCCTGGAGGGCGGCGTAGAAGATCACCATGTTGTAGCCGAGCCATTCCCACAGCGCGATATTGATGACGGAGGGGAGGGCGCCTTCGGGTGAGAAGAAGTCGAAGCCGATGCCGCCGGCCTCCATCGCGTCGACGACCGGGCTGAGTTGGGGCGTATAGAGATAGACCCAGATCAGGGCGGCGATGATGCCGGGGACTGCGTGCGGCAGGAAGAGCGCGAGCTGGAAGAAGCGGCGGGCGCGTGCGAGCGCCGAGTCGAGAAGGAGTGTGAGGGCGAGCGCTCCGCCGATCATCAGCGGGATGTAGAAGACGCAGTATCCGAGGAGTACGGCGAAGCCCTCGCGAAAGGCCGGATCACCCAGCGCCGCCGTGATAGTTGTCGAGACCGGTGAAGACAGTCTCGGTTCCGCCGAAGCCCAGTCCTGACTGCTTCTCGGTGAACAGGCTCAGCCGGACCGCGTATCCGATCGGCACCACCATCACCAGGGTGAAGAGGACGAAGAAGGGAGTCAGCAGGACGCCGGCGGCGGCATTGGTGCGGGTGCGGGCCTTCACGTTCTGCTCAGCCCTCTACCTTCAGGCCGCGCTTCTTCAGCTCGGACACGGTCGCCTCGTGCCCGGCCTTCACCGCGTCGGCGATCGTGGCGCCGCCGTTGGCGATCTTGCCGAACTGGTCCTTGATGACGGTGTTGGTGGTGCCCGTGCCGGGTCCCCACGTCCAGTCGGGGCCGATGGAGGCGCCGGAGTCCTCGAAGAGCCGGTAGATGTCCTGACCGCCGAAGTACGTCGCGTCGAAGGCCTTCTTCGCGGCCGGACGCAGCTCGGCGGCGGCCGGGAAGGCGCTCGAAGTGCCGGACGCGATCCGGGACTTGATGCCGTCCTCGGTGGTCGTCATCCACGTCGCGAACTCGACCGCGGCCTCGGTCTTCTTGCTGCCCTTGGTCACGGCGAACGTGGAGCCGCCCAGCATGCCGCTGGCCGGCTTGCCGTCCCAGCTCGGCATCGGGGCGACGGCCCACCTGCCGCTCTGCTCGGGGAGGGTGCCCGTGAGGACGCCCGCGCCCCAGGAGGCGCCGAGGTAGCCGACGGTGCTGCCGTTCTTGAGGGAGTTGGTCCACTCCGGGCTGAAGGAGGCGTTGTTGTGGACCAGGTCGTCGTCGAGGAGCCCCTGCCAGTACGTGGAGACCTTCGTCGTCGCCGCGTCGGTGGTGTTGATCTTCCAGGTGTCGCCCTCGGCCTTGAACCACTGGGCGCCGGCCTGCCAGGCCATCGCCTGGAAGGTGGTCGGGTCGTCGGGGAAGAAGGTGCCGATGCGGGCCTTCTTGTCGGCCTTCTTGACCTTCTCGGCCGCCTTGCGGAAGTCGTCCCAGGTCTTGGGGACTTCGATGTCGTACTTCTCGAACAGGTCCTTGCGGTAGTAGAAAGCCTGCGGCGACGCGTCGCAGGGGACGGCCCAGTTCTTGCCGCCCAGGGTGGTCAGCTCGACTGCCTGCGGCAGAAACTTCTTCCTGACGTCGTCGGTGACGTACGGGCTGATGTCCTGGACCGATCCCTGGCTGACGAACTCCGGGAGCATCGGGTACTCGATGGAGACCAGGTCGGGGGCGTTGTCCGCCTTCACCGCGTTGGAGATCTTCGCGTAGCCGCCGGCGTTGCCGGAGGGTATCTCCTCGAACTTCACCCGGATGTCCTTGTGCGAGGCGTTGAAGGCGTCGACGACCTCCTTCGATCCCTTGGCCCAGCCCCAGAACGTGATGGTCACGGGCCCGTCTTCGCTGCCTTTTGCGTTGTCGTCACCGCCGCCGCCGCAGGCCGTGAGAACGGCGAGGGCGGTGGCGGCGCCGACTATGACATGGGACGTTCTGTTCCAACTGCGGCTCACGGCACGGCTCCTGAAAGGGCGGCGACAGTTACGTTGGCCGTGATCCTTGAGCCAGCCCTGACCGAAGTCAAGAGCGAAAGATTGATTGATCGAAAAAGGATCAGACCGTTGAGGCGCCGCAGGAAGCCCTGACGCGCAGCTGCGGAAGCAGGGTCACGTGCCGCCGCGGCTCCTCGCCGCCCGCGCCCCGCGCCCGGCCGAGCCGCTCCACGAGCAGCTCCGTCGCATGCCGCCCGACCTCGCGCTTGGGCGGTGCCACCGCCGTCAGCGGGGTGTCCGCGAGCGCCGCCACCTCGTCGTCGTACGCGATCAGTGCCAGGTCCCGCGGCACCCGGACACCCAGCTCCGCCAGCCGCTGCACCACCTGGATCGCGTCCACGTCGTTGTGGATCAGCGCCGCCGTCGCCGACCCCGAAGCAACCGCCGCGTGCAGAGCCTGCACCGCTGCCTCGAAGCGGTCCGGATGCAGCTCCGCCGGTACGGAATCGATCACGTCCCGCGGCGCGCGCAGCCCGAGCACGCCCAGCGCCTCCTCGTACCCGGCCCGCACCGCGAGCGCCGTCGGCGAGTCGTCGCGGGCCATCAGCAGCGGCGCCCCGTGCCCCAGTTCCACCAGGTGCCGCACGGCCAGCAGTGCGCCGCGCCGGTGGTCCGAACAGACCCGGTCGATGCCGTCCAGCCGGGACCCCGGCACCGGTTGCCGCTCCAGCAGTACGGCGGGTACGGGCAGCGAGGCGATCCAGTCGCTGTACGCCGCCGGGTCCCCGGGCCGTCGCCAGCCCGGCGCTACCAGCAGGCCCTCCGCGCCCGCCGCCAGCAGGCCCTCGGCGCGCGCCTGGTCCTCCTCGGGGCGGTAGTCGGAGATCCGCAGGATCAGCCGGGCCCCGGCGCGCGCCGCGGCCTCGTGCGCACCCCGGATGACCTCGGCGAAGTAGTACGTGGCCGAGGGCGCCAGCATGCCGAGCACCGGCCCGCCGCCGGCCCCGCGCGAAGCGGCACCCACAGCGCCCTGATCCTGCGGCCACGACACCGACCCGTGTACCCGGTCGAGCAGACCCCGCCCGGCCAGATCCTCCACGTCCCGGCGCACCGTGACGGGCGAGACGCCCAGCTGGGCGGCGAGGTCCGAGACGCGGGCCGAGCCCCGTTCCCGTACCAGGCCCAGCAGTCGGTCATGACGTTCAGCAGCACTCTCGCGCACGGCGGCAGTCCCCCTCGCAGTGTGTGGCGCGTCGCAATGTGTGGCGCAGGCCAATGTGATCGAACGATAGAAGTTTCGATCATTCAACCGCAATGCGTTGACGTTCGATCAGCCAAGGTTCTAGATTCCGTCAACGCAGCAGCCGCCTCCAGGCATCCAGGCACCCCGGGGAGCATCATGCCGTTCGGAAACCAGCGGAGCAGCTCGTACACTCGCTGGACCCGCGACAACTGGGAGGCGACAGCCGACCAGCTCCTGCTGGCCGTACGCCCCCACGCCTCCCCCCGCCGCGGCCTCATCAACCTGCCGGGCAAGCGCCCCAGTTCGTCGGGCCCGCGCTCCGACGGCCTCGAAGCTTTTGCCCGTACGTTCCTGCTCGCCGCTTTCCGGGTCGCGGGCGCAGACGGCCACGACCCCCACGGCCACCTCGCCCGATACGCCGAAGGCCTCACCGCGGGCACCGAAAACCCGGTCGCCACCGGCGAACTGACGGCCGAGGCACCCGAATCCTGGCCGCTCATGGCCGACGTACGCCAAGCGGTCGTCGAATCCGCCTCCATCGCACTCGCCCTGCGCCTCACCCGCCCCTGGCTCTGGGACGACCTCGACGAGCACACCCGCCACCGCACCGTCGACTGGCTGCTGCCCGCCCTCGACCCGTCCCCCGTCGACAACAACTGGTGGCTGTTCGGCCTCACCGTTGCCGGATTCCTCCAGGACATCGGCATCGAGACCGACCGCGCCCGGGCCACCATCGACCGCTCCCTCGCCCGCATCGAGGAGTGGTATCTCGGCGACGGCTGGTACAGCGACGGACCGAACCGAGCCTTCGACCACTACAACGCCTGGGCCCTGCACTTCTATCCCGTTCTGCACGCCCACCTCGCGGGCGACCAGAAGCTCCTCGACCGTTACGGCCCGAGGCTGTACGCCCAACTCGAAGCGCACACCCGTCTCTTCGACGCCAACGGCGCCCCCATGCCGTACGGCCGCTCCCTCACCTACCGCTTCGCCGCCGCCTCCGCCCCCTGGCTCGGCGCGCTGACCGGCCGCACCCCACTCACCCCCGGCGCGACCCGGCGCCTCGCCTCCGGCACCCTGCGCCACTTCCTCGACCGGGGTGCGGTCGGCGACGACGGGCTGCTTTCGCTGGGCTGGTACGGCCCGTACGAACCGGTCCTCCAGACGTACTCGGGGCCGGCCTCCCCCTACTGGGCGTCAAAGGGCTTCATCGGCCTTCTCCTGCCGGCCGACCACCCGGCCTGGACCGACCCGGAAGAGCCGCTGCCCGCCGAAACGCAGGACGCGGTCACCACACTCGCCCCGCCCAACATGCTGATCCAGTCCACCGTGGCCGACGGCCTCGTACGCCTCCACAACCACGGCAGCAACCACGTCACCGCGGGCGACGACCCCGGCTACGCCCGCTTCGCCTACTCCACGCGCACCGGCCCCACCACCGACGGCGACCCGGCCGACAACCACTTCGCCCTGCTCATCGGCGGCGTACCGACGACACGCGGCCCGGCCCAGCCGCTCGGCCACGGCCCCGGCTGGGCCGCGTCCGAACACATCCCGGCCCCCGGCATCCGCGTCGTCTCCGCCACCGCCGTCCACGGCCGCGCCGAAGTCCGCGCCCATCTCGTCGTCGGAGCACCGGAGGGCACGCCCGTACGCCAGACCGGCTGGGCCACCGACCACCGGGTGACCGCCCAACTCCACCCGGTCCACGGCTACGACAGCGCACAGGAATTGGCCACCGGCCCGACGCTGGCCGCCCCGCGCACCCGTACCGCAGCCCTCGAAGGCCGCACAACAGCGGGCGAGTCGCTCTTCGTCGCCCTGGCATCCCTCACGGCCGAGCCCGCGCCGACGCCCGTCGCCACCCTCGCGGACGTCCGGATCACCGGCCCCAGCACCCTCCGGGTGACCTGGAGGAACGGTCCGACTACCCAGCTGTTCCTAAGCCCTGACGAGCCGAACGAGCCGAAGGAGCCGAAGGAGCAGTAAACGCGAGACGCACTACTGAGGCCCGTACTTCCGCCCGGTCTTGGAGGTGATCCCTCCCAGCAGGCCGCGCGGCACCAGCTTCACAGCCCCCATCACCACCTTGTACCGGGGATCCGGCACGGAAAGCGACTTCCCGCGCGCCAGATCGCCCATCGCCGCGGCCACCAGCTTGTCCGCGTCGAGCCACATCCAGCCCGGGATGTTGTCCGTCCCCATCCCGGCCCGCTCGTGGAATTCCGTCCGTACGAAGCCGGGGCACAGCGCCATCAGCCGTACGCCGGACCCCGCGAGGTCCCGCGCCACACCCTGCGTGAACTGCACGACCCACGCCTTGGAAGCGCCGTACGTCCCACGCGGTACGAAGGCCGCGATCGACGCGACGTTGACGACCCCGCCCCGGCGCCGCTCCTTCATGCCCGTCGCGGCCGCCGCCGTCAGCCGCATGACCGCCTCGCAATGGACCTTCAGCATGGTCAGCTCGTCGGCCATGGACACTTCGAGGAAGCGCCCCTTGTTGCCGAACCCGGCGTTGTTGACCAGCAGATCGACCGGATGCTTGCGGTCCAGGAGCCGCGCCTCGACCGCCGCGATCCCGTCGTCCGTCGCCAGATCGGCGGTCAGCACTTCCGCCTCGATGCCGTGCAGGTCGTGCAGCTCTGTCGCCTGCTCCTGGAGCCGCCCGGTGTCGCGGGCCACCAGCACCAGGTTGTGCCCGTCCGTGGCGAGGCGCCGCGCGAAGGCGGCGCCGATGCCTGCTGTAGCTCCCGTAATCAGTGCAGTCGTCATAGCGGCACGTTAGTGCTTCGCGTGTCCCGCCCGTCCGTCAGGGACTCTCCCTTACGACACGCATGACGACACGCACTACGACACGCACCACGACACGTGTTACGACACGTACTTGCGCGCGTTCGCCAGCGCCTCGGGGTGCAGCGCCTCGCCGGCCGCGAGGATGCGCGGCAGCAGCTCCCGTTCCGTCGTCGCCGCACGGAACTGCAGGCTGACCGTGACGTCGTGGTCGGGCCGGTGCACGATCTCGACGGCGTCGCCCGCGCGGATCTCCCCGGGCTCGATCACCCGCAGATACGCCCCCGGGGCGGCCTGCCGCGTGAAGCGCTTGACCCACCCCTTCTCGCCGAGAGCGCCTGCGAACGTACGGCACGGAATGCGGCCGCAGGTCACCTCGAGCACCAACTCCGTCCCGATACGCCACCGCTCGCCGATGAGCGCGCCGTTCACATCGAGCCCGAGGGTGGTGAGGTTCTCCCCGAACGCACCATTGGCCAGCGGACGCCCCAGCTCCCGCTCCCATCCGTCGAGGTCCTCGCGCGCAAAGGCGTACACAGCCTGGTCGTTGCCGCCGTGATGACGCGTGTCGCACACCGCGTCGCCGGCCACTCCGCTCGCGCCGACACCCTTGGGACCCGGCGCGACCACCCGTACGGGCCCATCGGCCGGATGTTTGTGGACGCCCGTCGTCCCGCTCGGCGCGTCGGTGTAGTCCACGGCCTCGGGCCGCCCCACATTCACGGTCAGCAGTTTCATCAAGTGCATGGCACGCACGCTAACGGTGCGGCCCTCAAAGTCGCACATCGTTCCTCTGCGACTGCCCCAAGTGTCACTTATGCTTCAAGGGTGATCGAAGCCCGCCATCTCCGTGTCCTGCGCGCCGTGTCCGCCACCGGCTCCTTCTCGGCCGCCGCGCGCGAACTGGGCTGCACACAGCCCGCCGTCAGCCAGCAGATGAAGGCCCTCGAACACTCGACAGGCACCCCGCTCCTCATCCGCACGGGCCGCGAGATGCGACTCACCCAAGCGGGTGAAGCCCTCGTCCGCCACGCCGCCGGAATCCTCGCCGGACTGACCGCCGCCGAGGAGGAGGTCGCCGCCATCGCCGGCCTGCGCGCAGGCCGGGTACGCCTGGTGTCCTTCCCCAGCGGCAGCTCCACCCTGGTCCCCACCGCGCTGGCCGCCCTGCGCGCCGCCCACCCCGGCACCAGGGTCTCCCTCATCGACGCCGAGCCCCCGCGCTCGGTCGAGATGCTGCGCGAGGGCGACTGCGATGTGGCTCTGGCCTTTCGTTACGGGCCCGGCGGCGCCGCCGAGGACTGGCAGGACCTGGTCGTACGCCCGCTGCTCACCGACCGTCTCGTCGGCCTCGTCCCCGAGGGGCACCGGCTTGCGGAGGCCGGTCAGGTCGGCATCGGGGAGCTGGCGGACGAGCCGTGGATCGCGGGCTGCCCGCGCTGCCGGAGGCAGCTGGTGGAGGTGTGCGAGAGCGCGGGCTTCGCGCCCCGCATCGATTTCGCGACCGACGACTATCCGGCGGTGATCGGCCTGGTCGGCGCCGGACTCGGAGTCGCGGTCCTGCCGGAGCTGGCCCTGGAGTCGGTACGTCCGAAGCGTGCGCGCACTGTGGCGCTGGTGCCCGCCGTGCAGCGCGAGATCGTGGCGCTCACCCTGCCCGATCTGGCTCAGGTCCCGGCCGTCGCGGCCACGCTGGACCAGCTGGCGCTCGCAGCCGCCCGCTGAGCCGGCGGCCGGGGCTGGGAGTCGGGGCTAGGAGGTGGAGCGGTCTTGGTGAAGTTGGTGAAGAGGGAAAGAAGTGAAGAAACGTTTCAGCGTCCTGGTGCGGTGGTCGGCCTCGCGCCCGGCGCCGCCGGGGCGCCCGTGGAGGCGGTGATCAGGCGGTTGCGCGCGCGGCCCATGAGCTCCTCGCGCTCGTCCTCGGTCAGCCCGCCCCACACGCCGTAGGGCTCACGGACCGCGAGTGCGTGCGCCGCGCATTCCGCACGTACCGGGCACCTCATGCAGACCTCCTTTGCCGAGTTCTCACGCGCACTCCTGGCGGCGCCCCGCTCCCCCTCCGGGTGAAAGAAGAGCGAGCTGTCCACCCCGCGGCAGGCTGCAAGCAGCTGCCAGTCCCACAGATCGGCGTTGGGTCCGGGAAGGCGGGAGAAATCTGCCATTGCTTGTCCCCTTGCATCGATTGCATCGAGAGCGCATCTGGGCTGAGGCGGTACCTAGGTACCTACTTGTGTAAGCAGATGTAAATATGACCCATTGCGAATCTAGCCACAGGCGCCAGCAAAACGGAAGAAAAGCCGCTAAACGGGGCATGTCTTTACTTTGGGGACATCGCACCCCGCGATGCGCTTCTCTGCAACCGGGCCCTCACGTAGAGTGCCGAAGATGGCCGTCCACCCCGTAACTCTTTCGAGTGACCATCGTTGAGAGTGCGAGGCGGTTGAAAGAACAAGCGATCGGGCAGATGTCCGAGAGCGTCAATCGCACAGGTGACGAAATATGTACCAGCCTGGAGGCTCAAGGTGACGCGCATCAGCTGCGGAGGGCGGCCATGACATCCGTCCTCGTCTGCGACGACTCCCCGCTTGCCCGAGAGGCGCTCCGCCGCGCGGTCGCGACCGTGCCCGGCGTCGAGCGCGTGACGACAGCGGCCAACGGTGAGGAAGTCCTCCGCCGGTGGGGCGCCGACCGCTCGGACCTGATTCTGATGGACGTACGCATGCCCGGTCTTGGCGGTGTCGAGACCGTGCGCCGGCTGCTCTCCGCCGACCCGGGCGCCCGGATCATCATGCTCACGGTGGCCGAGGACCTCGACGGCGTCGCGCTCGCGGTCGCCGCCGGTGCCCGTGGCTATCTGCACAAGGACGCCTCGCGCGCCGAACTGCGGGCCACCGTCACGCAGGCGCTCGCCGACCCGACCTGGCGGCTCGCCCCGCGCAGACTGCGCTCGGCCGAGATGGGCGCGGCGCCCACACTCACCGCGCGTGAGATCCAGGTGCTCGAAGGCATGAGCCACGGCCGCTCCAACGCGGAGATCGGCCGTGAGCTCTTCCTCTCCGAGGACACGGTCAAGACGCATGCCCGGCGGCTCTTCAAGAAGCTCGGCGCCTCGGACCGGGCGCACGCGGTCGCGCTCGGATTCCGCTGGGGCCTGGTCCGTTAGGACCGGGGCCGGTGCGCTGCTGCACGGGTACGACGTGCCCCGTCCGCCGTCCGGCGGACGGGGTGACGGACGCCCGTGCCCCGTTCCGCCGCCGATGCCGCATCCTTGAGGGGTGGAGTTCCTCGGGGACGATTCGGTCGAGCGGGAGGGGAGGGCTCAGGAGATGAGTTCCGGCGTACCTGCTCATAACGCTTCGGTGCACAACTACGGGCGTGGTGCCACGGAAGGTTCGGCGCCAAGGCACCATGGACCGATGCGCGACGACGAGACGACGGTGATCGGTGCACTCGTCCGCCGTGCGGTCGATGGCGACGAGCAGGCCACGCACGACCTCCTGGCCCGGGTTCACCCGCTGGCCCTGCGGTACTGCCGTACGCGGCTGAGCCGGCTTCCCGGTGATGCCCGCCACTTCGTGGAGGACCTAGCGCAGGAAGTCTGCGTGGCGGTCCTCATGGCGCTGCCGCGCTACAAGGACACCGGCAGGCCCTTCGAGGCCTTCGTCTTCGCCATCGCCGCGCACAAGGTCGCCGATCTGCAGCGGGCCGCCATGCGGCACCCCGGATCGACCGCCGTGCCCTCCGACGAGATGCCGGAGCGCCCCGACGACTCCCTCGGGCCCGAGGAGCGCGCACTGCTCAGCAGTGATGCGGAGTGGGCCAAGAAACTTCTGGCAAATCTTCCCCAGGCGCAGCGCGAGCTGCTCGTACTCAGGGTCGCGGTCGGGCTGACCGCCGAGGAGACCGGGCAGATGCTGGGCATGTCCCCAGGTGCCGTGCGGGTTGCGCAGCATCGCGCGCTCAGCCGGCTGCGGGCGCTCGCCGGGCAGTGACGGGCCGAAACGGGCCCTGCGCGCAGGCCGTGCGAACGTACAAACTCTCTGGGTGATCTTGCTCGTGGAATGAGACACCTCGCGATCCCGTTAGCATGGACATCCGCGCCGAGCAAGACCATTTGGGAAGGTGTCATGACTGCCAACGTCGATGGAGTGCCCGAAAAATTCGCGATGCTCGGGCTGACTTACGACGACGTGCTGCTGCTGCCTGGCGCGTCGGACATGGCACCCGACCAGATCGACACCTCCTCGTACATCTCGAAGAACGTACGGGTGAACGTCCCGCTGCTCTCCGCCGCGATGGACAAGGTCACCGAGGCGCGCATGGCCATCGCCATGGCCCGTCAGGGCGGTGTCGGTGTCCTGCACCGCAACCTGTCGATCGCCGACCAGGCGAACCAGGTCGACCTCGTCAAGCGCTCCGAGTCGGGCATGGTGACCGACCCGATCACCGTGCGCCCGGACACCACCCTCGGCGAAGCCGACGAGCTGTGCGCCAAGTTCCGTATCAGCGGCGTACCGGTGACCGACCCGGCGGGCAAGCTCCTCGGCATCGTCACCAACCGCGACATGGCCTTCGAGACGGACCGCTCGCGCCAGGTCCGCGAGATCATGACCCCGATGCCACTGGTCACCGGCAAGGTCGGCATCTCCCGCGTGGACGCGGTGCAGCTGCTGCGCCGCCACAAGATCGAGAAGCTTCCGCTGGTCGACGACGCGGGCATCCTCAAGGGCCTCATCACGGTCAAGGACTTCGTCAAGGCCGAGAAGTACCCGAACGCCGCCAAGGACGCCGAGGGCCGCCTGCTCGTCGGCGCGGCCGTGGGTGTCGCCGGTGACGCGTACGACCGCGCCCAGGCACTCATCGAGGCGGGTGTCGACTTCATCGTCGTAGACACCGCGCACGGTCACTCGCGGCTGGTCGGCGACATGGTCGCCAAGATCAAGTCGAACTCCACGGTCGACGTCATCGGCGGCAACGTCGCCACCCGCGACGGCGCCCAGGCGCTCATCGACGCCGGCTGCGACGGCATCAAGGTCGGCGTGGGCCCCGGCTCGATCTGCACGACCCGCGTCGTCGCCGGTATCGGCGTACCGCAGGTCACCGCGATCTACGAGGCCTCCCTTGCCGCGAAGACGGCCGGTGTGCCGGTCATCGGCGACGGCGGCCTCCAGTACTCCGGCGACATCGCGAAGGCGATCGTCGCGGGCGCCGACACCGTGATGCTCGGCTCGCTCCTCGCGGGCTGCGAGGAGTCGCCGGGCGAGCTGCTCTTCATCAACGGCAAGCAGTTCAAGTCGTACCGCGGCATGGGCTCGCTGGGCGCGATGCAGTCCCGCGGCCAGGCCAAGTCGTACTCCAAGGACCGGTACTTCCAGGAGGGCGTCGGCACCGACGACAAGCTCGTGCCCGAGGGCATCGAGGGTCAGGTGCCCTACCGGGGTCCGCTGTCCGCCGTTGTGCACCAGCTCGCGGGCGGACTGCGTCAGTCGATGTTCTATGTCGGCGGCCGTACGATTCCGGAGCTTCAGGAGAACGGCCGGTTCGTCCGGATCACGTCCGCGGGTCTCAAGGAGAGCCACCCGCACGACATCCAGATGACGGTCGAGGCGCCGAACTACAGCAGGAAGTAATACGCACGCGTGCTGAGGGGCGGCCCCGGAGTTTCCCGGGGCCGCCCCTCACGTGTGTGTCGGGGATACTGGAACGGCATACCAAGAGGGAAAGGCCACACACGTGACTGAGATCGAGATCGGGCGCGGCAAGCGCGGCCGCAGGGCGTACGCGTTCGACGACATCGCCATCGTGCCGAGCCGGCGCACCCGGGACCCGAAGGAGGTCTCGATCGCCTGGCAGATCGACGCCTATCGTTTCGAGCTGCCCTTCCTGGCGGCTCCGATGGACTCCGTCGTCTCGCCGCAGACCGCGATCCGCATCGGTGAGCTGGGTGGCCTGGGCGTACTGAACCTCGAAGGTCTGTGGACCCGGTACGAGGACCCGGAGCCGCTGCTTCAGGAGATCGCCGAGCTGGACGAAGGCACCGCCACCCGCCGCCTCCAGGAGATCTACGCCGCCCCCATCCAGGCGGACCTGATCGGGCAGCGCATCAAGGAGGTGCGCGACTCGGGTGTCGTCACCGCCGCCGCGCTGTCCCCGCAGCGTACGGCCGAGTTCTCCAAGGCCGTCGTGGACGCCGGTGTCGACATCTTCGTGATCCGCGGGACCACGGTCTCCGCCGAGCACGTGTCGGGCGCCGCCGAGCCGCTGAACCTCAAGCAGTTCATCTACGAGCTCGACGTGCCGGTCATCGTGGGCGGCTGCGCGACGTACACCGCCGCGCTGCACCTGATGCGTACGGGCGCGGCCGGCGTCCTCGTCGGCTTCGGCGGCGGCGCCGCGCACACCACGCGCAACGTGCTGGGCATCCAGGTGCCCATGGCGACCGCGGTCGCCGATGTGGCCGCGGCCCGCCGCGACTACATGGACGAGTCCGGCGGCCGGTACGTGCACGTCATCGCGGACGGCGGCGTGGGCTGGTCCGGCGACCTGCCGAAGGCCATCGCGTGCGGCGCGGACGCCGTGATGATGGGCTCGCCGCTGGCGCGCGCGACGGACGCGCCCGGCCGCGGTCACCACTGGGGTATGGAGGCCGTCCACGAGGACGTGCCGCGCGGAAAGCGGATGGACCTGGGTGCGGTCGGCACGACCGAGGAGATCCTCCTCGGCCCGTCGCACACGCCGGACGGCTCGATGAACCTCTTCGGTGCGCTGCGCCGTTCGATGGCGACGACGGGCTACAGCGAGCTCAAGGAGTTCCAGCGCGTCGAGGTGACGGTCTCCCCGGCGGAGCACAAGCGCTGACGTTTTTGGCTGTCTGTACGGAAGGGGCCCGGACCGCTGTGCGGTCCGGGCCCCTTCCGTACAGACGTCGTTACGCGGCGGACTTCTTGGCGGCCGAGAAGGCGGCGAAGGCGCCGATGGCGAGGAAGAGGAAGGTCATCGGTCCCGCCTCCTCCTTCCAGCCCGTCGTCAGCACGCTGAACTCCTGGAAGAACATCTCCGTCACAGTGACGGGGA
Organism: Streptomyces spiramyceticus; assembly: GCF_028807635.1. Classification (NCBI taxonomy): domain Bacteria; kingdom Bacillati; phylum Actinomycetota; class Actinomycetes; order Kitasatosporales; family Streptomycetaceae; genus Streptomyces; species Streptomyces spiramyceticus. Next base: position 3,950,587 of record NZ_JARBAX010000001.1, read on the forward strand.
GTACGTCGGACAGGGCGATCGCGAACCCGAGCAGCTGGCCCAGGTAGACCGCGCCGAGCGACAGGATCGCGCCGACCACCGGCAGCGCCGGGTTGCTGCCGCCGACCTTGCCGGCCGCGAAGCCGATCAGGTAGCCGACGCCGACGGCCGCGAAGCCGATCTGGTACTCGGTGGCGCCGATGATGGCGCCGTAGATCCCGGCGGTGACGACCGCGGCGGCGAAGGCCGCCACGATGCCGAGGACGACGTTGTCGCGGGCCGGGGCGGGGGCCGGGGCCTGCGGGTAGGCGCCGTCGGCGAACGGGTTGCCGGACTGCGGCGGCGGTACGGGCTGGCTCATCTGAAAAATCCCCCCAGGGATGATGCGTGCGCACAGGTGTGCGGGAAATGACGCCGCAGGCTAGCAGTCCCGTACGACTGTGGGCCCGGAATTGCGAGCCACGGTGCCTTATCGGTGCTTGATAGGTGCCTTATAGGCGGTGGCTTGCTCCTGCAGGGGACGCTCCACGCGTGTCGAGGAGCAGCTGGGCCTTCACTGCGAGGCCCTGGAGGTCGTACGTGCGGTGGTGCTGGAGAAGGACCGTCAGGTCGGCGTTGGCGGCCGCCTCGTAGAGGGAGTCGGCGCGGGGCACGGGGACGTCCCGGACGCGCCAGTCGGGGACGTGCGGGTCGTGGTAGCCGACCTGGGCGCCCAGGTCCATCAGGCGGGTCGCGATTTCCTGGGCGGGGGAGCCCTGCTGGTCGGCGAGGTCCGGCTTGTAGGTGACGCCGAGGAGCAGGATGCGGGCGCCGCGGGCGGACTTGCCGTGCTCGTTGAGGAGGGTGGCGCAGCGCTGGATGACGTACTGCGGCATGCGGTCGTTGATTTCCTGTGCGAGGCCGACCATGCGCAGGGGGTGGCCGGGCGTACGGCTGCTGTGCGGAATGTAGTTCGGGTCGACGGGGACGCCGTGGCCGCCGACGCCGGGGCCCGGGCGGAAGGCCTGGAAGCCGAAGGGCTTGGTCTCGGCGCAGCGGATGACGTCCCAGATGTCGACGCCGAGGTCGTGGCAGAGCACGGCCATTTCGTTGACGAGTGCGATGTTGACGTGCCGGTAGTTCGTTTCGAGTACGCCGACGGTCTCGGCCTCGCGGGGGCCGCGTGCGCGGACCACCTTGTCGGTGAGGCGTCCGTAGAAGGCGGCGGCCGATTCGGTGCAGGCGGGGGTGAGGCCGCCGATGACCTGGGGGGTGTTGGCGTAACCGTGCACCCGGTTGCCGGGGTCCACGCGGCTGGGGGAGTACGCGAGATGGAAGTCCCGCCCTGCGCGCAGCCCGGAGCCCTCTTCGAGGATGGGGCGGAGGAATTCTTCCGTGGTGCCCGGGTAGGCGGCGGATTCGAGCAGCACGGTGGTGTGCGGGCGCAGTTGCGCGGCGAGGGCTCTGGCGGCGTCGCCGACGGCGGTGAGGTCGAGCGTACGGTCCGCGCCGAGCGGGGTGGGGGCGCAGATGACCGCGGTACGGACCCGGCCCAGAGCGGCCGGTTCGGTGACGGTACGGAAGCCTCCCGCGAGCATCCTGCGCAAGCCGGCGGCGGTGAGCGAGCCGTCGGCCGGGGTGCGGCCCGCGGCGAGTTCCGCGAGGAGGCGTGGGCCGGTGTCGTAGCCGATGGTGTCGATGCCGGCGGCGACGGCGGCCTGGGCGAGGGGGAGGCCGAGGTGGCCGAGTCCGATGACGGCGAGATCTGCGGGCATGGCGGTGAGCCGCGTCCTTCCCAATAGCCGGAGGGGAGGCAAGGCGCAAGCCCTGTGGACAGTTCGGGCGAGCGCAATGTCAGACTAGGCGTAAATATGACCGTTGTGCGGCATTGCGTGCGGCTGTGGTGCGGGAGTGTTGTCCACAGGCGGTGGCTGAACCCGGGGAGCACAGACAGAATCGAGGGGGTGGGGATGTGATCCCGACCACCCCGACCGCAACGGGAGGCAGCAGTGAGGACAGCGACACTGGGACCTGCGGAGCGCGCCGAGGCGCTCGCGGGGATGGCCGAGCGTGAACTGGACGTGCTTGTCGTGGGCGCCGGAGTGGTCGGTGCGGGGACGGCACTCGACGCCGCCACCCGCGGGCTCGCCACCGGTCTCGTCGAGGCGAGAGACTGGGCGTCGGGCACATCGAGCCGGTCGAGCAAGCTGATTCACGGCGGGCTGCGCTATCTGGAGATGCTCGACTTCGCGCTCGTACGGGAAGCGCTGAAGGAACGCGGGCTGCTCCTCGAACGGCTGGCGCCGCATCTGGTGAAACCGGTGCCGTTTCTCTACCCGCTCCAGCACAAGGGCTGGGAGCGGTGGTACGCCGGGTCGGGCGTGGCGTTGTACGACGCGATGTCGGTGTCCTCGGGGCACGGCCGGGGGCTGCCGATGCACCGTCACCTGTCGCGCAAGCGCGCGCTGCGGGTCGCCCCCGCGCTGAAGAAGGACGCGCTGGTGGGCGCGTTGCAGTACTACGACGCACAGATGGACGACGCGCGCTATGTGGCGACGCTGGTGCGCACGGCCTCGCAGTACGGCGCGCACGTCGCAAACCGGGCCAGGGTGATCGGCTTCCTGCGGGAGGGCGAGCGCGTTGTGGGGGCGCGGGTCCAGGACGTGGAGGGCGGCGGGGAGTACGAGATCCGGGCCAAGCAGGTCGTCAACGCGACCGGGGTGTGGACGGACGACACGCAGGCGCTGATCGGCGAGCGCGGGCAGTTCCATGTGCGGGCATCCAAGGGCATTCATCTGGTGGTGCCGAAGGACCGGATTCATTCGTCGACCGGGCTGATCCTGCGGACCGAGAAGTCGGTGCTGTTCGTCATCCCGTGGGGGCGGCACTGGATCGTGGGGACGACGGACACGGACTGGGATCTGGACAAGGCGCACCCGGCGGCGTCCAGCGCCGACATCGACTACCTGCTGGAGCACGTGAATTCGGTGCTCGCGGTGCCGCTGACGCGGGACGACGTCCAGGGGGTGTACGCCGGACTGCGGCCGCTGCTGGCCGGGGAGTCGGACGCCACCAGCAAGCTCTCGCGCGAGCACACGGTGGCGCATCCGGTGCCGGGGCTCGTCGTCGTCGCGGGCGGCAAGTACACGACGTACCGCGTGATGGCGAAGGACGCGGTCGACGAGGCGGTGCACGGTCTCGACCAGCGGGTCGCGGAGTGCGTGACGGAGGACGTGCCGCTCGCCGGCGCCGAGGGGTACAAGGCGCTGTGGAACGCGCGGGCGCGGATCGCGGCGCGGACGGGGCTTCATGTGGTGCGCGTGGAGCACCTGTTGAACCGGTACGGCGCGCTGGCCGAGGAGGTGCTGGAGCTGGTCGTCGGTGAGCCGTCGCTGGGCGAGCCGCTGGCGGCCGCGGACGACTACCTGCGGGCGGAGATCGTGTACGCCGCCTCGCACGAAGGGGCGCGGCACCTCGACGACGTACTGACCCGGCGTACGCGCATCTCGATCGAGACCTTCGACCGGGGGACGCGCAGCGCGCGGGAGTGCGCGGAGCTGATGGCTCCGGTGCTGGGGTGGGACAAGGGGCAGATCGAGAAGGAAGTCGAGCACTACGAGAAGCGGGTGGAGGCGGAGCGGGAGTCGCAGCGGCAGCCGGACGATCTGACGGCGGACGCGGCGCGACTGGGGGCGCCGGACATCGCACCGCTCCAGTGAGCGCCGTTGCGGAGAGTGGCGGCAGAGGTCCGATCTTGTAAAGGGGGGAAGTCGCGTGCGCTGTGGGGAGGTTCGGTGGAACCGTCCTCGCACTGCTGTGACCTGCGCAAGGTCCCTTTCGTCGGTTCTGTGAACGCGTCCTGGTGACCCGGGACCACGATCGGTCGCGCGGTGAGGGACAATGATGGCTCTGCCAGGGCGGGTTACTGCTTCACCCTGGAACGCAGCCATCACGGGTCGCGGGCGTAGATCAGGGATCGCAGAGGGGACGCATGTCGGACGCGGAGCAGTCCAAGGACACCAAGGGACGTCTTCTCGCCGGACGGTACCGGCTCGGAGATGTGCTCGGCCGGGGTGGCATGGGTACGGTCTGGCGTGCCGTCGACGAGACGCTGGGCCGCACCGTCGCGGTCAAGGAACTGCGCTTCCCCACGAGCATCGACGAGGAAGAGAAGCGCCGGCTCATCACGCGCACGCTGCGCGAGGCGAAGGCGATCGCCCGGATCCGTAACAACGGCGCGGTGACCGTCTACGACGTGGTCGACGAGGACGACCGGCCGTGGATCGTCATGGAGCTGATCGAGGGCAAGTCGCTGGCCGAAGCGGTACGCGAGGACGGGCTGCTGACGCCGCGTCGCGCCGCCGAAGTGGGCCTCGCCATCCTCGACGTACTGCGCTCGGCGCACCGCGAGGGCATCCTCCACCGCGACGTGAAGCCGTCCAACGTCCTCATCTCCGAGGACGGCCGGGTCGTGCTGACCGACTTCGGTATCGCACAGGTCGAGGGAGACCCGTCGATCACGTCGACCGGCATGCTGGTGGGCGCTCCTTCGTACATCTCGCCGGAGCGGGCCCGTGGTCACAAGCCGGGGCCTGCCGCCGACCTGTGGTCGCTGGGCGGTCTGCTGTACGCATCGGTGGAGGGCACTCCGCCGTACGACAAGGGCTCGGCGATCGCGACTCTGACGGCGGTCATGACGGAGCCCCTCGACCCGCCGAGGAACGCGGGGCCGCTGGAAGAGGTCATCTACGGCCTGCTGGCCAAGGACCCCGAGCAGCGGCTCGACGAGGCGGGGGCGCGGGCACTCCTGATCGACGTGATCGAGGCTCCTGACAAGACGACCGAGCCGGAGCCGTCGCCCGAGGCGACACGGGTGGTCGCGATGCCGCCCGTACCGGAGGACGCGGCTCCCGCGTCGCGCACCCGGAGCGATGCCGGGGCGGGCGAAGGCGGCAGCGACCGGGTTCGCGGTGCGCTGAAGTCCGTACGCAACGCGGCGGCGGCCCAGGCGGCCAAGCAGAAGCAGGCGTCCCAGGCGCGGTCGCAGGCACAACAGCAGTCGCAGGCCGCGGCCGGGCCGAAACCGCCCGTGCGGGCTCCGCTCACCGATGTCGTGCCGCGTCGCACGCTGGTGATCGTCGCGCTGGTCGCCGCACTCGCGGTGATCGGCACCGTGCTCGCTGTCGCGCTGAACGGCGGCTCGGACGAGGGCGATCAGGGCAAGTCCAAGGACGGGACGTCCGCTTCGAGCGGCGTCACGGCCGGCGGGGGCGCCAAGAGCGGGGACGAAGGCAAGGAAACGGACAAGGGCAAGGAAGAAGGCCAGGGCCAGGGCAACGCGGACCCGGGCAAGGGCGAGGGCGGCGGTCAGGACACCGGCGGGTCCAAGACGGACGACCCGCCGAAGTCGGACGGGCTGCCCGACGGGTACAAGAAGGTCAGCGACGACCGGTTCCACTTCACCATGGCGATGCCCGAGGGCTTCGAGCGGAACCGCATAGCAGGCCTGAACTCCGGCGGCATATACAACAAGGACGGCGGATTCCCGCGAGTCCAGGTCGACTTCAATGCCAGCCCCACGGACGACGCCCGCGCCGCCTGGGCGGCGGCGAGGCTGGGTGTCGCCGCGACCAGCACCAACTACAAGCACCTCGGGATCAGGCCCGTCGACTACAACGGCTATCCCACCACCGCCGACTGGGAGTTCGAGCGCGACCAGCAGGGGCAGCGGGTGCATGTGCTCAACCGCGGCTTCAAGGTGGACGCCCGTCACGGCTACTCCATCATGGTGAGCTGCAAGGCGAGCGAGTGGGACGGCAAGGAGTGCCGGACGCTGCGCGAGACCGCGTTCGACACGTTCAAGCCCAAGGACTGACGTACGGAGGGGCCGGGTTGCCAAGACCCGGCGGCACGGTCGGGTCCTGCCCCGTATCGTGAGAGCTCGTGGACTGTACGCGACCGGAATTGACGGTTTGATGCGGTCCTGGACCGGGGGAACAGCGCGCTCTGGGGAGGCGTCGTGGACGACTATGCGGGACGGGTGCTTGCCGACCGCTACCGCCTTCCCCTGCCGCCTTCCGACGAGTACGAACTGGTCGAAACCCGGGCCTTCGACACGTATAGCGGGCAGGAAGTCCTCGTCCGCCAAGTGCCGTTACCCGAGGTCGTGGACGCGGAGTTCCTGGACGGCGAGGGCGGCGGCGGGGCCGCGGCGCGGGGAGTGCGCCGGGCGGCCGGGCGTACGACACGGCGGCCGACCGATCCCGCCGTGCGCCGCGCCATAGAGGCGGCGCAGGCCGCGGCGCAGATCCCCGATCACCCCAGGCTGGACCAGGTCTTCGACGTCTTCGCCGAGGGCGGTTCGCTGTGGATAGTGAGCGAACTGGTGGCGGCGAGGCCGCTGGCGGCGCTGCTCGCCGAGAGGCCGCTGAACCCTTACCGCGCGGCGGAGATCGCCGCCGACGTGCTGACCGCGCTGCGGGTGCTGCACGCGCACGGCTGGACCCACCGGAACATCACCGTCCGCACGGTGCTCGTCTGCGACGACGGCCGCATCGTCCTGACCGGCCTCGCCGCCGGGGCCGCGGAGGAGGCGCTCTGCGGTTACGCCCCCGTGCCGGTGCCGGCGGAGCCGGCGGTGGATGCGGATGAGGACGACGGCAGTTGGGGTACGGCTGCCGACCCGGGGAACGCCGGTGCGCCCGGGCACGACGGGATCTCGACCACCGGTGCGGTGGAGGCGGTGCCGTACGCCAGTGTCCCGCCCGGCATGCGCGCCGCGCTGCCCTCGGGGGACGTCCGCCCGGGTGCGAATCCTGCCGCCGACGTCCGAGCCGCGCGCGCCGGGGCGATCGCGGCCTACCGCGCGGGCGCCCGTGCGGCGGCCAGGGTCAGCGAGGAGCAGCGGCCTGAGGGCACAGCCCCGCTCCCGGCCCAGCGGCCGTCGCCGCGCCCGGCCGGAGGCCCGCGTGCGATCAGCCCGTACGTGGACCTGGACGTCGATGCTGGTGCTGGTGCTGGTGCTGGTGCTGGTGCGAGTGCTGGTGCTGGTACCGCTGCCGGTACCGCGACCGGCGCACGCGGGGCGCTGGGCGCCGGTGGCGGCTGGCACTCCGGGCCGGGCGGGCCCGGTGCATCGGCAGCTAACGACTCGGCGGCCTCCGCGGGCGGCCGTACAGGCGCCGGGGCAGACTTCGACGAGACCTGGCACGGCGCCGTACCCCGTTCGGGGGCCGGAGACGGATTGCGCGCCGACGGCCTGCGACACGCGCACCCGCCGCGCGAGCAGGCCGAGGCATTGGCGCCGACGCAGGGCTACGCGCAGGGCCAGGCGGATGCGCAGCCCGGCACGCAGCCCGGCGTCCCGGCGCAAGCGCGACCCGGCGCTCCCGGCAGCCAGACGACGACCCGTGCGTACGCGCAGCCGTCCGGCGGGCAGGGCACACACGGCGGGCAGGGCACACACGCCGGGCAGGGCGGGCAAGCTGGACACGGCGGCCAAGGCCAAGGCTCAGCGTCGTCCTCCGCCACCGGGCGCTGGGACGAATACGTTGCCGGGGGCCACGTTCCCGCGCACCGCGGTCCCGCCACCCCGCTCGCCGCCGAGCGTGCCAGGCAGGCGCGCATCGCCGTCGTCGGCGCCGTCACCGAGCGCTGGGCGCCCGAGCAGGCGGGCTCTGTGCACGGGAACTGGCAGTTGGCACCGCCCATCGGGCCCTCGACCGACCTCTGGGCGCTGGGCGCCCTCCTCTTCCGTACCGTGCAGGGACACGCCCCGTACCCGGAGGACAGCGCCATAGAGCTGGTGCAGCTCGTCTGCGCCGAGCCGCCCGCCTTCGCCGAGGAGTGTGGCCCGCTGCGGCCCGTCGTCGAGTCGCTGCTGCGCCAGGACCCGACCGAGCGGCCGGACTTCGAGGAGCTGCGCGGCTGGCTGCGTTCGCTCGTACGGTCCGCCCCCGAGCCGGAGGCCGGGGTGGACGTCGTTCCGCTGCCGTCCGTCGACAGTGCGCGGCTTCCGATCGTGCGCCGCCGGGGTGAGCTCGTACGCAAGCGCCGCGGCGGCTCGGCAGACGCGCAGCACGGCAGGCACCGGCACAAGAAGGCCAAGGACAGCAGGAACACCGGGACGGGCAGGGAGAACAGACGCGAGAAGGAGCCCCGGGCAGCCAGAGAGCCGCGGATCAAGGAGCCGCGGATCCAGCCGAAGCAGCGCGGCGGCCCCCGTTCCCTCGGCCGCACACTGCTCGTCGTGATCCTCCTCGGCCTGGTCGCCGCGCTCGTGTACGCGTTGGCCTTCATGCCGAAGGCCGGTGAAGGGAGCGGGGAAGGCGACCAGGGCGACGCCAAGAACGTCGGTGACGAGCTGCGCACGAGCGCGCCGCCGACCCCCGGCCCCTCCGGAGGGACCGACTCCGCCCAGCCGCCCCCGCAGCAGACTCCGGACAAGACTCCTTCCTCGCAGCAGCCGCAGACCTCCGTCCCCGCGTCCGACGTCGCGAAGGGGTACGCGATCCGAAAGGACCCCGAGGGTTTCCAGACCGCCGTGGACAAGGACTGGGAGCGGCGGCCGATCAACGATGCGGGACAGGTCCGTTATCGCGGCGGCGGCTTCGAGCTGGTGATCGTCCCGGGCAGGGACACCGTCAAGGAGTACGGCAGCGACCCGATGGACTACCAGCTGAAGAAGGAGCGGGAGCTGCAGGCCGTCCGCGACTCGTCCTGGTCGACCTCGAACGGGCTGCGGCGCATCGACGTGGGCCGGCAGGTCATGGCAGAGGGCCAGTTCACCTGGCAGGACAGCAGCGGCCGCGATGTGTACGTCCGTAACCTCGCGATCATCGTCGGCGACCGTTACCACGTGGTCCAGGTGATCGGCCCCGAGTCGCAGCGCGACGAGGTCACCGAGATCTACGAACAGGCGTCGTCCGCCTACCGGGTGACAGGCTGAGCGCGCACCGGACAGGACAGCGATGACCACCGAAGGCAACGGACGCCTGATCGCCGGGCGTTATCGGCTCGGCGTGCGGCTCGGTCGTGGCGGCATGGGGACGGTGTGGCGGGCCACCGACGAGCTGCTCGGCCGACAGGTCGCCGTCAAGGAACTCAATGTCGACATCGGCGCGCACGAGGCAGGCCTGCCTGCCGCCGATGACGTGCGACCGTGGCGCGAACGCGTACTGCGCGAGGCCAGGACCGTGGCTCAGCTGGTCCACCCCAATGTGATCGTCGTGCACGATGTCGTCGACGACCAGGACACCAGGCTCTCCTACATCATCATGGAGCTGATCGACGGCGAATCGCTCGCCGACCGGGTCGCGACGAGCGGTCCCGTCAACACCCGCGAGGCGGCCCGGATCGGGCTCGCGCTGCTCGGGGCGCTGCGTACGGCCCATGAACACGGTGTACTCCACCGCGACATCAAGCCCGCCAACGTCCTGCTGGAAGCGGACAGCGGACGCGTCGTACTCACCGACTTCGGCATCGCGCGGCTCTCCGGAGCCACGACGCTCACCGACTCCGGATCCTTCGTCGGCTCCCCCGAGTACACGGCGCCGGAGCGCATGGAGGGCGTCGGCGCGGGTCCCGCGTCCGATCTGTGGTCGCTCGGTGTGCTGCTCTGTACGGCGCTGAGCGGCGAATCGCCGTTCCACCGCGATTCGTTGGGCGGTGTGCTCAACGCCGTCGTGAACGACGAGATCCGGCCGCCGGCCGCGGCCGGTCCGCTGCTGCCCGTCGTACGCGGCCTGCTGGAGCGGGATCCGGAGCGCAGGCTCGGCGTGGAGGAGGCGGAGCGGCTACTGGTCGCGCACCTGGCGGCCGGCGTGACGCCGGAGGCGGCGGCTCAGGCGCCGCCCTATTCGCCCACGCAACGGGACGTACCGCTCACCGCGCCGCCGCCCACGGCTGTCCCGGTCCTCGTTCCTGTCCCCGGCCCCGCCCTTGCGGCCGCCGAGCAGGCGCGGCCACGGGTCGGCCGGATCCGGAGGGCGCTTGTCGCGGGCGCGCTGGTTGCCGCGATGGCGGGGGCGGGGGCGGCGACCGCGATGCTGTTCCTGGGTGACGGCGCCGGCGGGGAGGGCGCGGGTGGGTCGAACGGCGAGTCCGGCGGACGTACGGACGCTGCTTCTACGCCGCCCACCCCTCCCACCCCTCCCACCCGTACCGTCACCTCGACTGCTCCGAGCAGGTCATCGGTCCCGACCGCATCGGTCACGCCCTCCTTCACGCCGCCCGCCGGGTACCGGAGGGTGAGCGATCCGGCGGGCTTCTCGCTCGCCGTCCCCGAGGGGTACAACCGGTCGACCGACGACAAGCGGGTCTTCTACATCTCGCCGGACCAGCAGATCAGGATCGGCGTACGGCAGCAGGCTCCAGTGTCGAGCGGACCGCTGGGCGCGATGCGGCTGTCGCACGCGAACGGGCCCGACACGAACCCCGGTTACCGCGACGGCAAGGTCACGCCGACCACCTACAACGGACTGACCGCCGCGCTCTGGGAGTTCACGTGGGACGGCTTCGATCCGGAGGACGAGGACCGGCACACGTACGACCTGTGCTGGGAGGAGGGCGGGCTGATGTACGACGTGTGGGTGTCGGCACCGGTCGGCCGCCAGGACGACGCGAAACGCCACTTCGACACGGCGCTGGATTCATTCACCCGCCGGTAGAGGGGTGGGTGAAAGCGCCGCAGGCTCCGCACACCCCTCCCCGCTGGCAACCCGCCCCGCGCGTGCGCCAGGCAGCCCACCCAGGCCGCTTCGGCGCCCACCGGCCCGCCCAGCGCCACCGCCGCGCCCACCGTCCCCGGCCAGGGCCGTCTCATCGGCGGGCGCTACCGCCTGGTCTCGCGGCTCGGGCACGGCGGCATGGGTACGGTCTGGCGTGCTCACGACGAGGTCGTGGACCGCGACGTCGCGGTAAAGGAACCGCGCGTGCCGGATCACCTGAGCGAGCGCGAGCGGCAGAACGTCTGCCTGCGCATGCAGCGCGAGGGCCCGCGCCGCCGCCCGGATCGACCACCCCTCCTTGGTGACGATGCACGACGTGGTTGTCGAGGACGGAAGCCATGGATCGTGATGGAGCTGGTGGCGGGACAGAACCTGTGAGCCGGGTGGCGGCGACGAGCCCCTGATCAGGGGTTATCTGCCAGTGGACACTGGCGCGGTGGTGTGGGCCTGGTGAAAAGCCGTTACCGGCGGGTACCAAAAGGCTCCGATCGGGCCTACTCTCGCCCTCATGACGGACTCGAAGGCCCCCGCAGCGCCTGCCCTCGGCACCAACCCGCTCGCCGCCGCCCCCGCAGGCGCCCGCACCGCGGCCGACGTGGTCACCCCCGAGGTGGTCGCACAGCTCACCCGCGGAGTGGTCGGTTCCGGCCGTACCGCCAACCACACGCCCTTCACCGGGGAGAAGCTGGCGGACCTGCCCGAGTCCAGCCCCGAGGACGTCGCCACCGCCTTCGAGCGGGCGCGGGCCGCCCAGCCCGCCTGGGCGGCCACGCCCGTCCGGAAGCGCGCCGCGATCCTGCTCCGCTTCCACGACCTGGTGCTGGAGCGCCAGGCCGAGGTCCTCGACCTCATACAGCTGGAGACGGGCAAGGCCCGCCTGCACGCGCACGAAGAGGTCCAGGCCGTCGCCATCGCCGCCCGCCACTACGGGCGCAAGGCCTCCTCCTACCTCAAGCCCAAGCGGCGCACCGGCGCGATTCCGACCCTCACGAAGGTCACCGAGCTGCGCCAGCCGCGCGGTGTCGTCGGCCAGATCGCACCCTGGAACTACCCGTTCGAGCTGTCCATCGGCGACGCGCTGCCCGCCTTCGTCTCCGGCAACGCCGTCGTGATGAAGCCCGACACCGAGACCGCGCTGACCGCCCTGTGGGCCCGTGACCTGCTCGTCGAGGCCGGTCTGCCCGCCGAGGTCTTCCAAGTGGTCCTGGGCGAAGGCCCGGTCGTCGGCCCCGAGGTCGTCAAGCACGCCGACTACGTCTCCTTCACCGGCTCCACCCGTACGGGCCGCGAGGTCGCCCAGGGTGCGGCCGCCCGTCTCGTCGGCGTATCCCTCGAACTCGGCGGCAAGAACGCCATGCTGGTCCTGGAGGACGCCGACGTCGAGAAGGCCGCGGCCGGCGCCGTCCGCGCCTGCTTCTCCTCCGCCGGGCAGCTGTGCATCTCCATCGAGCGGCTGTACGTCCACGAATCGATCGCCGACGACTTCGTTGCCCGGTTCGCCGCCCGTACGAAGGCGATGCGCCTCGGCACGGCCCTCGCGTACGGCGCCGACATGGGCTCGCTCGTCGGCGAGCGCCAGCTGGAGAACGTCAAGCGCCACGTCGAAGAGGCCGTCGCGAAGGGCGCCACGCTCGTCGCGGGCGGCGTCGCCCGCCCCGACATCGGCCCGCTCTTCTTCGAGCCGACCATCCTGGACGGCGTCGAGGCGCCGATGGCCGTATGCGCCGAGGAGACCTTCGGCCCGGTCGTTTCCATCTACCGGTTCACCGACGAGGACGACGTCGTGGCGCAGGCCAACGCCACCTCGTACGGTCTGAATTCGAGCGTCTGGACCAAGAACGGCAAGCGCGGCCACGCGATCGCCGCCCGCCTGCGCACCGGCACGGTCAACATCAACGAGGGCTACGCCCCGGCGTACGGCAGTGTCCAGGCGCCGATGGGCGGCATGAAGGACTCCGGTCTCGGCCGCCGCCACGGCTCCGAGGGCATCCTCAAGTACACCGAGGCGCAGACCGTCGCCCACCAGCGGCTGATCCCGATGGCCCCGGCCTTCGGCATGGACGACGAGAAGTACACGGCGTTCATGAGCACAAGCCTCAAGGCGCTCAAGGTTCTGCGTTTCCGCTGATTCACCCTTTCGGAACCCCCGGGTTCTCAACGAGGAGCGCCAATGTCACAGGAGAGCTCTGTCCGCAGCCAGGAGGCTGAGGACGATTCCGCGTACGACTACGACGTCATCGTCGTCGGATCCGGCTTCGGCGGGTCCGTCTCCGCGCTGCGCCTGACGGAGAAGGGCTACCGGGTCGGCGTCCTGGAGGCAGGCCGCCGCTTCACCCGCGAAACGCTGCCCAAAACCTCCTGGGACATCAAGAACTACCTATGGGCGCCCGCGCTCGGTCTCTTCGGCATCCAGCGCGTGCACCTGCTCGGGAACGTCATGGTGCTGGCCGGCGCGGGTGTGGGAGGCGGCTCCCTCAACTACGCCAACACGCTGTACGTACCCCCCGCTCCCTTCTTCGAGGACCGTCAGTGGGCGGGCATCACCGACTGGCAGGACGAGCTGGCGCCGTACTACGACCAGGCCAAGCGCATGCTGGGGGTGCGGCTCAACCCGACCATGACGCCGTCGGACATACACCTCAAAGCGACCGCCGAGGCCATGGGGGTGGGCGACAGCTTCCACATGGCACCGGTCGGTGTCTTCTTCGGCGACGGGGCGGACGCCGACGGTCATTCAACGGCCGGGCACGGCAAGGAAGTTCCCGACCCGTACTTCGGCGGCGCGGGCCCGTCCCGCAAGGCCTGCACCGAGTGCGGCGAATGCATGACCGGCTGCCGCCACGGGGCCAAGAACACCCTCAACGAGAACTACCTCTACCTCGCCGAGAAGGCCGGAGCCGTCATCCATCCCATGACGTCCGTCGTCGGCCTCGCCGAACACCCCGACGGCGGCTACCGCGTCACAACCGTCCCGACCGACGCCCGCCGCAAGGCCGAGCCACGTAACCTGCGTGCGCGCAAGGTCGTCGTCGCAGCCGGTACGTACGGCACGCAGACCCTGCTCCACACCATGAAGGACCGCGGCGACCTGCCCCGCATCTCGGCCAGGCTCGGCGAGCTGACCCGTACCAACTCCGAAGCGCTCGTCGGCTCGCAGACCACCGACCGCCGCTACCGCAAGAAGCACGGCGCGGCCAGGGCCGACTTCACGCGGGGCGTCGCCATCACGTCCTCGATCCACCCCAACGCCAGCACCCACATCGAACCCGTCCGGTACGGCAAGGGCTCCAACGCGATGGGCGCGATGTCCGTCCTCCAGGTCCCGTACGGCTCCCGGCGGTTCCTCGGCTGGCTCGGAAACGTCGCCAGGCACCCGACGCTGGCCGTCCGCTCCCTCTCCAACCGTCGCTGGTCGGAGCGGACCATCATCGGCCTGGTCATGCAGTCCCTGGACAACTCGCTGACGACGTACCGCAAGCCGGGCGGCGTCGGAAAGGGTCTGCTCACGGCCCGGCAGGGGCACGGCGCCCCGAACCCCAAGCAGATCGAGGAAGGGACCCGGGCGGCGACCCTCCTGGCCGAGGAGATCAACGGCTTCGCCGGATCGAACGTCGGCGAGCTGATCGGCACGCCGCTGACCGCGCATTTCCTGGGCGGCTGCCCGATCGGCGCATCCCCGGAGCAGGGCGTCATCGATCCGTACCACCGGCTGTACGGACACCCGGGCATCTCGGTCGTCGACGGCGCCGCGGTTTCCGCGAACCTGGGGGTCAACCCGTCTCTGACGATCACCGCACAGGCGGAGCGGGCCATGTCCTACTGGCCCAACAAGGGCGAACCGGACATACGCCCGGCCCAGGAGGCGGCGTACGAGCGCCTCGCCGCGGTCGAGCCCAAGTCCCCGGCAGTCCCGGCGGATGCCTTCGGCGCGCTGAAGCTGCCGTTCCTCGGGATGCCGGCGGTCCCGCCGAAGAAGTGAGCGGGCCGAAGAAGCCCAAGAAGCCGAAAAAGTAACAGGGCAGGTAAAAGGGGCTGCACTCCCCTCCGAGTGCAGCCCCTCTTACCGGCTTGTGACTAGTTCGGTCAGGCCTCGGAACCGGCCTTGCGGCGGCGTACGACGACCATCGCACCGGCGCCGAGCGCGACGGCCGCGCCGCCCGCCAGGGCGAACATCGGCATCGCGGACGAAGAACCGGTCTCGGCGAGGTTGCCGGTGACCGGGATCTCCTTGGCCTCACCCTGCGGCTTGATGTCGGCCGGCGGCTTCTCGCCACTCGGCTTCGAGTCCGGGACCTCGCCGGGCTCGCTACCGGCCTTGATGACCGCGAACGGGTAGACGTTTCCGTTCTCGAAGCACTTGTACGTCTCGTCCTCGGCGCCGTTGTCGTAACCACCGGCGGCGATCGCGAGGCCGTCACCCGCGGGCGCGCCCTTGTCGATCATCACGCGGAGATCGACGGTGACCTTCTGGCCCGCGTCGAGCGCGAACTCACCGAAGAAGAAGCCGTTGTTGAACCCGGAGCCTTCGAAGTCGTTGACCCACTCGCCGGACTCGGGGTCCTTGTACTCGAAGTGGGCGTACTTGTCGACGAGCTTGTCTTCGGGGCCGGCGGAGTCGAGGTACGTGGCGACGGTGTAGACGCCCAGGCTCTCGATGTCGTTCTTGCCGGTGTTCTTCACGTTGAACGTGAAGTTCTTCCACCCGCTGCCCGCCACGACCTTGCTCGGGAAGCCGCCGAGGGTGACCTGAATGGAGCCCTCTTCGCAGACCGGGAACTCGTCGTCGCCCGGGTCGGTCGGGTCCTCGTCCTCACCGGGGTCCGTGGCCGGGTCCTCGTCCGAGGGGTCCTCGTCCGTCGGGTCCGTGGCAGGGTCCTCGTCGCCCGGGTCGGTGGCCGGGTCCGTCTCGTCCGACGGGTCCTCGTCGGCGGGGTCGGTCTCGTCCGCCGGGTCGGTCGTGTCGGCCGGGTCTTCGTCGGCGGGGTCGGTGGTGTCCGCCGGGTCCGTGGTGTCGGCCGGGTCGGTCTCGTCGGCCGGGTCGGTGGTGTCGGCCGGGTCGGACGGGTCGGTCGCGTCCGACGGGTCCGTGGCGTCCGACGGGTCGGTGGCCGTGTCCGGGTCCGTGTCGGCGTCAGGGTCGGTCGCTGTGTCCGGCGTGCTGGTGCTGGTCTCGGCAGAGGGGTCGCCATCGGCGTAGGCGACCGGCGCCGCGAGGAAAGCGGCGGGAGCTATGACGGCCGTCGCGGCCGCAATGGCCATGGCACGGCGAAGCTTCATGTAGACCTCAGAAAGTCTGGCGTACCGCGCAGGAGGCGGTACGAGATGTGAGAGCCCGCCGTGGTGTGGGGGTGCACGGGTGGCCGTTGGTACGCATGGATGACCTGTGACCGGCGTAAAGGGTTGCGCGGAGTCTTATGAATTTCTCATGTGGTGTACGTCACACCGCGCCTCAATGCGAAGGGCCCCACGGACCGAAGTCCGCGGGGCCCTTGGCCGTCAGCACCGACGTCAGGGCAGCGCCGGTGCCGAGGGGCGGCGCCGGGGGTTGCGCCGCTGGCTCGTGCGGTGGGGCAGGTGCAGTGGTGCGGTAGGTGGAGCACGTGGCCAGGGTGGTGCGCCGGTCGCCGACCCGGCGCACAGCGGGCGCTCAAGTGGTGTTGACCAATGGCGGTCGCGGTGCGGGGTGCGGGTGGGCCTGTCTCTGCATCGTGCCGACCGGCCGGGGCCTGCGCAACAGTTTCGACCACATCTGAAGGCGCTGTCTTAAGGCGCTGAAGGCGGCTGGAGGAGCCGCGGCCGACCGGTTCCGGGCGTCCCCGGAACCGGCCGCCCTACGTGACCGGGCCGCTGTCCCCTGCGGACCGGTCACACGCGCCGGGACGAGGTCCCACGACGCACCTGCGGTGCGCCGCTCGCCCCGGCGTAGCCACGCGTGGTTCTTTCCTGCGAGACCGCTCCTGGCTGGTGCGGACACCGGGACCAACGAAGCCCCTCGGGACCCGGTCACGCGCCGTACGGGTGAGGACGTGCCCGAACTCAGATGCGGTCAGATGCGGCCGCGGCACAGCTCCAGCATCGTCATGGCGAGCGCCGTGCCGGGCTTGCCGAGCGCGTCCCTGTAGTGGGCGAGGACCTCCATCTCGCGGGACAGGTTCACGCGGCGCCCGCCCGAGGTGATCCGGGCCTCCTGGATGACGGCCGAGACGGCCATCCGTTCCTGGATCAGACCGATGATCCGGTCGTCGAGCGAGTCGATGCGCTCGCGGGCGTTGCCGATGAGGTCGGCGGCCTCGTCGGTGCGGGCGCCGGTCTTCTCAGTGGCGGTGAGGATGCTCATGTCCGTAACTCCTGAGGTGAAGGGGTACGGCACCCCGGGCGGCGAACCGGCCGGGAAAAGACAGAACGCCCCGGGCCTTGTCGGCCCGGGGCGCCTGCGAAGTCGCTTGTCAGTTGCTCAAGCAGCTCGACCAATGGCACCGGTCGGACCGGGTGCCATAGGTAAAGAGGAAGCTCAGCTGCTTGTGCATGGCGCCCAGTATGGCCCGGTCCCGCCGGTCGGCCAATTCCGGGTTCGGATGGTGAGACAAGGGGAATGCGGCGCCGCCGTTAGAATCGACAACAACGACTCCCCTTCACCGCCGGAAGGCCGCCCCGTGCCAGCAGTGCCCCCCGCCGCCCCCGACGCCGTCCTCGTTGTCGACTTCGGCGCGCAGTACGCCCAGCTCATCGCCCGCCGTGTCCGTGAGGCCCGGGTCTACAGCGAGATCGTCCCGAGCACCATGCCGGTGGCGGAGATGCTGGCCAAGAACCCCAAGGCGATCATCCTCTCCGGTGGTCCGTCCTCCGTGTACGCCGAGGGCGCCCCGACCCTCGACCGCGAGATCTTCGAGTCCGGGGTCCCCGTCTTCGGCATGTGCTACGGCTTCCAGCTGATGGCCACGACGCTCGGCGGCACCGTCGACGACAACGGTGCGCGCGAGTACGGACGTACCCCTCTCGCCGTCTCCAAGACCGGCTCCACGCTCTTCGAGGGCACCCCCACCGAGCAGTCGGTGTGGATGTCGCACGGCGACGCCTGCTCGGCCGCGCCCGAGGGCTTCACCGTCACCGCGTCCACGGACGTCGTGCCGGTCGCCGCCTTCGAGAACGACGAGAAGAAGCTGTACGGCGTGCAGTACCACCCCGAGGTGATGCACTCCACGCACGGCCAGCAGGTCCTGGAGCACTTCCTCTACCGGGGCGCGGGCATCGAGCCCGACTGGACCACGCACAACGTCGTCGAGGAGCAGATCGCCGCCATCCAGGCGCAGGTCGGCACCAAGCGCGCCATCTGCGGTCTGTCGGGCGGCGTGGATTCGGCGGTCGCGGCAGCGCTCGTGCAGAAGGCCATCGGCGACCAGCTGACCTGCGTGTACGTCGACCACGGTCTGATGCGCAAGGGCGAGACCGAGCAGGTCGAGAAGGACTTCGTCGCGGCGACCGGCATCCAGCTGAAGGTCGTCGACGCGCAGGAGCGCTTCCTGAGCGCGCTCGCCGGGGTCTCCGACCCCGAGGAGAAGCGGAAGATCATCGGCCGCGAGTTCATCCGCGTCTTCGAGCAGGCCCAGGCGGAGATCGTCGCCGAGGCCGGCGCGGAGGGCGAGGACGTCGCGTTCCTCGTGCAGGGCACGCTCTACCCGGACGTGGTCGAGTCCGGCGGCGGCACCGGCACCGCGAACATCAAGTCCCACCACAACGTGGGCGGCCTCCCCGAGGACCTGGAGTTCGAGCTCGTCGAGCCGCTGCGCCAGCTCTTCAAGGACGAGGTCCGGATGGTCGGCCAGGAGCTCGGCCTCCCGGAGGAGATCGTCCAGCGCCAGCCGTTCCCCGGCCCCGGCCTCGGTATCCGCATCGTCGGTGAGGTCACGAAGGAGCGCCTCGACCTGCTGCGCGAAGCCGACGCGATCGCCCGCGAAGAGCTGACGGCGGCCGGTCTGGACCGCGACATCTGGCAGTGCCCGGTGGTGCTGCTCGCGGACGTACGGTCCGTTGGTGTCCAGGGTGACGGCCGGACGTACGGCCACCCGATCGTGCTGCGCCCGGTCTCGTCCGAGGACGCGATGACGGCGGACTGGACGCGGATGCCGTACGACGTACTGGCGAAGATCTCGACCCGCATCACGAACGAGGTCGCGGACGTGAACCGGGTGGTGCTCGACGTGACGTCGAAGCCGCCGGGCACGATCGAGTGGGAGTAGTCCCCGCTCAGCAAGGTCAACGCCGACGCCGTCGCTCATTCGTTTGGGTGGCGGCGTCGTCGTATCTCCTGGGTACGCTGGCCGTACGGACGAGAATCCCGTCCACGGGAGGACTCCTCATGACCGCTGAGCTCGCGCACCCCTGGCCGGTGCCGCCGCAGGACGGGTACACCGTGGACGACCTGCTGACGCTGACGGCCATCGGCAATATGTAAACACTCTTCTCAGTTGGGGTGCCGCGAGGTAGCTTCCCGCGCATGACCGAGATGCCCGCGCCCGTCCCCGTCGACCAGCTGCAATTCGCGATGCCGCCCACCCATGCGACCGCCGCCGAGGAACGCCGGTACCGCAAGGAACGGCTCGCCGCGGCGTTCAGGCTTTTCGGGCGGTACGGGTACGAGGAAGGGGTCTCGGGGCACATCACCGCGCGCGACCCGCACTACCCCGACTGCTTCTGGGTGAATCCCTTCGGTCTCGCCTTCGCGGACATGACCGTGAGCGATCTGATCCTCGTCAACGGGGAGGGCCAGGTCGTCGAAGGCAGCCGCCACGTCAACCAGGCGGCCTTCACGGTCCATGCCCAGGTGCACCGGGCCAGGCCGGACGTCGTGGCCGTCGCGCACACCCACTCCGTCCACGGCCGGGCCCTGTCCGCGCTCGGCGAGCTGCTCGACCCGATCACCCAGGAAGCCTGTGCTTTCTACGAGGACCACGCTCTGTACGACGCGTACACCGGAGTGTCCGTGGACGAGGAGGAAGGGCGCTGGATCGCCGGTGCGCTCGGCGCCAACAAGGCCGTCATCCTGCGCAATCACGGGCTGCTGACCGTCGGGGACTCGGTGGACGCGGCGGCCTGGTGGTTCATCTCGATGGAGCGCTCCTGTCAGGTGCAGCTTGCGGCGAGGGCGGCGGGCAGGCCCGTGCTGATCGACCACAAGGACGCGGTCGCCACCCGCGAGCAGCTCGGAAGTGATCTTGTTGCGTGGATCAACCACCAGCCGCTGTGGCGGCAGATCAGCCGCGCCGAGCCCGAACTGCTGGTGTAGCTCATACGGCTGGTTGCGCGCGGTGTTCTCTTCGTACGGCACAATTTCCGGACAGCGTGGGGGAGTTCTCTTCGACGGGTTCGAATGACAAGGGCGGCGTTTTCCGTGGCGGTGCAAGAGGCGAGACAGAGCACGCACAGTGGTGGCTGCATGTGCGGTGACTGCCCGCACGGTGCGCGTGAGGGCCACCGTCGCGCGGTGGCGGAATTCCTTGCCAAGCGGGACGGCCTGGCCGCCGGCCAGGGGCTGCCCGCCGCCGTCGCGCACTCCACGGGCGCCTCGCGCCAGTGGGTGTCCGACGAGCTGACCCAGTCGGCCCGCGCGGTCGCCGAACGCAGCCGTGAGGCGGGCGAGGCGTGGCTGCAACTGGTGTGGCGGAGCACGCTGTTCGTGGTGTGGGGCGGGGTGATCGTGCTCGTACTCGCGCAGGCGTTCACCGCCATCGGCGCCGGATGGACGACCGCGCGTACGGCGGGGATGCTGGCCGGGCTCATCACCGCCGCCCTGCTGACCGTTGCGGCACGTGTGCACCGGGCGCGCGGCGGGCTCCTCGCGCCGATCATCGGCGAGGACAACCGGCTGTCCACCTCACGGGCCGTCGCCGCGGCCTGGGTGCTGCTCGTCGTCTTCGCGGTGCTGGTCATCGCGATCCAGCTGGCCGGCGCGTCCGACCACGCCGACCGTGACGCGCTCATCGCGGGCCTCGAACTCGCCCGTGGCGTCGGCATGGTGACCGTCCTCGCCCTGACCTGCGGAATCGCCGTCCTCGTACGCCACGTGGTGACCGTACGCATCCTCGCGCAGCGCCTCCAGAAGGTACGGGCCGACCGCCCCCGCGCCGCCGACCTTCTCACCGACGACGCGGGCCGGGGCAGCTTCGCCGACGTGCAGTACGTCCTGGTGAGCGCGGTCGCCGTCGTCTTCGCGGCGGTGCGGCTGGCCCGGCGCCCCGAGCAGCTGCCCGACCTGCCGTGGGGCCTCGCCCTGCTGGTGGCCGTGTCGGCGGCGACGTACTTCGCGGGCAAGTACGCGGAGGGCGGGCGTCCGGTCATCCTCTCCGTCGTACGGGCCAGGGAGGCGGGCGATCTGGACGCGCCCATCCGTACCGGCGACGACATCGAGATCCGGGGCGCGGGATTCGTACCGCCGGGCGCGCAGACGCCCGACCGGTTGGCCAAGATGGTCGTACGGATCGGCACGGTGCACGTCCATGTGCCGCTGATTCCGGTGCCGGGCGGCTTCTCCAACCCGACGGACACGGTGCTGACGGTGCCGGTGCCGGTGGAGGTGGAGCCCGGGCGGGTCGACGTACAAGTGATCACTGCGGCGGGTGCGGAGACCGACCGGGTGACGATCGACGTCACTGACTGAGCCGACTTGCGCCCCACTTGGGCCGACTTGAATCCCTTCTTGAGCCCGACCGGTGCTGCATACGTATGCCTCTTCGAGGGGCGCGGGGAGAATCAGCCCCGCGCCGCAAGGGCGTTTGGGAGAGGCGGACCACCATGGCTCACGGCGGCTATTCGACCGGCGGCATCATGACGGACATGGGCGAGGGCCCGCGCGGGCGTGGCGGCTGGAAGGCGACCGCGAGCCGGTACGCGCTCCTGCCGCTTCGGGTCTTCCTCGGTGTCACCTTCATCTACGCGGGCCTGGACAAGATCACCGACGACGTCTTCCTCTCCGCGAGCGGCACCGGCTCGATCGGCGAGATGATGAACGCGGTACGCGACAGCGCGGCGATCCCGGAGATGGTCGACCTGGCCCTGAAGAACCCGGAGGGGTTCGGCCTCGCCATCGGGGCCGGTGAAATCGCCGTCGGCATCGGCACATTGACCGGCCTGCTCGCACGGCTCGCCGCGCTCGGCGGGGCGCTGATCTCGCTGAGCCTGTGGCTGACCGTGAGCTGGCAGACCGAGCCGTACTACTACGGGAACGACCTGGCCTACCTGATGGCGTGGCTGCCGCTGCTGCTGGCGGGAGCATCCGTGCTGTCCGTCGACGCCGCCCTGGCGGCGCGACGGCGCAGGCCGTAGCTCACCCAGGTCGCCGCGCCCGCGAGCAGCAGCCCGAAGCAGACCGCCGGAAGCGCCACGTAGGACGGGGTCTGCCAGGCGCCCGCGGCGTCACCGAGGTACGCGCCGGCCGTGCCCGCCATCACCAGTCCGAGGATCAGCTTGCCGGGACGGAACTCGTGCCGGAAGCGGGAGCGCCGCCGCTCAGGACTGGTGCTGTGGTTCGCGCTGCTGTGGTTCTGGTCGCGGTGGTTGTCGGGGCGGCGGTTCTCGCTGCTGTCGTTCTCACCGTGCGGCACGGGTCACCTCCACCTGTCCTACGCCGACTTCCAGGTGCAGCTCAAGCGTCCCGGCGGGCTTGGTGCCCTTGTCCTGGGGCGCCTTGAGCGTCTTCTGCGTATCCACACCTGTCCGGATGTCGAAGTCCTGCCGCCTCTCCCCGGGCAGCTGTACGTCGCCCAGGCCCACGTCGATGTCCGTCTCCACGGTCGCGCCCCTCGGTACGACGACCTTGGCCTGCCCGGCGCCGACCTGCACCCGGGTGGTGACCGTCCCGTCGGGCGGGATGCGTACGCCGCTGAGGTCGAGCGTGCCGATGCCGGACCCGAGTTCGTACACCGGCTGTACGGACGCGGCCGTCGTGGGCTTCCAGTCCGTACGCATCCAGTCCGTCGTGATCTCCTTCGGCAGCGCGGCCGACCCGGCCAGCAGGGCCGCCGTGACCATGGTGAGCAGGATCGTGCCGAGTCCCGTACGCCCGCGGAAGGCGCTGACCGCTATGCCGAGGCCGAAGACGGCGAGTGCGCAGGAGAGGCCGATCTGAAGGCTCGTACCGAACGGCTGCGCGTCCCACGACAGGCCGGTGCCGAGCCCGCCCGCGAGTACGGCCAGCAGGAACACCCGGCCGCCGATGCCGCGCGGCCCGCGCGTCGCCGGGTCGCGGCGCGGCTGCTGCTGCGGCGGGCGGCCCGGCTGCGGGGACGGACCCGTGGCCGGAGGCGGTACGTCGTCCACGGCCGCGCCCTCGGGGCCCCACAGGTAACCGATGCCGACCGGGCCCGTCGTGCCGTCCTTGATGATCGGGTCCCGCCACCACGAGGGGGCGCCGGGAACGGGCGGCGGCTGCGTCTCGGGCGGCGCGACCGCCACGGCCTGTGCGGCCACCGGGTCGAGCGGGCCGGTCTCGGGGTCGGCGTGGCGGCGGCGCTGGGACCAGTACGTTGCGCCGGTGAGGGCGATCGACAGCATCACGGCGAAGCCGAGAACGCTGCCGTTGCTCAGCATCGACAGGAACAGGCCGCAGCCGACCAGGGCGAACAGCACGGCGACGAGCGTGGCCCCGTCGACGCGGCCCGTCAGCAGCCGACGGGCCTCGTTCTCGTCCTCGCCGTCGAGCGGGATGAACAGCCAGGCGAAGCCGTAGAAGATCAGGCCGATGCCCCCGGTCACAGCCAGGACGCCGAGCCCGATACGGAAAATCACCGGGTCGAGGTCGAAATGCCGGCCGAGCCCGCCGCACACGCCGCCCACGACCTTCTGCCGCTTGATGCGGCGCAGCGGCGGCTGACCCGGGCCCGGTTCGGCGTCGGCGCCCACCGGGGCGGCCTGCTGCGCATCTGTCATGGGTCCATGGTGACGGGCGGTTCGGCGCGGCGGGACCATCGGCGACCCTGGACGATCCCTGATTTCGACCCCGAGAGGGCTTTTCGGCACGTGGTGCGGGATACGTAGCGGGATACGTAAGGGACACGTAGGGGACCGACCCTGATGCCCCTGCCTGCCCGTACATGTGACTATCGGGACATGCCAGTCGCCACGCCCCGCCGGGCCACCAGCTCCCGCGCCCCCGAACCGGAGGAGCCGCAGCCGCGCAAGCTGTACCGCAGCGCCGAAGGGCGGATGCTGGGCGGCGTGGCGCGCGGGCTCGCCGGGCATCTCGGGCTGCCGGTGGTGTGGGTACGGATCGTCTTCCTGGCGCTCTTCCTCGCGGACGGCATGGGCGCGCTGCTGTACGCCGTCTTCTGGTTCGTCGTCCCGCTGGGCGTGGGAGGTGTCGACGCGCCGCGCTCGGTCTTCGAGACCACGCTCGACGGGCGCCGCAGGCTGCGCAAACCCGACAAGGGCCAGGTCTTCGCGCTCTTCGCGCTGCTCGTCGGCGCCGTCACCTTCGTCAGCAACGTCCAGGTGGGCGGCAACGCCGGACGGTACATCTGGCCGACGCTGCTGATCGGTCTCGGCGTGGTCCTCGTATGGCGCCAGGCGGACAACGCGCGCCGCGCCCACTGGATGGAGATCGGCCGCCGCCGCCGGATGCTGCAGATCGCGCGCGGCATGGCGGGCGTCGCCCTGGTCGGCATGGGCCTGACCGCGTTCCTGGTGGTACGCGGCTCCGCGGCGCAACTGGGCAACGTACTGACGGCGGCGCTCGCGGTGCTCGTGGGCATCGCACTGCTGGCGGGTCCCTGGCTCGTACGCATGACCCAGGACCTCTCCGAGGAGCGCCTGATGCGCATCCGCGCGCAGGAACGCGCCGAGGTGGCCGCCCACGTCCACGACTCCGTCCTCCACACCCTCACCCTGATCCAGCGCAACGCGGAGGATGCGGGCGAAGTACGCCGCCTGGCCCGCGCGCAGGAACGCGAGCTCCGCAACTGGCTGTACAAGCCCGAGGGCACGGGCAAGGAGGAGTCGGAGGAGCCCGCCACCCTCGCGGAGGCGGTGAAGCGCTCGGCTGCCGAGGTCGAGGACAAGCACGGCGTACCGCTGGAGGTCGTGGTCGTCGGCGACTGCCCCCTCGACGACAAACTGGCCGCCCAGATGCAGGCCGCACGCGAGGCGATGGTCAACGCCGCCAAGTACGGTGGCGAGGGCGGAGCGGTGCAGGTCTACGCGGAGGTCGAGGGCCGGACGGTCTTCGTCTCCGTACGGGACCGGGGACCCGGGTTCGATCTGGATTCGGTGCCTGGCGACCGTATGGGCGTACGAGAATCAATCATCGGCCGTATGCAGCGCAACGGCGGTACGGCGAGGCTGCGTTCCGCGCCCGACGGGGGCACGGAAGTCGAGCTTGAGATGGAGAGGGCGGCGGACGCATGACCGAGGCAAGCGGGGCAAGCGGGGACGGCGTGGAGCGCAGGGTACGAGTGGTGCTGGTGGACGACCACCGGATGTTCCGTACGGGCGTGCAGGCGGAGATCGGCCAGACCGAGACGACGGGCGTCGAGGTCGTCGGCGAGGCCGCCGACGTCGACCAGGCGGTCACCGTCATCACGGCGACACGGCCCGAGGTCGTCCTGCTCGACGTACATCTCCCGGGCGGCGGCGGCGTCGAAGTCCTGCGCCGCTGCGCGCCGATGATGGGGGCGGCGGAGAATGCGGTGCGCTTCCTGGCCCTGTCGGTGTCGGACGCGGCGGAGGACGTGATCGGCGTGATCCGGGGCGGGGCGCGCGGCTACGTCACGAAGACCATCACGGGCGCGGACCTGGTGGACTCCATCTTCCGCGTCCAGGACGGCGACGCGGTCTTCTCACCGCGCCTTGCGGGCTTCGTACTCGACGCGTTCGCTTCGACGGACGCGCCGCCGGTGGACGAGGACCTGGACCGGCTGACGCAGCGGGAGAGGGAGGTGCTGCGGCTGATCGCGCGTGGTTACGCGTACAAGGAGATCGCGAAGCAGCTCTTCATCTCGGTGAAGACGGTCGAGTCGCATGTGTCCGCGGTCCTGCGCAAGCTGCAGCTGTCGAACAGGCATGAGCTGACGCGCTGGGCGACGGCCCGCCGCCTGGTCTGACGTATCTGATCTGTCCGACCCGTCTGACCTGTTTGACCTATTCCAGGTGCTTACGGGCATCCATCAGGGCAAAGCCGAGGAGGTTGAGCCCGCGCCAGGTGGCGGCCGATGCGGCCCGTTCGTCGTCGGCTGCGAGGCCGATGCCCCAGACCCGGTCGAGGGGGCTGGCTTCGACCAGGACGCGGTTGCGGGTCGCGCCGAGGTACTCACGCAGTGCGTCGTGCCGGCCGAACTTGGCGATGTTGCCGCGCACGACGATGCCGTAGCGGTGCTCGCGCCACGTCTTCTCGTCGAAGTTGCGGATCCGGCGGCCCAGGGCCTTGGCCTCGGCGGGATGCTTGGTGTCGAGAACCTTGGTGGCGATTGCGGGATC
Source organism: Streptomyces spiramyceticus (assembly GCF_028807635.1). Lineage (NCBI taxonomy): Bacteria > Bacillati > Actinomycetota > Actinomycetes > Kitasatosporales > Streptomycetaceae > Streptomyces > Streptomyces spiramyceticus. The sequence continues at coordinate 3,976,734 of NZ_JARBAX010000001.1, forward strand.
GTCGAACAGCCACGCCTTGTGGGCCATCATGTAGTGCTCGGCGGAGCGGTAGGTGTGGCCGTCCTCGACGAAGTCCACGGGCCACCACTGGCTGAGACAGCCGGGACCGGCGGCGGCGCCGCGGGTGGGCCGGTGGCCCCAGAAGTAGTGGTAGCGGAGGGGCCGTTCGGTGCTCTGTTCTGCTGCGATGGCCTCCTCTACGGACATGGGAAGCGGTGTGTGACGGTCGTTCAACATTGACGCACCGTTACATACCTGCGCCGACGGCCTCAAGCGAATTGACCTCGAACCACACCGTTTTGCTGATCCTGCACGCACGCAACTGGTGCGCCCCACCCACTGAGCCGCGCGCCCAGGCAGCGAAAGCCGAGCGGCGAATTCAGCTGCTCCGGGGCCCGGCTCCCGGGGGCGGCCCCACAGCAGAAGCAACCAACGCCCCCGGCCGGCGCGCGACTGATGTCAGTTGCAGCAGTCGCACCCAGTACGGCAGCCACAGCCATCGGCCTCGGCCTGCGGCGGCGCCGGCACAGCGGCGGCGGCGGGGGCTGCGCAGCAGGTTTTGCCCTGCCAGGCGTCCCTCCCCTCCTTGGCCGCCACCGCTGCGATCGCGAGCGCCGCGATCGGGTCGGCCCATGACCAGCCCAGGGTGGCGTTGAGTACCAGGCCGACCAGCAGTACGGCCGACAAGTACGTGCACAGCAGGGTCTGCTTCGAATCGGCGACCGCCGACGCCGAGCCGAGTTCGCGCCCCGCCCTGCGCTGGGCGGCCGACAGGACCGGCATCACCGCCAGCGACAGGGCGGCGAGCACGATGCCGGGGACGGAGCGCTCGGCCTCGCCGGTGCCGGCCAGTGCGCGTACGGCGTCGAACGTGACGTAGGTGGCCAGCGCGAAGAACGACACGGCGATGATCCGCAGCGTGGTCTTCTCCCGCGCCTCGCGCACGGCATGATCACGGGCGGAGAACTGCCAGGCGACCGCCGCGGCGGAGGAGACCTCGACGACCGAGTCCAGGCCGAACCCGACCAGGGCGGTGGAAGAGGCGATCGTGCCCGCGGTGATGGCCACAGCCGCCTCGACGAGGTTATAGGTGATCGTGGCGGCAACCAGTATTCGTACACGGCGAGTGAGCGCATCCCGGCGGGTCGGCGCCGGACCGGTGGATGTCTCCGCGCTCATGTCAGCAGCAGCCCTTGTCGTCGGCGTCGACGCAAGTACGGTCGGTCTCCACCGCCACCACGGCGGTGCGCAGGTCGTCCAGCGCGTGACCGAGGCGGGGGTCGGCCAGCTCGTAGCGGGTGCGACGGCCCACGGGGACGGCGATGACCAGGCCGCAGTCGCGCAGGCAGGCCAGGTGGTTCGACAGCCGGGTGCGGGAGATCCCGAGCGCCTCGGCAAGGTCGGACGGATGGGCGGGCGCCTGGCGCAGGGCGAGCAGCAGCCGGCAGCGGATCGGGTCGGCGAGCGCGCGGCCGAACCGCACCAGCACCTCGACGTCGGAAGCGAGAGTCAGCACAGCAACGACAGTACATGGATTTCTGAATTCAGAAAACCTTGGATCCCGATGGAACCACCGAGCGTAGATCAGCCTCTGGCTAGTGAGTCAGACCCAATATGCAGCCAGTACGCAGCCAGTACGCACCCAGTACGCACCCGATACGCATCAGCCGTACCAACTCTCCGGAGGACACGTGAAGATCACCGCCACCGCCATATCGCTGACCGTCGACGACGTACCCGCCTCGGCCGCCTTCCTCACCACCCACTTCGGTTTCCAGGAGGCCATGGCTGCCGACGGCTTCGCTTCGCTCACGCGGGAGGACGCGGTGAACGTGATCTTCCTGAAGCGGGGGGTCGAGGTACTGCCCGAGGGGTTCCGGGATCAGCACGCGGCCGGGGTGATCGTCGCGTTCACCGTCGACGACCTTCCGGCGGAGTACGAGCGGCTCAAGGGCGCGGGCGTCGACATCAGCATGGAGCTGCGTGAAGAGCCGTGGGGCGAGCGCCTTTTCCAGGTCACTGACCCCAACGGCGTGATCATCCAGCTCGTCGACTGGGTCACCCCCGCCGGGGAGTGACCCGCGTACCCGCCCCGGGCCCGTCTACGCCGGCCGCGTCGCACCCGCGTACGGCATCTCGTCGATCGGCGCGACGCGGACCGGGGCGCCGGGGCGGGGGGCGTGGATCATCTGGCCGTCGCCGATGTAGAGGCCTACGTGGGTGATGCCGGAGTAGAAGAAGACCAGGTCGCCGGGGGCGAGTTGGGAGCGTGGGATGCGCTGCCCGGCGTTGATCTGGGTGTACGTCGTACGGGGGAGGGCCACGCCCGCTGCGTGCCAGGCTGCCTGCGTAAGGCCCGAGCAGTCGAAGGCGGAGGGGCCCGTGGCGCCCCAGACGTAGGGCTTGCCGATGGCTCCGTAGGCGAACGAAATCGCTTCTGCGGCCCGGGCGTTCGGGGCCTGGACCGGACCCGCGCCGCGTGTGGCGGCGCGGTCGGCACGTGGGGCGGCGGAGGAGTTTCCGTGGCCGTCCTCGGCGGCGTACTGCGCGCGCTGAGCCGCGGTCAGCCGGGACAGGAGGTCCTCGGCAGCGCCGATCCTGTCCTGGATCGTCGCCTTGTTCTTCCTCAGTGCTGCCTGGTGGGACTTGAGTTCTTCGAGGCGGTCGTCCGCCTCGCCGCGCAGCCTGCTGATCTCGCCGAGCTGCCGGCGGATCCCCGTGACGGCCGCGGACTGCCGGTCACCGGCGCGGTCGGCGATCGAGGCGCGCTCCAGGTACTGGTCCGGATCGGAACTCAGCGCGACCTGCACGGCCGGGTCGATGGCGCCCGTACGGTACTGGGCGGTGGCGAGCGAACCGAGCGCGTTGCGCGAGGCGTTGAGCCGGTCGGTCCTGCGGGCGGCTTCGTCGCGCAGCTCGTCCAGCGACTCGCGGGCCTCGCCCGCCTTCTCCTTCGCGCCGTTGTACTTCTCGGTTGCGACCTCGGCATCGTGGTAGAGCTGGTCGACCTTGGCCTTCACCTGAGCGGGGGTGAGGGCGGGCTCCGCGTGTCCGACACCCTCGAAGGCGGTGGCGCTCGCGGCTCCGGCGAGGGCGAGGGTGGCGGCGGTGCGGGCGGTACTGCCGGTGAGCGTGCGCTGCTTGGGCTTTCGGTGCGCGGCCACGAGGGCGTCCACGTCCTTCCGTCCTGTACGTCGTCCGTTCGCGTCCGGCGGCGGTCCGCCACAGGGGGAGCGGGCCGCCGCCGGACTTTCGGCGGTAGGCGGCCGACTGCCGCTCCGGGGAGGGGCGGCGGTGGGGAGCCGGTCACCTGGGAGGGACGCTAAACCGGAGGTCACGGGAGAGCGACGGAATAGCCGACAGTGACTGAATTAGGTGATGTGGTGATCGTGAGTGACAACTGGGCTCACGGGGGAGCGGGGTGTTCCCCTACTTCCGTGACCGATGTGGCGAATGAGGGGTACCTGGGCGCCCGGTGCTGCTAGGGCGTGTCCGGCGGATCAGGCCGGCTTCAGGGGGCGGCGCCATATCAGCGCAGATGTGCGTGCCAAGCCCCGCGGCCCAGGCATGATCCGCCGGACACGCCCTAAGGCCATGGCTAGGCTCCGGCCCATGCACGTACTGATCAATGTCTTCGTCGGCCTGCACATCATCGGAATCGCCTCGCTGCTCGGCGGCTTCCTGACCCAGATGAAGGCCATGGGCGAGGGCACGGCCCGTTTCACCCCGGCGATGCTGCACGGCGCGCTGACGATGCTGGTCACGGGCGTGGCGCTGGTGGGGCTCAACCAGGCGGACGGCCAGGCGGTGAACAACCTCAAGATCGGGATCAAGCTGGCGATCCTCGTGGTGATCCTGGGCCTGGTGTACGTCAAGCGGGACGACGAGAAGATCGAGAAGGCGCTCTTCGGCGCGGTCGGCGGACTGACCGTCGCCAACATCTTCATCGCGGTGCTCTGGACCTGAGCCGGCCGGGAGGCGGAGCGCCTGCGGGTGGCTCAGGTCCAGAGTCGGTGCGGGCCGGCGGACCGGGCGGGTCGGCGGACCGGCGGACTTCCCGACCAGTGGGCCGACCGGCGGATCAAGCCGGTCGTACGCTGCCGTAGATCGGCATGTAGTAGATCGACTCCTCGCGGACGTACGCTCCGGGCTTCGGGGCGTGGATCATCTTGCCGTTGCCGATATAGATCCCTACGTGGCTGATGTCGTCGTAGAAGAAGACCAGGTCGCCCGGCTTGAGGTTCTCGGTAGCGACGCGCGTGCCGACCTCGACCTGGTCCCAGGTGGTGCGGGGGAGGTCGACCCCGGCGGCCTTCCAGGCGTCCTGGGTCAGGCCGGAGCAGTCGTACGAACTGGGGCCCGTGGCGCCCCAGACGTAGGGCTTGCCAATCTGGGCGCGGGCGAAAGCAATGACCTTCTCGGCCTTGGCGGCGTACGCGTCACCGGCGTCGGTTCCGGTTCCCGTCCCTGTGCCTGTTCCGGTCCCGCTCCCGGTGCCTGTGCCCGTACCGGTTCCCGTATCCGGATCGTCCTGCTGCGCCTCTTCCTGCTGGCGGCGGCGCTCCGCCTCGGCCTTCGCCTCGGCTTCCGCCTTGGCCTTGGCCTCCGCCTTGCGCCGCGCCTCCGCTTCCCTCTTCTTCTCCAGCTCCGCGAGCCGGGCCTTCTCCTCCGCCGTCAGCTGTGACAGCAGCTCGCGTGCCTGGCCGAGCTTGCGCTGTACATCCTGCTTGGCGGTCTTGAGGGAGGCCTGCGACTCCGTGAGGCTCTCCAGGCTCTTCGACGCCTCGGCGCGCTCCTTCGACGCCTCGGCCTGCTTCTTCTCGAAGTCGGTGACATCCGCCTGCTGACGGTCCGTCATCCGGTCCATCATCTGGTTCTGATCGAAGTACGCCTGCGGGCTGTCCGCGAGGAGCAGCGCGGCGGTCGGGGTGATTGCACCCGTCCGGTACTGCGCGGCCGCGTAGTTGCCCAGCTTGCGCCGGGCCTCGTTCAGCTTCTCGGTGCGCTTGGCCACGGCGTCGAGCAGGCCGTCCACCGACTTCCGCTGCTGCTCGGTGGCTTCCTTCGACTTGTTGTACTTCTGCGTCGCGGTGCCGGCCTGGCGGTAGAGGTCGTCGACCTTCTTCTGTACCTCTTCGACCGTCGGCTTGGGCTCGGCCGGGGAGATCGGCGCTACAGGAGCGGCCGGCGCAGCACCGGCGCTCTGGGCGAGCAGGCCGACGGAGGCGAGAGCGGCCGTCGATATACCGAGGGCGGGCGCGGCGGTGCGTGTGCGATTGCGCGGTTTGCGATGCGACGCCAAGGTCGGCATCTCCTTCCGTGGACCGCCTACCGGGTTAGCTGTCGGGTTCGGGCGGAACGGAAGGCTGCCCTACGGTCCGTGGGAAGTACGTACCGATTCACCCCAGGTGGTGCGTGTGGGTCCCCGGTTCCGAACTGCCATGTGGCAGCACGGATTCGGCGTGGGCCGCCCGCTCCGACGCCGTTCGCCGGTGGGGGTACGAGCCGCCCGTCGCTGCACGTTAGCCAACTCCCGTTACTACTGGGAAGTCTGATGTTCGAAATGCCCGATACATTTTCGTGACCTTTGCGGTCGGGGTGATCGGGGTGGGCGCTGCGGGGAAGGTGGAGGGGTGCCGCGGCTGGTACCTCGGGGGTGTACGAGGTGGGCGCGTGGGTCGCGCGCGGCGGTGCCGAGTGCGGTGCGGGCCGCCCCTCCACCCGCCCCCTCCCGCCTTCGCTCCGCGGCGTGGTCAACGTCACAAACGCCGGATTACGGGTCCCCTCCCGCCCGAAGTGAGGGGAGCAGGGGAATCCGGGGCGGGCTGTCGGCGGTCGCGCCTAAGCTTGGTAGACGATGAGCAGCCTCTTTGACGACAGCTTCCTGGCCGACCTCCAGCCCACGGAGGAATCGGCCCCGCCGCCCCCCGAGGACACCTCCCCGGAGGAGGTCCCGCACGACCTCTTCGGCGGTGCTTTCGACGTGCCCCCGGCGGCCAGGGACACGTACTACAGGGACGGCGCCCCGCGCCCCGCCGTGGACGCCGCCGCGCTGCTCGACGGCCTGAACGAAGAGCAGCGCGCCGCTGTCGTGCACGCCGGGTCGCCGCTGCTCATCGTGGCCGGCGCGGGCTCGGGCAAGACCCGGGTCCTGACCCACCGGATCGCGTACCTGCTGGCCAAGCGGGGTGTGCACCCCGGCCAGATCCTGGCGATCACCTTCACCAACAAGGCCGCGGGCGAGATGAAGGAGCGCGTCGAGGACCTCGTGGGTCCGCGCGCGGGCCACATGTGGGTCTCCACCTTCCACAGCGCGTGCGTGCGCATCCTGCGCCGCGAGTCGAAGAAGCTCGGCTTCACGTCCTCGTTCTCGATCTACGACGCCGCCGACTCGAAGCGCCTGATGGCGCTCGTCTGCCGCGATCTCGACCTCGACCCGAAGCGCTTCCCGCCCAAGGCCTTCAGCGCCAAGGTCTCGAACCTGAAGAACGAGCTGATAGACGAAGAGGCCTTCGCGGGCCAGGCCGCCGACGGCTTCGAGAAGACGCTGGCGCAGGCGTACGCGATGTATCAGGCGCGGCTGCGCGAGGCCAATGCCCTGGACTTCGACGACATCATCATGACCACGGTGCATCTGCTCCAGGCGTTCCCGGACGTCGCCGAGCACTACCGGATGCGCTTCCGTCACGTCATGGTCGACGAGTACCAGGACACCAACCACGCTCAGTACACGCTCGTGCGCGAGCTGGTAGGTCCTTCGGGCGAGGACCGGGCGCCGGCCGAGCTGTGCGTCGTCGGTGACGCCGACCAGTCGATCTACGCCTTCCGCGGTGCCACCATCCGCAACATCCTCCAGTTCGAGGAGGACTATCCGGACGCGAAGACGATCCTGCTGGAGCAGAACTACCGCTCGACGCAGACCATCCTCACCGCGGCCAACGCGGTCATCGAGCGGAACGAGAACCGCCGACCCAAGAACCTGTGGACGGAAGCCGGTGCCGGTTCCCTGATCACGGGATACGTGGCGGACACCGAGCACGACGAGGCCCAGTTCGTCGCCGAGGAGATCGACCGGCTGACGGACGCGGGCGACGCGAAGGCCGGCGACGTCGCCGTCTTCTACCGTACGAACGCCCAGTCCCGTGTCTTCGAAGAGATCTTCATCCGGGTTGGCCTGCCGTACAAGGTCGTCGGCGGCGTCCGCTTCTACGAGCGCAAGGAGGTCCGGGACGTCCTGGCGTATCTGCGCGTCCTGGCGAACCCGGAGGACACCGTTCCGCTGCGCCGCATTCTGAACGTACCGAAGCGGGGCATCGGTGACCGCGCCGAGGCGATGATCGACGCACTGTCGCTGCGCGAGAAGATCACCTTCCCGCAGGCGCTGCGGCGCGTGGACGAGGCGTACGGCATGGCGGCGCGCTCGGCCAACGCCGTGAAGCGCTTCAATACGCTGATGGAAGAGCTCCGTACGGTCGTGGAGTCGGGAGCCGGGCCCGCCACGGTGCTGGAGGCCGTTCTCGAACGGACTGGTTACCTCGCCGAGTTGCAGGCCTCGACCGACCCGCAGGACGAGACGCGCATCGAGAACCTTCAGGAGCTGGCCGCTGTTGCCCTGGAGTTCGAGCAGGAGCGCGAGGGCGACGAGCCCGGGACGCTGGCCGAATTCCTGGAGAGGGTCGCGCTCGTCGCCGACTCCGACCAGATCCCCGACGAGGACGAGGACGGGTCCGGTGTCATCACGCTGATGACGCTGCACACCGCCAAGGGCCTCGAGTTCCCGGTGGTGTTCCTGACAGGCATGGAGGACGGCGTCTTCCCGCACATGCGCGCGCTCGGCCAGACCAAGGAGCTGGAGGAGGAGCGGCGGCTCGCGTACGTCGGCATCACGCGCGCCCGCGAACGGCTCTACCTCACGCGGTCGACGATGCGCAGTGCGTGGGGGCAGCCTTCGTACAACCCGCCGTCGCGCTTCCTGGAGGAGATCCCGGAGACGCATCTGACGTGGAAGCGGAAGGGTGCGCAGGTCGTGGCGGGTTCGAGCGCCGGATCGGGTTCGATGTCCGGCGTCGCTTCGTCGCTTTCGGCCTCGCTGTCCTCGCGGTCGCGGTCCGGCGGTGGCGCTTCGGGGTTCGCGACGCGTCGGGCTTCGGACAAGCCGGTGATCTCGCTTTCGGTCGGTGACCGGGTCACGCACGACCAGTTCGGGCTCGGCACCGTGATGACGGTGACCGGGACTGGTGCGGACGCGCAGGCGACGATCGACTTCGGCGACGAGCGGCCGAAGAAGCTGCTGCTGCGGTACGCGCCGGTCGAGAAGCTGTAGCGGCTGTCGGCCGCCGGCCGTCGTAGCGGGGGAGGGTGGTTCGGTTTTACGTCGGGCTGAGGCTGTGGCTGCGGAGCCACGGCAGCGGGTCGACGGCCGAGTCGCCGCCGGGGCGCACCTCGAAGTGGAGGTGCGGGCCGGTGGAGTTGCCCGAGTTGCCGGAGTAGGCGATGACGTCGCCCGCCTGGACCGAGCCGGAGCGGACCTTTGTGCTGCTGAGGTGGCAGTACCAGGTCTCCGTGCCGTCGGCGGCGGTCACTATGGCCATGTTTCCGTAGGCGGTGTTGTACTGCGTGCGGACCGTGCCGTCGGTCGAGGCCATCACCGGTGTGCCGTACGAGACGGGGAAGTCGATGCCGGAGTGCACGGACATCCAGTTGACCCCGGCCTGGCCGTAGTACGCGCTGAGGCCCTCCTGCTCGACCGGCAGCGCGAACTTGGGGCGGGCGGCCTCCTTGCGGGCGGCCTCCTCGGCCTTGCGCTTCTTCTCGGCGGCCTGGCGGGCCCTGAGGTCGATGCGCTCTTGCGTACGGCTGGCGCGGTCGGCGAAGTCGTCGGCATCCGCGCTGAGGTTGGCGAGCTGGGTGTCCAGCTTGTTGTTCACGGCCACAGGTTTGACCGAACCCGGGTCGGCGGCGGAGGCCGTGGTGGCGGTGCCCTTCTTCTCCTCGGGCGCGCCGGTCCCGACGCCGCTGACCGATGCCGCGGCGATACCGGCGACGCCCATCACGCAGGCGGAGGGCACGGCGACGGTGAAGAGGGCGGAGCGCTTGGCGGGGGTGCGGCGGCGGCTGCGGCTCGCGGAGCGGCGGGCGGAGCGGGGGCCGACGGATACTGATGCGACGGGCGTTGCGGAGGCGAGTTCGCCTTCGTGGCCCGCCGGTTCGTCTTCCGGTTCGTCTCCCGGCTGGGCCTCGGGCGTGTCGTACGGCTCGGGTTCAGGTTCGTACGCATGACCGTACGGCTGCTCGTAGGCGTCGGGCGTGTCGTGGGTGACTTGGGTGTCGTGCGCCGTGTCGTGCGTTGCCTCGTACACCGCAGGTGTCTCGACCAGGTCGACCGCCGGGAACTCGGCTGTCTCGTAGGAGACTTGCTGCTGGGGCGGGATGGTGGCATACGCACCGGTATGGCTGGTGGTGGGTGCGGTGTGGTCCGTGTGGCCGGTGTTCCAGGCGGTGGTGTCGTACGCGCCGGTGTCGTATCCCGGTGCCGTGTTCCAGTGGCCGGTGGTGTCCGCGGCCTGTGTGAACTGCGCCGTTTCGTACTGGCCGGTCTCGTACTGGCCGTTTTCGTATGGGCCGGTCTCGTATGAGCCGGTCCCGAACTGCCCTGTCTGGTTCCAGGCGTTGGAGTCCCACTGGCCGGTGGACTGTGCCGGAATGTCCGTGGTTGTCTGATAGCCGGTGGTGGCCCAGGTTCCGGTGGTGTCGTACTGCTGCGTGCCGTAGGCGTCGTAACTCTGCGCCTGGCCGCCCGTTGTGTCCCACTGGGTGGAGTCGTACTGACCGCTGTGGCCTGCCCCGTAGTGGCTTTCCGTGTCGGGGAGCGCGCCGAAGAGGGGGTCTGTCTGGAAGCTGCCGGTGGAGTAGCCGTCGTACCCGGCGTGGGCGTGCTGGTCGTCCACCAACTTCTCTCTCGCCTCGGCAAATCAGGACCTGTGGGGGCTGGGGTCCCGGGAGGGGCCCCAGAGGCAAAGCAGTGGCGCGACTGTACCCGGCGGTAAGGGACGGCGACAATCTTCGCCAGGAATTGAGGGCACCGGAATCGGGCATTCGGCCGTCTTTTGGCGGACGGCGGGCACAGCTTTGATCCTACGTTCGACGAGTGTTCGACTGCGGTTCAGGCGACCGAGACCGAGCCCGACGCTCCTGCGGCCGCGTCCTGAGTCTGGAGCGCCTGCCGGATGCCGGCGGCGACTGCCGGGTGTACGGGCAGGGCGAGATGGCCGATTCCTGTCACTCGGACGTTCTGCACGATGAGGTCCTGGTGCGTGACGCAGGCCGTCTCCACGGGGAGCATCAACTGGTCGAGATCGCTCCAGAAGCTCACGAACCGGGTGCGGCAGCCGGGAGCCGGCCTGCGGAGCTCCTCGATCACGTCGGAGCCGGGGCGCATCTGCCGCACGATGGGGTGGGCGCTCATGGGTGGGGCCACTGTGGTGCCCGAGTGCGGGGTGCCGAGGGTGACAAGGGTGCGTACCCGGATGTCGCCGCCGAGCCTCTGCACGTAATAGCGGGCGATCAAGCCGCCGAGGCTGTGGCCGACGATGTCGACCTCGGTGTGGCCCGTACGCTCGCGGATCTCGTCGACATGGCGGGCGAGCAGCTCGGCTGCGGTGCGGATGTCGCAGGTCAGCGGTGAGTAGTTGAGCGACTCCAGGTGGCGCCAGCCGTGCCGGGCGAGGGAGCGGCGCAGCAGGACGAAGACGGACCGGTTGTCCACGAAGCCGTGGAGCAGGACGACGGGCAGGTGGTCCGGTCCGGACGTGGGCAGCCGGGAGGCTTCGGGCGGGATCGGAGCGACCGGCTCGGGGAGCGGGGCGGGGGCGTCCCGGCGCTCCTGGGCAATGCCCGACGGGTAGAGAAACAGGTGCCCGGCGAGGATCGCCAGCTCCAGGGCGGTTGCTCTCAGGAACGCGGCGGACAGTCGTATCTGGCGCAGGCGGGGCGGAAAGAAAAAGAAGAAGGGTAAGACCCTCATGGCCGACCTCCCGAACGGCACGCGGGGTGGCGGCTCTGTCCCCCGTGGGCCCTCATGGGGTGCCGGGCCGAGACGCTCAGCGGCCGTACCACCGTGCCGGGCGGCTGACGGCACGGTGGTACGGCGACCTCGTTGCGGCTCCCCTTGCGATCGCCCCCGACTGCTGCTGTTGCTGCCCTTTGTGGCAGGAGCGACGCATAGCGAACATGTCCCACGTGTGATTTCCCCCTCCCTATCCACCGTGAAACGGCCGGTTGCGGGATGCTGGAGATAACGTTCGTTCACTTCCCCGTCCTTTTCAGGTGCGGGGGCGCGTGCCAATGACGGCGCAGTCGGTACATGGAGGCAGTGATGGGTGTGACCGGGCCGATCCGCGTGGTGGTCGCCAAGCCGGGACTCGACGGGCACGATCGCGGGGCGAAGGTCATCGCGCGTGCGCTGCGCGACGCCGGTATGGAGGTCATCTACACCGGACTTCACCAGACGCCCGAGCAGATTGTGGACACCGCCATCCAGGAGGACGCCGACGCGATCGGCCTGTCCATCCTCTCCGGCGCGCACAACACGCTCTTTGTGAAGGTCATCGAGCTGCTCAAGCAGCGCGACGCGGAGGACATCAAGGTCTTCGGCGGCGGCATCATCCCGGAGGCGGACATCGCGCCGCTGAAGGCGCAGGGTGTCGCGGAGATCTTCACGCCGGGCGCGACGACGCAGTCGATCGTCGAGTGGGTCAACAGCCACGTCCGCCAGGCGGCGCAGGCGTAGGCGCCGCCGCAATACGGGGGGCCGGACACCGGAGAGGCTGGGCACCGGAGGGGCCTTGGCGTTCCTGCCCGTGGTGTCCTCGTCCCCGGGCGCAGTACTTGGGGGAGTCCGAGGACTGGGGCCCCCGCGGTGGCCCTCACGCGGCGGCAGCCGCAAAATGTCACCGCGGGAAGGGGCGGGGCGGGGTAGCTCCGCTTCCCGCCACGGGCTGCGGCGTCCCGTGCAGCTCCGCGAGCATCGCCGCCCTGAAGCGCAACGTGCCGACCAGCCGCTGGAACGCTTCCGACCAGTACCCACCGGCCCCGGGCGACGCGTCCTCCTGCTCGTCCGGCGTCGTCGTGAGTATTTCGAGGCGGCCCGCTTCGCCGGGGTCCAGGCAGCGCTCGGCCAGGCCCATGACCCCGCTGAAGCTCCACGGGTAACTCCCGGCGTCCCGCGCGATGTCGAGCGCGTCGACCACCGAACGGCCGAGCGGCTCCGCCCAGGGCACGGTGCAGACCCCGAGCAGCTGGAAGGCCTCGGAAAGGCCGTGCGCCGCGATGAACGCCGCCACCCACTCCGCCCGCTCCCCCTCGGGCAGCGTCGCCAGCAACTTCGAGCGCTCCGCGAGCGATGACGTGCCGGGACCGGTGTCCGGGGGTGTGGAGGGTGCGCCGAGCAGCGCCCGGGACCAGGCGGCGTCCCGCTGGCGCACCGCCGCCCGGCACCAGGCGGCGTGCAGCTCCTCCCGCCAGCCGTCGGCCACCGGCAGGGCGACGATCTCCTGCGGCGTACGGCCGCCGAGCCGGTGCGTCCACGCGGACAGCGGAGCCGACTCCACCAACTGGCCCAGCCACCATGATCGTTCGCCCCGCCCGGCCGGGGGCTTCGGCACGACGCCGTCGCGCTGCATGTCCGCATCGCATTCGTGCGGCGCCTCCACGGCGATGCGCTCGCCGCCCCTCATGCGGTCGGAGCGGTCCAGGCTGACGCACGTGGTGGCACGGGCAGCCATCCGGCCGGCCAGGGCCGAGCCGGGCAGGGCGGAGAGCAGTTCGGCGGCGGTGGAGCGCACATTGCGGCTGCGGTCGGACAGCGCCTGTTCCAGGAACGGCTCGTCCGCGTCGCAGAGGCCGGTGCGCAGCGAGTCGAGGAACATCAGGCGGTCCTCGGCCCGCTCGGTGGGCCACGTCGTGGCGAGCAGCGCGAGCGCGGCGCCCGATTCGTGCGCCCGTACGGCGGCGAGGAGGCCGACGCGCTCCGCGAACAGGCCCTCCTCCCACAGACGTCGTACGGCGGCCGCGTCTTGGGGGTCAGGCAGTGAGGCGCCGCCCGACGCACCGCGCAGGGCGAACCGCCAGTCGGCATTGAGCCCGGCCAGCCACAGTCCGCGCGGCCCGGCGAAGGTCAGGGCGTGCGGCCGCAGGTCCGTACGGGCGCGGGCGGCGTCCAGCAGTGCGGGCAGCAGGGCCGGTGGTGCCTGATGGCGGCACCGGTTGGCAGCGGCGAGCCACTGAGGGAGCAGCTCGGTGAGGTCGGGCGTCGTGCCACGACGCCCTCCGGCGCCGGCGGGCGACGCCGAACGGCCGGCCAGCAGCTGGGCGAGGCGGCGCCGGGCGGCCGGGGGCAGCTCGGGACGCGGATCGTGGGGCGCGGGCTCGGGGCGCGCGGCGGCGGGCGCGGGGAGCAGACCGGCCCTGCGCCGTACGGTCTGGTGCGCGGCGGCATCCAGCAGCGCGACCGGTGCTTCCTTGCCGGGGGCGGCGGCGGGCGGCGTCCGTCGGTCGGTGCCGAGCAGGGCCACGGTGACGAGCTCCTCCCACGCAGTAGTTTCCCAGGCGCCGGGGGCGGTGGCTGGGGCGTCAGCGGCGGTGGTGCCGGCGCTGGCGGTGCCCGCGGTTGTGGTGAGTGCGGTGGCGGTGCCTGCCGTGGCGGTGCGTGCAGCGGTGGTGGTGGCGCCTGCGGTAGTAGTGCCTGCCGTGGTGGTGCCTGCGGCGGTAGTGGCTGTCGTGCTCGTGGTGCTGGTCATCGGGGCCCTCCGTACGGTCAGGTGTCGATGAGCGGGACTGTTTCCGCCGAGCCTTCGGGCCAGGCCGTCAGTGGGGTGAAGCCGCGGTGGCCGCACTCGCCGAAGACCGTGACCGGGCCGCCGCCGGACAGGGCGGTGAGCTTCCACAGCCCGGGCCGGGACAGTGCCCTGGGGTCCACGGGCAGCGCCGCTCCTCCCCCAGAGCCTTCGGCCAGTTGCCAGCCGTCGCCGGACGGGACCGGTATGACGTCGCTCAGAGTCACCGGCCAGGCCTCCAGCCAGGGATCGTCCCTCAACGCCCTCCCGTAGGCGCTGAGGGCTTCGGCCGTGCCCCGGCCGGGCGGTGGCGCGTCGATTGCGACCGGGGCGCCGAACCGCTCACCGACGTCGGCCCGGAGCTGGCCCGCGCCGGGGTAGTAGGTGAGCTCGGTGTCGAGCATCAGGCCCACGGGCAGGGCGATTTCGGGTGCGCGGCCCGCGGCGCCGAAAGACAGCACCAGCGCCGTACGCCCCGATTCCTTGCCGTACAGCCATATGCGGCGCGTGACGAGCTTTCCGTCCGGGGTGTCGTACTGCGCCAGCACCAGCCAGCGGTCCCGCACCGGCGGGCCCGCTGCGGGTGCGGTGAGGCCGACGCGCGTCCGCACGGTCGCGGCCAGCGGCTCCGGCAGCCGGTCGCGGCCCAGCCAGGCCACGTCCAGCAGGTGCAACATCGCGCACTCCTCCAGCAGCCGCACCGGCCAGCCCGGTCCCGACGCCGGTATCGCACCCAAATCCCGTACCCGAGCGGCCAGTCCTGGTGCCTGTGCATCGACCATGCGGGCGGCCGTCTCCTCCCACATCGCGTACCCCGTCTGCTCGGCGGCGGCGAGACCGCCGCGCAGCAGGTCGGTCAGTCGTTGCTCCAGCTCTGTGGCCCCCATGGTGATCCGCTCGGCCCGGCGCTCGGCCCTGCGCCTGGCCGCCTCCGGGTCGGCCGCCCCGCCGGATGTCCCCTCGCCTTCCCCGGACTTCGCGTCCGGCGAACCCGCCTTGCGCCCGGCCTTCTCGCTGCGCGCAGCCAGCCATTCACGGGCCCAGTCGGGCACCTCCGAATCCCGCACGGTCGGATCGTCCGCAGCCCACAGCAGCAGCAGCCCCAGCGCGTGCTTGCACGGGAACTTCCGGCTCGGGCAACTGCACTTGTACGCCGGGCTGCCGCCCGCCGTATCGACCACCGTCCGATAGGGCTTGCTGCCGCTGCCCTTGCAGAGCCCCCAGACGGCTCCTGAACCGCTGCTCCCCGCCTCCGACCACGACCCGGCCGTGCCGAGCCTGCTTCCCGTCTTGCGTGACGCATCGTCAGGAGCCAAAGCCAGCACCTGTTCCGCAGTCCAGCGCACCCCCTGCTGATTCATGGGAAAGACGCTACGGGCCACCACTGACAATGGGCTCCCACCTGCGGTTTCGCCGGGTGTAGGCGGCCGGAGTCGGCGTATCATGACTGCACTTCGCCCCCTTGACGGGCGCGAGGTCCTGAAGCTGAAAACCGGGGGGTCCCTCATGAACCGCATCGTCCGCGCAGCCGTCTGCGCCACCGCCGTCACCGGCCTCGCTCTCGGCCTGGGCGCCTGCGCCACGACCGTCGACGAGGTCGACAAGGCGGTCAACGAGACGTACGAAGTCACGTACGAGGTCACGGGCAAGAGCGTCGAATCCATCGAGTACACGGGCGGCGAGGGCACGGCCATGAACCCGAAGATGGAGTCGGCCAAGAAGCCCACGCTGCCGTGGAAGAAGACGGTCACGCTCCGCGGCATCATGGCGCCCGCCGTCTCGCCGATCAGCATCGACGGCTCGGCCGATCTGACCTGCAAGGTCATCTACAAGGGCGAGACGATCAAGGAAGCGAAGGGCGAGAAGGCCATGGTCGGTGGCTGCGTCGCGGTCTCGCCGATCGCGAAGTAACCTCCGGGCTCTGCCATTTGGGCCCTGACCTGCGATGACGGTCGATTGTCAGTGGCGTGGTGCACGGTGGATCCCACATCCGGGAAATCTGGAGGGGGATCCATGACCGTGCCCGAAATCAAGCCCGTCGACGGTGTCGCCAGTACCGGCAGCGCCGCCGGTGCGGACAGCGTCGAGGCCCTGCGGCCGCACGCCGAGGACGCGTTCGCCGACGAGCTCAAGGCGCTGGCCGCGGCCGACGACCGGGCGCGGCCCGCCAGATGGCAGTTGTCGCCGTGGGCCGTCGCCACGTACCTGCTCGGCGGGACACTGACCGACGGCACGGTGATCACGCCCAAGTACGTGGGCCCGCGCCGGATCGTCGAAGTCGCCGTCACCACGCTCGCCACCGACCGGGCCCTGCTGCTGCTCGGCGTCCCCGGCACCGCGAAGACCTGGGTCTCCGAGCACCTCGCCGCCGCCGTCAGCGGCGACTCCACGCTGCTCGTGCAGGGCACCGCCGGTACGCCCGAGGAAGCCATTCGCTACGGCTGGAACTACGCCCGGCTGCTCGCGCACGGACCGAGCCGCGACGCCCTCGTGCCCAGCCCCGTCATGCGGGCCATGGCCGACGGCATGACAGCGCGGGTCGAAGAGCTCACCCGCATCCCGGCCGACGTGCAGGACACCCTGATCACGATCTTGTCGGAAAAGACGCTGCCCATCCCCGAGTTGGGGCAGGAGCAGCAGGCAGTACGCGGTTTCAATCTCATCGCCACCGCCAATGACCGCGACCGGGGGGTCAACGACCTCTCCAGCGCTCTGCGCCGGCGCTTCAACACGGTCGTCCTGCCGCTGCCCGCGACGGCCGACGCGGAGGTCGACATCGTGTCGCGCCGCGTCGACCAGATCGGGCGCTCCCTCGATCTGCCGGCCGCGCCCGACGGCTTCGACGAGATCCGGCGTGTGGTCACCGTCTTCCGCGAGCTGCGGGACGGCGTCACGGCCGACGGGCGTACGAAGGTCAAGTCCCCTTCGGGCACGCTTTCCACGGCGGAGGCGATCTCCGTCGTCACCGGCGGCCTCGCCCTCGCCGCGCACTTCGGGGACGGCGTCCTGCGCTCCGGCGACGTCGCGGCCGGGATTCTTGGTGCGGTGGTGCGCGACCCGGCGGCGGACCGCGTCATCTGGCAGGAGTACCTGGAGACGGTCGTCCGCGAGCGTGACGGCTGGAAGGACTTCTACCGCGCCTGCCGGGAGGTCTCGGGATGACGGGTGGCCCTCTGCTGCTGGGCGTGCGCCACCACGGGCCCGGTTCGGCCCGCGCGGTGCGGGGCGCGCTCGACGCGGCGCGGCCCCGCGCCGTACTGATCGAGGGACCGCCCGAGGGCGACGCGCTGCTGGCGCTGGCGGCGGACGATGCGATGCGCCCGCCCGTGGCCCTGCTGGCGCATGTCACGGACGACCCGGGGCGGGCCGCGTTCTGGCCGCTGGCCGAGTTCTCCCCGGAGTGGGTCGCGATCCGCTGGGCGCTGGGGCACGACGTCCCGGTGCGTTTCATGGACCTTCCGGCGGCGCACTCGCTGGCGCTCGCGGAGGAGACGGGGGACTCGGCCGAAGCCGACGCCGGCTCGGGGGAGGATCCGGCGATCGATCCCCTTGCGGTGCTCGCGGAGGCCGCTGGGTACGACGACCCGGAGCGGTGGTGGGAGGACGTCGTCGAGCACCGCGGGGGCGGCGTGGGAGGCGGCGATCCGTTCGCGCCCTTCGGTGCGCTCGCCGAGGCCATGGGCGCGCTGCGTGAGATGCACGGCGACGGCGGGCACCCCCGCGACCGTGTGCGCGAGGCGTACATGCGCCTCCAACTCCGCTCCGCACGCAGGGAGTACGGCGCCGACATCGCGGTCGTCTGCGGTGCCTGGCACGTGCCCGCGCTCGGTGACAAGGTCGCCACCGCCACGGCGGACCGGGCGATGCTCAAGGGCCTGCCCAAGGTCAAGGCCGAGATGACCTGGGTGCCCTGGACCCACCGCAGGCTCGCCCGACGCAGCGGATACGGCGCGGGCATCGACTCGCCCGGCTGGTACGGGCACCTCTTCGGCGCTCCTGACCGGCCCGTCGAGCGCTGGATGACCAAGGTCGCCGGGCTCCTGCGGGACGAGGACCGGATGGTCTCCTCCGCCCATGTCATCGAAGCCGTCCGGCTCGCCGAAACCCTCGCCGCCATGCGCGGCCGCCCCCTCGCGGGCCTGACCGAGACGACCGACGCCGTCCGCGCGGTGATGTGCGAGGGCTCCGACGTCCCGCTCGCGCTCGTACGCGACCGGCTCGTCGTGGGAGACGTACTCGGCGAGGTCCCGGACGCGGCGCCCGCCGTGCCGTTGCAGCGCGACCTGACCAGGTCGCAGCGCAGCCTGCGACTCAAAGCTGAGGCGCAGGACCGCGAGTTGGAACTCGACCTGCGCAGGGACACCGACGCGGCCCGCAGCCGACTGCTGCACCGGCTGCGGCTCCTGTCCATCGGCTGGGGCGAGCCCGCGGCGTCGCGCGGGAGTACGGGTACGTTCCGGGAGAGCTGGCGGCTGCGCTGGGAGCCGGAGCTGTCGGTGCGGGTCGCGGAGGCCGGGGTGTGGGGCACCACCGTGCTCTCCGCCGCCACTGCCAAGGCCGAAACACAGGCTGCCTCGGCCACAGCACTCGCCGATGTCACCGCTCTCGCCGAGCGGTGCCTCCTGGCCGAACTGCCCGACGCCCTCCCGGTGGTGATGCGGGCCCTGGCCGACCGCGCCGCGCTGGACGCGGATGTCGGCCACCTCGCCCAGGCGCTGCCCGCCCTCGCCCGGTCCCTGCGGTACGGCGACGTGCGCGGCACGGACACGGCCGCGCTCGGTGAGGTGGCGGCGGGGCTGGCCGAGCGGATCTGCGTAGGGCTGCCGCCCGCCTGTACGGGACTCGACGCGGACGGCGCGGCAGAGATGCGCCGCCATGTCGACGCGGTCCACACAGCGATCGGTCTCCTGGCGGAGACGACGGCGGGCGACGATGCCGACCTGCGCGGGCGTTGGGCGGGCGTGCTGCGCAAGCTGGCCGCGCGGGAAACCGTGGGCGGGGTGATACGCGGGCGGGCCGTGCGGTTGCTGCTGGACGACGGGCGGCTCGGGGAGGACGAAGCAGCGCGCTTCATGGGGCTCGCCCTTTCCCCGGGCACGCTGCCGGCCGACGCCGCGGCTTGGGTCGAGGGCTTCGTCGGCGGAGCGGCGGGCGGCGGAATGCTCCTCGTGCACGACGAGCGGCTGCTGGGTCTGGTCGACGCCTGGCTCACCGGCGTGTCCGACGACGCCTTCATCGACGTACTGCCGCTGCTGCGCCGCACGTTCTCGGCGTACGAGCCGGGAGTACGGCGGACTTTGGGCGAACTGGTCAGACGCGGCCCGTCGGCCGAACGCCAGGCGAGATCGGAGGCCGGCGCACCCGGTTTCGGCCCGGGGCTCGACGAGGAGCGCGCGGACGCTGTGGTGCCGGTGCTGCGGCTGTTGCTGGGCGACACGGATGGCGAGGGCGAGGTGACGGGCGAGGCGGTGGCGCGCGAGGTGGCGGGCGACGGGGTGAGTGACGTGGTGGATGACCTGGTGGACGACCTGGCGGGGGAGGCCCGATGAGCGTGAAGGGCAGGGACGTAGGGGCGGCACCGGCGGATGCGTCGGTGACGTCGGAGCGGCTTCGGCGGTGGCGGCTTGTGTTGGGTGGCGGGGAGGGGGATGGGACCGGGTGCTCGCTCACCGGGCGGGACAGTTCCATGGACGGAGCGCTCAGTTCGCTCTACGGCGGTGGGCGCGACGCGGGCCGCAGCCGATCCGCCGGGCTCGGCGCTTCCGCGCCGTCCGTCGCGCGCTGGCTCGGCGACATCCGTACGTACTTCCCCAGCTCCGTCGTCCAGGTCATGCAGCGCGACGCCATAGAGCGGCTCGGGCTTTCGGCGCTGCTGCTGGAGCCGGAAATGCTGGAAGCCGTCGAGGCCGACGTCCATCTCGTCGGGACGCTGCTCTCGCTCAACAAGGCGATGCCCGAGACGACCAAGGTGACCGCGCGCGCGGTCGTTCGCAGGGTCGTTGAGGATGTGGAGAAGCGGCTTGCCACCCGTACCAGGGCCACTCTGACCGGCGCCCTCGACCGCAGTGCCCGCGTCAGCCGCCCCCGGCATCGGGACATCGACTGGGACCGTACGATCCGGGCCAACCTCAAGAATTACCTTCCGGAGTACCGGACTGTCGTTCCCGAGCGGCTCGTCGGGTACGGCCGCGCTTCGCAGTCCGTGAAGAAGGACGTCGTCCTGTGCATCGACCAGTCGGGGTCGATGGCCGCATCCGTCGTCTACGCCTCCGTCTTCGGCGCGGTCCTTGCCTCCATGCGCTCGATCGCCACCCGCCTCGTGGTCTTCGACACGGCCGTCGTCGATCTCACCGACCAGCTGGACGACCCGGTCGACGTGCTCTTCGGCACACAGCTCGGCGGCGGTACGGACATCAACCGGGCCCTCGCGTACTGCCAGTCGCAGATCACGCGGCCTGCCGACACCGTCGTCGTGCTGATCAGCGACCTCTACGAGGGCGGGATACGGGACGAGATGCTGAAGCGGGTAGCGGCGATGAAGGCGTCGGGAGTGCAGTTCGTCGCGCTGCTCGCGCTCTCCGACGAGGGCGCCCCGGCGTACGACCGTGAGCACGCGGCGGCTCTCGCGGCGCTGGGCGCACCCGCTTTCGCCTGTACGCCCGACCTCTTTCCGGAGGTGATGGCGGCGGCAATCGAGAAACGACCACTGCCCATACCGGACATGGTGACTCATCAGTAACACAAGACTTGCGTAACCCCGGGAGTCTCGTGCGAGCATCACCCCCGTCGTTCCCTTCGTCGTTCCCTCCCTCGTTTCTGAAGGATTCCGGTCCCTTGACTGCCGTAGTCGCTCCACCCGCCGCTGCCCTGCGCGTAATGCGCCGGGCGGCCGGGCGGCGTGCGCTGCAGGTGGTGCTGGTGCTCGGCGGACTGCTGGCGCTCGGGTTCCTGTGGGGCGGGCAGGCGTACGCCGCCGAATCGCCGACGCCGGCTCGTGACGCAGAATCGGCCGTTGCCGGCGCCGTCGTGGCTCCGGTCGAGGAGCAGTCGACCCGGCCTGTGCACAAGGGCGCCGAGGCCGTGCGAGAGGCCGCGGAGTCGGTGACCGTCGTGGCTCAGCCGGTGATTGGGGTCGCGCAGCGCGCCACCCGGCCCGTCGGCGAGGTGGCCGAACAGGTCGACAGGCGGCTGCCCATGAACGAACCGCCCGCGGCGGAGCTGCCGGTCGTGCCGAAGGCGCCTGGGATACCCGGGGCGTCGGAGCTTCCCGCGGCGTCGCCGGTTCCGGATCCGTCCTCGGACGGTGCGGAGGAGGCTGCGCACCTGGGCACCGGCGAGCGGGCGCAGCGGGGCGCGAGTGGGGGCGTAACCCTGCCCGTAGCGCACAAGGCCGGTGTGGGCGACAGGTCGTACCTGTCCCTGTACCTGGCAGGTGGTTGGGGCGAGTCGGTCCCCGACGGGCATCGGGATGGCTACCGGAGCCCGGACGTTCCTCGGTACGGCCAGGCGCCTGTGCAGGCGCCCGGCGGGCCGTGCCGTGACGGCGTACGACCGGCGGCCGGTGACGTGAGCGCGCCGCGTTCCGGTGATCAGGCGGCCGCGTTCGCCGGGGACGCCCGTTTCGGACTCGTGCGCGGGGCCGCGCTTCCGGCGACCGCCGCACCGACCTGCGAACAACCTGACGAAATTCTCGAATTCCCCGGCTAGGGCAGACCGTCCCCCGCTCAATGACCTGCCGCGCGGGGGCGGGACAGGTCTGCCCGCCATCCGGAAATCTCCGGCCAGCCGAACGAATTCGAAGGATCTGACGCAAGCATGAACAAGAACATCCGCCGTTCCATAGCCGTCGCCGCCACCGCCGGTGGTATGTGGGCCCTCGGTACCGCTGCCGCGAGCGCGTCCGAGCTGTCCGTCTCGGTGCCGCTCTCCACGCCCGACACGGCAGCCGACGCGGTCGAGGACCTCAAGGAGGTTGACGTCGACGTCGAGGTCGACACCAACGTCGTCCAGGACACCAAGGCCGCCACGCAGGACGTTCGCCAGGACGTGCGCCACGAGGTGCGTCACGACCTGCCCGCCGCCCCCTCCGTGGCTGATGTGCCCGACGCGGCCGACGCCCAGGGCGAGGTGGACTACCTCTTCGGGCCGCTCTCCGCCTTCGCGCCCGACCTCGAGCAGGCCCCCGACCGCGCCGAGGGTGCGGTCACCGCCGCCTCCCCGTTCGTCGACGCCGCCGCTCAGGACGTCCTGCCGCCCATCGCCGCCCGGGCCGTGAACAGCGCGCTGCCCGTCGCCGGTCAGGCGGTCGGCGACGCCGGCGGTCTCGCCCAGGGCGCGGTCGCCGATGTGACGCCCTTCGCGGGCGGCGTCGCGAGCGACGTCCAGCCGTTCGCCGGTGGCGTCGCCTCCGAGGTCGGCCCGTTCGCGGGCGGCGTCCAGGGGGCGGCCCAGCCGTTCGTCGAGACCGTCGTCAACCAGGTCCAGCCCGTCGTGCACGGCGTCGGCGGCAGCGCCGGCAACCTTGCGTACGGTGTCGCCGGCGACGTGACGCCGTTCGCCGGGGGCGTCGTGTCCGACGTCCAGCCGTTCGCGCAGGACATGTACGGCACGGTCGACTCGACCCCGCTCGCCGGCAACGCGATCTCCGGCGCCCAGGGCACGGCGACCACGGTCACCCCGGGCTACGCGTCGTACGTCACCCAGGGGATCTGAGGCAGGGCATCCGTCGCGTGACACCCGTCGCGTGACATCCGTCGCGTGTCACCCGACGCGCGGCGTCTGCCGCGGGACGTCTGACAGGCGGGTCCGATGTTCCTTCCCCGGGCGGTCTCCATTGGGGTGGAGGCCGCCCGGCTCTGTGTCCACTGCTGTGTCCTCCTCCGAGCCCTGCCGACCTGTTCACATGTGTGATCTGTGACAGGTATCACCGCTCAGGTGTGATCTGCGATTTAGGGTCCTACGGCACACGGGGATAACCTGCGAGACGGACATGCCGCGTACCGGAACCGTGTACGCCTCCCTTGTGACAGTGCCGTCACGTTGCCCTTCGCGGCACGCCCATCGCATTCAAAGCAACGAACCGCGATCACCAGAAAAGGGACGGACGCGCGTGGACCTGTTCGAGTACCAGGCGAGGGACCTCTTCGCCAAGCACGGTGTACCGGTGCTGGCCGGTGAAGTCATCGAAACGCCTGAGGCGGCGCGCGAGGCCACCGAGCGGCTGGGCGGCAAGTCGGTCGTCAAGGCGCAGGTGAAGGTCGGCGGCCGCGGCAAGGCCGGCGGCGTCAAGCTTGCCGCCACCCCGGACGAGGCCGTCGCCCGCGCGACGGACATTCTCGGCATGGACATCAAGGGCCACACGGTCCACAAGGTGATGATCGCCGAGACCGCGCCCGAGATCGCCGAGGAGTACTACGTTTCGTACCTCCTCGACCGCACCAACCGCACCTTCCTCGCCATGGCGTCCGTTCAGGGCGGCATGGACATCGAGGAGGTTGCGGAGAAGACCCCCGAGGCCCTCGCGAAGGTCCCGGTCAACGCCAATGACGGCGTGACGATCGAGAAGGCCCGCGAGATCGTCGCCCAGGCGAAGTTCCCGGCCGAGGTTGCCGAGCAGGTCGCCGAGGTTCTGGTGACGCTGTGGGACACCTTCGTCGCCGAGGACGCGCTCCTCGTCGAGGTCAACCCGCTCGCGAAGGTCGCCGACGGCCGCATCATCGCCCTCGACGGCAAGGTGTCTCTCGACGAGAACGCCGACTTCCGCCAGCCCGACCACGAGGCGCTCGAGGACAAGGCCGCAGCCAACCCGCTCGAGGCTGCCGCCAAGGCCAAGAACCTCAACTACGTCAAGCTCGACGGCGAGGTCGGCATCATCGGTAACGGTGCCGGTCTGGTCATGTCGACCCTGGACGTCGTCGCGTACGCCGGTGAGAACCACGGCAACGTGAAGCCCGCCAACTTCCTCGACATCGGTGGCGGCGCCTCCGCCGAGGTCATGGCGAACGGCCTGGAGATCATCCTCGGCGACCCGGACGTCAAGTCCGTGTTCGTCAACGTCTTCGGTGGCATCACCGCTTGCGACGAGGTCGCCAACGGCATCGTTCAGGCCCTGGCGCTGCTCAAGTCCAAGGGCGAGGACGTCACCAAGCCGCTGGTCGTGCGCCTCGACGGCAACAACGCGGACCTGGGTCGCAAGATCCTCTCCGACGCCAACCACCCGCTCGTGCAGCGCGTGGACACCATGGACGGCGCGGCCGACAAGGCCGCCGAGCTCGCCGCGGCTGCGAAGTAAGGGACGAGGGACACCACAACCATGGCTATCTTCCTCACCAAGGACAGCAAGGTCATCGTCCAGGGGATGACCGGTGCCACGGGCATGAAGCACACCAAGCTCATGCTGGCTGACGGCACCAACATCGTCGGCGGCGTGAACCCGCGCAAGGCCGGCACGACCGTCGACTTCGACGGCACCGAGGTTCCGGTCTTCGGCTCCGTCAAGGAAGCGATGGAGAAGACCGGCGCCGATGTGTCGGTTCTCTTCGTGCCGCCGGCGTTCGCCAAGGCCGCGGTCGTCGAGGCGATCGACGCCGAGATCGGTCTCGCCGTCGTCATCACCGAGGGCATCGCGGTGCACGACTCCGCCGCGTTCTGGTCGTACGCCTCCAGCAAGGGCAACAAGACGCGGATCATCGGCCCGAACTGCCCCGGTCTCATCACCCCGGGCCAGTCCAACGCCGGCATCATCCCGGGCGACATCACCAAGCCCGGCCGCATCGGTCTCGTGTCCAAGTCCGGCACGCTGACCTACCAGATGATGTACGAGCTCCGTGACCTCGGCTTCTCGTCCGCCGTCGGCATCGGTGGCGACCCGGTCATCGGTACGACGCACATCGACGCCCTCGCTGCGTTCGAGGCCGACCCCGACACCGACCTGATCGTCATGATCGGTGAGATCGGTGGCGACGCGGAGGAGCGTGCGGCCGACTACATCGCGAAGAACGTGACCAAGCCGGTCGTCGGCTACGTCGCGGGCTTCACCGCGCCGGAGGGCAAGACCATGGGTCACGCCGGTGCGATCGTTTCCGGTTCTTCTGGCACCGCACAGGCCAAGAAGGAGGCCCTTGAGGCCGCGGGCGTCAAGGTCGGCAAGACGCCGACCGAGACGGCCAAGCTGGCGCGTGCGATTCTTGCCGGCTGACATCCGGTGTGCTGCTTTGCCGGCTGACGCTGGTTGATACCGCTTTGCGGTGACTGTCCAGCTTTGCGCTGACTGTGCGGGCCCGTACCTCCCTTGTGGGGTACGGGCCCGCCCGCGTTCACTGGGCTTCCGGTGCCAGGCGGTGCGGGCCGTTCATGGGTTCCGCGCGGAGTTTGTCGCGCAGTTCCTTGTCCTCCGGTGACAGGTTCTGCGGGCCGCCCCTGACCGGGACGCCGATGATCGGTTTGCCCGGGGAGGGCGGAGGCTCGTACCGCGTGGGGGCGTTGACCACCGTGAACGCCGTCGCTCCGACGATCAGTGCAGTGAACGCGAGGGCCGCTCTTGTCCAGAAGCTCGTCTTGCGCTCGCTGCCTGTCCGTACGGCGCGGGCGGGTACCAGCCCGATCTTTGGGACGGCTTGGTCGAGGGCGTGCAGGCGTTGCTGGAGCAGCGCGGACAGTTCGGCGGGTGTCGCCGCCTCTGCGAGTTCCGGCAGCCGTTCGATCAGCGCCGCGCGTGCGTTGAGGAGGCGGCTCGCGGCCGCGGGGGTGCTGGCCTCGGTCTCGGCCGCCGTATCGGGGAGGTCCAGGCCCAGTCCGTCGTACAGGAGCAGCGCGCGGCGGTGCGTGGGGCGCAGGCGCAGCAGGGCGTCGAGCAGCGCCCGGGTGGCGGGGTCGGTGGGGGGCCGGTCGGGGTGCTTGTGGGCGCGGCGCAGCCGGTGCCAGGGGGCCATCGCGTACTCGTACGCCGCTGCGCGCGCCCAGCCTGCGGGGTCCCGGTCCGTCGCCACCTCGGGCCAGCGCTGCCAGGCGAGGTGGAAGGCGTACTCGACGGACTCCTGCGCCAGGCGGCGGCGTCCGGTCAGGAGGTAGGCCTGGCGCAGGAGGGCCGGGGCGGAGCGGACGTACAGGGCGTCGAAGGCTTCGGCGGCGGTGCGGGGCGGGGGCGTGAGGTCGGGGGCGGGCGCGAGGGGAGTGGCGTCTGGGGTCGGTGCAGTGTCTTGGGGTGTGGTGTCGGGGTGTGGTGCGGTGTCTGTTGGTGTGGCGTCGGGTTCAGGCGCGAGGGGAGTGGCGTCCGCGTCCGGGGTCGGTGCGTCCTGGGGCGTCGCGTCGGGGTGTGGTGCGGTGTCCTGGGGCGTGGCGTCGGGGGGCGTGGCGGTTTCTGGCGTCGGGGCGTCCGGGGCCGGTGCGGTGTCCTGGGGCGGGGCGTCCGGGGGCGGTGCCGTTTCCGGTGGCGTTGCGTCTGAGGGCGTGGCGGTTTGCGTCGTGTCCGGGGGCGGTTCGTCTTGTGTGGGTGTGGTGGGCGTGGGTGCGGTGGCTTCGGGGGCGGTGCCGCGCTGGGGCGTCTCCTCGGGTGCCGAACGGGCGGGGGGGTGTGTTTGTACGCCGCCCAAACTGTGTTCGACACCCTGCGGGGAGTGCCCCTGCACGTCCCCTCCCGGCGGCTCCGTGTCCGCAACGGCGTCGGGCTTTTTCTCCCTCTCCGCGCTGATGGTGGACAGGAGTTTCGCGTACGCCGCGCGTTTGCGGCCCTTCGGACTCGTGCGGCCCGACTCCCACGAACGGAGCGTCTCGCGCCTCACACCCAGGGCGGCTGCGAGCTGCTCCAGGGACATTGCTTTCGCTTGGCGCAGCCTGCGCCGCTCCTTGGGAGAGGGGAGGGGGGCGGCCGAGGGGGTGTGGGCGCTCTGTGTCATGAAGGGCTCCCCGCGGCGCTGTACCAAGCGAAAAAGTACATAAACGTATATTGGGCGACACGGCAGTCATTCGCCTGTTACGCGGAATAAGCGCGTGTCGTTGGCAGCATGGCCGCGTGACTCAAGTGACTGGCCCTCTGTTGCCGTCCGTGCACAGCCGCCCTTCGGCGCAGGCCGCCTGTTTTGTACGGGGGGCCATCGCGGCGGGGCTCGGGCTGGGCTCGCTGGCCGCGGTGGTGATGGTGCTGTGGATCAGCTCGCCGTACCCCGACAGCGGGCCCGGCGCTGCACTGCACGTCGCCGCCGGGCTGTGGCTGCTCGCCCACGGCACGGAACTCGTCCGGTACGACACGCTCTCCGGTGCCCCCGCGCCGGTCGGGCTGACCCCGATGATGCTTTTCGTGCTGCCGGTGTGGCTGGCGCACCGGGCCGCCCGGGATGCGCTGGAGCCGGAGGAGGGGCGTGCGAAGCCGTCGGCGGGCGTTGCCTTCTGGGGCGTGACGAGCGGGTACCTGGTGGTCGGTGCGGGCGCGTTGCTCTACGCGTCGGGCGGGCCGCTGCCCGCCGCGCCGCTCAGCGCCGCGCTCCATCTGCCTCTTGTTGCGGCGACGGCCGCAGCCGCTGGGGTGTGGACGGCCTGTGGGCGTCCGCGCGGCCCCCTGCCGCGCTGGGTGCCGCAGCGCGTGCGGGAGGCCCTTGCGCGCTCCCGGACCAGGGCTGCGGTTCTGGCCGGGGGCGCCGGGGTTGTGGCGCTGGTGGGCGGTGGCGCGCTGCTATTGGTGGCCTCGCTGGTGTGGCACACGAGGTCGGCACAGGGCGCGTTTCTGCAGCTCGCGGGGGCTTGGTCGGGCCGGCTCGCGTTGATGCTGCTGGTTGTGGCTCTGGTGCCGAACGCCGCTGTGTGGGGCGCCGCGTACGGTCTCGGGCCCGGCTTCGCCCTCGGTACGGGTGCCACGGCGACGCCGCTGGTCGTGGCGGGCACCCCTGCGCAGCCGCACTTCCCGCTGCTCGCGGCACTCCCGGGCGAGGGGGTGGCGTCACCCGTGGCCTGGGCCTCGCTCGCGGTGCCGCTCGGCGCGGCGGGCGCGGTCGCGTGGTTCACGGTGGCTACGGCGGCGCCTCCGTACGCCCTGCGCGAGGAAGCGTGGGGCTGGCGGGACACGGCGCTCACGGCGGCGCTGGCGGGCGTCGGCTGCGGGGTCGCCGCCGCGGCACTCGCGGCGCTGGCCGGCGGGCCGCTGGGCGTGGGGGACCTGACGCAGTTCGGGCCCGTGTGGTGGCGTACGGGCGCTGCGGCGCTGGTGTGGACGGTCGCACTCGGAGTCCCGGGCGCACTGACCCTGCGCGCCTGGCGGCTGCGCGAACGTGCGCCGCAGTCATGGTGGGGGCGGCGGGGTGCGCGGGCGGAGAAGGCAGGGGAGGGCGAGAGGACGCCGTGGTGGCGGAGGGGGAGCCGGGCAGCCGTGCCGAAGGCCGGGCCCTCTACGGAGGGGACGCCGCAGCGGCGAAGGACTGGGACGTCGGCGGATACGGGCGCTCTGGTCGAGTCGACGCCGTGGTGGCGCAGAGGCCGGAGGGTCTCCGTGCAGGCCGGCAAGGCAGCTGCCCCCGCTCCTGAGGGGTCGGTGGCGGGGCGGGGTGGGGGCCGTGCGGGTGTTGGCGGTGTCGAGCCCGTGGGCAGTGGGTCGGTTCGTGCTGGTCTCAAGGAGTCCGCCGCGGCGGCCGGCGAATCGTCCCCGTGGTGGTGCGTAGGCCGGGGTACGGCGGGTGCGGTTGTCGGTGGCGGTGAGCCCCCTGCTCGGCGACGTGGGGCAAGGGCCTCCGTACAGGTCGGCGACACGACCATCCCTGCTCCTGCCGAGCCGAAGGGCGCGGGTGTCGGCGGGGCCGCTGCTGGGGTGCGCGCGGGAGGGGGCTCCCGTGGTGCGGGTGCCCCTGAAGCCGCTGTTGCGCCCGGCGAATCGTCCCCGTGGTGGCGCCGGGGTACCGCAGGCGCGGGTGCCGGTGATCCTGGGGCCACTGCTCAGCCGCCCGGGGCCGGAGGGCCGGGGGTGGGTGGCGCCCAGCAGGCCGAGGTCGCTTCCCGTGCTTCCGGCAGGTCCTCGGCCTGGTGTCGCCCTGGTGGTCGTGAGGCCCGTCCCGGTGGCCGGGACAGTGGGCACCTGCCCTCCCCGGGCCCGGGCGTCGCCGGGGAGCGCTGAGCGGCTACTCCTTCACGCCGAAGATCGGGCGCAGAGACTCTGGCAGCAGGTCATTGCAGGCCACCTGTGCGGTTTGGGTGAGGGAGTCCTCCACGCACGTGTAGTAGTCGCGGTAGACGAGCTGCACAGTGAAGGTCGTCGCCACGATCGCCAGCGCCAGCACCGCCGTCACCAGGCCACTCACCGCCGCCGTCGTCTGCGGCCTGTTGCTGGTGCCGGCACCCGCCTGGGGCTCCGCCGGAGACTGGCCGGCAGCCGCCTCCTGGCGATCGCGCGGCTTCGCGCGCAGTGAGCTGATGCCCCAGTAGAGCGCGAGCGTCCCGAGCAGCAGTGCCACCTCGGGCAGGTCGAAGAGGGCGAAGAAGAAGGCCCACATGCCGGAGAGCAGGGCGTAACGGGCCCGCCGCTGCATGGGGTCCGTCGGATCCCAGCGCATGCCTGTGCCGCCGTTGCCGCTCGGTCCTTCGGGGCCCCCCTGGCGTCCGCCGGGCCCGCCGAAACCGCCGCTCTGGCGCCCCGGCTGGCGCGGGCTCCACTGGCTGCCCCCGTTCGGCCGTTCCTCCGGCGAGGAGCCGGTGGAGCCTTCAGGGTTCTTGCTGCCAGGCTCGTCGTTGGACGGCTTGCGCGGCTGCCACGGCTGGTCCGGCCTGCCCTCGGGCGGCGGCGCGAACGGATTGTCGTCACCCTGCGGCGACGAGGGCGGGGTCGACGAGGACTGGCGTTCCCGCAGCAGCCACTGAGAACCGCCCTGTCCCGCATACGACTCGGACAGCGGCCTGCGGAGAGCCGCGCGGCGGCGTCGGTCCGTCATCTGGTGAACGTCTTCCCCTCAGACCCCGTGCACAGAGGGTCTTGTGTCGTCTGTTCCCGTCCGGAGACGGAATGTTTCCGTCCATAAACGGAACCTGTCCCCTGACGCTACCTCCCGGCCGTGCACCCGTCCCGTGGGGGCCGCTCGGTGTGCCGGTATCGTTGCCGACGGTCGGCGTCTTCGTAGAGTTCCCCGTATCGGGGGGCGTGATTCGTTCGTACGACCACACAAACCGCACCACCCGCGAGAAAGAGCCCCGCCGTGGCCTCCCCGCCGTCCCCGCCCTTCCCGCCGTCCGCCCGCACACCGGCCCGCCTTGTCGTCCTGGTCTCCGGTTCGGGTACGAACCTTCAGGCCCTCCTCGACGCCATCGGCGACGACCCCGCCGCCTACGGCGCGCAGATCGTGGCCGTAGGCGCCGACCGGGACGGAAGCGCGGGTCTGGAGCGTGCCGAACGCGCCGGGCTGCCGACCTTCGTCTGCCGCGTCAGGGACTACCCCACCCGCGAGGAGTGGGACCTGGCGCTGGCCGAGGCCACAGCGGCGTACGAGCCCGATCTGGTCGTCTCCGCGGGCTTCATGAAAATCGTGGGGAAGGAATTCCTCGCGCGCTTCGGCGGGCGGTTCGTGAACACCCACCCCGCCCTGCTGCCCAGCTTTCCCGGAGCCCACGGCGTACGCGACGCTCTCGCGTACGGCGCGAAGGTCACCGGGTGCACCGTCCACTTCGTCGACGACGGTGTCGACACCGGCCCGATCATCGCGCAGGGCGTGGTCGAGGTGCGGGACGAGGACGACGAAGCCGCTCTTCACGAGCGCATCAAGGAAGTCGAGCGACGGCTGCTCGTCGATGTCGTGGGGCGCATGGCCCGTAACGGCTTTCACATTGAGGGACGAAAGGTAGTTGTCAAGTGACCGCCGAAGGTACGAAGCGGCCCATCCGCCGCGCGTTGGTCAGCGTCTACGACAAGACGGGTCTTGAGGAGCTGGCCCGAGGTCTGCACGAGGCCGGGGTGACCCTGGTCTCCACCGGCTCCACGGCCGGGAAGATCGCCGCGGCCGGTGTGCCCGTCACCAAGGTCGAGGAGCTCACCGGCTTCCCCGAGTGCCTGGACGGCCGCGTCAAGACGCTGCACCCGCGCGTGCACGCCGGCATCCTCGCCGACCTGCGGCTCGACGCGCACCGCGCGCAGCTGGACGAGCTCGGCGTCGAGCCCTTCGACCTCGTCGTCGTCAACCTCTACCCGTTCAAGGAGACCGTCGCCTCCGGCGCGACTCCCGACGAGTGCGTCGAGCAGATCGACATCGGCGGCCCGTCGATGGTGCGCGCCGCCGCCAAGAACCACCCGTCCGTCGCGGTCGTCACCAGCCCCGAGCGGTACGCCGACGTGCTCGAAGCCGCCAAGGGCGGCGGTTTCGACCTGACGACGCGCAAGCGCCTCGCGGCGGAGGCCTTCCAGCACACGGCGGCGTACGACGTCGCTGTCGCGTCCTGGTTCGCCGCCGACTACGCGGCGGCGGACGACAGCGGCTTCCCGGACTTCCTCGGTGCGACGTACGAGCGCAAGAACGTCCTCCGTTACGGCGAGAACCCGCACCAGCCCGCCGCGCTCTACGCGTCCGGTACGGGCGGCCTCGCCGAAGCCGCGCAGCTGCACGGCAAGGAGATGTCGTACAACAACTTCACCGACACGGAGGCCGCGCGGCGTGCCGCGTACGACCAGGCCGAGCCCTGTGTCGCGATCATCAAGCACGCCAACCCGTGCGGCATCGCGGTCGGTCAGGACGTGGCCGAGGCGCACCGCAAGGCGCACGCATGCGACCCGCTGTCCGCCTTCGGCGGCGTGATCGCCGTCAACCGGCCGGTCTCCGTGGCGATGGCCGAGCAGGTCGCCGAGATCTTCACCGAGGTCGTCGTCGCGCCCGGCTACGAGGACGGCGCGGTCGAGGTGCTCGCCCGCAAGAAGAACATCCGCGTGCTCGTCTGCCCCGACGCCCCGTCCGACGTGGTCGCCCGCGACAGCTATATGGACTTTAAGGCGATCGACGGCGGCGCGCTGCTTCAGGTCACCGACCGCCTCCAGGCCGAGGGCGACGACCCGTCGAGCTGGACGCTCGCGGCCGGCGAGGCGCTGTCCGAGGGCGACCTCGCCGAGCTGGCCTTCGCCTGGCGTGCCTGCCGCGCCGTGAAGTCCAACGCGATCCTGCTCGCCAAGGACGGTGCCTCCGTCGGCGTCGGCATGGGGCAGGTCAACCGTGTCGACTCCGCGAAGCTCGCGGTGGAGCGGGCGGGGGAGGAGCGGGCGCAGGGTTCGTACGCGGCTTCCGACGCGTTCTTCCCGTTCCCGGACGGGCTCGAAGTCCTGCTGAACGCCGGGGTCAAGGCCGTGGTGCAGCCGGGCGGTTCGGTCCGTGACGAGCTGGTCGTCGAGGCCGCGAAGAAGGCGGGCGCGACGATGTACTTCACCGGCACGCGCCACTTCTTCCACTGATTCGCACGCGCTGCAAGGGAAGGCCGCGTCCCCTTTCGGGGGCGCGGCCTTCCTGTCGTGCGCGCAACCTCTGACTTCACAGGTGCCGGGAGAGGCACCACCGGTGGTTCGCTCTTCTCACGGCGAAGTTTCGGTGTCCACGGGGGGTACCGAGGGCCGTGACGAGAGGAACCAAAGTGCACAAGTTCCAGGGGAAGGCCGCCGCGCTTCTGATCGCGTCCGCGGCCACGGTGGGAACCCTCGCAATGTCGTCGCCGGCGTCCGCCGCCACGTCGGGGCAGGTGGCTGTCGCGTCGCAGGATTCGGCGGCGCGGGCCGTGTGCAGCTCGTGGCGCACGATCAGGACCAGTCAGGGCAAGCTCGTCTACAAGGAGTGCCGGACGAAGGTCAACGGCAGGTACTACTCCAAGGTCAACGGCCGGGTGGACGACACGAGGCCCGGCAACGGCCGCTGCGTCTACGCCACCATCAGGATCGGCTCGTACAAGCAGACCGAGCGTGACTGCGGCACCGGCTACAACAACTTCAAGACCGGCTGGAAGCGCGGAGCCGACGCCAGGGTGACCCTGGGCTGACCCGGCCGGCAGCCCGCGGCTGAAGCCTGTGACGGGCCCTGCCGGACGCCGGCGTCCGGCAGGGCCCGTCCGCACCGCGGCGTGTCAGCAGTGCGTGATCCAGCGATGCGACAGCGGCGCGTACTCGCCCGTCAGATTGCCCTGCGTGTTCACCGTGGAGCAGCCGATCCGCGCGTCGCCCTTGACCGCCCGGTCGTCGCCGTACGCCTTGGGCTTCCAGTCGCGCTCCCAGTAGAACGCGAGATCGTGGGTCTTCCTCGACTCCTGGTCGTTGTTGAAGACCGACCGCACATTCCGGGTGCGGCTCCACTCGCACGTCTCGCGACCCGAACGCCAGTCCTTGTCGTTGCCGCGCCAACTGCACATGAGCCCGTTGCCGTTGCGCTCGCTGAAGAAGCACACGGAACCCGCCTCGCAGCGGTGGTACCCGTACGTCACAGGCTCCTCCCGCAGCGCGGTCGTCAGCGCGACAGTGAGCGCCGCCGCCCCTGTCGCCGCGATCGCTGCCATGTACGCCGGGCGCAGTCCCCTGCCTCTACGGAAACGGAAACGGAAACGGGAACGGGAACGGGAACCCAGCCGGGGCAGTTTCGCCGAACGCGCCGCACCCGCCGCCTCTTCCACCCGGCGCAGCAGCGAGGCCGTGTCCTGCCCGGCCCGCTCCTCGTGCGTACGGGCGAGGCAGTCGGTGACGATCTGCCGCCACTCGGCGGGCAGTTCGGCGGAGAGCCGCAGATCGTCGGCGCCGCGCGCATAGCGGACCGCCGCGTCCCTGCGAGCCGCCGGCGTGCCGCCCGGCAACGGTGGCGTACCGGTGAGCACGAAGTGTGCGAGGACGCCGAAGGCCCAGATGTCGGCGGTGGGGCGGATCTGCTGGCCGTGCTCGCCCATCTCGGCCCAGAGCAGCTCCGGCGGTGTGTAGTCGGGTGTCGCGAAGGCCGCTGTGTAGGCGTGCGTACCGTCCATCTCGGCCGCCATGTTGAAATCACCCAGGCGTGCGGAACCATCCGCCATGAGCAGGACGTTGGCTGTTTTGAGATCACCGTGGACCCAGCCCGCGTGGTGGAGCTGGTGCAGGCCCTCGCAGATCTGGGCGAGCAGCGCGGGGCCCGTCGGCGGGCGGGGCGACCGGGCCAGCAGCTCGTCCAGCGACGTCTCGGCCCGTTCGAGTACGAGCACGGTGGCGCCGTCGAGTCCGGGCTGCGCGGCGTCGTCCACCGTCAGCGCCTCGTACATCCGGATCAGCCGGGGATGGCGGAGCCTGCGGTGCAACGCCAGCTCGCGCTCGGCGAGCTCCTGCAAGTGGCGCAGCTGCCGGGGCGTACGGGTCCCGGTCGGCAGGAACTTCAGCGCGGCCCGCCGGGGCAGTCCGGCGGCCTGCCCCGGCCCCGCGGGCCCCGCGACGCGCCGGGCCGCGTAGACGCCGGCGAAGGCCCCGGACGCGAGGTGCTCGCCGACCTCCCAGCGCCCGACCCGGTAGCCCTTGGGTACGGCGACGGCGACGGTGGAGTGCGGCGGCCGGCCGGTCACGGCTGCACCTTCGCGGCCTGCCCGAGGGACGGGAGGCCGCGCAGATCGGTCTCCCGTACGAGGTCGAAGCGCAGCGCGAGCGAGACCAGCGACTCCTTCTTGCCGTTCAGGCGGGGCCCGCAGTCACCTGTGTCCGGGGCGGGCTTGAGCCGCAGCTTCACCGCCAGGTAGTCGATGTTCCACTGCACAGCGGCCCGGTTGGCCGACGGCCAGCCGGGCCGCAGCCGCTCGACGACCTGCCCCATCGTCGGCAGCGGCGCGTGCGGCTCGCCGCGCAGCCGCGGCTCGCACAGTGCGGTCAGTACGGCGAAGTAGCGCTTGGAGCGGTCGAGCGCGAACGCCGGTGTGGTGGCTGCTCCTTCCGTCGCTCCCGCCCGTTCGCGCGGCCCGCTCACGTAATCGTGCCGGGGCGCCCACACCTCGAAGCTGAGCAGGTCCCCGGCGGCGGGCAGTACCACCCGCGAGAACTCGAACGGCACGGGTGCGTCGAGTCGGCCCGGCGCCACCTTGATGTGCTCGCCGGCCCCCTCCGGGTTCTCGACGACGTACGTCTGGCGGGCGCTGAGGTTGCTGAGTACCCAGTAGGCGCCGTTCGCCGTGATCTCCCCGGCCGAACGGGAGACTCCGTCGTGCGCGATGGAGAGCCACTTGACGCCGCTGACTCCGCCGCCCCCGTTGACCCCGTCGGCTCCGTCCGCGCGCTGGCCGCCGACGGGCGGGCCGGAAGAGCGTCCGAAGAGCAGGGTCTCGCCCGGTTCGAGCCGGACCTGGTCTCGCGGTCCCGCGCTGTGTGCGGGCACCACAATGATGCTGTGCATCTCTGGTTCCTTCCCCCGATGGACCAGCCAGACAGCCTAGGGAGAAAAGGGCGGCCGGAGAAAGGCCGAAGGCCGCAATTCCCCTAGGAATTGCGGCCTTCGGTACCGTCAGTGCTGTTGTCAGAAGCGCGGGCGGTTGAACCAGGCGCCGCCGTCCTGCTTGCCGACGAACACGGCGATCAGGATCGCGAGAACCGTGTGCACCAGGCCGACCAGGACGAACGGGTAGATGCCGAGGATCGCGGTGATGATGCCGAACACCAGCGCGGTGATGCGGATGCCGTTGCCGCCGCTGCCGAACTTCACGGCGAGGAAGATC
Organism: Streptomyces spiramyceticus; assembly: GCF_028807635.1. Lineage (NCBI taxonomy): Bacteria > Bacillati > Actinomycetota > Actinomycetes > Kitasatosporales > Streptomycetaceae > Streptomyces > Streptomyces spiramyceticus. The sequence continues at coordinate 4,012,205 of NZ_JARBAX010000001.1, forward strand.
GCGAGCGCGCCCCACAGCAGGATCACGATGGTGGCGGCCCACAGGCCACCGGTCGAGTAGTCGGCCAGCTGCTGGAACTGGACCTCGTCCTTGAGGGCCGGGTCGTCCTGCGCAGCGCCGATGGTGGCCGCGGAGAGACCGCAGAGGATCGCGCCGAGGACCTGGAAGCCCGCGATGACGTACAGCATGACGCGGGCGGCCTTCACGCCACCCGGCATCTCCTGCGGGACGCCGGGGTAGCCGCCGCCTGCGTAAGCCTGCTGGACCGGGGGCGCCTGCGGGTAGCCGTAGCCGGGCTGGCCCTGCGGCGGTACGCCCTGCGGGGCCTGCTGCGGGTAGCCGTAGCCGGGCTGGCCCTGCTGGGGCTGCTGGCCCTGGGCGTACGGGTTGTTCGGGTCGCCGAAGCTCATGGCGGGTTTCCTCCGTTGGAAGTGCTGGGGACGACGCGGCCGGCGCGGAAGGAACTGCACCATGACAAGCCGTCTGCCCCCCGCCGCTGCCCGCGGCACTGCGCCGATCATCGTCGTAGCTGTGTCGTTAATTTGTCCAGTCGGTATCCGTATGTGTTGTGCAAGTGCAACCTCGCAGGCGCTCGCGGGGCCGGTCTCGTAGGCCGGATTGGAACCAGAGCGGGTCCATCCGCGAGGATGGGCGGCATGACCGCCCAGATTCTCGATGGCAAGGCCACCGCAGCCGCGATCAAGTCCGACCTGACCGCCCGCGTGGCGGACCTCCTGGCCAAGGGCATCGTCCCCGGGCTGGGCACTCTGCTGGTCGGCGACGACCCGGGCAGCAAGTGGTATGTCGCGGGCAAGCACCGCGACTGCGCCCAGGTCGGCATCGCGTCGATTCAGCGCGAACTGCCCGCGACCGCCTCCCAGGAGGAGATCGAGGCGGTTGTACGGGAGCTCAACGAGAACCCGGAATGCACGGGTTACATCGTCCAGCTCCCCCTCCCCAAGGGCATCGACACCAACCGCGTCCTGGCCCTCATGGACCCGGCCAAGGACGCCGACGGCCTGCACCCGATGAGCCTCGGCAAGCTCGTGATCGGCGAGCCGGGCCCGCTGCCCTGCACGCCGTACGGCATCGTCCAGCTGCTCCGTCACCACGGCGTGGAGATCAACGGTGCGAACGTCGTGGTCGTAGGCCGCGGCATCACCATCGGCCGACCCATGCCGCTGGTCCTGACCCGCAAGTCCGAGAACGCGACCGTGACGCAGTGCCACACCGGTACGCGCGACCTGGCCGCGCACCTCAAGCAGGCGGACATCATCATCGCCGCGGCGGGTGTGCCGCACTTGATCAAGCCCGAGGACGTCAAGCCGGGCGCGGCCGTGCTCGACGTCGGCGTCAGCCGCGACGAGGACGGCAAGATCGTCGGCGATGTCCACCCGGGCGTCACCGAGGTGGCCGGCTGGGTCGCCCCGAACCCGGGCGGTGTCGGCCCGATGACGCGCGCCCAGCTGCTGGTCAACGTGGTGGAGGCGGCTGAGCGAGCCGCTGCCGACGCCGAAGCTGCCGCGAGCTGAGCGGGAAGGAAGCGCCTCCCATGGGTGCCAGTACGAGCAGTCCGGACGACTCGGCGACCGCCCGCCGGGGCGCCGCCGACGCGGTGCAGGACGCAGGCCCGGAGGACACGGCCTCCCCCACTCTCGGCTCCGCTCGAGCGGGGGGACCCCCAGCCGGCGCCGTCGCCGCCCCTGCGGCGGCCCCCGAACCGCAGCGGCCCGCCCCCGGGCCGGGCGCCCCTGAGGGCGCCGCGCTTGAGGACGACCTGCCTCGGGGCGGGGACGCGGGGCTTGCGGGTTCTGCGGCCCACGGGCCGGACGGCCCCCGGTCCGACGGCCGTGCGGCCGCCGAGTCCGACGGTGCCGAGGCTGAGGGCTTCGGCCAGGATCGCCGTACGGCTTCCGAGCCTGACGGCTCTGCGGCTTCCGAGTCCGACGGCCCCGGGCCCGAAGGCTCCGGCCGCGAACGTGGCACGGCTCCCGTGCCCGCAGCGACCGCCGCGCCCGTCCGTGCCGCCTCGCGGCGCTTTCCGCTCTTCACCCGCGACACCGCACGCCCCGAGGGCGGCGGTCGCGCCGCGCCCGGGGGCGCTGCCGCGCCGGTCCGGCAGTGGCCGTTCCTGACCGTCCTGGGGGCGGTGGCGCTCGGGCTGCTGCTCGTGGGCGTCAACGCCTTCGGCATCGGCTTCCGGCTCGGCACGCTGCTGATCGGTCTGGCCCTGATCGGCGGCGCCGTGCTGCGCCGGCTGATCCCGTCGGTGGGCATGCTGGCGGTGCGTTCGCGCTTCACCGACATGGCGACGTACGGACTGCTGGGCATCGTCATCGTGCTGCTCGCACTGATGGCGCAGCCCCAACCGTGGCTGGAAATCCCGTTCCTGGAGTCGGCGGTCCGCTTCACCGTGCGCTAGAGGTCTGTCCCGTACGCTCGGACCGCTGTCATCCGGCCTCGCCGACCCAGCCGAAGCGTGAGAGGGATGTTCCGCCTCATGGCCAAGATCAAGGTAGTCAACCCCGTCGTCGAGCTCGACGGCGACGAGATGACCCGCATCATCTGGTCCTTCATCAAGGACAAGCTGATCCTTCCGTACCTCGACGTCGAGCTGAAGTACTTCGACCTGGGCATCGAGCACCGCGACGCCACCAACGACCAGGTGACCGTCGATGCCGCCAACGCCATCAAGGAGCACGGCGTCGGCGTCAAATGCGCGACGATCACGCCGGACGAGGCCCGGGTCGCCGAGTTCAAGCTCAAGGCGATGCACCGCTCGCCGAACGGCACGATCCGCGACATCCTCGGCGGCGTGATCTTCCGTGAGCCGATCATCATGGAGAACGTGCCGAGGCTCGTCCCCGGCTGGACCAAGCCGATCGTCGTCGGCCGTCACACCTTCGGCGACCAGTACCGCGCGACCGACCTGAAGGTCCCCGGCGAGGGCACCCTCACCATGACCTTCACCCCGAAGGACGGCTCGGAGCCGATCGAGCTGGAGGTGTACGAGTTCCCGGGCGCCGGTGTCGCGCTGTCCATGTACAACCTGGACGCGTCGATCCGCGACTTCGCGCGCGCCTCGTTCGCGTACGGCCTGAGCCGGAACTTCCCGGTCTACATGTCCACGAAGAACACGATCCTCAAGAAGTACGACGGTCGCTTCAAGGACCTCTTCCAGGAGGTCTTCGACGCCGAGTTCAAGGACCGGTTCGACGCGAAGGGGCTCACCTACGAGCACCGCCTCATCGACGACATGGTCGCCGCGGTCATGAAGTGGGAGGGCGGCTACGTCTGGGCGTGCAAGAACTACGACGGTGACGTCCAGTCAGACATCGTCGCCCAGGGGTTCGGCTCACTCGGCCTGATGACCTCGGTCCTCATGTCCCCCGACGGCAGGACCATCGAGGCCGAGGCCGCGCACGGGACCGTCACCCGTCACTACCGTCAGCACCAGGCGGGCAAGGCGACGTCGACCAACCCGATCGCGTCGATCTTCGCCTGGACCCGCGCTCTGGCCCATCGCGGCAAGCTGGACGGCACCCCCGAGGTCACGAGGTTCGCGCAGACGCTGGAGCAGGTCTGTGCCGAGACCGTCGAGGGCGGCCAGATGACGAAGGACCTGGCGCTGCTCGTCTCCAAGGACCAGCCGTGGCTGACGACCGAGAAGTTCCTCGACGCGCTCGACGAGAACCTGCAGAAGAAGATGGCGGCCGCCGACTACGGCTCCGGGGCCTGATCCGCCTGATCCGTCTGATGAGCGAACACGACGGCGCCCGTCCTCTCCCCCGAGGAGGACGGGCGCCGTCACTTGCTTAAGCGTCATGGACGCGCCAAAAGCGATCAAGGGCTGGTTACGCCCTGTAGCACGGAGGTGACCATTCCGGCACCGCGCGAACACCGCGCAACAGGGGGGTTACGGGCGGATCCGGGAGGCGGCAGATGGGACACTGTCCAGGGAATTCGGGACCGGGGGCGTGCAAGGGGGCTCGCCGGAGTCCTGAATGCTCCCGTGCGCTCCCACCCGAGGAACTGACATCCTGGCTTTGCGCATCCCTCTGAGTAGTTCTGAGTAGTCCGGAGTTCCGGAACGACGCGGACTGCGGAGGGCGGGGCAGGGGGAGCACGAGAGCACGGGGCACATCAGGCACATATGGGGGGACAAGGGGGGAAGCAATGCCTCGTTGGAAAGCTCTACCGGAGGAACTCGACCCACAGGTCAGGGAATTCGCGAGCCAGTTGCGTCGGCTCGTCGACCGGAGCGGTCTCAGCATCGCGGCGGTGGCGGACCGGACCGGGTACAGCAAGACGTCCTGGGAGCGCTATCTGAACGGCCGGCTGCTCGCGCCGAAGGGCGCGGTTGTGGCCCTGGCCGAGGTGACCGGTACGAACTCGGGCCACCTGACCACGATGTGGGAGCTCGCGGAGCGCGCCTGGAGCCGTTCCGAGATGCGCCACGACATGACGATGGAAGCCATACGGATCTCCCAGGCACGCGCCGCGCTGGGTGAGTTCGGCCAGAGTCCCGCGCCCGTCAAGGGCGGCAGGACCGCACGGCGCACCGCCACGGACTCCGCCCCCGGACCGGCTGCCGCGGGCGTCGGAACCGGTGCGAGCTCCTTCGGCAGTGCGGGCCTCGGCTCCGTGGGTACGGGCACGGGTGGCCGTGTGCCGGTCACCGCGCCGCCCGGATCCGGGGTACCGCCGCAGTCGCCTCCCGGCGGTTTCGGCGGCGGCTCCGGCTCGCCGGACGGCCGTCGCAGGCGCAGGAAGGTGACGATGTTCCTCGCGGGCGTCGTCGGCGCGCTCCTGGTCATAGCCGCGGCCGCGCTGCTGACCGACCTCGGCGGCAAGGACAAGGACCCCGTCGCGAACACCAAGCCCACGCCCAGCCCGACCACTTCGGCGCCCGAGCTGCCGCTCGGCGTCAAGTGCAGTGGCGACGACTGCACGGGCGAGGACCCGGAGAACATGGGCTGCGGCGGCGAGTTCGCCAGGACGGCGTCCAGCGTGACCGTGGGCACCGCCCTCGTCGAGGTCCGGTACAGCAAGACATGCGGGGCGGCGTGGGCACGTATCACCCAGGCCACACCCGGCGACAAGGTGCAGGTCACGTCGGCCTCCGAGGCCGGTGAGAAGGGCCAGAACGGCACGGTCGACGCGGACAAGGACGCGTACACACCGATGGTCGCCGTCACCAAGGCCGCTGACGCGAAGGCCTGCGCCACCCTGACGACCGGCGTGAAGGGCTGCACCACCACGCAGGAGTGACCGACGAACAGAAGTTGGTGAAGCAGGTGCAGTAAGGGGGAATGCCCGCGCCATTACGGGGAAGGCGCACGGTATCCCCCCACGGGTGCACAGCCCCCTGTGCAGGCCGTCCGCGCTCCCCCCTCTGGCGCGGACGGCCGCCCGCTTTCGGGGGTATGTGCGCGGCACCACACGGGGCCGGGGGACCGGCACTGCCGGGGTCGGATAGCCTGACCGCTGGATATCTCTTCACGTCAAGATTCGCGCGATGTACGGAGATGTCCCGCACCAGGGGCAGGGACCCCCAACCGCCAGCTGTCTTACGGAGATCGCCATGACCCGCACTCCCGTGAATGTCACCGTCACCGGCGCGGCCGGCCAGATCGGTTACGCGCTGCTTTTCCGCATCGCATCCGGCCACCTGCTCGGCGCGGATGTGCCGGTCAAGCTGCGTCTCCTCGAAATCCCGCAGGGCCTGAAGGCCGCTGAGGGCACCGCGATGGAGCTCGACGACTGCGCCTTCCCGCTGCTCCGCGGCATCGAGATCACCGACGACCCGAACGTCGGCTTCGACGGCGCGAACGTGGCGCTCCTCGTCGGCGCCCGCCCCCGTACCAAGGGCATGGAGCGCGGCGACCTGCTGTCCGCCAACGGTGGCATCTTCAAGCCGCAGGGCAAGGCCATCAACGACAACGCCGCGGACGACATCAAGGTCCTCGTCGTCGGCAACCCGGCCAACACCAACGCGCTCATCGCGCAGGCCGCGGCCCCGGACGTACCGGCCGAGCGCTTCACCGCGATGACCCGCCTGGACCACAACCGTGCGCTCTCGCAGCTCGCGAAGAGGACCGGCGCGACGGTCTCCGACATCAAGCGCCTCACCATCTGGGGCAACCACTCGGCCACGCAGTACCCTGACATCTTCCACGCGGAGATCGCCGGCAAGAACGCCGCCGAGGTCGTGAACGACGAGAAGTGGCTCGCCGACACCTTCATCCCGACCGTTGCCAAGCGCGGCGCGGCGATCATCGAGGCCCGCGGCGCGTCCTCGGCCGCCTCGGCCGCCAACGCCGCCATCGACCACGTGCACACGTGGGTCAACGGCACGGCGGACGGCGACTGGACCTCGATGGGCATCCCGTCGGACGGCTCGTACGGCGTCCCGGAGGGCCTCATCTCCTCCTTCCCGGTCACCACGAAGAACGGCAAGTACGAGATCGTCCAGGGCCTGGACATCAACGAGTTCTCCCGTGCGCGCATCGACGCGTCGGTGCAGGAGCTCAAGGAAGAGCGTGACGCGGTCCGCGAGCTCGGCCTGATCTAGTACGACCCTTTACGCGCGGAGGTCCCGGCCCACTTGGGTGGCCGGGACCTTTTGCGTTCCCGCGCCAACTCCCGCCCTTCAGTTTGTACTTCGACTCCGGTATGTAGTACTTCTTATACATGAGCGAGCAGGTACACAACAGGCTGGCGATGGTCCGGGCCGAGCGCAAGGTGTCCCGGCAGGCGTTGGCCGAGGCGGTCGGGGTGCACTACCAGACCATCGGGTACATCGAGCGAGGGCAGTACAACCCGAGTCTCGACCTCGCCCTGAAAGTCGCCGAGTTCTTCGAACTGCCGGTGGAGGCGCTGTTCTCCCTCCGGCCGTTCCGGCCGCTCACTGATGAGGTCTACGGGAGGAAGCAGTAATGACCGCAGTTGCAGGAACGGGTGCTGGCGCAGGCGCCAAGGGCACGCGCTACGACCGGCGCATGTTCGCGCTGATGAACCGGCCGGAGGGCGCCGCCCTCCACGCCACGGCGAGCCGCAGGCGGATCGTCGTCGGCGCCCATGTGCTGCTGACCGTCGCCTCTGTGGCGGCGTGGAACCTGGTCGTCTTCGGGGAGCGCCAGGTGTGGGCCCTCGTCGTCACGTTCGCGCTGCTCCTGCCCTGGTGCTTCGCGACCGGCGTGATCAACAGTGCCACCCGCGGCCTCCTCGAACTGCGCGGCCGCGTTCTGGACGAGCGGCAGCTCGCCGAGCGCGACCGGGCCCGCGCGCGTGCGCACCGCCTGACCTCGGGGCTGCTGCTGGCCGCGGCTCTCGGGGTCGGTGCGGCCGGGTGGCTGGGGGAGGTGCGGGTCGAGGGGCTGATCGCGCCTGTGCTGATCGCCGTGCTTGTCGCGCACTGGCTCATGCCGCTGTGGGTGGCCGGCCTGATGGTGCGGGACGAGCCCGCCGACACGCCTGTGGACGACTGAGGGAGCGAGTCGTCAGCCATTCCCGTCGCCTTTCGCACCATAATGACCCTTTTTGACCGATCGCGGTCGTGATACAGGGCACTTTCGGACACGTAATGCGCATGGTTCCTGTCCCCGGGGGGAGGGCTCCAGGTTGCTGGTCGCAAACCGGCGAGGAACATAACGGGAACGGAAGGCGAAACGCGACGTGTCGGCACAACAGACCATCCATGTGGGCGGGAAGTGGCAAGCAGCCGCTTCCGGCGCCACGCGCGAGATCATCGACCCCGCGGACGCCAAGCCCTTCGCCGTCGTCGCCGAGGGCGGTGCCGCGGACGTCGATGCCGCCGTGGCGGCTGCCCGTACGGCCTTCGACACCGGCGAGTGGCCCCGTACCCCGGTGGCCGAGCGGGCCGCGCTGCTGCGCCGCGTCGCCGAGCTCCTCCAGCGTGACCGCGAGGAGATCGCGCTCCTGGAGAGCCGCGACGCGGGGAAGACGCTGGAGGAGGGCCGGGTCGACGTCGACTGCGTGACCGACGCCTTCCGGTACTTCGCCGACCTCGTGATGAACGAGAGCGGCGGCCGCGTCGTCGACGCCGGTTCGCCGGACATCCACAGCGTCGTCGTGCATGAGCCCGTCGGCGTCTGTGCGCTCATCGCGCCATGGAACTATCCGCTGCTCCAAGCCAGCTGGAAGATTGCCCCGGCCCTCGCCGCGGGCAACACCTTTGTGCTCAAGCCCAGCGAGATCACCCCCCTGACGACCGTCGCGCTCGTCGAGCTCCTCGTCGAAGCGGGCCTTCCCGCCGGCGTCGCCAACCTCGTGACCGGCGCGGGCGACCCCGTCGGCGCGCGCATGTCCGAGCACCCCGACGTCGACCTCGTCTCGTTCACCGGCGGCCTCGCCAGCGGTACGAAGGTGATGCAGGCCGCGGCCGTGACCGTGAAGAAGGTCGCGCTGGAGCTTGGCGGCAAGAACCCCAACGTCGTCTTCGCCGATGCCTGCGCGACCGAAGAGGGCTTCGACACCGCCGTCGACCAGGCGCTCAACGCCGCCTTCATCCACAGCGGCCAGGTCTGCTCGGCCGGCTCCCGGCTGATCATCGAGGAGTCGGTGCGCGAGCGCTTCGTCGCCGAACTCGCCCGCAGGGCCGCGAAGATACGCCTCGGCCGCGGTACGGCCGACGGCGTGGAGTGCGGACCGCTCGTGTCCGCACAGCAGTTGGCGAAGACCGAGATGTACGTCGCCTCCGCGCTGGAGGAAGGCGCCGTACTGCGCGCCGGCGGCGCGCGGCCCGGGCCGTCCGACGTACGGCCCGAGGGCGGGTACTTCTACGAGCCGACCGTCCTCGACCTGTGCCACGGCGAGATGCGCGTCGTACGGGAAGAGGTCTTCGGGCCCGTCCTGACCGTGGAGACCTTCCACACCGAGGACGAGGCCGTTGCCCTCGCCAACGACACCGAGTACGGCCTGGCCGGCGGCGTATGGACGGCGGATGCCGGGCGTGCGCGGCGGGTCGCGGGGCGGCTGCGGCACGGCACGGTGTGGATCAACGACTTCCATCCCTACCTGCCGCAGGCGGAGTGGGGTGGGTTCGGCAAGTCGGGTGTCGGGCGTGAGCTCGGGCCGTCCGGACTGGCCGAGTACCGCGAGGCGAAGCACGTCTACCAGAACCTGAATCCGCGCCCCGTGCGCTGGTTCGCGGGCTGAGGGTTTCTTCCCCACCCCGTCCCCTCCCGTCCCTTCACGCAGTGAGATTTTGCGGCTGCCACCGCGCGAGGGGCTCCGCCCCGGACCAGTGGCCGCACGAAAGAGGAGCAGCAACCCATGCCCGTATACGACTACGTCGTCGTCGGGGGCGGCACCGCAGGATCGGTGATCGCGTCCCGTCTCACCGAGGACCCGTCGGTCCGTGTCGCCGTCATCGAGGGCGGCCCCACGGACATCGACCGGCCCGACGTCCTGACGCTGCGCCGCTGGATGGGCCTGCTCGGCGGTGACCTCGACTACGACTACCCCACGACCGAGCAGCCCCGCGGCAACTCCCACATCCGGCACAGCCGCGCCCGCGTCCTGGGCGGCTGCTCCTCGCACAACACCCTCATCGCCTTCCAGCCGCTGCCGTCCGACTGGGACGAGTGGGCGGCGGCCGGGGCCGAGGGGTGGGACGCCGCGGCCATGGGGCCGTACTTCCACAAGCTCCGCAACAACATCGTGCCGGTCGACGAGAAGGACCGGAACGCCATCGCCCGCGACTTCGTCGACGCGGCGCAGGACGCGCTCGGGGTGCCGCGCGTCGAGGGCTTCAACAAGAAGCCCTTCCACGAGGGCGTCGGCTTCTTCGACCTCGCGTACCACCCCGAGAACAACAAGCGCTCGTCCGCCTCGGTGGCGTATCTGCACCCGTTCCTCGACCGGCCGAACCTCCACATCATGCTGGAGACCTGGGCGTACAAGCTGGAGCTGGACGGCACCCGGGCGACCGGCGTGCAGGTCCGGACGAAGGACGGCACGGAGATCCTCGTCGAGGCGAGCCGTGAAGTGCTGGTGTGCGCGGGCGCGGTGGACACCCCGCGGCTGCTGATGCACTCCGGCATCGGCCCGAAGGCCGACCTCGAAGCGCTCGGCATTCCCGTCGTGCTCGACCTGCCCGGCGTCGGCGAGAACCTGCTCGACCACCCGGAGTCGGTCATCGTCTGGGAGACGGACGGGCCGATCCCCGAGAACTCGGCGATGGACTCCGACGCGGGTCTGTTCGTACGAAGGGACCCCGAGAGCCGGGGCCCCGACCTGATGTTCCACTTCTACCAAATCCCGTTCACCGACAACCCGGAACGGCTCGGGTACGAGCGCCCCGAGCACGGTGTGTCGATGACCCCGAACATCCCCAAGCCGCGCAGCCGCGGCCGTCTCTTCCTGACCAGCGCCGATCCGTCGGTCAAGCCCTCGCTGGACTTCCGTTACTTCACGGACGAGGACGACTACGACGGCCGCACGCTCGTCGACGGCATCCGCATCGCCCGCGAGATCGCCAAGGCCGAACCGCTGGCGAAGTGGCTGACGCGCGAGGTGTGCCCCGGTCCCGACGTCACCACCGACGAGGAGATCAGCGAGTACGCCCGCAAGGTCGCGCACACCGTTTACCACCCTGCGGGAACCTGCCGAATGGGCGCTTCCGACGATGAACTTGCCGTAGTGTCACCGGACTTGAAAATCCATGGCCTCGAAGGCATCCGTATCGCCGATGCATCCGTCTTCCCGACGATGCCAGCCGTGAACCCGATGATCGGGGTCCTGATGGTGGGGGAGAAGTGCGCCGAACTGCTTGCCGCAACCACTACACCGGGAGGTGATGCGTGATGACCGCCATTGAAAAAGCCACCGAAGCAACCACCGAAAAGACAACCGCCACCGAACCGGTCTTCTCCGTTCGTAATCTGTGGAAGGTCTTCGGACCGAAGGCCGGCCGGATACCGGCCGACAACGAGTGCGCCGAGCTGTCCGCCGAAGAGTTGCGGTCCCGCACCGGCTGCACCGCCGCCGTGCGTGACGTCTCCTTCGACGTGCACAAGGGTGAGGTCTTCGTCGTCATGGGGCTGTCGGGCTCCGGCAAGTCCACCCTCGTACGCTGCCTCACCCGCCTCATCGAGCCCACCTCCGGCGCCATCGCCATCGACGGCGAGGACGTGCTCTCCATGGACAAGTCGCGGCTGCGCGAACTGCGCCGGCACCGCGCCTCCATGGTCTTCCAGCACTTCGGCCTGCTGCCGCACCGCTCCGTCGTCGACAACGTCGCCTACGGCCTGGAAATCCAGGGCATGGGCAAGTCCGAGCGCCGCGCCAAGGCCGCCGAGGTCGTCGAGAAGGTCGGCCTCGCGGGCATGGAGGAGCGCCGCCCCGGTCAGCTCTCCGGCGGCCAGCAGCAGCGCGTCGGCCTCGCCCGCGCCCTCGCTGTCGACCCGGAAGTGCTGCTCTTCGACGAGCCGTTCAGCGCGCTCGACCCGCTGATCCGCCGCGACATGCAGGAAGAAGTCATCCGCCTGCACCGCGAAGAGGGCCGCACGATGGTCTTCATCACCCACGACCTCAACGAGGCGCTGCGGCTCGGCGACCGGATCGCGCTCATGCGCGACGGCCGGATCGTGCAGCTCGGCACGCCCGAGGAGATCGTCGGAGCGCCCGCCGACGACTACGTACGCGACTTCGTCCGCGACGTACCGCGCGAGCAGGTCATGACCGTACGCACGGCCATGCGCCCCGCCGACGCCGGCGAGGCCGAGACAGGCGCGTCCGTCGCCCCCGACGCCACTGTCTCCGACGCCATCGAGGCCGTCGCCCGCACCGGCGAGCCCGCCCGCGTCATGCAGGACGGCCGCTGCATCGGCATCGTGGACCACAAGGGGCTGCTCGCCGTCGTCGCGGGCATCGGGCCCTCGGACCCGAAGGCGGTCGCCGCATGACGGCGGCCGTCACCGCGCCCGTGAAGGACCGGGCAACGGCAGGCCAGAAGGGCCCGTTCGCGGGCCTTGTACGCCACCGGGTCGGCCGGAAGCTGCTGCCGCTCACCGTCGCCGCGTTCGTGCTCGTACCGCTCGGGGTCGTGCTGTGGGGCGGTGGCAGCTGGCCCGCCGACCTGACCGTGGACGTGTCCGGACCGCTCGACGACGCCAACGCGTGGGTCATCGACAACCGCGAGACCCACCCCCTCTTCCTCTACTTCCTCCTGCACCTCTCCAACACCGCCACCGACGCGGTCAACGCCGTCTACAACGGCCTCGACGCGCTCGGCTGGGTCGGCTTCGCCGTCATGGCGGTGCTCTTCGCCTGGCGCGCTGCCGGGCTCGACCGGCGCGGCGCGAAGACCGCGGGCATCGCGGTAGGCGTGTTCGCGGTGTGCGGGCTGCTGGGCATGTGGGACGCGACGCTGCTCACCATCGCCCTGATGGTGGTCGCGGTCGGGCTGGCCTCCGTGGTCGGCATCCTGCTCGGGCTCGCGGCGGGTCTTTCCGACCGCTTCAACCGGATGCTGCGCCCGGTGCTCGACACCATGCAGGTCATGCCGGCCTTCGCGTATCTGCTGCCGTTCGTGCTGGTCTTCGGCACGGGTACGCCCGCGGCCCTCTTCTGCACCGTCATTTACGCCGCCCCGCCGATGGCCCGCCTCACGGCGCTCGGTCTGCGCGGCGCGGACGCCGGTGTGCTGGAGGCCTCGGCCTCGCTGGGCGCCAGCGGCCGACAGCGGCTGTGGACGGCGCGGCTGCCGCTCGCCCGCAAGGAAATGCTGCTCGGGCTCAACCAGACGATCATGATGGCGCTCTCGATGGTCGTCATCGCGGCCCTCGTCGGCGCCGGCGGTCTCGGCGAAGAGGTCTACTCGGCGCTTTCCACGGTCGACGTCGGCAAGGCGCTCGCGGCCGGCATCCCGATCGTGCTGATCGCGGTCTGGCTGGACCGTACGACCGCTGCTGCGGGCGAGCGCATCGGCACGTCCGTGCCGGGCGAAGGCCTCTCCCTGCTGCACGGCTGGCGCGCGTGGGCCCTGGTCGGCGCCGTCACCGCGGCCGCCGCCGTCGCCGGGCGCGTGCTCACTTCGCAGACCTGGCCGGAGAGCTGGACGTACAACATCTCCACGCCCGTCAACAAGGCGCAGGACTGGATCACCGAGCACCTCTCCTCCGGTGTCCCCGTTCTCGGTGGCACCGAAGTCTGGTCGGAGACCTTCACGCTGTGGGTGCTCAACCCGCTGCGCGACGGCCTGTTCTGGCTGCCCTGGTGGTCCCTGCTGCTGCTCGTCGCGGCGCTGGCCTGGCTGGTCGGCACGTGGGCGACCGCGCTCACGTCGACGTTCGCGATGGGCCTCATCGGCGTACTCGGCGTATGGACGAAGTCCCTCGACACGCTGTCCCAGGTGATCGCGGCGCTCGTCGTCACCCTGGCGCTCGGCTTCGCGCTGGGTGTCGCGGCGGCGCGGGCGGGCCGGTTCGAACGGTGGATGCGGCCGGCGCTGGACGCGATGCAGACCATGCCGCAGTTCGTCTATCTGATCCCGGTGGTCGCCCTGTTCGGCGTCACGCGCGCGTCCGCGATCATCGCGGCCGTCGTGTACGCGCTGCCCGCGGTCGTACGCATCACCACCCAGGGCATCCGCGAGGTCGACCCGGCGGCGCTCGAAGCCTCGCGCTCCATGGGCGCCGGCTCCCGGCAGCAGCTCCTCCAGGTGCAGCTGCCACTGGCCCGTCCGGCGCTTCAGCTCGCCGTCAACCAGGGCGTGGTCCTGGTGCTGGCCGTGGTCGTCGTCGGCGGCCTCGTCGGCGGTGGCGCGCTCGGCTACGACGTGGTCAAGGGCCTCTCGCGCGGCGAGATGGGCATCGGCATGACGGCCGGCGCCGCGATCGTCTGCCTCGGCCTCGTCCTCGACCGCCTGACTCAGCCCGGCGCGGGCCGCTCCCGCGGCCGTAACGACAGCTGACCACCTCCCCCTGCCTGACTCCCCGCCAAAGAAAAGAGACACCCTCACCATGCGCATGAATACGCGAAATACGCGAGTACTCCGCACAGCGACCGCTTCCGCCGCCGCCCTCGGCCTGCTCGCCCTCAGCGGGTGCGGCGCCGCCGAGACCGGCAAGAGCGACGAGGCCGGCGGCAAGAAGGTCGTGAAGCTGACCGTCCCGTCGTGGGTCGGCGCCCAGGCCAACACGGCCGTGGCCTCGTACCTCCTGGAGAAGGAGCTCGGCTACACCGTCAAGACCCAGCAGATGGGCGAGGTCCTCGCGTGGGATGCCCTGTCGAAGGGCGACATCGACGGGATCATGGAGGACTGGGGCCACCCCAAGGAGGAGAAGCAGTACGTCGACACCAAGAAGACCGTCGTCAAGGGCGGCGACCTCGGTGTCACCGGGCACATCGGCTGGTACGTGCCGAAGTACTACGCCGACAAGCACCCGGACGTCACGGACTGGAAGAACCTCAACAAGTACGCCAAGGACTTCAAGACCGCGGAGAGCGGTGACAAGGGCGAGATCCTCGAAGGCTCGCCCGACTACGTCACCAACGACGACGCGATCATCAAGAACCTGAAGCTGAACCTCAAGACCAACTACTCGGGCTCCGAGGCCAGCCAGATCACGGCCATGAAGAAGTACGCCAAGGCGGAGAAGCCGTTCCTGACGTACTGGTGGACGCCGCAGTGGCTGAACGCCGAGATCGACATGGTCGAGGTCAAGCTGCCGGCGTACAAGGACGGCTGCGCGGACGACCCGAAGAAGGTCGCCTGCGCCTACCCGAACACGCCGCTCCAGAAGTTCTTCAACGCGGACTTCGCGAAGAAGGGCGGCAAGGCGGCGGAGTTCCTGAAGAACTTCAAGTGGACGACCGAGCAGCAGAACGAGGTCGCCCTGATGATCGCGGACGAGAAGCTCTCGCCCGAGGCCGCGGCCGAGAAGTGGGTCAAGGCGAACGAGTCGACGTGGAAGGCCTGGATGCCGAAGAAGTAGCTTTCGGTGCTCGGGTGACGAGGGGCCTGTTTCTGGTAAACAGGCCCTTCGTCATGCGACGACGTACAAGACGGCGTACAAGACGCTGTGCAACACGGGGGGACCACCGATGGACTTCATGTTCTATGCCATACCCGCGCTGATCGCGGCGCTGGCGCTCTTCATGGCGGGCAAGACCGTCGTCTCGCTGCTGCGGCTGAAAGCGGCCTGGCGCAGCGGGCTCACCGCGGAGGGGCGCTGCGTCCGTACGTACACGACGACGAGCCGGGGCGGCGACGACAACCGCATCCGCACGACGATGCATCACGTGTACGAGTTCACTGTCCCCGGCGGAGACGGCCGCCCCGTCCGCTTCGAGGAGACGGACGGTCCGGGCACGGTCATCGAGGGCGACATCGTCCCCGTCCACTACCCGGCCGACCGCCCGGAGCGGGCCACGGCGCTGTCGCCGGAGCGCGCGACGCGGGCCACGGTGAGTGCGGTGTTCGTGGTGGGGTTCTGCGGGGTGGTGACGGCGGGCTGCGTCTTCTTCGCGCTGACGTACGCGACGTACGCGACGGTCTTCGACTTCTGAGCAGATTCTGAGCAGAAAAAGAGGCCCCGGCCGGACGGGGGGACCGACCGGGGCCGTACATGGGGTGAGTGCGGATGGCGGCGCCACACTCACGTAAAGATGAACGATAAACCAGTCTCCCTGGTTCCCGCACATCTCAGTCCTTTGCGGAAGGATTGGTGGCCTGTTCCGTGGCGGGGGCGACCGGGGCCTCCCCGAACCGTGCCAGGGCCAGTGCGCCCGCCACCGCCACCGCGAAGCCGCTGATCGCCAGCCATGCCAGGTCCTCGCGCGTACGGTCGCCGAGCCAGACGACGCCCACCAGGGCGGGGCCGATCGTCTCGCCGATCACCATGCCCGCCGTCGCCGTGGTCACAGAGCCGCGGTGAAGCGCCGAGGTGAACAACAGGAACGCCGTGCCGCCGCCGAGCAGCAGTGCGTACAGCGCCGGATTGGCGAAGACCGCCGACGGCGCCGGGTCTTCGTTGATCAGCCGCACAGAGACCGACACCACCCCGAAGCCCGTGCCCGCGCCGAAGCCGAGGACCAGGGAGCGGGCCGGGTCGCGGAGGCGGCCCGCCAGCGCACCCGCGACCAGCAGCCCGCACGCGACGCCGAGCAGGGCGTACGGCAGGGCTGACGGGGTGTGGATGTCGCCCTCCGCGCCCGAGGAGAAGCCGAGCGCCGCCAGGCCCGCGCAGACGACGGCCACCGCACTCCACTCGATGCGGCTGAGCGGCACTTTCAGGACGCGGGCGGCGATCACCGCCGTAACGGCGAGGCTGCCGGCCTGGGCCGCCTCGACGGCGTAGATCGGGACGGTAATCAGGGCGACGAGCTGGAGTACGAAGCCGAAGAAATCGAGGGTGAGACCGGCGACGTAACGCCACTGGCGCAGCGCGCGCATCAGCAGAAGGAGGTCGACGCCGCTGCCGGTGCCCGGCTGCACGGCGCGGGCCGCGGTGGCCTGGAGCACGGAGCCCGTACCGATGCAGACCGCCGAAGAGAGCGCGCAGATCATCCCAAGGATCACAAAAGCGACTTTAGATGGGGAGGGATCGTGCACCGGGTTCCGGCGGCGGAAGCGGGCCCTCTAGTCTGTCGGACGGTCTGGAGAGTGTGTTCGAACGACGGGGTAGGGGCCAGCACATGGCGGTAACACGGCGCAAGATGAGGTCCGGCACGGTGCTGCTCGGCGGCATGGGGGTGCTCGCCGCGACGCTCACGGCGTGCGGCTCGGAGCCCGACGAGCGGTGCGTGGACGCGATCACCCAGGAAGTGCTGCCGGACTACGAGTGCGACGGCGACAGCAGTAGTGGCAGCAGCAGCGGCCGGTACTACTACGGCGGCAGCGTCAGCAACGGCAAGGTCTCGGGCGGCAGCTTCGACAAGTCCGCGGTCGACACCGGCGGCTTCGGGTCTTCGGGCTCCAGCGGCGGCTGACGGATCGCAGGCGGCACGTACTGATGAAGCGTCACACGATCGAACCGCGCCCCGGCTGGCAGCAGACCGTCGAGGAGCAGGGCCTGATCTACCCGCTGACCCGCTATCCCGACGGCTCTCTGCGCCCGTACTGGGACGAGAGCGCGTACTACGAGTTCTCGCTGCCCGAGGTCGAGGCGATGGAGGACGTCGTCGAGGAACTGCACGCCATGTGCCTGGCCGCGGCCGCGCACATCGTCGAGCACGACCGCTTCGCCGACCTCGGCATCACCGACCGCCGGCTGGTCTCGCGGATCGCCACGTCCTGGCGCCGGCGTGCCGAACTCCCCTCCATCTACGGCCGGTTCGATCTGCGGTACGACGGCACCGGCCCGGCCAAGATGCTGGAGTACAACGCCGATACGCCCACCTCGCTGGTGGAGGCGGCCAGCCCGCAGTGGTTCTGGATGGAGGAGCGCTTTCCCGGCGCCGACCAGTGGAACTCGCTGCACGAGCGGCTCGTCGACGCCTGGAAGCGGCAGGCGCCGCTGCTGCCGCCCGGGCCTGTGCACTTCGTCCACTCGGAGGGCGACGAGCTGGGCGAGGACCTGATGACGGTGGCGTATCTGCGCGAGACCGCGCAGCAGGCCGGGCTCGCCACGGAGGCGCTGTCGGTCGAACAGATCGGCTGGGACCGGCTTTCGGGCCGCTTCGTCGACACCAAACTGCGCTTCATCCGCAGCTGCTTCAAGCTCTACCCGTGGGAGTGGCTGGCGACCGACCGCTTCGGGCCGCACGTCCTCAATACGCTCGACAACGGTGGCGGTACGGGCACTACGTGCTGGATCGAGCCGGCCTGGAAGATGCTGCTCTCCAACAAGGCGCTGCTCGCGATCCTCTGGGAGCTCTACCCCGGCCACCCGAACCTGCTGGCCGCGTACGTGGACGGGCCGCGCGAGCTGGCGGAGGCTGACGGTCCCGGGTACGTCGCGAAGCCGCTGCTCGGGCGTGAGGGGGCGGGGGTCACGATTCACGAGCCCGGCTCGGCTCCTCCGGCTCGCGTCGTCGGCGAACCCCCGGTCTGCTACCAGGAGTTGGCGCCGCTGCCGGACTTCGACGGGAACCGGGTGGTGCTCGGTGCGTGGGTCGTGGAGAACGAGGCGGCGGGGCTCGGCATCCGGGAGTCGTCGGGCCTGGTGACGGACGAGTACGCGCGCTTCTTGCCACACGTGATTCTTTAGGGCGTGTCCGGCGGATCACGCCTGGGCCGCGCTGAGATGGCGCCGCACCCTGAAGCCGGCCTGATCCGCCGGACACGCCCTAGGCGGCCGCGGGGCGGTGCGGGCACCGCCCCGCACCGCCGCAGGTCCCGCTACGCACCGCGCCCCGGCGGATTCCGTCCCGCACCCGCCGCCGCCCCCACAACCGCCCCCAGCAGCCCAGGAAACCGCGCCTCCAGATCCGCCCGCCGCAGCGTGTTCATCTTCGCCGCCCCCCGGTACCGCTGGCGTATCACGCCCGCCACCCGCAGCACCCTGAAGTGATGCGTCGACGTCGACTTGCTCACCCCCAGCTCCGCCGCTGCCGCTGAGCAACTGACCAGGCCCCCCTCGTCGAGCGCCGCGAGCACGCAGACGACCTGCAGCCGTGCCGGATCGGCCAGAGCCTGAAGCACGCTCTCCAGCCGTATCTCCTCCCGCGCCGGGTGCACCAGCTCGCGGCCGGCGCCCCCAACTCCCGTGTTCTGCACGGTGATTCCCCCTCTTTCTGACGTCTTCACTCTTCCGGGTTGACGCACTCTCCTTCGCGAGGCAATATTGCGTGCACAAGCAACGCTTGCGCAAGCAATGAATATGGAGGAGCTCGACATGGCCTGGATCTACTTGCTCATCGCCTCGGTCTTCGAGGTGATCTTCGCCCTCGGCACCAACGCCACCGAAGGCTTCACCAAGCTCGGACCGTCCCTGCTCACCGCCGTAGCCGCCGGCTTCGGCATCTTCTTCCTCAGCCTCGCGCTGAAGACGCTGGACGTCGGCGTCGGCTACGCGATCTGGACCGGCATCGGCTCCGTCGGCACCGTCCTCCTCGGCACCGTGATCTTCGACGAGTCGCTGAATCTCGGCAAGGTCGTCTGCTTCGTCGCCATCCTCGGCGGAATCATCGGCCTCAAGCTGGTCGACCGCAGCTCCGCCGATGCCGAAGCGACAATCCCCGCAGCGACGGCGACGGTCCCCGAGCCGGTCCGCTGACGCGGCCCGCCACGACGACCGACGGGTGACCGACATGCCTCTGAAGATCGAGATCTGGTCCGACTACGTCTGCCCGTTCTGCCTTCTCGCCAAGAAGGTCCTGGATCAGGCGACCGAGGGCAAGGACGTGGAGATCACCTGGCATCCGTACGAGCTGCGGCCGGAACCGACGCCGACCCTGCTGGTCGAGGGCGACTACCTCCAGACCATCTGGAAGAGCGTGGTCTATCCGATGGCGGCCCGCATGGAATCGCCGATCGTCCTGCCGGACGTGTCACCGCAGCCGTACAGCCGGCTTGCCTTCGAGGGCTACCAGTTCGCGCTGGAGCACGGCAAGGGAACCGAGTACAACGAACGACTCCTGACGGCCTTCTTCCTGGAGGAGCGCGACATCGGCGATGTCGAGGTCCTCACCGAACTGGCCGCCGGACTGGGCCTGGACGCAGAGCAGTACCGCACCGCCCTGCAGACCGGCCGCTACTACGAGACACACCAGCGGATCCAGCGCCACGCACACGAGGACCTCGGGATCAAGACCGTCCCCACCATCTTCGTCGGGGAGGGCCGCACCAAGGTCGAGGGCATGCCCCAACGTGCGTTCCTCACCAAGGTCGTCGACGAGGTACTCGCGGCAGAACAGCTCGCAGCAGAACAGCTCGCAGCAGAACAGCCTGCGACAGAACAGCCTGCGGCAGAACGCCCCGCAGCAGTACCGCTCCCCGTGGCCTGAAGGCCCGCCGCGCCGCACCCCCCAAGAACCCACATCACCAAGGAGAACCACGTCATGGCCTGGATCTGGCTGCTCATCGCCTCCGTCTTCGAGGTCGCCTTCGCCCTCGGCACCAACGCCACCAAGGGCTTCACCCGCCTGTGGCCCTCGGTCTTCACTTTGCTGGCCGCCGCCGGCGGCATCTTCACCCTGAGTCTCTCGCTCAGGACGCTGGACGTCGGCGTCGGCTACGCGATCTGGACCGGCATCGGCTCGGTCGGCACCGTCCTCCTCGGCTCGGTGATCTTCAAGGAGAAGATCACCAAGGAGAAGGTCCTGTGCTTCGTGTCGATCGTCGGCGGCATCATCGGCCTCAAGCTGGCGTCGGGCATCTGAAACGGCCGGCCCCGGCCGGTGCTCCGGCTGGTGCTCCTCCGCGAGCAGAGCCTCCCGGCCGGGAGCGTCACCGCGCGCCCCACTGCGCCCCCACCACGCTCCCGCCACTCCGGCGCCCCGTGCCCGCACCGCGGCGCCGACACCCAAGACGGAACCCCGGCCGCCAGTACCGATCCCCCGCCCGGCGGCCGGGGTTCCCACCCCCTCTGCGAAAGCGATTGCGAGGAGACCATGCCTTCCCAGGGATTCCTGGACCACCTCACCGACCAGGCGGCACTGCGACCGCACGGGACCGCCCTCGTCTTCCGCGAGGAGCGTGTCAGCTACCGGGACCTGCTGGGTACGGCCCAGGACCTGCGTACGCAGCTGGCGGACCTCGGCCTCCGGGCCGGGCGGCCGCTCGCCGTCTCCGCCAAGAAGTCACCCGGCGCGATCGCCCTGGTCATCGCCCTTCTGATGGAGCAGCGGCAGATCCTGCTGCCCTCGCCGGAGCTGGGCGAGGACGTCTTGCAGACCCTCGGGCGGCAGGCCTCCTGCTCCCACATCCTGACGGTTTCGTACGACGCCGACGGCGGCGGCCGTGCCACGGTCGAAGCACGGGAGGTGACAGGGCCCCCGGGCGCCGAAGGTTTCGTACTGCCGCCGGCCGCCCAGGCATCGCTGTTCCTCACCACCTCGGGCTCGACCGGCACCCCGAAGATCGTCCCGCTGCTCGGTACGGCCGTGGACAACTTCCTCGACTGGGGCGCCGGACAGTTCGCCGTGGCGGCGGGCAGCGCGGTCCTCAGTTACGCCCCCCTGAACTTCGACCTGTCGCTGCTGGACATCTGGTCCACGCTCGC
The DNA here is from genome assembly GCF_028807635.1 of Streptomyces spiramyceticus. Classification (NCBI taxonomy): domain Bacteria; kingdom Bacillati; phylum Actinomycetota; class Actinomycetes; order Kitasatosporales; family Streptomycetaceae; genus Streptomyces; species Streptomyces spiramyceticus. The sequence goes on from NZ_JARBAX010000001.1 coordinate 4,033,339, forward strand.
GGCCGGCGGCAAGGTCGTCCTCGTCGACCAGGACCGGGCCACCGATCCGGCGTATCTGCTCGGCCTCTTCGAGCAGGAGGGGCCCGAACTCGTCCAGGCCGTACCGATGTTCTTCCGCCTGCTGGCGGAGGCGGCCGAGGCTGCGCAGGTTGGCGGTCTGGTCTTCAAGCAGGCGCGGCATGTCGTCTTCACCGGCGACGCGATGCCGTACGCCCTGCTGACCCGGCTCGCGGCGCTCTTCCCCGCCGCCCGCTTCCACAACCTCTTCGGCTGCACGGAGACCAACGACAGTCTGATCCACACGGTCGACGTCGCACGGCTCTCCCCCGACGAGGAGATCCCGATCGGCCGCCCGCTCCCCGGTGTCGACGCCCTGCTGCTCGACGAGGACGGACGGATCATCCCCGGCGAGGGCACCGGCGAACTGCTGGTCGCCACGCCGTTCCAGACTTCCGGGTACCTCGAAACCGCCCGCAATGAGGGCGTCTTCGTGCCGCACCCGGACGGCGCCCACCTCGGCGCCTATTACCGCACCGGCGACATGGTCGCCCGCCGCCAGGACGGTACGTACGTCCTGGAGGGCCGTAACGACTTCCACGTGAAGGTCCGCGGCGTGCGGACCAACATGCAGGAGGTCGAGCAGGTCATCCTCCAGCACCCGGACGTCCGGGAGGCGGCCGTGGTCGCCCTCCCCGACGAGCTGGCCGGCGTGAAACTGCACGCCCTGGTGCAGCGCCGGGAGGGTTCCAAGCTCGGTGGCCTGTCGCTGCGCACCCACTGTGCCGCGGCGCTCCCGCGCCCGGCCATCCCCGGATCGATCGTCGTCGGCGACGTACCGCTGCCGCGCACGCCGACCGGGAAGCCCGACCGCAATCTCATCAAGAAGAACCAGATCGAGAGGAACGCAGCATGAGCAGCAGAAGCACCAGCACCACGACTGACCGGATAACCGAGTTCGTCACCAGCCAGTTCCTGCCGGACGTCGACGCCTCCGAACTGGCCGCGGACTACGACCTGGTGGACAACGGCGTGATCGACAGCCTGGGCCTGATACGGGTCATCTCCTGGGTCTCGGAGACCTTCGAGCTTCCCCTGGACGACATCCCGATCGCCGCCGAGAACTTCCGCTCCGTCGAGGCCATCGACCGCTTCGTCACCGAGGCGAAGGCCCCCGCCGCGGCTCTCTGAGCCGTCCCGCACCCCGCTTTTTCCGAATCACCCATCGACAGAGATCCGTTGAGGAGAGAACAGAAATGATCATTCGCGGTCTGACAGACGTCAAGCACGTGGAGTGGGGCAACGGCCTGAGCCGGCGCTTCCTGACCGAGGCCGACGGTATGGGGTACTCCCTCACGGACACCGTCGTCTTCAAGGGCACCGTCTCCAAGCTCCAGTACCAGCAGCACCTGGAGGCCTGTTACTGCATCTCCGGCAGCGGTGCGGTGGAGACGGTCTCGGGCGAGCGCATCGAGATATCGGAGGGAATGATGTACGCCCTCGACGAGCACGACGCGCATCTGCTGATCGCCTCGGAGAACGAGGACTTCCGCCTCGTGTGCGCCTTCGCCCCCGCCCTGCGCGGCGACGAGGTCCACTCGCTCAGCGCGGACGGCTACTCACGCTACTGAGCCGGTTCTTGTCCACACCGTTTCACCCCCTTCACCGCTTCACCCCTTCCCCCGAACTGCGTCGGCCCGCTCGACGGCGGGCGGGCCGGCGCTCCCCCTTTTGAACCTCTTCGACCCCTCATCTCCTAAGGACCGAAATGATCACGTGGACGGCTGAGCAGCAGGAGTTCCGGGACCTGATGGCCCCCTTGGCGGACGAGCTGAACGAGGGGCACATCGAGTGGGACGAGAAGGAGGAGTTCCCGTACGACAAGTGGAAGACGGTCCAGCGCTCCGGCCTGCTGGCCGTGCCCTTCCGCGAGGAGTGGGGCGGCCGCGGCCAGTCGCTGCCGACCACGATGTACGCACTGGAGGGGCTCGGCTACCACTCGCGTGACGCCGGGCTCAACTTTTCCGCCTCCACCCAGATCGTCTCCACCGGCATCCCGCTCCAGCGCTTCGGCTCCAAGGCGCTCAAGGATCGCTATCTGCCGCGGATCCTGGACGGCAGCCTGATCGGCGCACATGCGATCACCGAGCCGGACCACGGTTCGGATGCGACGAACATCCGGTCGGTCGCGGTCAAGGACGGCGACGACTACGTCATCAACGGCTCCAAGATGTTCATTTCCAACGCCACGATCGCCGACGTCTTTCTGCTGTACGTACGTACCGGCGAGCCCGGCAGTCCGCTGGGGATCAGCGTCTTCCTCGTGGAGCGCGACACCCCCGGCCTGAGCGTCGGGCCGAACATCAAGAAGATGGGCCTGCACAGCTCGCCGCTCGCCGAGGTGTTCTTCGACAACCTGCGGGTGCCTGCCTCGAACATGCTCGGCTCCGAAGGTGCCGGATTCCTCATCCTGGACTACGTGATGAAGCGGGAGATCCTCTTCTCCTTCTCCATCAACCTCGGCGAGATGCAGCACCGGCTGGAGCGCGTCGTCGCGTATGCCAGGAGCCGCGAGCAGTTCGGTCAGCCCATCGGCAAGTTCCAGGGCGTCTCGCACAAGATCGCCGACATGAAGATCGCGGTCGAGACCGCCCGCAAGTGGCTCTACGACACGGCCGAAAAGGTCGTCGCCAACAAGGACAGCACGATCGATGTCGCCGCCACCAAGATCACGGTGAGCGAGGCGAACAAGGCCACGGCCCTCACCGCCCTCCAGATATTCGGCGGCTACGGCTACCTCACCGAGCACGGCATCGAGAAGGACGTGCGCAACGCGCTCGCCGGAACCATCTACTCCGGTACGTCCGAGATCCAGCGCAACCGCATCGCGTCAATGCTCGGCCTCTGACCCTCGGCGCCCTTGCACGACGCACCACCGCATTGCTTCCCGCACCCGTACGAGAGTCCCCGGAGGGACGTGCCATGACCATCGTCACCGAGCAGAGCCCCGACACCTTCGAGTACCTGCTGCGGCCCACCTACTTCCTCGACCACGACACCCCGGAGATCCAGGAGTTCGTGGACCGCTGGGTCACCGACCGCGACGCCCCGGCCGCCCAGAAGGCCGTAGAGCTGTACTACGCGGTCCGCGACAACGTCTTCTACGAGGTGTACGACGCCGACCTGTCCCGCGAGGGACTGCGGGCCAGCTCCATAGCCATTGGCGGGCAGGGCTTCTGTCTGCACAAGTCGATCCTGTACGCGGCCGCCGTCCGCGCGGTGGGCATACCCAGCCGCCTCGTCTACGGCGACGTACGCAACCACCTGGCCTCCGACCGCCTCAAGCAGCACATCGGCGGAGACGTCTTCTTCCACGGCCTGACCTCGGTCTTCCTCGACGGCCGCTGGATGAAGGCCACCCCGGTCTTCAACAAACTCCTGTGCCGGCTGTACGGGATGACCCCGCTGGAGTTCGACGGCACCGGCGACAGCCTCTACCACCCGTTCGACGGGGACGAGGGCGACTCCTCGCAGGCCATGCAGTTCCTGCGCATGCACGGCGAGTTCGACGACCTGCCCTACGACTACGTCATGACGAACATGCGGTCCAAGCACCCGAAGTTCGTGCACGGCGACGGCACGGTGGCGGGCGGCTCGCTGGCCGCCGAGGCGTCCTGAGCCCCTACTTCCTCCTGGAGAACCGATGAGCAACGTCACCACCCCCACTGACGGCTGGCGGGCCCGTGCCCGGGTCGGCGTCGTCGTCCCGCACGCGGACGTCGGCCCCGAGTCCGAGCTCCAGGCGATGGCCCCCGAGGACGTCTTCATCCACGGCTCGCGCCTGCACTTCGGGGCGATGCGCCCCGGCGGCGAGATGGACCCGAAGATCCCGCATTCGCCCGTGTACGCGTTCATCGAGCCGCCGCACGTGGACATCGCCACCGAACTGCTGGCCGCCTCGCCCATCGACTCGATCGCCATGGGCTTCACCAGCTCGTCGTACGTCGTCGGGGTGGCCGGTGAGAAGGCGCTGTACGAGCGGCTGGCCGAGCGCACCCGCGGCATCCCGATCACCGGCACCACCACGGCGGCCGTCGCCGCGATGCGCGCACTGGGCGCGGAGCGCCTGGCGCTGGTCAACCCGCCGTGGTTCGACGACGAGCTGTCCGGGCTGGGCGCCACGTACTTCACCGACCAGGGGCTGCACGTCGTGCACCACGGGCCGTGCGGACTGCCGAGCAACCAGAAGGAGATCACCCCCGAGGCGCTCTCCGCCTGGATACGCACCGAGGTGGCGTCGTACAAGCCGGACGCCGTACTCGTCGCGGGCAACGGGATCCGCGCGGTCGGTGTCATCAAGGGCCTGGAGGAGGAGCTCGGCTTCTCCGTCCTGACGGCCAACCAGGTGCTCTTCTGGCACGCGCTCCATCTGGCCGGCGCCGCGGACGTGGCCAGAGAAATCACCTCGTACGGGCGACTCTTCGGGAGCACTGATGGCCCTCTTGCCGGCTGACGGTTTCGTCGCGCAGTTCATGACCCAGGACGGCGACCGTTACACCGAGCCGCTGATCTGCTGGCGGGAGGACGACACGTGCGTCTACGGCATGGTGCTGCACAAAGGATCCCTGCGCAGGGCCGAGGCCCTGAACGGCTTCCTGAACTACCGCACGGCGGAAGAACAGGCGGAGCGCCGCCTCCACGCCGTGGGCTGACAGCAGCCCGTACGGGGCGGTCGCTCTTTCCGCGAGGGGTGGTCTTCACCGAGGCGGCGGCGGACATGTGGGAGCAGCCCCTCCCTGCCGCCGAGGAGCAGCACTTGGCGGGCGCTGTACCGCGGCGGATAGGGGAGTTCCGGGCGGGCAGGCACAGTGCCCGGGCCGGGCTCGCCAGGATCGGGCTGCGGCCGGAGCTGCTTCTCCCCGCCCCTGGCGGCGGAGTCCGCTGGCCGGCAGGGGCCGTCGGATCCATCTCGCACAGTGGCCGATATTGCGCCGCAGCGGTCGCCCCGGCCGCGCTGGTGGCCGGGATCGGCTTCGACGCCGCCCAGCGGACCACCGTGACGGGGGTGATGGCCCGGGCGGTCTGCCGGCCGGAGGAACTGGACTGGTGCGAGCGCGATCCTTACCCGGCCGAGGAGCGGGCGACCCTCGTCTTCTCGGCCAAGGAAGCGCTCTACAAGGCACTCCACCCACTGACCGGAGTGCCGCTCGGTTTCCAGGACGTGACCGTCACCGTCCCGGCCGCCCGGCTGACCTCGGGCCGCTTCTTCGCCCTGGTCCTCGCCCCGGGCCCGTTGAACGGCCTCAGGGTGCGGGGCCGCTACGCCTTCACTGCCACGGAGGTCCTCACCTCCGTGGTCCTCACCCACCACCCCACGACCGGCAAGGAGCCGACCCGATGACCACTCCCTCCTCCGCCTCCACAGCGGCCGCCGACGCCGACCCGCAGCTCGTCGAGTACGTGAACCAGGCCGTCCGACTCTCCTCCGAGCACGTGGCCCGTGGCGGCATCCCCTTCACCGGCCTCGTCGTCGGACGCAAGGGCGACCTGCTCGGCACCGGCGTCAACACCGTGAGCGAGGACCGCGACGCGACCGCCCACGCGGAGATCGTGGCCCTGCGCGCGGCGGCGAAGCAGCACGGTCTGCGGGCCGTGGCCGGGTCCACCCTGATCGCCTCGGGGGAGCCGTGCGCGCTGTGCTACATGGCGGCGCTCCACTTCGGCGTACAGCACATCGTGTACGCGGCGGACCGGCACATGGCCGCGCGGGCCGGCTTCGACTACGCCGACTCCTACCGCATCTTCGCCACCGACCCCACCCAGTGGCCCCTGAAGGTCACCGCGCTTCCCGTGGAGGGTTCGGAGCGGCCCTTCGACGAGTGGCGCGGCGTACGTCTGCACCACTGAACCGAACCGAATCCCACCACCGCACCGTACTGAGCACGAAGGAGCCGACCGCATGACGGTGAACATCAAGGTCTGGTCCGACTACGTCTGCCCGTTCTGCCTGCTGGCCGAGGAACCGCTGCTCAAGGCGGTGGAGGGCGAGGACGTCGAGATCGAGTGGATGCCGTTCGAACTCCGCCCGCACCCGGTGCCGACGCTGCACCCCGAGGGGGAGTACCTCCAGACCGTCTGGAAGCGGGCGGTCTACCCGATGGCGCACCGCATGAAGGTGGACATCAAGCTGCCGGACGTTTCTCCGCAGCCGTACACCGGGACCGCTTTCGAGGGCTACCAGTTCGCGAAGGAGCACGGGAAGGGCACGGAGTACACGCCGCGGATGCTGCGGGCATTCTTCCAGGAGGGCCGGAACATCGGCGAGATCGATGTACTGACCGACATCGCCACCGAACTGGGCCTCCCGGCCGCCGAATTCCGGCAGGCGCTGGAGGGCGGCACCTACCGGCAGGCGCACCAGGACGCGCTGAAGATGGCGGAGAAGAATCTGATCCAGAGCGTGCCCACGATCATCGTGGGCGGCACCCACCGCATCGAGGGAGTCCCGCACCCCGCGCAACTCCGTAAGGCGATCGAGGCCGCGAAGGCAGAGACCGCGCAGGCGGAGAAAGCCGCGGCCGAGAGCGCGGCCGCCGAGGCCGGAGGGGCACCCGCCGACTGGGGTGCCACCTGCGGAATCGACGGATGCTGAGCGAGGCCGCCCACTGGCGTGACCTGATCGTGCTGACCGGCCGGGTCGGTCACGCCGTCGACAAGGCGATGCTGCGCCACCACGGCATCTGCCTCTCCGGCTTCTTCGCGCTGTCGGCGCTGAAGGAGACGGAGGGACAGCTGCTGCGCGTGCAGGAGTTGTCCGATGCGGTGGGGCTGACGCAGTCGACGGTGAGCCGGCTGCTGAACCGGCTGGAGGATTCGGGTCTGGTGCGGCGGCGCATCGGAAACCACGACCGGCGCGCTACCTATGCCCTCATTACGGAGGCGGGTCTTGCGGCGGTGGACGAAGCCACCGGCACCTTCGAGAAGGAAGTAGGAGCGGCTCTCGCGGCCGTTCGATTGAAGTTCTGACAACTTTAGTGGAAAGAAACCGGACGTCCGGTATAGTCTCCAGGTGGGTAGTCACGAGGGGTGGGCCCGTGCGTTGCGCGGTCTGCGGACTCAGTGACTGCCCACCAAGTCTTTGGTGACGAGCGGGGTGGGGGATGGCCATGTACAGCGATGACCGTCAGGCGCGGGACTCCGGGGCGTACGCAATACACGGACACGGACACGGGCGTTCCGGCGGCCGTACGGGAGTGCTTGCCCCGAGCGGCCGGGGGGCTGTGGGGCAAGGTTCAGGGCAAGTCCGGGGAGGGCCGGTCCCGGATGCGCTCCCGGCTGCCGTCCGGCCCGCCGGGCCTTCCGCCCACGCGGCCATCGATCTGGAGGCGCTGCTGGCGGACGCGGTACGTGCCCCCGGCGGCTGCTCGGTGCGTTTCCTGCCCGAGCTGGAACGCCTCGTCGAGTCGCTCAACTCTCAGGCCCGGCTGACCACCGGGGGAGCGGCCGCCGTCGTGGAGGGGCTGCGTACGGCGCTCACCCGGCCGGTGCAGCTGCGCATGCTGCGCAGCGCCGTACCGGCGATCGCGCACATCGAACCGGCGCCGGTCTTCATCACCGGGCTGCCGGGCAGCGGGGCGGGGCTGCTGCACAATCTGCTGGCCGAGCACCCGGCGGTGGACGCCCCGACGCTGTGGGAACTGGCGGAGCCGGTCGCCCGGGCTGCTGGGCCGCGCGAGTTCCGTGCCCTGATCGGGCGCGGGCGGGCCGCGGCGGAATCCGGCAGCCAGTCGCTGCACGGCCGGCCCGCCGGGCTGCTGCGCACGGCGACCCGTCCCGGCGGCTGCTCCTGGCTGCTCGGCAACGCCTTCCAGAGCGTGGCGTTCGCACTGCGCTGGCGGGTGCCGGGATACGCGGACGGGCTGGCGGCTGGCTCCATGACGGAGGCGTACCACTTCCACCGTGAGCAGCTCCAGGCGATCTGCCACCGGATTCCCGGCCCGGCGCCACTGCTGCGCGACCCGTTCCATGCGGGGCGCTTGGGGGACCTGTTCGACGTATATCCGAGCGCGCGCGTGATCGTCGTGCACCACGACCCGGTGCGTACGGTGACCGCCACCGCCGGGATCAGCCACGCGCTGCGCGGCGCGGGCAGTGACGGCGGTGACCCGCGCGAGACGGGGCGCGAGTGGACCGGCCGTATCGAGCGCCAGCTGGTGGCCTCGGAGGTCGCCCGCCGCAACCTGCCGGGCGGGCGCATTCTCGATGTGCGGCACGCGGATCTGGTGGGGGCGCCGACGAGTGAGGTTCGCCGGGTCCTGGCATTCATGGGGGTGGAGCAGGTGCCGGTGGTGGAGGGCAATGTGGCGGAGCTGGCGGCCCGGACCATGCGGGCAGCGAATCGGAGCGTTCCTTTCAGGCCGGCGGAATTCGGGATTTCGAGGGGCGCTCTCGCCGGCCGGTTCGCCTTTTACCGTGAGCGGTACGGTCTTTGATCGCCGCCTTTGATCCCGCCTTTGATGTCCGCTTCGATCTCCGTCTTGTTCTCCGTCTTGTTCTCCGCAGTCCCACTGCATAAATGCTTGCGTAAGCATTACACTTGCCTGAGCGGGCGCCGATCGGCGCCCAGGGCAGGAGGTGGCCGCGATGGCCGAGGCGGCGAACGGCACGGCAACCCTTGCCGGCCTGGACCTTTACCGGCAGCTGACCATCCTCGTCGGTCAGGCGAGCGGCACGCTCGAAAAGCGAATGCTGAGAAGGCACGGCGTCACCCCGCTCGAATACATGGCGCTGTCCAAGCTCGCGGACGCGGGCGACGACAGCCTGCGCATGAACGACCTCGCTGAAGCCGTGGGGGTCAACCCCTCCACGGTGAGCCGGCTCATGGGCCGCCTGGAGGCCGGTGAGCTGGCCCGCAGGGAAATCTGCGAGGCGGACCGCAGGGCGACGTACGCGCGGATCACCGAACAGGGGCAGCGGGTGGTGCGGGAGGCCGCGGCCACCTTCGACGACGACTTCGAGACGGTGCTGGACACTGCCGCGGTCGATTCCCGTACGGCGGCTCTGGTGGCGGTGCTGCGCCGGGAGTAGCGGACGGCGGATGCGTCCGCAGAGGCCGGCCCACGACGGACTGTCGGGGTCGGCTTTTTTCTGTGCGTTTTTCTTCGGATCGCGGTGGAAAAAAAACCGGTGGGCAGGTATGTTTTACGAGTCGAACCGTCACCGAGAGGATTCGCGAACATGGCTGTACTGCTTGAGCCGCCGGTCGTCACCGCGCAGCACGACGCGCCGGCCGGGGAACTCATCACCCATTGCCAGGCCGAGGACGACCGCACGTACGAACTCTCCGCCCGATGGCCGCGCGAGCACGGCCTCTTCGGGCCCGTGCTGGAGCGCTGGCACAATCCGCTGCTGGCCGCCGAGATCATCCGGCAGTCCGCCCTCGCGGTCGCGCACACCGGCTTCGCCGTCCCGCAGGGCCACCGCTTCCTGATGTGGAACCTGAAATACACGCTCTCCCCGGTCGGCCTGCGCGTCGGCCCCGCGCCCACCGGACTCACCGTCAGGATCGTGTGCCGCGACGTCAAGCGGTCCGGCGCCGAACTGTCCAGCATGCGCGCGACGGCCGACCTCTACCGCGGCACCGCCCTCATCGGCCGCGGCGAGACCACCTTCACCTGTGTCTCGCCCCAGGAGTACGAGCGGCTGTGCGGCGTCAATGAGCCCGCCACCGCCCCGGCCCCCGAACTGCCCGCCCCGGTCTCCCCGCCGCTCGTCGGCCGGACCGACCCGGCCGACGTACTCCTCGCCCCCACCGGGACCGCCGGCGCCTGGCAGCTGCGGGTCGACCGCGCGCACCCCGTGCTCTGCGACCCGGCCGCCGACTCCGTCCCGGGCATGGCCCTCATGGAGGCCATGCGCCAGGCCGCCCAGATCGCCGCCGGATGCGGCACGGTCCTCTCGCTCGACTTCGCCAGCGAATTCACCCGGTACGTACGCTTCGACCGCCCAGCGCTGGTCACCGCCGAGGTCATCGGCTCCTCGCACGGCGGTGGCGTCCCGGTCCATGTGGCCGTCGAACAGGACGGCGAACTCGCCGCGTTCGGCACGCTGCAGCTTCAGCCGGTGCGTTCGGCGTGAGCGGAGTACCAGTGACGACCACCACCGAGGCCGCCCGAACCGCGGAGGCGGCCAACGGCCCCCGCATCCTGGTGACCGGGGCGACCGGCTTCATCGGCTCCGCCGTACTGCGCGATCTCGCCGCGCGGCACGGCGGGACCGGCGGGCAGGTACGGGCCCTGGTCAGAAACGTCCCGAGACCGCGGATCAGCCGCCCCGTCATCGACCCCGGCATCGAGTACGTACAGGGCGACGTAACGGACCCCGCCTCCCTGCGCGGGGTCTGCGACGGCATCGACGTACTGATCCATCTCGCCTGCTACATAGGCCCCGACGAACGGCTCTGCACCGCCGTCAACGACCACGGCACCCAGGCCCTTCTCGCCGAGGCGGCCCGGGCCGGCACCCGCCGCATCCTGACCGTCTCCACCACCGCGGTCTACGGCGGCGGCCCGCACCGGAGCATCGGCGAACACGACGTCGAGCCCGCACCGGTGTCGCCCACCAGCCGCAGCAGGCTGCTCGCCGAGCAGGCCGTGCTCGCCGCGGGAGGCGTGGTCCTGCGGCCGGGACTCGTCTACGGCACCGGCGACGAATGGGTCGTACCGGCCGTCGCTGAACTCCTCGGCCGGGTGCCCGCCTGGTGCGACGGCGGCCGTGCGCTGCTGTCCGTGATCGCCGTCGACGACCTGGCCCGGCTGCTCACCACGGCGGCCATGTCGTACGACCCGGTGCTGCCGCCCGGCACGGTGCACCACGCGAACCACCCCGAGCCGGTCTCCCTCCGGGACCTGCTGATCGAGCTCTGCCTGGGCGTCGGGCTGCCGCTGCCGCAGGAGGACCTGACGTACGAGGAGTACCGCGGGCGTCTGGCAGCCGTGCCCGGCTGGGTGACCGAGCGTCAGCTCTCCCTGCTGGCCACCGATCACTGGTACCGCAGCTGTTCCGTGTGGCAGCTCGCCGGGTGCCTGCCGGGGCCCGGGTTCCAGGCCCGTATGCGCTCGTACGCCCCCTGGTACCGGGCGTTTCTCGACCAGGCCCCGGCCATGCATCCTGTCCAGCCCACGCACCCTGTCCCGCCCACGCACCCTGTCCCGCCCACGCTCCCTGTCCAGCCCACGCCCTCTGCCCCGCGCAGCGCCGCATCATCCGTTCCGACCTGGATCGAGACCTCCGCATGACCACCTCCCCCCAACGGCTCCACCCCGCCCTCGCGCCGGTCGACTTCGCCGGACTGCGCCTGGACAACCGCCTCGCGGTCGCGCCGATGACCCGCGTCTCGGCCACCGCACAGGGACTGGCGACCGCCGAGATGGCGGCGTACTACACCGACTTCGCCCACGGCGGCTTCGGCCTGGTCATCACCGAAGGCACGTACACGGACAGCGCGTACAGCCAGGGCTACGCCAACCAGCCCGGCATCGTGTCGACCACGCACACCGCCGCCTGGCAGCGCGTCACCGACCGGGTCCACGCGGCCGGTTCCCGGATCGTGCTCCAGCTCATGCATGCCGGTGCGCTGGCCCAGGGCAACCGGTTCCGGCCGGGCACCGCCGCGCCGTCCGCCGTGCGGCCGCGCGGCGAGCAGCTGGCCAACTACGGCGGCGGGGGGCCGTGGCCGGTGCCCGTGCCCATGACCCAGGAGGAGATCACCGAGGCCGTCCGCGGCTTCGCGGACTCCGCCGCGCGGGCACGGGAGGCGGGCTTCGACGGGGTCGAGGTGCACGCGGCCAACGGCTATCTGCTCGACCAGTTCCTCACCGACTGCACCAACCTCCGCACCGACTGCTACGGCGGCCCGATCGGGCAACGCGTCAGGCTGATGCGCGAGACCGTCGCCGCCGTGCGGTCCGCGACGGGCCACGGCTTCACGGTCGGCGTCCGTTTCTCCCAGGCGAAGGTCAACGACCACGCCCACCGCTGGGCGGGCGGCACCTGCGAGGCCGAGACGATCTTCACGGCGGCCTCGGCGGCGGGAGCGGACTATCTGCACATCGCCGGCAGCGGCCGGGACTGGTTCACCGCCGAGCGCCTTGACGACGGCCGGACCGTCGCCGCCGTCGCCCGTGAGTCCACCGGGCTGCCGGTGATGGCCAACGGCGGCATGCACGACCCCGACCAGGCAGCGCGGGTCCTGGAGGAGGGGCACGCCGATCTGCTCTCGGTCGGTACGGGCGCTCTCGCCAACCCCGATCTGCCGCGCCGTCTTGAGGGCCGCGCGGCGCCCGCCCGGTTCGATCCGGCGGTGCTCAAGCCGCTTGCCACGCTCGCCAACGCCCGTCGGGTGCGGGCGGGGCAGCCTCTGTGAGCATCCCTCACAACTGGCCGGAACCCCTCGCTGGAGTACGGCAGTTCAAAACCATCTGGTAGGTTTTTTGCTTCGGTGAACTACAGGCGACGAACGGTCGATCGGGGTGTGGCATGGCGGAGCAGGAAAGGGCCAGGCGGACCCGGAACCGGCTGGTCGTCGCGGCGGCCGAGGTGTTCGACGCCATCGGGTACGAGCGGGCGACGATGGCCCGCATCAGTGCCGCGGCCGGGGTGACCAAGGGAGCCCTCTACTTCCACTTCTCCACCAAGGACGAGCTGGCCAGGGCTGTTCAGGCGCGGGCGTGCGAGGGATCCGCCGAAGTGCTCGCCGGGCTCGACCGGCCCGGCGCACCGGCGCTTCAGGTGCTCATCGATGTGACCCATGCGCTGGCCCGCCTGGTGCGGGACGACATGGTGGTACGGGCCGGCGTGCTGCTCTCGCGCGAGCGCGGGAGCGCCGATGCGGCCCTGGACTGTTACGCGGTCTGGCTCCGCTGCGTACAGGCACTGCTGCTGCGCGCCGAGGCCGAGCGCGCGCTGCGGCCCGGCGTCTGCCGCGACGCGGTCACCGCTCTGGTGGTCTCCATGATCTGCGGGACCGAGTTCTTCGCCCGCAGGGACGTGCTGGACACCGGACTGGACCCGGCCCTGTCCACAGATACGGACACGGACACCCGCGCGGACGCCAATACGGACACGGCCCGCGACCGGTCGGACGGGGCGTTCGAATGGCTTGCGCGCATCTGGGGCCTCGTCCTTCCCGCGCTGGTGGAGACCGGCGTCGGCGCGGCACTGGACGCGTCGGGCAGGGCGTCCGGCCCGTCCGCCGGCTGACCCCCGATCGGCCTCCGGTTCTTCCTCTCCCTGTTCCTGCAAGCGTTTCTGCTGCCGTTTCCGTCCCTAAGTCGCGGCGCTGCCCTCTGCCTTCAGGTGCGGCAGCATGCCCGAGACGGCGATGCCGGGCAGCAGTGCGCGCCACAGCACGGCGATGCGCTGGGGCAGGTCGGCCCTGTTCGTGTAGAGCTGGGAGAACAGCTGCACACCGCTGTACGCGGCGACGAGCAGCTCGGAGAGCTCCCGGGGGTCGGCGTGCGGCAGCAGCTCCCCCCGCGCCTTGGCCGCGTCCAGGTGCTCGCGGAAGGCCTTCACCCACAGCTCGTACGGCGTGGTGTCCTGCACGCCGAAGGAGGACTGCTCGATCGAGAGCCGCACACCCGCGCGCAGCAGGACGTTCGTCTGCAGTTCGCGCGCGAGGTACAGGGTCGTGTCGATGAGTGTCTGGAGCCCCGGTTCCCCCTGGGGGAGTTCGAGGGAGTCGCCCTGCGCCGACATGACGCCCTGCGCCAGTTCTTCCTTGGAGGGGAAGTGGAAGTACAGGGCTCCACGAGTGACGCCCGCTTTGGCCAGGATGTCGTTGATGCTCGCGGTCGTGAAGCCGTGCTCCTCGAACACGGCGGCGGCGGCGTTGATGAGCGTCTCGCGCGTCTTGATCGCTCGCTCTTGTTTGGGCTTCGCCATGGATACCTCTCGAACAGGGGTAGAAAAAAACCATCCAGCCAGTATCTTATCAGTGTGCACCTCGCCGGCAGAGACTGCGGCGCCAGGTGATTTTTGCCTGTTCCAAGGGGAGGGAACTCGCTTGTCCAGCACACATGCCACCATCGCCCACACCGGTTTCGAGCACGTTGCGCGGTCTGGTTTTCAGCACGGCTTCGGGGGGTTCGGGAACGAGAAGCTGACCACCATGGTTCCGAAGGAGTTCGTGCACCGCGCCGCGGCCGCCGAAGTATTCCTGACAGGCTGGAAGGACACCGGTGAAGACCGCTTCTCGGTGACTGCCCAATGGCCGCGCGCGCACGCGTTCTACGGTCCGTCCTACGGCCTGCACGACCCGCTGCTGCTGGCCGAGACCATCCGTCAGACCATCCCGCTGCTGTCGCACGTCGCATACGGCGTGCCGTTCGGGCACCGGTTGATATGGCAGGACCTGCACTACACGCTCAAGCCGGAGGCGCTGCGCACCGCGGCCGTGCCCGCCGAGCTGGAGCTGCGCGTCAGCTGCCACAACGTCGCCCGAAGATCGGGACGACTGGTCGGTATGCGAATGGAGTTCCTCGTACTGCGTGAGGGCAAGTTCCTCGCCAGCGCGACCGCCCGCTTCACCAGCCATGCCCCCGCCGTGTACCGGCGGCTGCGCGGTGGCTACGCCGACCTGGAGACCGCGCTCGGCGGCATGATCCCGATGCCGCAGCCGGTGGCCCCGCATCTGGTCGGCCGGGACCGGCGCGGCGACGTCGTTCTCGCCCCCGGCGGGGCCGAGGGCCGCTGGCGGCTTCGCACCGACGTCACACACCCGGTGCTCTTCGACCACCCGGTCGACCACGCGCCCGGCATGCTGCTGCTTGAGGCCGCCCGTCAAGCGGTGCAGCTCACCAGCGGTTCGGTACCGGTCGTCCCGGTGGCGATGAAGACGGCCTTCACCCGGTACGCCGAGTTCGACGCGCCCTGCTGGATCGAGACCGAGCGCATGGGCGCCGACGGTCTCGGCCGGTCCCGCGTCCGTGTCACTCTCCGGCAGAACGGCGAGGTTCTCTTCGAGACCATGGTCACCACGGTCTGTGCGACCCAGGTGAACTGAGCCCGGCGCAGACGCGACCGCGCCCCGTGCGTTCGCTGTGACACCACAGCGAACGCACGGCGCGGGCGGTTTCCCAGCCGTACCGGCTTCCCGGCCGTACCGGCTTCCCGGCCGTACCGGCTTCCCGGCCGTACCGGCTTCCCGGCCGTACCGGCTTCCCGGCCGTACCGGCCGCCTCTAGGAGGTGCCCGCCAGCACCTCGCCGAGCTGCTGGAGGCCCCAGTCCAGATCCTCCTTGCTGATCACCAGCGGCGGGGCGATCCGGATCGTCGAACCGTGGGTGTCCTTGACCAGCACACCCCGGTCCATCAGCTTCTCGGAGATCTGCCGGCCGGTGCCGTGCGACGGATCGATGTCGATGCCCGCCCACAGCCCGCGGCCGCGCACCGCGGTGACCGCGCCGCCGCCCACCAGCAGACCCAGCTGGTGATGGAGGTGGTCGCCCAGCTCGGTGGCGCGCTGCTGGAACTCACCGGTGCGCAGCATCGCGATGACCTCCAGCGCCACCGCGCACGCCAGCGGGTTTCCGCCGAACGTCGAACCGTGCTCACCCGGCCGGTACACGCCCAGCACCTCGGCCGACGACACGACGGCCGACACCGGCACGACACCGCCGCCCAGCGCCTTGCCCAGCACATACATGTCGGGCACGACGCCCTCGTGCTCGCAGGCGAAGGTCTTGCCCGTACGGCCGAGCCCCGACTGGATCTCGTCCGCGATGAAGAGCACGTTCCGCTCACGGGTCAACTCCCGTACCGCCGGGAGATATCCGGCCGGGGGCACCAGCACCCCCGCCTCGCCCTGGATCGGCTCAAGGAGCACGGCCACGGTGTTCGGTGTCACCGCTGCGTCGAGCGCCGTCAGGTCTCCGTACGGGACGATCTCGAAGCCGGGGGTGTACGGACCGAAGTCCGCCCGCGCCTCGTGGTCCGTGGAGAAACTGATGACGGTCGTCGTACGGCCGTGGAAGTTGTTGCCCGCCACGACGATCTTTGCCCGGCCGTCGCGCACTCCCTTCACCTTGTAACCCCACTTGCGGGCCGTCTTCACGGCGGTCTCCACCGCCTCGGCCCCGGTGTTCATCGGCAGCACCATGTCCATGCCGCACAACTCGGCGAGCTGCGTACAGAAGTCGGCGAACCGGTCGTGGTGGAAAGCCCTGGAGGTCAGCGTCACTCTCTCCAGCTGCGCCTTGGCCGCGTCGATCAGCCGGCGGTTGCCGTGCCCGAAGTTGAGCGCCGAGTACCCGGCGAGCATGTCGAGGTAGCGGCGCCCCTCGACATCGGTCATCCAGGCGCCGTCCGCCGACGCCACGACGACGGGCAGCGGGTGATAGGTGTGCGCACAGTGCGCCTCCGCGGAGGCAATGGCAGCGTTAGTGGTCGGCACGGGGTCTCCGATCGTCGAGAGAATCCATCCGGTGAGGGGCAGGGGATGGTGCCCCTTTCTATCGTCGCTCGCATGGCGGACAAGGAAACCTTCCGCGGCGGCGCGCCCGCTAGGGTGTGTACGCACGGCGACTGGCGTACGCGGAACGAACCGCGGGGAAGCCGTGCGCGAGAACCGCACGAGGTGCCGCCCGCCTGGGCACCCCGGGATCCCGACCGGACACTGACCGCTCGCCCCCGGAGGACGCCATGACGCTCCCGCTCAGCCACCCCGCCCTGTCTGCGACCGACCCCGAACTGGCCGCCCTGGTCGGCGCCGAGGAACAGCTGCAGGCCGACACCCTGCGCCTGATCCCCAGCGAGAACTACGTCTCGCAGGCCGTACTCGAAGCCTCCGGCACCGTCCTGCAGAACAAGTACAGCGAGGGCTACGCAGGCCGCCGCTACTACGAGGGCCAACAGAACATCGACCAGGTCGAACGCCTCGCCACCGCCCGCGCCAAGGCCCTGTTCGGCGTCGACCACGCCAACGTCCAGCCCTACTCGGGCTCCCCGGCCAACCTCGCCGTCTACCTCGCCTTCGCCGAGCCCGGCGACACCGTGATGGGCATGGCCCTCCCGATGGGCGGCCACCTCACCCACGGCTGGGGCGTCTCGGTCACCGGCAAGTGGTTCCGCGGCGTCCAGTACGGCGTACGCCAGACTGCGAATCCTGAAACGAATGGCCGCATCGACTTCGATGAGGTGCGCGACCTCGCCCTCAAGGAGCGCCCGAAGCTGATCTTCTGCGGCGGTACCGCCCTTCCCCGCACCATCGACTTCGCCGCCTTCGCGGAGATCGCCCGCGAGTCCGGTGCCGTGCTCGTCGCCGACGTCGCCCACATCGCGGGCCTGATCGTCGGCGGCGCTCACCCCTCCCCGGTCCCGCACGCCGACGTGATCTCCACGACCACCCACAAGACGCTGCGCGGTCCGCGCGGCGCGATGCTGATGTCCCGCGAGGAACACGCGAAGGCCATCGACAAGGCGGTGTTCCCCGGCCTCCAGGGCGGCCCGCACAACCAGACCACAGCGGCCATCGCCGTCGCCCTCCACGAGGCGGCCCAGCCCTCCTTCCGTGACTACGCGCACGCGGTCGTGGCCAACGCCAAGGCGCTTGCCGAGGCTCTGCTCGCCCGGGGCTTCGACCTGGTCTCCGGCGGCACGGACAACCACCTGATCCTGATGGACCTCACCAACAAGGACGTGCCGGGCAAGGTGGCGGCCAAGGCCCTCGACCGGGCCGGGATCGTCGTCAACTACAACACCGTCCCGTACGACCCGCGGAAGCCCTTCGACCCCTCCGGCATCCGCATCGGCACCCCCTCCCTCACCTCGCGCGGTCTCGGCACGGAGCACATGCCGGCCGTCGCCGACTGGATCGACCGAGGGGTCACCGCCGCCCGCACGGGCGACGAGGACGCACTGGCCGGCATCCGCGCCGAGGTCGCCGACCTCATGGCCGCCTTCCCCGCACCGGGCCTCCCGACGGACTGACCCCGAGCCGACGCCTCTGCCCAACCTCCTTCACATGTCGATGAGTTGACGTCGTGGTCCCGGTGGGTCTGTGCCCCGCCGGGCCGCGTCGCCGCGCCGCACCAGCACGGTCCCGCCGAAGCCGATCAGAACCCCGGCTGCCAGCCCCGGTATCGACCACCACCAGCCGGTGCTGTCCCCGGGCCCCGTGGAAGCGGCCTCGGGCGGCGCAGCTGCCTCTTCGGATTCCTGAGAGCCGCTCCCGCTCACCCGCGCCGCCGACGGGCCGTCCAGTACGCCGAGTTTCTTCAGCAGTGCGCGTAACTGCGCCGGGTCTTCGGCCTCGTGCCAGCGTTCCCCGTCGGCGGACGGGTCCTCCGTCACCGTGCTGACCCATATCGGTCCGTCCGACTTCGGCAGAAACACATGGTTGACCCGCCACACGGACACGTCGTGGCTCAGCCAGGTCACCGTGACCTGGCGCCATGCGCCGCCCTCTTCCAGGGTCTCGGGGGCGAGCTCCGACGGCCGTTCTGCCACTCCTCCCGAGCGCAAGGGCCCGAGGTTCTTCTCCAACTCCCGGTATGGGGAGGCGGTGTAGTAGAGCGAACTCGTCCGGCCGCTCTCGGGCGAGACCACCAGCACACTGGTCGGCCCGCCCGCCACGGCCTGCGATGCGCACAGCACGGTCGTCGTGAGTACCGCCCCGACAACGGCGGCAAGTCGTTGCAGCAGTCGCATGATTCCCCCATCCGACGTACCCGCACTGCCTGTCTGCACTGCGGTGTCACTTCTCATACACCGCTCGGTCCGCGCAGGTTCCCCCTCAGTCGGCGGATTCCCCAGCAGATTTCGAGGCGGTTTCCGCGAGGTCCACCGCGCGCTCCATCGACGTGACGCCTTCGAGCCGCAGCGTCAGATCCCCGGCCCGCTGCCAGACCAGCGTCGGCCCGGCCGACCTGACCTTCCGCGCGTACGGGCGGCCGTCCTCGTCCACCAGCCGCAGCGTCAGCCGGTGGCGCTCCGGGAACCACAGGGCCGTCCGCCCGTCCACCTCCGTGTACTCGGCGGGCACCGGCGTCGCCTTGTAGAACACGGGGTCGATGGCCGCCCGGAACTCGTCGATCCGGACCGTCCGCCCACCCTCCGTCCGCCAGCACACCGACAGCACCCGCCGGTCACGCGACACCGAGGCCGCGACCGGCTTGCCCAGCCCGCGCGGCAGCACCGGGTCGAAGCCCGCCCGCAGCGCCGCCTCGGCCACCGTCAGCCCGCCCCGGCAGTCGGGCGCCCCGGCCCCGGGCGGCCCGGGCGGCGGCGACGCCGTCGGGTCGTACCGCACGTCCACGCCGCCGAAACCGAACCAGTCCGCGACCGCGGCCCGTACCGGGGGCGTGAGCACCAGCACGACCAGCAGCCCGGACAGGGCAGCGGCCACCGCCCGCCACCTCCGCCGCGCCCAGGCCCGCAGCCGCTCGCCGCGCGCAGGGGGCCGCGCCACCGGTACGGCGACCGCCTCCGCGACGATCTGCGCCAGCACCCGCTCGGCCATCGTCGGCCCGTCGACGTCCGGACTCCTCATCCGGCGCCCCAGCTCGCGAAGCTCGTCGGCCAGCTCATGGCCAGCCTCCGGCAGGCCCGCGTGCCGCCCGTCCTGTCGCCCGTCCCGCCGCGCCTCCTGTCGCCCGTCGCGCCGCTCCTTCGGCCGCTCCTCATTCATGCTCATCACCCCCCTCCCGCTCGCACCGCTCGTCCCGTCCGTCCCACTCGTCCCGCATCCCCGGCAGAATCAGCCCCAGCTTCCGCAGCCCCCGGTTCAGCCGCGACTTCACTGTGCCCCGCGGCCAGCCCAGCGCCTCCGCCGTCTCCGCCTCGTCCATTTCCAGCAGATAGCGGTACGTCACGACCTGGCGCTGGTCCTCGTTCAGCTCATCCAGCGCCGCCAGCAACAGCGCACGCCGCTCCTCCTCCAGCGCCGCCACCGCCGGATCGGCCGATTCCGGTATCAGCGGCTCGGCGGCGAGCAGCGCGGCCTCCCGTCCCGTCGCCGCCCGCAGCCGTACCGCGGACCGAACTGTGTTTCTGGTCTCATTAGCGACAATCCGCAGCAACTACGGCCGGAAGGCCGAGCCGTCCCTGAAGCGCCCCAGCGACTGGTACGCCTTGAAGAAGGCCGTCTGCACCACGTCTTCCGCGTCCGAACCCGCTCCGAACGCCACGGCCGCCCTGAGCGCGATTCCTGTGTACGCGCGCACGAGTTCCGCGTACGCCTCGGGCTCCCCGGACCGTACGCGCGCGATCGCCGCAGCATCGTCGATGCCGATGCGGCCCCCCTCCAGGGTCCCCTCCCGCGTCCTCACACTCTTGATACACCGGAGAACCGAGCTGGGTTCCACACCTGAGAGAATGAGTTCATGGCCTCTGATCGTCCTCGCGTGCTCTCCGGCATCCAGCCCACCGCAGGCTCGTTCCACCTCGGCAACTACCTTGGCGCCGTGCGCCAGTGGGTCGCCCTGCAGGAATCCCACGACGCGTTCTACATGGTCGTCGACCTGCACGCGATCACCGTTCCGCAGGACCCCGCCGCGCTCCGCGCCAACACCCGGCTCGCCGTCGCCCAGCTGCTGGCCGCCGGCCTCGACCCGGACCGCTGCACGCTCTTCGTCCAGAGCCACGTCCCCGAGCACGCCCAGCTCGGCTGGGTCATGAACTGCTTCACCGGCTTTGGTGAGGCGTCCCGTATGACGCAGTTCAAGGACAAGTCCGCCAAGCAGGGCTCCGACCGCGCGACCGTCGGCCTCTTCACGTACCCGATCCTCCAGGTCGCGGACATCCTGCTGTACCAGGCAGACCAGGTCCCGGTCGGCGAGGACCAGCGCCAGCACATCGAGCTGACCCGCGACCTCGCCGAGCGCTTCAACGGCCGGTTCGGCGACACGTTCACCGTCCCGGCGCCGTACATCCTCAAGGAGACGGGCAAGATCTTCGATCTCCAGGACCCGGCGATCAAGATGAGCAAGTCGGCGTCGACGCCGAAGGGCCTGATCAACCTCCTCGACGAGCCCAAGGCCACCGCCAAGAAGATCAAGAGTGCGGTCACGGACACGGACACCGTGATCCGTTACGACGCTGTCGAGAAGCCGGGCGTCAGCAACCTGCTCTCCATCTACTCCACGCTCACCGGCGCCACCGTCGCCGAGCTGGAGAAGAAGTACGAGGGCAAGATGTACGGCGCGCTGAAAACGGACCTCGCCGAGGTGATGGTGGACTTCGTCACGCCGTTCAGGACCCGCACCCAGGAATATCTGGACGACCCGGAGACGCTGGACTCAATCCTGGCCAAGGGCGCCGAAAAGGCCCGCGCAGTAGCCGCCGAGACCCTTGCCCAGGCCTACGACAAGGTCGGTCTCCTGCCCGCCAAGCACTGACCCGCCCAGCGCGGAGCGGACGCCCACAGGGGCCGGGCACAAGGCTCTGACCAAGGACTCTGGCCACAAGGGCGCCGCGCCCGCCACACTGCACACTGGCAGAACCACACAGGACAGCACCACAGGACGTACCGGACTACGGAGGAGAACGACATGGGGACCGTAACGCTCGGCGTTTCGATCGCGGTCCCGGAGCCGTACGGCAGCCTGCTCCAGCAGCGGCGCGCGAGCTTCGGGGATCCTGCCGCGCACGGCATCCCCACGCATGTCACCCTCCTCCCGCCGACCGAGATCGACGCCTCGCTGCTGCCCGCGGTCGAGGCGCATCTCGCCGCGGTCGCGGCGTCGGGCCGCTCGTTCCCGATGCGGCTGTCCGGCACCGGTACGTTCCGCCCGCTCTCCCCGGTCGTCTTTGTGCAGGTCGTGGAAGGCGCGGCGGCCTGCGCGTGGCTCCAGAAGCGGGTCAGGGACGCGTCGGGCCCGCTCGTGCGCGAGCTGCACTTCCCGTACCACCCGCACGTCACGGTCGCCCACGGCATCTCCGAAGAGGGCATGGACCGGGCGTACGAGGAGCTCTCGGAGTACGAGGCGGAGTGGGCCTGCAGCGGTTTCGCGCTGTACGAGCAGGGGGCGGACGGCGTGTGGCGCAAGCTCTGCGAGTACGCGTTCGGGGGTGGCACGGCGGGTGTCGTGCCTGCGCAGAATTCACCGGTCGATGAACCGGCGGCGCCTTCACTGCGGTCCTGAGCCTCTGGGGTCCTCAAGCGCCGGACGGCTCAGTATGCGCTCATGCGCCTGAACAGCGGCCTCGGTACGTGGCGCAGTGCCGACATCACCAGGCGCAGCGCTCCCGGCACCCACACCGTCTCCGAGCGCCGTCGCAGGCCCAGCTCGATCGCCGCCGCGACCGCCTCCGGGGTCGTCGCCAGGGGGGTCTCCGCGCGGCCCGCCGTCATTTTCGACCGTACGAATCCGGGGCGTACGACCATCACGTGCACGCCTGTCCCGTGCAGTGCGTCGCCGAGCCCCTGTGTGAACGCGTCCAGGCCCGCCTTGCTCGACCCATAGATGAAATTCGCGCGGCGGGCGCGCTCGCCCGCCACCGATGACAGTACGACCAGCGATCCGTGGCCCTGCTCCTGGAGAGCGTTCGCACACACGAGGCCTGCCGAGACGGCGCCCGTGTAGTTGGTCTGCGCGACCCGGACCGCCGCCAGTGGCTCCGCCTCGTCGCGCGCCTGGTCGCCGAGGATCCCGAAGGCCAGCAGCACCATGTCGATGTCCCCCTCGGCGAAGACCTTGCCGAGCACCTCTTCGTGCGACGTGGAGTCGAGGGCGTCGAAGGCGACGGTACGCACGTCGGCGCCCAGCGCGCGCAGCCCCGCAGCGGCCGATTCGAGGGCGGGGGAGGGCCGCCCTGCCAGCCAGACCGTACGGGTGCGGCGGGCCACCAGGCGGCGGGCCGTTGCGAGGCCGATCGCCGACGTACCGCCGAGAATGAGCAGGGACTGAGGGGTGCCGAAGGCGTCCTTCATGGATGAGCTCCTGGTACGTCAGAGGGAGAGGCGGCGGGAGAGGTCTGACGTGAACACGCCCAAGGGGTCCAACTCGGCCCTCAGCGCACGGAATCGGGCCAGTTTCGGATACATCGGCGCCAGCATCTCGGGCCGCAGCCGGGAGTCCTTGGCCAGGTAGACACGCCCCCCGGCCGCCGCGACCTCCTCGTCCAGCTCGTCGAGGAACGCGCCGAGCCCGGACAGGTTCGCCGGGATGTCCAGGGCCAGCGTCCAGCCGGGCATCGGAAAGGACAGCCACCCCGGATCGCCGTCGCCGAACCACTTCAGCACGGCGAGGAACGACGGGCACCCCCGCCCGCCGCCCGTACAGGAGGAGATGCGCCGGACGATGCGGCGCAGGGCGTCCTCCTGCCCGTACCCGACGACGAACTGGTACTGAACGAACCCGCTGCGCCCGTAGAGCCGGTTCCAGTGCGGTACGCCGTCCAGCGGGTGGAAGAAGGCCGACAGCTTCTGGATTTCCCCGGTCCGGCGCGCGCGGGGGGCCGTGCGGTACCGGAGCTCGTTGAACAGGCCCACGGTCGTACGGCCGAGCAGCCCGTCCGGTACGAAGCGTGGCGCGGCGGGGAGCCGGCCGGGGCTGAAGGCGAGCGGCGACCGGCGGGCGCGCGACGGGAGCGCGTCCAGCGGGGCGTGCTCCCCGCGCGTGAGGACCGAGCGCCCCGTCGAGGCACCGCGCGCGAGCAGGTCGATCCAGGCGACCGAGTAGCGGTAGCGGTGGTCGTCGGCGGTGAGCCTGGCCATCAGGTCGTCCAGGTCACTTGCCCGTTCGGTGTCGACGCACATCAACGAGGTTTCGACGGGCAGCAGTTGGACGGTCGCGGAGAGGATGACGCCGGTCAGGCCCATGCCGCCCGCCGTCGCGTCGAAGAGATCGGTGCCGGACGGGACGGTGCGTACCTCGCCGTCGGCGGTGAGCAGGTCGAACGACAGGACATGGCGGGAGAAGGACCCCGACCCGTGGTGGTTCTTGCCGTGGATGTCCGCACCGATCGCGCCGCCGACGGTCACATACCGGGTCCCGGGCGTCACCGGTACGAACCAGCCGAGCGGCAGCAGCACTTCCATCAGCCGGTGCAGACTCACGCCCGCGTCGCACACCACGACGCCCGCCTCCGCGTCGATCCTGCGGATGCGGTCGAGGCCGGTCATGTCGAGCACGGAGCCGCCCGCGTTCTGCGCCGCGTCGCCGTACGCCCGCCCGAGGCCGCGTGCGATACCGCCGCGTGCGCCGTGCGCGGCGCATTCGACGACGGCGGCCGCCGCTTCCTCGTACGAACGCGGCCGGATCAGCCGGGCGGTGGTCGGGGCCGTGCGGCCCCAGCCGGTCACTGAGACGGTGTCGACAGACATGGCTCCGACCGTATCGCTCCGCCTGACCCCGTATAGCCCATAAAGGTGTCAATTGCGTGATTCACCCACCTTGTCGTGAATAGTGGGATTAACTGAAGTGGAGAGCGGGAGAGGGGTGACAGATGCGAGAAGCCGATCGCCGTCTGCTGTCGGCCATGCGGGACTGCGGTACGGACCCGCACGTTGCGGCCGCCGCCCGCGGGCTCTCCTGGTGCGGCGAGCACGGCGCCGTCTGGATCGCCGCCGGCCTCCTGGGCGCGGGCGCCGACCACGACCACCGCCGGGCCTGGCTGCGCGGTACGGCACTGATCGGCGCGGCACACCTCGCGAGCATGGCCGTCAAGCTGGCCGTACGCCGCGCGCGCCCCCAACTCCCCGCCCTGGAGCCCCTGGTACGTACCGCCGGGCGGCACTCCTTCCCCAGCTCGCACGCGGCTTCGGCGGCCGCCGCCGCGGTGGCCTTCGGCGCGCTGCGCCCCGGCGGCGGCAACATCGCGGCGCCGCTGGCCGCAGCCATGTGCGTGTCCCGGCTGGTCGCCGGCGTGCACTACCCGACCGATGTCGCGGCGGGCGCCCTGCTCGGCGGGCTCACGGCCGGGCTCGGGGCGGCCTGGATGACGCGGCCGGCCGCCGCGCCCGACGGGGGAGCAGGGAGTGTCTGAGCGCGGCATCACGGCACTGGTCACCCAGCCCCTGCACTCCCCGCCGGGAGACCCCGTCCGCCGCTCCCTGAGCCTGTCCGGAGGGCTGCTGCGCACCGCGCGCCCCCGCCAGTGGGTCAAGAACACCCTGGTCGTCGCCGCGCCCGCCGCCGCCGGAGAACTGGCTTCCCGGCACACCCTCACCCAACTGGCCGTGGTCTTCGTACTGTTCACCGCCGCCGCGTCCGCCGTCTACCTCATCAACGACGCGCGCGACGCCGAAGCCGACCGTGCCCACCCCGTCAAGTGCCGCCGCGCCGTCGCCGCCGGACAGGTGCCCGCATCCGTCGCGTACACCGCAGGGTTCCTGCTCGCGCTGCTCGCGCCCGCTGCCGCCGTCCTGCTCTGCAATCCGATGACCGCCGCCCTGTTGACGGTGTACGTCGTCATGCAACTCGCGTACTGCATATGGTTCAAACACGTACTCGTCGTCGATCTGGTCGTCGTCACCAGCGGATTCCTGATGCGCGCGATGATCGGCGGCGTCGCCCTGCAGATCCCCCTCTCCCGCTGGTTCCTGATCACCGCGGGCTTCGGCGCGCTCTTCATGGTCGCCGCCAAGCGCTACTCGGAGGCCGTGCAGATGGAGGACCGGGCGCAGTCGCCCGGCGCCACCCGGGCGCTGCTCGGCGAATACACCACCGGATACCTGCGCTTCGTATGGCAGTTGGCGGCAGGCGTCGCCGTGCTCGGCTACTGCCTGTGGGCGCTGGAGAGCGGCGGCACCGCCAACGGCAGCCTGCTGCCCTGGCGTCAGCTCTCGCTGATCGCCTTCATCCTCGCGGTGCTGCGGTACGCCGTCTTCGCCGACCGGGGCACGGCGGGAGCACCTGCGGCCAGGACACTGGATCTCGCGACGGAGGGTAAGCGCATCCCATGGACTGGCTGAAGAAACTGCCCGTCGTCGGCCCCCTCGTGACACGGCTGATGGTCACTCACGCCTGGCACACGTACGAGACACTCGACCGTGTCCACTGGACCCGGCTGGCCGCCGCGATCACCTTCATCAGCTTCCTGGCACTCTTCCCGCTGATCACCGTCGGCGCGGCGATTGCCGCGGCCCTGCTCTCCGACGACCAGCTGAACCGCCTGGAAGGAAAGATCGCCGAGCAGGTGCCGGGCATCTCCGGGCAGCTCGACTTCGGATCACTCGTGGACAACGCGGGCACCGTCGGAATCGTCGCGGGCGCCCTGCTGCTCTTCACCGGCATCGGCTGGGTCGGCTCCATGAGGGGATGCCTGCGGGCCGTATGGGGGCTGGACGACGAGGAGGGCAACCCCTTCCTGCGCAAGCTCAAGGACGCCGGAGTGCTGATCGGTCTCGGCGTGACCGGGCTCGCGTCCCTGGCCGCCTCCTCCGTCGGATCGACCGCCGTCGACTGGACCGCCGAACAGCTCGGCATCTCCGGAAGCGGTGCGGGCGGCGTCCTGCTGCAGATCATCGCCATCGCCCTGGCTGTCTGCGCGGACTTCGTCATCCTGCTGTATCTGCTGACGCTGATGCCCGGTGTGCAGCCGGTCAGGCACCGGTTGTTCACCGCCGCGCTCATCGGCGCCGTCGGCTTCGAACTGCTCAAGCTGCTGCTCGGCGGCTACATGAAGGGCGTCGCCGCGAAGAGCATGTACGGCGCCTTCGGCGTCCCCGTCGCCCTGCTCCTGTGGATCAACTTCAGCGCGAAGCTGCTGCTGTGCTGCGCCGCCTGGACGGCGACGCAGCGCGGCGACGAGGAGGCCGGGGGCGACGAGGAGGCCGGCGGCGGGGACGAGCCCGGCGGCGGGGACGAGCCTGCTAGCGGCGGGGACGACGACGTACGAGGGCGGGAAGGGGCCAGCGCCGGTTGACCAGGTACACCCCGCCGACGAGCAGCAGCAGCGCGCCGCCCGTGACGGCGAGCGCGACGCCGGCGCCGCTCGAATCGCGGTCGGTCGAGGCGAGCTGCGCCTCGTTCTTCTCCGACGTGTCCGATCCCTTGCCCTTGGCGTCCTTGCCCGCGCCCGGTTCCTTGGCGGACGGGGCGCCCTTGCTGGTCTCCGCCGACTTCGGCGGCACCAGCTCGCCGACCGGGGCGACCTTCCCGGCCGCCGCGAAGCCCCAGTCGAGGAGGCGTGCGGCCTCCTTGTAGACGGCGTGCCCCTCGTTCGCCGACGGGTTCATGACGGTGACGAGCAGCACCTTGTCACCGCGCTGGGCGACACCGGTGAAGGTCGCTCCGGCGTGGGTGGTGCTGCCGTTCTTGATGCCCGCCACGCCCTTGTACGGCGAGATGCCGTAGTCGCCCGTCAGCAGGCGGTTGGTGTTCTGGATCTGGAAGCTCTCGCGCTTCTTCCCCTTCTTCTTCTCACCGGGGAACGTGGCGCTCGGCGTCGCGCAGTACTCGCGGAAGTCCTTCTTCTGCATCCCGCTGCGGGCGATGAGCGTCAGGTCGTACGCGCTGCTGACCTGGCCCTTCGCGTCGTAACCGTCGGGCGAGACGACAGAGGTGTCCAGCGCCTGAAGCTCTTCCGCGTGCGTCTGCATGTCCCGTACGGTCTTGGACATTCCGCCGTTCATCGCGGACAGCACATGCACGGCGTCATTGCCCGAGCGCAGGAACACCCCGAGCCACATGTCGTGGACCGTGTAGGTGTGGTCCTCCTTGATGCCGACGAGGCTGCTGCCCTCGCCGACGTTCGCGAGCTCGGCCTGAGTCACCTTGTGGACCTGCCGCTTGGGCAGGCGCGGCAGGACCGTGTCCGCGAAGAGCATCTTCATGGTCGAGGCGGGAGGCAGCCGCCAGTGGGCGTTGTGCGCCGCGAGTACGGCGCCCGACTCGGCGTCGGCGACGATCCACGATCTGCCGCTCAGCTCCTTCGGCAGCACCGGCGCACCCCGGCCGAGCTTCACCTGCGTACCGGGCCGGCCGAGCTGTGATCCACCGACCGTCGACATCACGGACGGTGGGTTCGGCTGCTTCCTGCCCGGGTTGTCGTCCGTCGTTGCCGCGTGCGCGGGCAAGGCGGTGAGAGCGGGCAGCAACGCGGTGGCGAGGACCGTCAGTGCGGTCTTTTTAACAGAAGACACGCACGAGAACGTACATGGCGTGATCAAGGATGCCGACAGGGCGTGTGTGACCCGCCGTGGGCTCCGCCGGGACAGCCCAGCCCCCGGGCGGCGGGGGCCCGGGGACGGCGGTGATACTGAGCCTATGAAGCTCAGCCGCTCCGTCTCCTGGTTCCTGCTCGCCTTCGGGGTGTGGAGCTGGTTCATCTGGGTCACTTTCGCTCGGAATCTGTGGAAGGACGCCAGCGGGCTCGCCTTTGACGACGCGGGTGACCCGACCACGTACTTCTGGGTGCATCTGCTGCTTGCCGTTACGTCCTTTCTTCTGGGGACGGCCGTTGGGGTGATCGGGTTGCGTGGAGTGCGGGCCCTTCGACGTGAGCGGAGCCGGGGATAACTGTGGGCATGGTCTTGGGTCTCCTCGCGGGTGCGGTCGTGGTGGTCGCCGTGCTGGGCGGGGCGCACTGGTACGTCTGGCGGCGGCTGGTCCGCGACACCACGGCGCGCGGCGGTCTTGCCCGGCGCGCGGGCACGGTCGCGGTGGTGGTCCTGCCGCTGCTGACGGTGGGTGCGTTGGTCTCGGGGCGGGCGCATGCGCCGTTCTGGGTGCAGCAGGTGGTGGCCTGGCCGGGGTATCTCTGGCTGGCGGTGCTGATGTACCTGGTGATGGCGCTGGTGGTGGGGGAGGCGGTACGGCCCCTGCTGCGGCGGGGGTTGGAGCGGCGGTCCGCCCCTGCCCCGGCGGCGCTTCCCGAGGCGTTGGGGGAGGCCGCCCCCAGTGGCTCGGGGCGTGCGTCCTCGGGCGGTAGCGGTGGCGGCAGCGGTGGCGGTACGGACACGGTGACGATGCCCCCGGCGGCGACGACGCCTGCGGCCCCCACGGCGCCCACGGCCCCGGCCGGTGTTTCGCGGCGCCTGTTCGTTTCGCGGGTGGTCGGCGGAGGCGCGGCGGCCGCGGCGCTGGGGACCGTGGGATACGGGACGTACGGGGTGCTGCGCGGGCCCCGGGTGAAGCGGGTCGTGGTGCCGCTGGCCAAACTGCCGCGGGGCGCCCACGGGTTCCGGATCGCCGTCGTCAGCGACGTACACCTGGGACCGATTCTCGGCCGCGCCCACACCCAGCGCATCGTCGACACGATCAACGCCACCCAGCCCGATCTGGTGGCCGTCGTCGGCGACCTCGTCGACGGGAGCGTGGCCGACCTCGGGTACGCCGCCGAGCCGCTCGCGCAGTTGGAGGCGCGGCACGGGTCGTACTTCGTCACCGGCAACCACGAGTACTTCTCCGGTGCGGAGCAGTGGGTCGAGCATGTGCGTGAGCTCGGGCTGCGGCCGCTGGAGAACGACCGCGTCGAGATCGCGGGCTTCGACCTCGCCGGGGTCAACGACGTCGCGGGCGAGAGCGAAGGGCAGGGACCGGACTTCGTACGCGCGTTGGGGGACCGCGACCGCACGCGGGCCTCGGTGCTGCTCGCCCATCAGCCGGTCGTCATCCACGACGCGGTGAAGCACGGCGTGGATCTGCAGCTCTCCGGACACACGCACGGCGGCCAGCTCTGGCCCGGCAACTTCATCGCCGCCCGGGCGAACCCGACGCTGGCGGGCCTTGAGCGGTACGGCGACACCCAGCTGTACGTCTCGCGGGGCGCCGGGGCGTGGGGGCCGCCGGTGCGCGTGGGGGCGGAGTCCGACATCACGGTGGTCGAGCTGGCTTCACGCCGGGCGTAGGCGCACGCCGGCGCCGGGCCCGGCCGACGGTCGGTCAGCCTCGCTGTCGGTCCGTCTCGCTGTCGGCTCGCCTTGCTTGTCGGTCCGCCTTGCGGTCAGTGCGCCTTGTGCGAGGCCACCGTCTGGGCCATCCCCGGCAGGAAGTCCGTGAACAGCTCGTGCACTTCGCGCACGAGCGGACGCAGCACCCGGAAGCGGGCGAGCGCGACCCCGCGGGCGGTGAGGCGGGCGCCGCGTTCGGCGAGGCGGCGACTGCGTTCCCGGTCCTCGGAGCGGTCGAACACCCAGTACAGGACCAGTCCCATCTGGGAGAGCCACATCAACTCCGGCAGGATGTCCCGCAGTTCCTCGGCCACCTTGGCCTTGGAGCCGGCCAGCACCTCCCGGTGAACGGCGATGGCCGCCTCGCGGGCGTGCTCCGACTCTGGGGAGAAGGGGCTCAGCGGGCTCTCGGGGTCCGCCGCGTTCTTGAAGAACTGGGCCGCGAACTCGTGGTACGGCGCGGCGATGTCCAGCCAGGCCTTCAGCACCCCGGCCATCCGCGCCTCCAGATCTGTCTCCTTGTCCAGTACGGGACGGACCGCCGCCTGGTGTTCGGCGGCGATCCGGTCGTAGAAGCCCTGGACGAGGTGTTCCTTGGAGCCGAAGTAGTAGTACGCGTTCCCTACGGAGACGCCCGCCTCCTTGGCGATGGCCCGCATGGTGGTCTTGTCGTAACCGCGGTCCTGGAAGAGCTGGAGCGCGGTCTCGAGGATGAGCGTGCGGGTCTGCTCGCTCTTGGGGGCCTTGTCTTCTTTCACGGTGTCCGAGCCTAACCGGGTACGGAGCACCGCTCGCCGCAGGGCGTTCCCCCGGCTGCCCCGGCCCCTGTCGCCTCGCGGTACTTGGCCGCCGCGAGCATCGTGACCCGTACGAAGGGGGCGCCCGCCGGGGTGGCGAGCCAGTGGGCTCTGGGCCGGTGCTCGGCCAGGGCCCAGAGGCAGACGACGAAGGCGGCGGGCCCGGCGTAGATCTGGCCCCTGTCACCGATGACGGTGATCTCCCGCAGGGTACGGGCGTGGTCGAGGCGCGGGTACCGGCGCCGCGCCTCGACCGAACCGGCGGGGACCAGGTCCAGCGGTACGAGCTGGCGTTGGCGCAGCAGCCAGCTCCGCAGGTGGACGCAGAGGGAGCACTGGGCGTCGTACAGGACCGTCAGTCTGCGGACCGGTGTGTGGCCCATCGCGCTCACGCCCCGGCGGGACCGGTGGCGGGTGCGGCCCACGGGCCCTGACCGGCCTGGTGCGTCCAGCCCTGCGGCGGAACCGGCGGGACCTGCTCGCGCTCCATGATGCTGCGCCGCCGGATCTTGTTGAGGACCCAGACATTGCCGAGGTGCATGACGCCAAGGACGAGCAGGACGACACCGAGCTTCACCGAGAGCGCCTCGAAGAGCCCACGGGCGTCGTCGACGGCGTCCGCCGCCTTGAGGTAGAGGGCGACGAACCCGAGGTTGACCAGGTAGAAGCCGACCACCAGGAGGTGGTTGACCGCGTCGGCGAGCTTCTCGTCCCCGTGCAGGACGCTCGCGATGAAGATGCGTCCGTTGCGGCTCAGCGTCCGCGCGACCCAGATGGTGAGCGCGACGCTGATCAGCAGGTAGACGACGTAGGCGACAACAGTGAGGTCCATACCCCACCCCTTCTTGAACGTGTTCAAAAGGCTGGCAGGAAGGAATCTAGACCTCTTTTTGAACATGTTCAAGCGCGGAGCCCGGGGCGTCAGGGCGTACGGCGGTGGAGGACGGCCCGGCGGCGCTCGGGCGCGGCGAACGCAGGCATTCGCCGACGTTCAGTCGTCGGCGTGGAGGGGGGATTCGGCGGACGCCTTCGCGGCGATCCCGGCGATCCAGGAGGCGCACTTCATCGCAGGCAGCAACTGCGGGACGTACTACGCCGGTTGTACGAGCTCGACGGTGTCAGCGGCACCCGGGCGACGGTGTCGCCGGAGAGGCTCTTCGAACGGCCGGTGACACCGCACGAGCCTCAGACGCTGAGCGAGCGGGCGTAGTTGATCTGGCCCATGATCATGTGGAAGGAGTGGGGACCGACGGCCGGGACCATCGTCGAGTGGTGCCGACCGCCACTGGTGACCGTGACCTGGATGAAGCCGGTCGTCTGCTTCTCCTTCATCAGGAGGAAGAGCAGGCCGATCAGGCAGAGCAGGGCGAAGACGATGGCCAGCACGATCGCGACCGTCGGGATCTTCTCCTCCGTGCGCGACATGTCGGTCGCCGTCCACACCGCGCCCTTGAGGGGCATCGTGCCCGACGGCGTCACGATCGAGTCGTTCATGACGGTGATGTCACCGATCGACATCAGCGGCGCACCACCGCCGACCCCCGCCGGAGGCCCGGCGTAGGGCATCGGCGTACCGTCTGCCACCGTCGGCTGCTGCGGATAGCCGTACCCGGGCGCGTTGTTGGGGTATCCGTAACCCGGAGTCGGACCCCACTGGTAATTTCCGTTCGGGTCACCGTCCGCCGCGTACGGATTCGGATTCTGCTCGCTCATGTTCCCCGTGCTCCCCTCGGCGCGCGTGCAATACCCCTGATCCTGGCACACCATGGCGAAAGCCCGCCCCCCGTTCGCACCGGGGGCGGGCCTTCGTACAGAAACAGCTCAAGCGCCGGGAACAGCTAGAAGCGGCGCGTGATCAGCGCACGCTTGACTTCCTGGATCGCCTTGGTGACCTCGATGCCGCGCGGGCAGGCGTCCGTGCAGTTGAACGTCGTACGGCAACGCCACACGCCGTCCTTGTCGTTCAGGATCTCCAGCCGCTGCTCGCCGCCCTCGTCACGCGAGTCGAAGATGAAGCGGTGCGCGTTGACGATCGCCGCCGGGCCGAAGTACTGGCCGTCGTTCCAGAACACCGGGCACGAGGACGTGCACGCGGCGCACAGGATGCACTTGGTGGTGTCGTCGAACCGCTCGCGGTCCTCGGCGGACTGCAGACGCTCGCGCGTCGGCTCGTTGCCCTTCGTGATGAGGAAGGGCATGACATCGCGGTACGCCTGGAAGAACGGGTCCATGTCGACCACGAGGTCCTTGAGGACCGTGAGGCCCTTTATGGCCTCGACCGTGATCGGCTTCTCCGGGTTGATGTCCTTGATCAGCGTCTTGCAGGCGAGCCTGTTCTTGCCGTTGATCCGCATCGCGTCGGAGCCGCAGATGCCGTGCGCGCACGAGCGACGGAACGTCAGCGTGCCGTCGGTCTCCCACTTGATCTTGTGGAGACCGTCGAGCACCCGCTCCTTCGGGTCGATCTCGATCTGGAAGTCCTGCCACTCGGCCTCGGCAGAAATCTCCGGGTTGAAGCGGCGGATCCGGAAGGTGACCGTGATGTACGGGGAGGCGACCGACGCGGGCTTCGCGTCCTCGACCTTCTCCAGAGTCGTCGTAGACATCAGTACTTACGCTCCATCGGCTGGTAGCGGGTCTGGACGACCGGCTTGTAGTCGAGCCGGATCGACTCGGAGCCGTCGTCGCCCACCTCGCGGTACGCCATGGTGTGGCGCATGAAGTTGACGTCGTCGCGGTTCGGGTAGTCCTCGCGGTAGTGACCGCCGCGGGACTCCTTGCGCGCCAGGGCGGACACGGCCATGACCTCGGCCAGGTCGAGCAGGTTGCCCAGCTCGATGGCCTCCAGGAGGTCGGTGTTGAAGCGCTTGCCCTTGTCCTGGATCGAGACGTTGAGGTAACGCTCGCGCAGCTCGCCGATCTTCTCGACCGCCGTCTTGATCGTCTGCTCGGTACGGAACACCATCACGTTGGCGTCCATCGTCTCCTGCAGCTCCCGGCGGATGTCGTGGACCCGCTCGGTGCCGGTGTTGCTGCGCAGGCGCTCGACCTGCGCGACGACGAGCGACGCCGGGTCCTCGGGGAGCTCGACGTAGTCGCTCACGGCCGAGTACTCCGCGGCGGCGATGCCTGCACGCTTGCCGAAGACGTTGATGTCGAGCAGCGAGTTGGTGCCCAGACGGTTCGCGCCGTGCACCGAGACGCAGGCGACCTCACCGGCGGCGTACAGACCCGGAACGACGGTGGTGTTGTCCGCGAGGACCTCACCCTTGACGTTCGTCGGGATGCCGCCCATGGCGTAGTGCGCGGTCGGCTGGATCGGGATCGGGTCCGTGTACGGCTCGATGCCCAGGTACGTACGCGCGAACTCCGTGATGTCCGGGAGCTTGGCGTCGAGCTGCTCCGGCGGCAGGTGCGTCAGGTCGAGGAAGACGTGGTCGCCCTCGGGCCCGCAGCCGCGGCCCTCGCGGATCTCGGTGTAGATGGAGCGCGAGACGACGTCACGGGACGCGAGGTCCTTCATGACCGGCGCGTACTTCTCCATGAAGCGCTCGCCGTCCTTGTTGCGGAGGATGCCGCCCTCACCACGGGCGCCCTCC
Organism: Streptomyces spiramyceticus; assembly: GCF_028807635.1. NCBI lineage: Bacteria > Bacillati > Actinomycetota > Actinomycetes > Kitasatosporales > Streptomycetaceae > Streptomyces > Streptomyces spiramyceticus. Next base: position 4,067,568 of record NZ_JARBAX010000001.1, read on the forward strand.
GTCAGCAGGATGCCCATGCGCCAGATGCCCGTCGGGTGGAACTGGAAGAACTCCATGTCCTCCAGCGGCAGACCGCGGCGGTAGGCCGCTGCCTGGCCGTCACCGGTCAGGGTGTGCGCGTTCGACGTCACCTTGAAGAACTTGCCGGTGCCGCCGGAGGCGAAGATGATCGCCTTCGCCTGGAAGACGTGGATCTCGCCGGTCGCCAGCTCGTACGCGACGACGCCCGCGGACTTGCGGACCCCGTCGACGTCCTGCATCAGCAGGTCGAGGACGTAGAACTCGTTGAAGAACTCCACACCCTCCTTGACGCAGTTCTGGTACAGCGTCTGGAGGATCATGTGGCCGGTGCGGTCCGACGCGTAGCAGGACCGGCGGACCGGGGCCTCACCGTGGTTGCGGGAGTGACCGCCGAAGCGGCGCTGGTCGATGGTGCCGTCCGGGGTGCGGTTGAACGGCAGGCCCATCTTCTCCAGGTCGAGAACGGAGTCGATGGCCTCCTTCGCCAGGATCTCAGCGGCGTCCTGGTCGACCAGGTAGTCGCCGCCCTTGATCGTGTCGAAGGTGTGCCACTCCCAGTTGTCCTCCTCCACGTTCGCCAGCGCGGCGGCCATGCCGCCCTGCGCGGCGCCCGTGTGGGACCTGGTCGGGTACAGCTTCGTCAGCACGGCGGTGCGGCTGCGCTTCGTCGACTCGATGGCCGCGCGCATGCCGGCGCCACCGGCGCCGACGATGACGGTGTCGTACTTGTGAATCTTCATGGTGGTTGCCTCAGCCCCGGGCCTAGCGGATGTTCGGGTCGAAGGTGAAGATCACCAGCGTGCCCAGAAGGACGGTGAACACCGTGGCGGTGTACAGCAGGTTCTTCAGCCAGAAGCGGGTGTTGGGCCGCTCCGCGTAGTCGTTGATGACGGTACGCAGGCCGTTGGCGCCGTGCAGCATCGCGAGCCACAGCATGAGCAGGTCCCAGGTCTGCCAGAACGGCGAGGCCCAGCGGCCGGCCACGAAGGCGAAGCCGATCTTGGACACGCCGCCGTCCAGCACGAGCTGGATCAGCAGGTGGCCGAGGACCAGGACGACCAGCACGATGCCGGACAGCCGCATGAACAGCCAGCCGTACAGCTCGAAGTTCGTGCGGGTGGCCTTGGGCGTCTTCTTGGTACGAACGCGTGGGGCTTCGATGACGGGAGCCGGGTTGTCGATATTGAACGGTCCCACAGGCTCTACGCCCTCGACGGGACCGACTGCGGAAGTGGTCTCAGACATGTCTGCGTCAGCTCCCGAAGACTTCGCGTACGGCGTGGCCGAGCACGGGGTAGAGCGCGCCTGCCATCAGCACGATCCAGATGCCCATGACGGTCCAGAGCATCTGCTTCTGGTAGCGGGGGCCCTTGGACCAGAAGTCCACGGCGACGACCCTGAGGCCGTTCAGCGCGTGGAACAGGATGGCGGCGACAAGGCCGTACTCGAGCAGTGCCACGAGAGGGGTCTTGTAGGTGGCCACGACATCGTCATACGCCTCGGGAGAGACGCGGACGAGAGCGGTGTCGAGGACGTGTACGAACAGGAAGAAGAAAATGAGGACGCCGGTGACTCGATGAGCCACCCAGGACCACATACCTTCCCGGCCGCGATACAGCGTTCCAGCCGGCACGGAAAAACCCTCCGGGAGCGGGGATCAGGGCCATGCCGGCTTCTGTGTCGGTCTGGCCCGGCCGGGTACGGTCCACCGGCCCCGGCCATCGTAGCGACGACTTGTCGGTTCGTTCGCGCGGGGTCCACAGGTGTGATCAAAGTGGCAATCAAACAGCCACGGACGGGCTATCGGGCCGGTCGGGGGCGGCCCGTGTGGCCAGGATGATCAGCATTTTCCCGGAAATCGACGGATTTCTGAGGTTCGGATACGAGGTGCGCGAGCCGTCCGCGTGCCAGCCTGCGCAGTTCGTCGGCGGCGACGGCCCGCTCCTCGTCCACTTCGTTGCCCAACCGGGTGCGGATCCCGCCGAGCACCTGGTTGAGCTGCTCCTCCGGGCGCAGGCCGTCCAGACAGATCACGAAGGCGTGCCCGAAGCTGCTCTCGTACGCGGCGTGGGCGGCGCGCAGCGCGGTGTGCGCGCTGGCGGGGGCGCCGTCGCGCAGGCCCGCGGAGGACTCGTCGGCCAGGGCGTCGGAGATCTCGTCGCAGGACAGGTCGTACGCCGCCTCGTCGGCCGCGGCGAGCAGGGATTCGAGATCGGGGTACGGGCGGTGCGCGACCAGCCGCTGCGCCCAGCGGCGGCTGCCGCAGCAGGCGAGCAGGGCGGCTTCGGCGGCGCCGGCGGGCGCGGCGTTGAACCGGTCCAGACCGGCTGCGACCGCCGGTCCGTGCTTCTGCTGGGGTACGGGCGTTCGACCGGACAGCGTGAGCTCCTCGAATGGGACCGACGAGAAGGGCGGTGCGGGTGTGCCCCAACGCTATCGATGGTCCGGGAGGGCTGTCCGACGGATGCGGCGATTTCACCCGGACGGGAGAGTTTGGGCACACATTGTGGAAGTTTGGTGGCCCATTCGGCATCGTTCGCCCAATGATGTCGCAATTCCGGGGTCCCCTGGCCGTGGCCGCCGTCTCCCTGTCCATCCCGCTCATAGCCCTCGCCGTACCGTCCAAGCCGTCCGCGCCGACGGCGGCACCGGCAGCACCCTCCAAGTCGGCGTCCCCCAAGCCGGCGGCGCCCTCGAAGCCGGCAGCGGCACCCTCGAAGCCGGCAGCGGCACCCTCGAAGCCGGCGGCACCGTCCGCGCCTGCGGGGCCGTCCAAGGCGCCCGGCGCCATCCCGTCGGTGCGGGAGTACGACGCCGCGACCGGCCCCGGCTGGCAGCCCGGCCGTGGCACGCGGGTCGTCGTGGCACCGGACAACAGCCGGGTGCTCGCCGACGAGGGAAGGCTCCTGGCCCAGGAACTGAAGCGGGGCTTCTTGCCCGCCGGGTCCGGCCGCGCGGGTGACATCGAGCTCGCGATCATGCCCGGGGGCGCCCCCGAGTCGTACACCCTCACCGTGCGTGACGGGCGTGTACGCGTCACAGGCGCCGACGAGGCCGGTGTCTTCTACGGGACCCGCACCGTCAAGCAGGCGCTGAACGCCGACGGCCGGCTGTCGGAGGGCGTCGTCCGCGACCGCCCCGCCAAGCCGCAGCGCGGGCTGATGCTCGACATCGCACGCAAGCACTTCACCGCCGGGTGGATCGAGGACACCGTCCGCGAGATGGCCGACCTCAAGCTCAACCAGCTCGGCCTGCACTTCTCCGACGACCAGGGCTTCCGTATCGCATCGGACAGCCACCCCGAGGTGGTCTCCGAGCAGCACCTCACCAAGGCCGAGGTCCGGCGCATCGTGAAGCTGGCCGCCAGCCGCCACATCACGGTGATCCCGGAGATCGACTCGCCCGGCCACCTCGGAGCGGTGACGCGCGCGCACCCCGGACTCCAGCTGCGCGACACCAGCGGCGTGGCGGCGCCCGGCGCCGTGGACATCGCCAACCCCGAATCGGCGCGGATCGTGGACGACCTGCTGCGCGAGTACGCCGACGTCTTCCCCGGCCGGTACTGGCACCTCGGCGGCGACGAGTACCAGGCACTGATGAAGCGGGACCCCGAGGCGTCGTACCCGGGACTCGCCCGCCAGGCCGTCCGCTCGTACGGCCCCGACGCGAAGATCCAGGACCTGGCCACCGGCTGGCTGAACGACCGCGCCGAGACGCTGCGCCCCCACGGCAAGCGCCTGAAGGCATGGAACGACGGCCTCCACGCCGGCGGCGTCGTCAAGGCTGACCAGGACCGCGAGGTCGAGTACTGGACCGGCAAGGAGCTGGGCGCGCGGCAGCCGGTGGAGTACCTGAACGAGGGACGCGAGCTGGTCAACGCCAACGACGAGTACCTCTACTACGTACTCGGTGAGCCGAACACCTTCACCTACCCGACGGGCCGCCGCATCTACGAGGACTGGACCCCGCTCGTCCTGCGCGGCACGACCCCCGTACCGGCGCGCTACTCGGACCAGATCCTCGGCGGCCGCCTCGCCGTCTGGTGCGACCTGTCGAACGCCCAGACGCAGGAGCAGGTCGCGCGCGGCATCCACCTGCCGCTGCGCGCCCTCGCCCAGAAGACCTGGGACTCGGGCAAGCCGGCCCTCGGCTGGGAGGGCTTCAAGGCGCTGGCCGGGCGTACGGGCTGAGCTGCGGAATCGTGATGGACGGCCGGTACGCGCGCTGACGCGCATGCAGCACCTCAAGGCCACGGCAGGGCCCGCTGGTTCAACTGAGCCGCCGCTTCCTGGACCGGCTGGGACTGTGATCGTCGGTGAGCGGGCTGTGACGTAAACGCGGCGCTGTACGCAGTCGGAAGGAGAGGGTCCGCAATCGTGCGGGCCAAGCAGTGCCTATGGAGGCATCGTGACCCTGGTGGAACTGATCGGCCGCGCCGATGAACGGAGCCTGGCCGCGAGCGCGGTCGCCTGCCTGGACCGCTGCCTGCCGCTGCTGGAGTACGTCGAAGGCGCCGGGCGCATAGGCCTCGACACCGACGAGGCGCTCAGACCCCTGTGGGTCGCGGTCGAGGGCGGCGACGCCTGGCTCGGCCAGCTGCGCAGGGTCGCGGCCGTCGTGCAGCGCGTCGCGGGTGCGGCCCCCGGCGAACTGGCTCCTTTCGCCATCCGCATGGCCTCGGCGGTCCCGGCCGCGTACCACGGTCCCGAACTGCGCGACTGGGCCGAGGACTGCTCGGCCGCGGTGCTGGAGGTCCATCTGCGGCTGGACGGGGTGGCGACGGGCAACGACGAGGCGCGTGTGAAGGCGTACCGGAACGGCGAGACCGACGGCATCAGCCCGCTCACGTCCGGCGAACTGCGCCGCCAGGCCCAGCTCCTCGAAATGCTCGCCGAAGGCTCGGGCGGCGGCGGGCTGAACCACGCCCTCCAGCTCTCGAACGAGGGCAAGCGCGTACTGCGGGCCGCGGCCTCACGCCGGGCCCGCAACAAGGGCTGAGCGGCTCTGCCTCAGACGAGCAGCCACTTCACGACCGCACGGCCCTCGTCGGCGGCGCGCGCGTAGAAGGCGCGGAGCTCGCCGTGACAGCCGGCGAAGTGGTCCCGGACTTCCGACGCGTCGTAGGGCTGCCCGTACAGCCTCGTCAGGTCCTCGCGTCCGGCCTGCCACAGCGCGTCGAACGACACCGTGGCCAGGTACGCGGCGGCCTCCGCCACCTGCGGCGGGGTGAGGACGACGAACGGCGGCAGCTGGTGGTCCGGGTAGTGGACCGGCCGCCCGCCGAGCACCGGCAGCTCCTCGGGGCCGGGCGGGCCCGGACGGGCCGGCGCACCCGAGTACAGGCGCTCGACGTCGAGGTAGTCCTTGTCCAGTACGGCTTCGGTCGCGGTCCGGCACCGGGCGCGGACGACGTCCCAGTCGTCGGCGAACAGTGCCCGCAGGTGGTCGGGATCGTCGCTCACGACCTCCTGGGGCACCGAACGCAGATGGAAGCAGAGGCTCAACTCGCCGCCTTGCCCGCGTGCTCAGCCAGCTTGGTGACCTGGCTGGTGAAGAGATCCTGCGGGAGCTTCGCCTTCGCCGGCTGGGCGAGGTGGATGGTGAAGAACGACGCCACGGTGTTGTCCTCGCGCACGAGCGTGAAGCGCATCGGGACCTGCGTGCCCTGGACCTCGCCCGTCATCACGAAGGACAGCGAGTCGTCGCCGGCCTTCGCGTTCTGCTCCGGCTTCACCGAGACGTACTTGACCGTCGCACCGCCGTTGTTGCCGGTCGTCGAGAAGCCGCCCGCGCAGTTGGTCATCGCCTTGCGGACACCGTCGAGGGTCTGCTGGGCGCCTTCCCCTTCGTACGAGAGAAGGCCGGTCGTCACGGCCAGGCCCGGCGCGGTGGCGGAACCGTAGGTGCGGCTGGCCCAGGCTTCGGCCTCGGGCGTACGGCCCGTGCCGGACGCCGTCATGTCGGCAAGGGCGGTGCACTCCGGCTTGTCGGCCTTGGGGCGCACGGCGGGGGCGGTGTTGTCCTCGGCCTCGTAGGCCTTCGCGTCGGCCTTGCCGACGAGGGCCGCCTTGAGCTGGGCCTCGGTCAGGACGGCGCCCTGAGACTCCTTCGCGGGCTGGTCGGTCTTGGGGGAGTTGGCGTCCGAGCTCGAACAGCCCGTCGTCAGGGCCAGCAGGGCGGCCGCAGCGGTGACGGCCGGGACGAGAGTGCGTGAAGCGAGGGTCTTCATGACTGCCTTACTGGTGGGACCTACTGGCCGAAAGGGCCGGGGCCCCTCCTGAGAGAAGGGGCCCCGGTGATGTGCGTGACTTACGGGTTGAGGACCTTGCCGATCGCTGCGCCCGTGGGGGCGCCCAGCGCCGTAGTGCCGTAGTAGATCCCGGAAGAGGTGACTACGCCGCTCGTGCTGCTGTTGTCGAGCTGGAGGACGGTGCCGTTGCCCGCGTCCTCGCCGTCCGCGCCGATCGCCAGGTCCGCCCGGGTGTAGCCGGACAGGTCGGTCAGCGATACCGCCGAGCCGAAGCGGTCGTTGGCCTCGGCCGTGCCCGGAACACCCGAGGTGTCCTGGGAGTACGCGACAGAGCCCGTGCCGGTCGGGCCGGTGGACGTGCCGAGCAGCAGGACGGTCTGGCCCGCATTGGCGTACGAGACGCCGCTGCGGGTCAGGTCCTCGCCGGGCTGACCGGCGAGGATGTCGCCGTACCCGTCGAGGTTGACGTCGCCGACCGAGACGGACGCGCCCAGGTCGTCACCGGTCTCGCCGCCGCCGGGGACGCCCGCGGTGTCCTGGTGGAGGGTCTTGACGCCGGTGGACGTCAGTCCGGTCGAGGAACCGAACACGGCGCTGACCGCTCCGCCCTTGGCGGTGTGACCCGACTCGGTGGCGGAGGGTTGGCCGACGGCGAGGTCGGTGTAACCGTCGCCGTTGATGTCACCGCTCGCGAGCGAACGGCCGCCGCGCGCGGTCAGGATGCCGACCCGCTGGAGGCCGGACGACGAGCCCTTCAGCCACAGGAGGCGTCCGGCGCCCGCCGGGTCGCGGTAGGAGACCGCCACATCGGCGTAGCCGTCACGGTTGAAGTCGCCGCTCGCGGCGGACGCGTAGGAGACGGCGCCGGTGTACGCCGCCGTGTTCAGGTAACCGTTCTTCGCGGCCCCGGTCTTCGAGTCCCAGGCCCACCAGCGGCCCGGCTTGCCCGGGGCGACGGAGAAGACGTCGGACCTGCCGTCGGCATTGAAGTCGCCGGTGGCGACGGTCGCGCCGAGTGCCTCGCCCGAGGTGCGGGTGGCCGCGTTGGTCCAGTACGAGGTGCCGGTGGTGAGCCCGGGGCCGTACATGACGGTGACGGAGCCGGTGTTGACCTGCGTCGACGTGCCGTTCTCGCCGGGGGCGCCGACGACCAGGTCGGCGAAGCCGTCGCCGTTCACGTCGCCGTACGCCGACGTGGAACCGAAGCGGTCGTCGCCCTCATTGCCACCGGGCACACCGGGGCTGTTCTGGCTCAGCGTGCGGCGGGCCGCGGCGACCGGGCCGTCCGTGGAGCCGGGCAGCACGGTGATGGTGCCGCTGCCGCTCGCGACCTTCGGCGTACCGACGGCGAGGTCGGTGATGCCGTCGCGGTCGAAGTCGGTGGTCGGGATCGCGGAGTTGCGGCCGGCGCCGGCGGCGAACTTACGGATCGCGGGCAGCTTGCTGTACAGGTTCGCGCCGGGGCACGCGGTGGCGAAGCCGTCGCGGTGGCCGGAGATGGTGTTCAGCGTGGCCATCTGGCCCTTGTTGTACTTGCCGGTGTTGGCGGCCGCTTCCAGCGTGACCGTGCCGGTCGGGCTGACGCCGTACTGGCCGAGCTTCCAGGCGGCGACGCGCGCGGCCGAGTCCAGGGCGGCCTGGGTGGGCTTGCCCGACTCGAAGTTGCCGAGCAGCGCGATGCCGGTGGAGTAGGAGTTGAAGCCGTACGTGTGCGCGCCGAGGACGGGCAGGTCGACGCCGCCCTCACGGCCTTCGAAGATCTGGCCGCACTTGTCGACGAGGAAGTTGTAGCCGATGTCCTTCCAGCCGTCGTAGCCGGCGCTGGGACGCGGCGTCACGTGGTACGCGTAGATCGCCCGGATCATGGCGGGGGACTCGGCGCAGCTGTAGTTGTTCGAGTCGACCGTGTGGTGGACGAAGACGGCCTGGACCTTGTCGATGTACTCGGGGTCGCTGTAGTTCGTCGCGAGCGACTTGTCCGGGCCCCAGCCTGCGCGCAGGGTCATCGGCGGCCGCGTCACGGTCGACGGCGGCGCGGTGGGGATGGTCGGCGTAGGCGACGGGCTGGCGGTCGGGCTGCCGGTGGCGGTCGCGGACTCGGTGGCCGTGGCGGTGTCCGTCGGCGTGGCGGTCGCACTCTCGGTGGCCGTGGCCGTGGCCGTGGCGGTGTCGGTCGGCGTGGGAACCGCCGTGTCGGTCGCCGGGTCGGACGGAGTCGCGGTCGCGGCCGGGGTTTCGGTCTCCTCGACGGCGTACGCCGCAGACTGGGCGTCCGCGCCCGGGGCCTTGGCCTCCTTCGGGGTGACGCCCGGGTCCACCAGGGTCAGCTCAAGACCCTTGGGCAGCCCGGCGGTGGAGGTGCCGTCGGCCTTCAGGATGCGCCCCTCGACGCCGTCGGAAGCCCCGACCCACAGCGGCTCGGACATACCGGGCAGCTTGGCCTTGGCGTCGCGCTTCTCGGCCAGGTGCTGGTCGAGATGCACCTCCAGCCACTTGCCCCACTCACCGGTCTCGCGGCTGCGCGTACGCACCTCCGCCGTGCCGTCGATCTCGGCGTCCGGGTCGGCCCAGGTGACGCCGACCAGCGAGAACGGGTCCGTACCTGTACGCGGCAGATCCCGCTTCGTGCTGCCGGTGCCCTTGAAGGCGAGGGCATGCACCTTGGCCTTGCGCGGCTTGACCCTGTCCTGTGCGGGGTCGGCGTCGGGATTGGCGATGGCGACGGTGACCGCCCCTGCACCGCCGAGTACCACCGCGCCGATGGTCAGCCATGCTCGGCGCTTCAGGCTCAGCGGTCTGTAGGCGTGCGACTTGCGCGGGCTCAAATCCCTTACCCCTCATGAGAGTTCATTTGCGGCACACCAGTCACAGGGGCCGCCTGTTATACCCAGCGCACCGCCCTGCGGAAACGTCACACACGACGCTTCGGCGAGGACGGCGCGCAGGAAACTTGCCGGGAATGCCGAGGTACCGCGTACGGCTCAGGGAGTCGGCACCTCGTCGACGTGCGAGCCCGCGGACGCGGCGAGCGCCACTGGGACGGTCATCAGCCGATGGTCCCGTCGCCCTTGGGCAGCGCGCCGGTGCAGGTGGCCCGGCCGAACTTGCCCATGGCGGTGGCGCGCTGGACGTGCTTGCCGCGAATGGCGAGTGTGCAGCTGGCCTGGCCGCCCTTCTGGTCCAGGGTGACGTAGACGGTGGGCGCCTTGCCGATCGGGACCTGTACGGACTTCTTCCACGGCAGCCGGACCCCGGACACGACGGTGGCGTCGCCGGCCTCGTTGCGGGCGAGGTAGGAGATGTCGGCGGTGCCCTCGCCGGTGACTTCGTAGGTCACCTCGGCGGTGGGGACGGCGCGGGGCTTCGGCTCGTCGGGGGTGTCGAGGATGCCGTAACCGACGAGTCCGCCGCAGGCGACAAGAAGCGTCAGGGCGACGGCAATTGCGCGCCGGTCCATTCCCTTTGGCTCGTCAGTCGAAACCTCTGAACTTTCGACGATATCCGTCGTCGCTGGCGGCATGGGAAGTCCATCTTTCAATCGGCTGGAAAATTCGGAACCGGCCGGTTATACACCAGGCGATCCGGCGCGCGCGAGCATGCGGAAGAAGCGGACGTATCCGAATTGTTCGTGGGGTTGACGTGGTGCCGTCAACCTGACTAGACATCACCCTGCTCCTGGCCAGGGGTGATGCAAGTTCACCCCGCAAGCCGGTCCTGCAATTCGGGGCCGGCGTAATCGGCGTGCCCTCATTTTGGGCCGCCCCAGGAAGGGCATTGTGAATATAAGGTTGGGGAGATTCATCTCCTGCCTTGTGGTGTCGGCGGTCGCAGGTACTGCGCTACCGCAAGTGGCTTATGCCGCGCCGGCATCCGGGGACGACGACGGAAAGGGAGTCGTCGATACGGTAAAGGGTTGGTTTTCGGACGAGGATGATTCCGAAAGGGAATTGGCCAAACCGCCCGTCGGCGGGAAGCTCGAGATACCGAGCCGGGAGAAGCTGCCGAAGGGCAAGAAGCTTCCGAAGGCCAAGCGCGTCAAGGAGCTGACCGGGCAGCGCACCGCGCAGGCGCGTTTCTGGCAGATGTCGGACGGCCGGGTGGAGGCCGAGCTGTCGGCCGTCCCGGTTTCGTACAAGGCCGGCAAGTCCTGGAAGTCGATCGACACCTCCGTCCGTGCGACGGACGCGAAGGGCTTCGACTTCGCCAACACCGCCAACTCCGGGCGGAGCTGGTTTGGTTCGGATCCGAAGAAGCTGATGCGCTTCGAGGCACCGGACGGCCGCTCGGTCAGCCTGGGCCTGGAGGGAGGCAAGAAGGATCTCGCTCCCACCTCCAAGGGCGACACCGTTTCCTACAAGGACGCGGTGGCGGGTGCCGACCTGGAATACAAGGTGGGCCGCGGCAAGGTCAAGGAGAACATTGTCCTTGATGCGGCTCCTTCCAAGCCGGTGTCTTTTGTGTTCACCCTGGGCACCGAGGGGCTGACGCCGAAGGCGCGCAAGGACGGCTCGATCGCCCTGTTCGGCGAGGCGCCGAACACTCCTGTCCTGGTGATTCCGGCGCCGTATATGACGGACGCCAAGAAAGACGAGCTGTCGCCGACCGGTGGTACGTATTCCACCAAGGTCACCCAGAAGCTGACCCGCTCGGATGACGGCAAGAGCTGGAAGCTCAAGATCACGCCGGACGCCAAATGGCTTGCGGCCAAGGAGCGCCAGTACCCGGTCGTGATCGACCCGACGATCACCATCGCGCCGTCGCCGTCGGCGTCGCAGGACGTGATGGTCCTGTCGGATCAGTCGGCGGTGAACTTCAACTCCACCTGGAAGCTGTCGGCGGGCAAGACCGGCACGGGCATCTCGCGGTCGCTGATCAAGTTCCCGCTCACCGAGATCCCGTCGGGTGTGAAGGTCGATGCCGCCCAGCTGAGCCTGTACTTCGACCAGGCCCACACCACCAACGGCAACAACGTGGACATGGCGGTCCACCGGGCCACGGGCGCCTGGGACGAGGCGACGGCGACCTGGTCCAACACCAGCGCGCTGGTGGGCGAGCAGTCCGCCAGCACGGTCCAGCTCGACGACGGTGATGTGGGCACGGCCGCCGTCGGCGAGTGGCCCAAGGGCGCGACGACCGGCGGCGCCGCCGTCAACGACGACTACGCGTACAACAAGAACACCGCGACCGGCGAGTCCTACACCTGGCAGCCGCGGATTGCCGACACGGCCGACTACAAGGTCGAGGTCCGCACGCAGGCACTGGCCGACGCCACGACGGTCGCCCCGTACACGGTCACGTCCGGTGAAGGCACCTCGACGTATACCGTCAACCAGACCGGTACCGCGGCATGGAAGCAGCTGGGCACCAGCCAGCTCGACTTCGCCAAGGGCAATGCCGGCAAGGTCGTGCTCGGTGACACCGGCGACTCCACCAAGAAGACCGTCGCGGATGCGATCCGCCTGGTCAATCCCGCCCAGATCCGCAAGGACACGGGCGAATACAACCAGTGGCACAACTTCCGGGTCGCCGACACGGTCCAGAAGTGGGTGTCCGGCACCGCGTCCAACCACGGCTTCGTCATCAAGGCCGTCGACGAGTCCTCCACCGCGCTCACCGGTGGTCCGCGCTACGAGGCCGGCGACGGCGACTACGGCGGCGAGACCTCGACCATTCCGCGGCTGACCGTCAGCTACGGCAAGGTCGGCACCGAGCTGAACTCACCGACTGTGGTGCACTCCACGGGCCCGGAGCTGTCCTGGACGAAGTACACCAACAACACCGGCAGCACGGACAACGACATCGCCGAGTACCAGCTGCACCGCTCCACGCAGCAGGTCTTCACACCGTCCGCCGCCACGCTGATTGCCCCGATCGCGTCCACGGCGACGACGTACACGGACACCACGGCGGTGCCGACCCCGGACTCCAGCTCTGCGGAGATCGGCAAGTCGTACTTCTACCAGCTTGCGGTCAAGACCAAGACCGGTGAGGTACTCGGGTCTCCGACCCGGGTGGTCGGCATCCCGAAGGCCGGCCGGACGATGAAGATCATCCAGGCTCCGCCGACAGGGGGCCAGTACGACACCACGCTGTCCTCGGGCCAGCCGACCACCAACCAGGACAAGATCAAGTCCTGGGACATCGGCCAGACCTGGCTGAGCGTCGGCAACAACTCCTCGACGTACGGAAAGACCCGCGCCGTCGTCAAATTCCCCACCAGCGACATCCCCACCACCGCAACGGTGCTGGAGAACAAGATGTACATGTGGGGAGCGGAGACCACCAGCACCAGCAACGGCGCGGTCTACGAACTCCACGCCCTCACCCGCGACTTCACCGAAACCGCCGCCACCTGGAACAACGCCCACGCCACGACCCCGTGGACCACGGCAGGCGGCGACTACTCGGCCACAGTCGCCGACACCGTCCCGCAGATCACCGACGAAGTCGGCCGACACTGGTGGGGCGCCACCTCCCTGATGCAGTCCTGGGTCAAGACCCCGGCCAGCAACAAGGGCGTACTGGTCAAGCTCAAGGACGAGTCGACCACCGGCCCCCAGGAACGCACCCTGTTCCTGTCCTCGGAGGCCTCGGACCCGCAGCTGCGCCCGTACATGCAGGTCATCTACGTCGACTCGACGACCGAGGACACGTACTACGCCCCGCAGACGCCTGCCCGTATGACCCCGAACTCCACCTACACGGTGGACATGACGGTCACCAACACCACGGCCTCTACCTGGGCCACCGGTGAGCGGGAGATGTCGTACACCTGGAAGCTGCCCGACGGCACGGACGTCACCAACGGCGGCAACCAGGTCTCGACAGCGATCCCGACCCTCGCGCCCGGCCAGTCCGCGACGATCAAGGCGCAGGTCAAGACCCCGATCAACTCCGACTCGGGCAACAAGCGCAACGACTACGTGCTGGGCTGGGACGTACGCAAGATCGCGGACGGCAGCTGGCTGTCGGCGGGCACCGGCGGCATCCCGTCGCTGAAGCAGAACGTGGCGGTGGAGGACCCGACCTCCAACCAGCTGGGCCTGGAGAAGTTCTACTCGTACGCGGGCAAGAACACCGGCGCGGGTTCGTCGCTGATGAACAACACCGCGTCCGGCAACAGCGTCTGGCAGTACAACGCCATCAACAACCCGGGCCGCGGGGTCAACACCTTCGCCCGTCTCGCGTACAACACGCTGGACACCTCCGACAGCCTCCTCGGCCACGGCTGGTCCGCGCAGGTCTCCGGGCCGACCCGGCTCGGCGCGCCGCTCGACTTCCACCCGAAGTCGAACCCGACCGAGATCAGGCTTCCGGACGGCGACGGCACGACGCACACCTTCCGCAAGGAGCCGGACGGCACCTGGAAGGCCCCGGCGGGCGTGCACTACAAGCTCGCCCCGAAGGCGAACCTGGACTGCACTCCGGCGAAGGACCCGATCCCGGACGCGTGGACGATGACTCGTCCCGACGGCACCCGGTTCCTGTTCGGCTGCGACGGCTACATGACGTCGGCCGTCGACAACGACGGCAACACGCAGACGTACACCTACGAAGAGCGCAAGGCCCACGGCAAGCCGGCCAAGTTCCTTGCGTACATCACCGACCCGTCCGGCCGCCAGTCGCTGACGCTCGACTACTACAACAAGGGTGACGCGACCTACGAGTACATCGACGCCACCGGCGCCAAGGTCGCCGGCACCAAGCCGCTGACCAACCACAAGATCTACGACCACGTGAAGTCCATGACGGACATCTCGGGCCGCAAGATCTCCTTCTACTACACCGAGGAGGGCCTGCTCGGACAGTTCACCGACGGTGAGTCGTCCTCGCAGCCCAAGGTCTTCAAGTTCACCTACGACGCCGTCCAGGGGAACAAGAACGTCAAGCTGGTCAAGGCCACCGACCCTCGGGGCAACTCGACCGACCTGGCGTACTACTTCCCGAAGGAAGGCGACGACCCGAAGTACCACTGGTGGACCCAGACGATCACCGATCGTCGTAAGTTCGCCACCGATTTCGCGTACAAGCCGAACGCGGCGAACATCAAGTTCACCGACACCAAGGTCACCGACGCCGAGCTGAAGGCCACGGATCACGTGACCGACGACTTCGGCCGTCCCGTCCAGATGACGAATGCCAAGTCGCAGACGACGAAGCTGTCGTGGGACGCGGACAACAACGTCGTCTACATGGAGGAGAACAACGGCGCCAAGACCGCGTCCTGTTACGACCCCAAGACGGGCTACCCGCTGCGCCAGTGGGACGCCGAAGTCACCAAGTCGTGGACGCAGTTCAACCAGACGGACTACTGCAACCCGTCGACGTACCCGGACAAGGCTACGAAGTTCGAGTACCAGACCCGGCTGGATGGCTTCTCCGCCGATCTCTTCAGGAAGACGTCGCCGCTCGGCAACGCCTGGGAGTTCGGATACGACCAGTTCGGCAACCAAACGTCGGTCACGGACCCGGAGGGCGTCGCCTCGGCGACGGCCGACGACTACATGTCGACGACCACGTATGACGGTTACGGTCAGCCGCTGAAGCAGACCGATGCGAACGGCCACGCCACGACGTACGCGGACTTCGGTCCGGCGGGCTACCCGGCGAAGATCACGGACGCGCTGAACCACAGCACGTCCTTCGTCTACGACGAGCGCGGCAACACCACCGAGGTGGTCAACGCCAAGGGCGCCAAGGTCACGCAGACATACGACTACTTCGGCCGCCCGCTGGAGCAGAAGTCGCCGAAGGACCAGGCCGCCGGTGTCATCATCACGACCCCGGCTCCGGTCTACGACGCGAACAACAACATCCAGAAGGCCTTTTCGCCGAACGGCACGGAGTCGTCGTCGGTGTACGACGAGGCCGACCAGGTCACGGCGTCTATCGCCCCGAAGGACCTCGCGACGGACGACGAGCGGCGCACGACCACGACGTACGACAAGGTCGGCAACGTCAAGACCGTCACGGAGCCCAAGGGCAATCTGACGGCGACGGTGGGCGACTACACGACGTCGTACACCTATGACGAGATCTACCAGCCGGTCTCGGTGGTCAACGCCAAGGGCGACAAGGTTTCCAGCGAGTACGACAGTGTCGGCAACCTGGTCACCGTCGTCGACCCGAGGAAGAACGCCACGGCGGACACGGCGGACTTCACCACGAAGTACGTCTACGACCTGAACCACCGCGTCACCAGGACGACGGACGCGGCGGGCAAGTTCACTTCCGTCAACTACGACCTCGACGGGCGCACCGACAAGGCGACGGACGCCGAGGGCAACACCAGCGAGACGGTCTTCGACCGGCGTGGCCTCACCAAGGAGGTGAAGGTCCCGTACTCGAAGGACGGCGCCGGCACGGTCACGTACCGGACGACCAAGTTCGAGTACGACGAGGTTGGCAACCAGACGAAGGAGATCAGCCCGCGCGGTGTCGCCACGACGGACGACGCGGCGGACTTCACGTCGGAGACGATCTACGACGAGCTGAACCGGGTCAAGGAGAGGCTGTCGCCGTTCGACAAGGACGACGTCAAGTACGCCACCCCGGACAAGACCTTCTTCTTCTACGACTCCGTCGGCCAGATGGAGCGGGTCTCGGCTCCGCCGTCGCAGGGCCAGTCGGTCCGTAACGACACCGAGTACACGTACTACGACAACGGCTGGGCGAAGACGGCCAAGGACGCCTTCGACATCACGACGGCGTACGACTACAACGTCCTGGGCCAGCAGACCAAGAACACGCTGACCTCGGCCGGTGGCTCCTCGCAGCGGACGATGACGTGGGACTTCTACCCGTCGGGCAACCAGAAGGCGCGCTCGGACGACGGCGTTCCGGTCGGCAAGCAGGTCGTGGTCGTCGACTCCACCGACGTCAACAACACCGCTACTCAGGGCAACTGGGACGCGTCCCAGGCCATGGGCCAGTGGGGTTACGACGTCCGTACGCACCCGAAGGGCCTGGGCCTCTCGTCCTTCACCTGGCAGCTGAACATCCCGCAGGACGGTACGTACGAGGTCCTCGTCCGGCACGGTGACGTGACCGGCGCGGCGACGAACGCCCCGTTCAAGATCACTCACTCGACCGGTGAGGTCACCAAGCCGGTCAACCAGTCCACCGGGTCTGGTGAGTGGGTCTCCCTGGGCTCGTACTCCTTCACGGAGTCGGGCACCCAGAAGGTCACTCTCTCCGACCTGGCCGACGGCACGGTGGTGGCCGACGGAATCAAGCTGGTCCGTTCCAACACGGGCGAGACCGACAACGAGAAGAAGGACTTCACCTACCGCTACGACGTCAATGGTCTGCTGGCCGAGGTCAAGGACCTCTCGCCGGGCGCCAAGGCCGACGCGTACGCGATGACCTACGACGAGCTGAACCAGCTCGCGAAGGTCGAGGAGAAGCTGGGCACCACGGTCAAGAACACGACCGCGCTGGCCTATGACGTCAATGGCAACCCGGTCTCGACCACGCACGATGTGACGTGGACGAAGGCCGAGTACGACATCCGCGACATGGTCGACAAGATCACGAACGCGGATTCGCCGACGGTCGGCAACCAGCAGATCACCAGCTTCACCTACACCGACCGCGGCCAGCCGCTGAAGCAGACGAAGCCGAACGGCAACACCGTCGACTACGGTTACTGGCTCAACGGTGCGGTGAAGTCGCAGATCGAGAAGAAGAGCGGCGGCACGGTCGTCGCTTCGCATGACCTTGAGTACGACCTGAACGGGAACCGTTCCAAGGACACGGCGAAGGTGATGAACGCCGACAATGCGGCGGCGTACGTCAGCACGGTCTCGGCGTTCGACTACGACCCGCAGGACCGGATCGCGAAGGTCACCAAGACCGGCGATGCGGCGGGTACTGAGGAGTACACCTACGACGGGAACTCCAACATCGTCGAGCAGACGGTGGCCGGGGTCACGTCGACGTCGACGTACGACCGCAACCGTCTGCTGAAGACGTCTGCGGGCGGTGTTGCCTCGACGTACAACTACGACCCGCTGGGCCGTCTGGACACGGTGTCCTCGAACGGCTCGGTGCAGCAGAAGAACACGTACGACGGCTTCGACCGGATCGCCAAGAGCACGGCGGGCACCGGGACGTCGGCGAAGACAACGTCCTACGTCTACGACGCTTTCGACCGGACGGCGTCGCAGACGGTCTCGGGCACGGGTGGCAAAACCACTGCCTTCACGTACCTGGGCATGGAGGACAAGGTGCTGCTGGAGGAGGTCGCCGGCAAGGCGACCAAGTCCTACCAGTACTCGCCGTGGGGCCAGAAGCTCACCCAGATCAAGCACAACACCGACGCCACGAAGGAGTACTCGCAGTTCCTCTACCACCCCAAGGGTGATGTCGAGGCGATCACGAAGGACGACGGCAACACGCGTGCCACGTACGGGTACACGGCGTACGGCTCCGACGACGAGAAGCAGTTCACCGGCGCGGACAAGCCGGACGCTGCCAATCCGGACAAGGAGCAGTACAACGACTACCGCTACAACGCGGCGCGTCACGACGACGGTTCCGGCACCTATGACATGGGCTTCCGGAACTACGACCCGGGCCTGAACCGCTTCCTGACGCGTGACATGTACGGCGGCGCCCTGGACGACATGTCCCTGGCCACTGACCCGTACACCGGCAACCGCTACGCGTTCGCGGGCGGCAACCCGATCTCCTTCGTGGAGCTCGACGGCCACCTGTTCGGCATAGACATCTCGCTGTCGGACGTGGGTCACGCGGCCCTGGACGTGGCGGGCATGGTCCCGGTCCTCGGCGAGGTGGCGGACGTCGCCAACGGCGTCTGGTACATGGCCGAGGGCAACTACGCCGACGGCATGCTCTCGATGGCCGCAGCAGTCCCGGGCGCCGGCAACGTGGCCACGGCCGCGAAGTGGGCCAAGAAGGGCGCGGCGGCGGCCGACGCCATCAAGGCCGGCGCAAAGAAGGGCGGCAAGAAGGCCGCGGGCAAGGCCAAGGCCGGTGCCAAAAAGGCGAAGCAGGCCGTCAGCAAGGGCAAGGGCAAGCACCGCGGGCCCAAGGAGACCAAGTCCAAGACAACCTGCAAGAAGAAGAACAGCTTCGTCGCAGGCACTCAGGTCGTCATGGCCGACGGATCCACGAAGAACATCGAGGATCTGAAGACCGGCGAGTACGTCTTGGCCTCGGACCCGGAGACGGGCGAGCTGCAGGCCCGCGAGGTCACCAACACCCGTAACCATGCCGGTGTGAAGGACCTGGTCACCCTGACCGTCGACCCCGACGGCAAGGACGGCAAGGCCAAGCCGAGCAAGATCACGTCGACTGATGCGCACCTTTTCTGGCTTCCCGACTTTGGGAAGTGGGTCGAGGCAGACCATCTCGAACCCGGAATGTGGCTGCAGACCGCAGCCGGCACCTGGGTTCAGGTCACCGTGGTCGACGATTCGCACCGCGACGAGCGTGTCTACAACCTCACCGTCGACGGGCTCCACACGTTCTTTGTGCAGGCCGGTGCGAGTCAGGTCCTCGTTCACAACTACTGTGAACGGCAGGTCGATTACAACAGTGACGAGCTGAGCAACGAGGCATTTGAAATTCGTCAGAACGCCGGACTCTGGGGCGCGGACCACAATGTCGCTGTGGCCAGGGTGCAAGGTGCTGACGGAACGGTTAGGCCGGTCTCGGCGGTCAGTGGACCGAAGGGACATTCCGAGGAGTCGATTCTCGACCAGCTGAAGGCCAACGACAAGATCCTCGAGCTCTACAGTGAGCGTCAGCCGTGCCCCGATATTTGTGGCCCGCTGTTGCGAAATGATCCCCGGGCTGCGGGGGCGAACGTCACGTATTCCGTCCCGTACTTCACCAACAAGACCAGGGGCGGTAAGCTGATGAACTCAGCGTCGAAGGAAATGCTGGCTGACATGATTCGGTTGGCAAAGGGCTTCTAGCAGGACCGCCCGACTGGAGGTGGAGGGGGAAGCGGCATGAGCTTCCCCCTCCACCGCTTTCTCTGTGCTTTTCAATGGAAGGGATGGCGTGATGATTGAGAGAGTGGCGCAGAGCGTAGCTGACGAATATGAGGCTCTCGCGGCATCGGTTCGGCAGGATTTGTGGCTGGCTGGTCTCCCGGTGGTCGACTCCGATGGCCATTCTGGGGCAAACGTCTACGTCGACCCTTTTCGGATTGGTGATTCGGAGGGTGTATTTGTCGAATGGCGGATTAGTTCCGAGCTGATGGATGTATTCAAGGGCTGCGTTACGCGTGGCGAGTTGGACCATCCGGCAATCCCCTTCGGCGGGGCAGTCCTCGACACGATGAAGGAAGCCCTCCAAGGGGTTCTGGAAGGGGCTGGCTGGCATGTGGACGCCCAACGTGTGGGCGTACATGAGTCGTCGATCAAGGTTGTGGGGCGCGCCATCAGTGACGCATGAAGCGTGGCGCTACAGGCCGGGAGGGGCGATGGTCGCATGCCGGCGGTATTCCCGAGCCCCCCGGCAGGGGAATTGCGGCAGGCGGGCGCATCACCGGGATTACCATCGCCGCAGAGAGGTGACCATGCCGAACAGGAACCAGGTAGAGGGAGCGGCGGACGTCGCACGCGCGCTCGTTGGGGAGACCGGCCCGTTTCGATTCGCCGGCCGACTGGGGATTTACCGATCTTGTACGCCGCTTTTCGGAGATCAGTTTGAGGTCCTAGACGTCCCTGATGCCGGACGGATACCTTTTTCGGTATGGGCGCCACCAAGATTCAAAATCTGGCAAGAGCATGCTTGACACGGGAGATCCTTTAGGGGTGGTTCCCGGAGACCGCACGAGAACAATGGGGGCGGCGCCGAGCTGGGTGCCAAGGGGCTGTTCCTGCGTCACAGAGCGGCCATGGTCAAGCGATATCAATGCAGCAGTTGAGTGAGCGGAGCCCTGTTCCAGTCGGTGTCACGACCGGAGCAGGGTCCACTTTTTTCTTGAGGAACGCCGCCGACCAGCCGCAAGGTCCCGGGGGGCCGACGCTGACGCCAGGTCCGTCCAGCTGTCGTCGTTCGGTCGCCCATCCCGGGGCTGTACAGGCCTCGGTCAGTTGGCGAGGGCGGGTGGGGGTGGTCCTGAGCTGAGGGTGAGCTCGAACCAGATGGTCTTGCCGCCGGGTCCGTACGGTGCCTCGCCTATGGCGCACCCGCCCCAGCGGTCGGCGACGAGTTCAAGGATGGCGAGTCCGCGCCCTGCCTCGGCGTCGGCTGGTGGTGCGTACGGTTTGGGCATGTCGGGGCTCATGTCCCAGACGCTGACCCGGAGCACGGGGTGCAGCCATTGAAGCCGTACGGCGGCCGGTCCTTTGGTGTGCCGTACAGAGTTGGTGGCCAGCTCAGTCGCCAACAGTTCGGTGCGGTAGCTGAGTTCGGCCAAGTTATGCGCGGCGAGGATGGTGCGGAGAGTGGTGCGGGCGATGCCGGGGCTGCGCGGGTCGCACGGGATGGTGAGTTCGTATTGCCAGGGGTCCGCGAACGGGATTGGCGCGGGGTGGACGTAGGGGGCGGGCTCTGTCCTCACGAGGGCACTCCTGGGGGTGCGTGCGAGTGGTGACAAGTGGACTTGCGCCGCAGGCTGTTGCGGTCGGACGGTGGCAATGCCTGCCTCCTGCCTCCCGAGTGGGCAGGAGGAACGGCGCTTCCGCTGGCGACAGCTGAGCGAGTGGCGTGGCTCACAAGCTAGGCCATGAAAGCTCATATGTGAGTTCATTTTCACGAATGAGTGAGTAGTTAGTTGACTCACTGGACCGCGCAACGGAGCCCCTGCGAGACTGTGCGCGCGCACGAGAGAGGACCCATGGCTCCACGGAATGCACCCACAGGCCGTCAGCGCCGCTTGGCAGTCGAGGTACGCCGCATGCGCGAGCAGGCCGGCATCTCGATCCAGGAGGCGGCCGCGATACTCGGCGCAGACCGCACAATGATCTCCAACATCGAGGCAGGCCGCACCGGGCTCAGCGAGGATCGAGTGCGGCAAATCGCCTGCCACTACAGATGTCCAGACGCAGCGTTGGTCGACGCGCTCGCGGCGATGGCGGGCAGCCGACGAACACGGCACTGGTGGGACGAATTCCGGGGCAAGCTCCCCGACGGGTATCTCGACGTCTCCGAGATCGAGCACCATGCCACGCGCATCCGGACGGCACAGACTGTGCACTTGCCGGGCCTCTTCCAGATCGAAGAGCATGCACGGGCGATCTTCGACTTCGCGGTTCCGCAGTTGCCACGGCTGGAGGTGGAACTGCGAGTAGCCCACCGCATGGGCCGCCAGGCCATCATCACGGGAGAGAATCCGACTCCCTACGTCGGGATCATTCATGAGGCCGCTCTGCGTCTGGAGTTCGGCGGCAGGGATGTGGCCCGCAGGCAGTTGGGTTACCTGGCGGACGCATCCAAGCAGGATCACGTAACGCTACTGGTCATCCCGTTCAGCGCGGGGCCCTTCCACGGCGCGGGTCAGTCGATCCTGTATGCCGAAGGCGCTGTGCCGCAGTTGGACACGGTTCAGCTGGACACATCGTTCGGCGGCCAATTCGTGGATGCTCCGACGCCGTTGGCGAACTATCGTTCCCTTCTGGACCTGATGGAGCGCTCCGCGCTTCCTCCCGATGAGTCACAGAAGCTCATCCGGTCCATCGCCCGCGAGCTGTGAGAGGCCAAAGAGATGCCCGAACATGACTGGCAGCGCTCATCTTTCTGCGCAGGTGGCGGCAACAACTGTGTCGAGGTGGCCCCGTCTGGAAGCGACGGCGTCGCGATACGGGAGAGCGAGACCCCGGCCGACATCGTTTCGACGAACAGGACCGCCCTGAAGGCGCTCGTGCTAGGAGTGAAGGCCGGGGAGCTCGGGTCTCCTCGCGCCTGACTCACGGGGCTATCAGCCAGCAGCCACAGCCGCCCGGCTTATCGTGGGACGTTGCCGAGCCGACCGCTTGCGTGCTGTCGCAGAGGACGACCGCCTGACCGGGCGCTACGCAGCGCAGCGGCTCTGCGACGGAGCGGGAGGACATGGAAGTCTACGTGATCCCATTCGAGGTGGGCGGGTTCGTGGGCCCGGGGCAGACGATCATCCCTGCCGAGGGCGCGGTGCCCCAACTCGACACGGTTCAGCTGGACGCCTCGCACGGGCCGGAGTTTCTGCATAACGAGGGTCAGTTGGAGAACTACCGGAGCCTCCTCGATCAGATGAGGGAAGCGGCGCTCGGTGTCGAAGCGTCCCGGGAATTGATCCGATCGGTGGCTGGGAAACTGTGACGAAGGGTGGAGCGATGGGCAGCGACTGGCAGAAGTCTTCTTACTGCGCGCAGGGCACCAACTGTGTTGAATTAGCCCGGGTGCGGAAGGGCGTGAGCATCAGGGAAGGTGAGGACCCGGATGTGATACTCGGCGCATCCGCCGCCGCCCTGCAGGTGCTGATACGGGGAGGCCAGGCCGGGCAGGTGAGGGGAGACGTGGGAAACAGCACGGTGGTGACCAATGGGCCCCGATGACCTCCGCCGGACGGCGGCTGCGCTCCTTGTCTCGCTGACCCTGATCAGTGGGTGCGGCAGCGGCATGGCCAATTCCGCGAGCAGCCGGAATGCAGCGAGTCCGTCGACGCACTCGGCCGAGAAGGGGCAGGCAGAGGGCGCGATCCAGCGGGACAAGGCGCCGGTGCTGGAGCGATTCCCGCAGCTCGGGAACATCACCGGCGTCGAATGGGCCACCGCTCCGCTCGGCTCCCCAACCTCCGATGTGCCTGGCCCCTCCGACTTCCGGGTATCCGGCGTAGCGCATCTGGCCAAGGAGGATCTTCTGCTTCTCCAGAGGGAGTACGACTGGGTGCCGTCCGCGCAGCCGCTGGGCGCACTTGAGAGCATCGCTCCCCTGGTGCTCAAGGGCGTCGCGTGGAAGGCGAGCGAGGAGTTCACCTCCGTCGTCACCGGTGGCGGGTACACGGCCGCGTTCCATCTCGATCCCGACGCCGGGGTCGTGATCTTCGACGCCGTTAATCCAGAGGTCGCGGCTTCTTAGGCTCCTCTGAAGATTTCTGAGTGAGACGGCCCAGGGATGAATCCGGCGGGCTGTTCCGACCGCGCTCGTACGCCTCCGTATCGTCGCTGATTCGACGGATCGCTCCAGTACGCGTGCGTGCAATCTGAGTTTCCGGGTGCCCGAGATTTCTGCCGACGGCCGTGTCTTTCTCCAATGCCTACCGGCGAAGCCTTCCGGCTGCCCGGCCCGGAGCTCTTCGAGTGCTCACCGAATTCTCGGAACGTATCGCGGTATCCGCGGATGCTGGACCATGCGCATCTTGAGATTGATCCGCAGTCAAGTGCCCGAAAATTCGGGCCCTTCGCCGACGATTCCAGAGGGTTTGGTGCGAATGGTCCGCAGGCTCGCATCCAGGTATCGGCCTCATGTATAACCGGCCCGATTTCCCGCGCTGCTCTCGGCGGTGCAACCAACAGCAACCCGAAGGATTACATCGTGCTGCCCTCGCCCAATAGGTTCTCCGCTGCACTGGCCGTCACCGGCGCGATATTCTTGGTGTCGGCATGCGGGGAGCAGGATCAGGCTGCCCCGGCTGCAGATGCCGCGCCCACTTCCCAGAGCGTGGCGCCGGACGCGCCCGCCTCGTCTGCCTCTCCGAGCGGCTCCTCCTCCGCATCTCCCTCCGCCTCCGCCTCTTCGTCCGCATCTCCCTCCGCCTCCGCGACGCCGTCCGGCGGTGTGTCACCGTCCCCCAGTGGCTCCCGTACCACGGCGGACGGCGGTGCGGGAAAGGCGCAGGCGGCCCCGTCACCCGCCGCGGCTCCGTCCTTCCCCGTGCCGGTCGTCGTGGGCAACGCCACCCAGGTCATCACCGTGAAGGCCAACGGCTCGTACGCCACGGTGACGGCCTGGGCAAAGGGGGCGTCCGGGTGGAAAGCGGCCATCTCCGCGGACGGCAGGGTCGGATCGAAGGGCGTTGTCGATGGCGCCACCCGCAGGCAGAGCACCTACACCACGCCGTCCGGCACCTACACCATCACCGAGGGCTTCGGCGTAGAGGCCGGCGGCACGAGCATGCCGTACACGCAGGTCAACTCCACCCACTGGTGGGTGCAGGACCCCGAGTCGAAGTTCTACAACTCGATGCACACCGAGGAGGGGGCCGACTTCCCGCTCACCGAGTCCGGCGAGCGGGGCAGTGAACATCTCATCAACTACCCGACGCAGTACGCCAAGGCCTTGGTCATCAACTTCAACCGCTGGCCGGCCACGCCGGGCCGCGGAGCCGGGATCTTCCTGCACGTCAACGGGCAAGGGGCGACCGCGGGTTGCGTATCGGTGCCACGCGTCACCATGGACCGGATCATGACCTGGATCAACCCCGCCGCGCATCCGCGCATCAGCATCGGCTGACGGAAATGCGCCGGCTGCTGGACCGGGAGCAACTCCTTGCGGAGGTCCAAGCGCCCTCACAGTGGATCGTCCGGAGGCGGCTGCCGGTGTGGGCTGAGGTGCTCCTGAAAGTGGATGGGACGTCACCGACGGAGCTGGAACCGCTGCTTGAGCGAGTAGGGCTCGGATATCCGGTGGCGGACGAGTTCATCGCGTGGCCGCGCGACTGTGCGGCCAACCGGGCTGCAGACGTGTAGCGGGTGTGGATTCGCTCCTGTCTGTGTCGTACGGGTACCTGCCCGGCGGGAGACACACCTCAGCCGCCGAAGCCCGGGCGCGCCTGCGAGTGTTCGGGCAGGGAGCCGGGGAGGATGGGCGAATCTACCGGAATTTGCTCGATACGAGGCACTGTCACGGAGGCGCCGTGGACACCTGGGCGACGTGGACCACCCAGGGAATCATCGCCGGCTCAGGCGGTGTGATGACCACCGAGGGAGGCCCGATTACGGGTGACCTGACGGTACACACTTCCTGGATCGACGGCCTGGCCCGGGTGACCGTGCAGCACACCGGCGCGACAGAGTGGTATGCCATGCTGGGCAGTCCCGTACCCGCGGCCAACGAGGACACCGGCAGGGCCGTGCATCAGGCGGCCGTGGAGGCGGTCAATGAGGGCGGCGGCGCCACCCTCACCTTCCCTGCCTGAGCTTGCCGTTCAACCTCGATAGTTGCGCGGTCCGGGCCGCCGGTTGAAGGCTGCTTCGATCCGCGAGGACCGTGAGCGCTACGCCCCGGCTTCGGCCCGCTGACCGACGCTGCGGACACCAACCCGTACATGAGGCGCATCAACGACGCGCTCGGCTACGTACCGACGTAGGCCCGGGGCGCGTCGTAGCCCCGGGCCGCTCACCACCGGTTCCCCCGTAAGGGAAACCGGCGTGATCCCCTAGCCTTCGCTGATCGCAGCTACGAGCTGGTCGCCGGTGTAGGCGCGCCCGCCGATTCCCCAGCCGCCGTCGGGGGCGTTGAGGATGTTGACCCAGATGTCTTCCCTGCTGTGGCCGTCGATCGTCAGGGATTCGGTGATGCCCGTGGCCGCCGCGATGAAGGCGGCGCGGGCCTTCGGGTCGGCCAGGCCGATGTTCGGCAGCTTCAGCTCGATGATGACCGCCGGACGGTTGACGCCTCCGGTGTAGATGTCTTCGGGCGCCAGGAGGTGCACCGTCCCTCCGACGATCGCGGTGAAGAAGCGGTTGCCGGTCAGGCCGCTCACTTCTATGAGTGCGGCGGTGAGCCGGGGGACGATCTCGCGTTCGCCGGTGTGGGTGAGTGTTCCGCGCGGGGCTGTGACGGTGATCGGCATGGAGGTGGTGTCTCCTGTCCAAAGAATAGCTAGTACGTGCGTACTAGTTCCTAGAGTGTGCAGTAGGATGACCGTCCTAGTCAAGCGGGAAGGGCAATGGCACATGGCGAAGGAGACGCGAGCGCGGATGATCGACGCCGCCGTCGTGGCGTTGCAGCAGCGTGGCCTGGAGGGAATGTCGTTCACCGACGTGCTTGCCCGCAGTGGCGCGGCCCGCGGAGCCATTTACCACCACTTCCCCGGGGGCAAGAGCCAGCTGGCGGCTGAGGCGGCGGCCCAGCACGGCCGTGATGTACTTGCCCGGTTGGCAGACCTCTCAGCGACCACGCCTCGAGCAGTCGCGGAGGCATTCGTTGACTTCGCCCGCCCGGTCGTCGAGGCGTCAAGCCGCGGCAGCGGATGCGCCATCGCTGCGGTGACCCTGCCGGTTGGCGAGGACGGCGACGAGCTGTGCCACGTCGCCGCCACTGCGTTCGCTTCCTGGTCCGGGCAACTGGCTGCCGCTCTCAGCGGCGCCGGCCTCTCGGCCGAAGACGCAGCTGACAAGGCGGCCTTGCTGATCACCCTGCTCGAAGGCGCTCAGGTACTCAGTCGCGCGGCAGGCAGTACGGCTCCCTTTGACCGCGCTGTCCGCGCGGCCTTGACCTTGTTCGACGCGAAGCCTTAGAGCTGCCCGAGGTCGAGCGTCAGGGGAAGGATCTCCTCGCCGCGGGCCGCTTCAGAGCACTGTGCGTAGGTCCACGAGTGGCGTGCCCTTCTCTGGCTCAGTGGCGAGGTGGTCACAGTGGCGTCCTTCGGTGAACAGGTCGCGCAGGTACATGCCGGGGAAGTCCAGCGGGTCCTTCCGGCCGGCCAGCGCAATGCGTACCCGATAGGCCGTGTCGCCGTCGCGCACCAGCACATCGCACCAGTGAGGGTGCGGTGACTCAACACCGACCAGGGTGACGTGTTCCTCCGCCAACGCCACGATCCAGGTGGCTAGATCTTCCAGCAGCCACGCCATGTTCATCCACGCCGGTGCGTCGGTGGCGGGCTGCCAGTCGTATTCGCGCCGGCCTTCGCGTCCCGGTACGGGGGGCGGCTCGCCTTCCGCGTAGAGCGGCGGATCGGGTGTGATCCCGGTGTCGGTGAAAGCAATATGCCGAGACCTGATCGTCACTGCGGACAGGCGGAAGCCATCTGCGCCGAGCTCGAAGGCGGCCTCGGACGCGCGGGTGAGGAATTCACTGTCGGGACTGACCACGAGTCTCCTTCCAAGAACGGGAGAGCGCGCCGCCCCCGATGCCTGATTGCCATCGGGGGCGGCGCTATGAACTGAGCAGCACCAAATGCCATCGCAGCACACAGCGCTTGGCTCTGCGTATCGATGCAACTGCATGTCGGAGCACAGGAAACGGCCTGCCAGCCGACTGATGAGGTTCCTACCTTGCGGCAGCCTTCTCATTGACGCCGGCCTTCACGTCCGTGGACTGCACCGTTCGCGCGAAAGGCTCGTACGAACCAACAAACTTGTTGTTGCCCTCAGTCGCTACGGAGCGCCTGTTGGACTTGGCCAGTGCCTTGGTCACCCAGTTCGGGCACCTGGTGATGCCTACGCAGTACTGGGTGATTACGCCCTTGTCGTGGTTGTCGCGGAGCTTCTTCTCGTTGGCCGTCAGGAGAACCTTGTACTGTTTGACAAGCCTGCACACACCGTTGCGGCACTCATACTTACCCGCGTAACCCGTGTGCCGGTAGGACTGGCCACCGATGTGGTTGCGCGTCGGCGACTTCGCGATGTACTCGACGGCCGAGTACTTCGTGATGTTGTGCTTCTTCTTGACCTTCGTCCAGCCAAAGCCCTTGTCGGACGCTGCGTTGTAGTAACCCAGCCGCAGCGATACCCGCCCCGGGCCCCGGTATTCCAGATGCTTGAGGATCTTGTACGCCGGGTCTGCCTGAGCCTGTACCCCTCCGTTGGTCGAGGCTGAAGCCGTGCTGCTCCCGATGGCTCCCAGAGTGGCTGTGGCCGCGAGCGCGACCGCGGCTATCTTTATGCGGTTCATTCGAGCTGTTCCCCCTTCGTGAACCATACGCACCGGTCCAGTGCGCTTCATCAGCCTAGGAAGACCAGTCGGCAGGACCAACTCCTTTACGCGCACGGCGTGTTGCGCCACATCTGCCCATCCAACAGCAGCGGCCAAGGACGCCATGCCCTGTGCGATCGGACCTCCGGAGGCCACCTGACCGTGATCCTCCGCGAGGCGGCGCGCGTGTCCGGGAAGGGCACCTGGACCATAGGTTCGTTCCCGGACGAAGGACCCGGAATGCGCATCGAGTTCGAGCCGAAGGGCGGCCGACCGGTCAGAAGTTGCCGGATTTGGAGCGTATTCACTGGCAAGAAGCCGTTGTCCGAGATGTATCCCCTGAATGACGATGGCAAGGGCGAGCGATATCGCCGCCAGAAACCCGTATCTCGCGGTCAGGCGGATCGAAGTTCCGTGAGCGGCCGCCGGGTCGGGGCGGGTGGCCCGCTGCCCAGCGGTTGTCACGCCGTCGGCAGCTTTTGGCCTTCGGTGTCGCAGGGGAGTCTGCTCTCGCCGTAGGCCCCGGCGAAGTCGTCGGCTACATCGCGCTCGGTCTCGGCAATTGCCGTGGGTGGGACGTCGATCAGGCCGTCGAAGGGGCGGTCGACGTCGTGGATGATGAGCAGCGACGCGGTCAGCAGCGTGGTGAGCACGATCAGCAGGGTGATCTCCGTGCCGCATTTCCTGCGTGGAAGGCAGAAGGCGAGCACGATCACGGTCACCGCGAGGGTGACGAGCATGAACCAGTAGAACAGCGGTGCAATGGCCGGAGTGGACTCTGCGATGCGGGTCTGCCGTGCCTCGGAGCGGTCGCGGTCTGCGGTCACCAGGATTTCGAAGACGGAGTCTTGCGTGTCCATCTGCTTGAGCTGCATGCGGAAGTCGGTGCTCCACGTGCTCGGTGCGGAGGATCCGTTGCCGTTCATCATCGCCGGCCACTCCCGGCTGTGCACGGCTCGCGCGTAGCAGACTGCGTCGGCCTGCAGGCGTTCGCGTTGGGCATCGGGCGCGAAGTCGGACACCTCGAAGAGGTGGTCCACCACACCTGCCTCAGCGCGTGCGGCGTCCTCGGCGTTGCCGTAGGACTCGGCGGCCAGCACCATCACGAAGGCCAGCACCAGCACGGCCAGCGTCAGCAGCGGCTCCAGGAAATCCCGGACGGTGAGCGCTTCGGCGTCCTCGCCCAGCAGCCTGTGGCGCAGCAGCCGGTTCGCTGCCATGCCCAGTACCAGCGCCAGCCCGACCACGACGAGCGTCGTCACCATGTCAGCGGTACCGTCGCCTCTCGCACGGTCCCAGTCCCTGTCATCTCTCCGCCATCCTCCGTGGTCACCTTGTCGGCGATCACTTGGATAGCAGTCATGGCCTGTCGCATCGCGTAACGCGAGCGTGTTCCGTCCGTATGCAGCGGGAGTAATCGATTCGCCGTTCACGTGCGGGTGACTGGTTTGCGGCGTCATGAGTAACAGTGGCGCCATGAACAGCATCAGGCCCGAGGCCATCGCCACCCCCCGGCTGGATCTCCTGCCGCTGAGCGTCGCGCACGCCGAGGAGATGGCCGTCGTACTGGCCGATCCCGTCCTGCACACCTTCATCGGCGGTGCTCCCGCAGAACCCGACGCGTTGCGGGCGCGCTACGCCGGTATGGTCGCGGGCTCGCCCGATCCCGCCGTTTCCTGGTGCAACTGGGTCGTCCGCCTCCGTGGCGAAGCGGTTCTTGTGGGGACCGTTCAGGCCACCGTGACGCCCTCCGGCGATGGAACCGTCGCCGAGATCGCCTGGGTGGTGGGGACCCCCTGGCAGGGGAGAGGTATCGCGTCCGAAGCCGCCTCGGGGCTCGTCGCGTGGCTTCGGGAGCAGGCGGTGGAGACCGTCATCGCTCATGTTCACCCGGATCACCGGGTGTCCGCCGCCGTTGCCGCTGCCGCAGGGCTCGCGCCCACCGAACAACTGCATGAGGGCGAGGCCAGGTGGCAGTGGACGAGCTGTGCAGACGCCTGAGTTGCCTCAAAGGTTGTACTGCAGTGGAAGATTTAGCTGGATCCAGGGCGTGAGAACTGCCACATGCCCATCCGTGTGATGTTCCTGAAGCCCCCGGCGCTTGATCAGTGAAGGCGTGGATCGGCTGCGCCGAAAGGGCGTGGGGAACATGGCTGAGCGCGTGCGGGAGTTGGAGCTCCCTGTGGCCGGTGCGTCCGGCATGCGTGCGTACGTCGCCGAATTCGTCGCGTACCTGACGGAGCGGAACCGGCTGCCCCTCGACTACTCGGTGGCCAGCCTCCGGCTCGTCGACCTCGTCGTCGACGGCCTGCGGCGCAACGGGCCCGGGCGTGAGGAGATCGACGCGGTGCTGCAGGGGCTCGGGGCGTACACCGGGGAGGTCGTCGTCCGGAGAGCCGGGGGCCGTTGGGTGGATTTCGGGGCCGAGCAGCAGGAGCTGTTCCGGCAGCCGGTCGGGGTGCGGATGCCCGACGGGCGGGTCTGGAATCCGCTGGGGAAGGTCGTCAACCGGTTCGAGGCCGGGTCGGAGGAGTCGGTGCAGCGGTTCTATCTGCTGCTTCACGGGCGTGCCCGTAAAGCCGTCTGTCACTAGGGCACTTGGCTGGAAAGTGGCCTCCGGATGTGGGCCTGAGTCGGGTCTGGCGGCGAAGCTGTGACGTTTCTGTGTCCCCCGGCGCAGAGCTATGGGGGGCCATGGCCACCCAGGGGGCATGGGCACGGTGACCAGTGCCGCGTCGGCACGAAGAGGGACGTGTGGTCAGGGGCGGGGAGCGGCGTCGTACACAGGTGTACGACGTGGAACTTGGCGTTGCCGTCGAGCGGGCTCAACAGGGGGACGAGGACGGGTTCGCAGCGGCGTACCGGCTCGTGCATCCCGGGCTGCTCGGATACGTACGGGGGCTGGTGGGGGAGGACGCCGAGGACGTCGCGTCCGAGGCGTGGCTGGAGATTGCCCGGGATCTGGGACGGTTCCGTGGCGACGGGGCGGGATTCCGCGGCTGGACGGCGACGATCGCCCGCCACCGCGCGCTCGATCATTTGCGCAAGCAGAAGCGAAGACCCCGTACGTCTCTGATCGAGCAGGACGTACTTGACCTGCCCGGCCGGCAGGACACCGCGCTCGACGCCCTCGAATCGCTCTCGACCGAACATGCGCTGGCGATGATCGCCACCCTGCCGCGCGAGCAGGCGGAGGCGGTGCTGCTGCGCGTCGTCGTCGGGCTGGACGGGCCGGCGACGGCACGGGTGCTGGGCAAGCGCAGCGGATCCGTGCGTACGTCGGCGTATCGCGGACTCAAGCGGCTGGCCGAGCAGTTGGCCTCGCGCGGGGCGGGCGCTGTGACGTCTGTGGCGCCGCGCACGCTGAAGGATGAGACATGAGTCGGGAAAGCGAACACGAAGCAGTAGACGCGGTGGCAGGGGCAACGGCGGACGGGCGGGTCCCGGCGGAAGTCGAGGCGTTGCTGGCCGCCGTACGACGCCCTGGTGCGGCCGATGCCCAGGTCCTGGAGGCGACCCTCGCCGCCTTCCGCGAGGCGCGCGACACGGGTGCGCATGTGCCCCCGGGGCGTTGGTGGCGGATGCGCAGGCGCGACGACTGGCGGCCGGCACGGCGGCGCGGCGCACTTCCGGTGCGGGCGGCGTTCGCGTCGCTCGCCGCGACGGTGACGCTGGGCGGCGTGGCGCTGGCCGCCCAGACCGGGGCGATCCCGGCGCCGTTCGGCATCGGAGACGGTGGCTCGGGTGGCGGCGGGGCGGGGGACCGGCCGGGTACCAGTGCGCCGGCGACGCCGGGAGTGGCACGGGGGAGTGCGGAGGGCGCGACGGAGGGGCCGGCGTCCCGCAGCCCTTCGGCTGCCGTGACGCCGTCGGGGTCGGCGCGTCCTGCCCAGGCCCGGGAGGACGAGGCGCGCTGCGTGGCGTACTTGGCGGGGGAGGGGCGCGGTGCCGGTGGGGGTGCGGGCCCTGGCGCGGGGCGCGGTACCGACACGGGTACTGCCTTTGAGCGCCTCGAAGCGGGCGCTGCGGACGCCGGGGTGACGGTTCAGGCGTACTGCGAGGGGCTGTTGGGGGAGGCGACGAAGCGCCCTGCGGCGAACGCGTCCAAGTCCGCGCCCGCGCCCGCCGAGGCGCCGAAGCCGCCGGGGCCGGCAGGGAGCGGTGAGAACTCGAAGCCCGGGGGCAAGAGCGGGAGCGGAGCGGGGAGCCAGGGCGGCAGCCGCGGTCAGTGAGTGGGGATTCTCCACCCGCCCCTTTTCCGGCTGCGACGTTTCCGGCTGCCGCCGTGTGGGGCTCCGCCCCAGGCCCGGTCTCCTCAAACGCCGGACGGCTTGAGGCAACACTTGAGACAAGACTTGAGACAACAAGCCCGTCCCGGGGTGCAAAGGGACCGCCGCCAGTCCGGAAGGACGACCGGGGCCGCCACCCCCCACAGGAGAGGCCCCGGTCGCCGTCCGTACGGACCGTGCGGCGGCCCGTACTTCTCTCAGCGCCGCGGGTGCGTTTTCTGTCACACCGCTCTGTGTCAGCATGCAGTTGCGCGTTGTACAAGACATGGACGCGACCCCGTCGGACGTCGTAGCGTGCTGACTCGCGCTGGGCTGCGCGGCAGTGGTGACCAGCTGCGACTTTGGAACAGGTTGAGGGAGTGCTGGGGGACGACGCGGAGCTGACCGCCGCGGTGCTCGCGGCACAGGACGGAGACGAGAACGCCTTCCGGACTGTGTACCGCGCCGTGCACCCGCGGCTGTTGGGCTACATACGAACGCTGGTCGGTGACCCGGAGGCCGAGGACGTCGCCTCCGAGTCATGGCTCCAGATAGCCCGCGACCTCGAACGGTTCAGCGGTGACGCCGACCGTTTCAGGGGCTGGGCGGCGCGAATAGCGCGCAATCGCGCCCTCGATCACATCCGGATGCGGGGCAGGCGCCCCGCCATCGGCGGCGATGAGACGGAGCTCACAGGCAAGCCCGGCGACTCCGACACCGCGAGCGAGGCGATGGAAGCCCTCGCCACCGGTGACACGCTGGCCCTCATCGCCCAGCTCCCGCAGGACCAGGCCGAGGCCGTCGTCCTGCGCGTCGTGGTCGGACTCGACGCGAAGAGCGCCGCGCAGACACTGGGCAAGCGCCCCGGGGCCGTACGGACGGCCGCGCACCGAGGCTTGAAGCGGCTGGCCGAGCTCCTCAGCGCGGCGGAAGCAGCAGCCGAAGCCGAAGCCGAAGCCGAAGCGGAAGCCGACGCAGCGGGCCACCGCGGCGGCAATGCCCACGGCAGCGGCCACGCCGGCGGGTCCGTCGGTGACCGGCCGGAACTCGACGCCGTACCTCCACAGCGCGGCCCACGACAGGGCAGGGTGACGTCCGCCGGTGTGACGCAATCGTGCGTGCGGACGCAGAAGGACATGTGATGGCCGACGAGCGTTATGAATGGCTCGACAAGAACACGGCGGAGCGGCTGCTCCGCGGAGAACCTGTCGGGCCTGTCGGCGACCACGCGCGCGCCCAGGCCGACCGCCTCTCCGCCGCCCTGGACGGCATCGCCCGCGCCGGCAGCCCCGAGGCGGGTGAACTCCCCGGCGAGGCGGCCGCGCTGGCAGCGTTCCGCAAGGCCAGAGCCGCATCCCCGGAAGCGTTGCCCGGCATACGCATCGGCTCCTCCGCCGCCTCCGTACGCCCCAGGCGCAGGGGCGGCGCTCCCGTCCGCTGGGGGCGTCCCGTACGCATCGGCCTGGCCGGTGCGCTCGCCGGTGTGGCCCTCGGCGGCGTAGCGGTGGCGGCCGGTACGGGCGTACTGCCGAGCCCCTTCGGGCGCAGCTCCGACCCCACGCCCGCCTCCTCCGTATCGGCAGCCGCGACACCGGATCCGCTCCTTTCCGGGTCACCCACCGGCGAACCCGGCAGCCCCGGAGAGAGCACGCCGGGCACCGGCACCCCGAGCGGGCCCGGCGAGACGCCGGACGACGGCTACCCGGGCAGCGGCGACGGTACGGACCAGTCCGCACCGGGGACGGACGGCGGCACGTCCACCACCGACCCGGGCTCCGGCGAGGGCGTCACAAGCGACCCCGCGGCGGGTATCGACGGCGGCGCCGGATCCGGCGACCTCTACCGCAGGACCGTCCAGGCCTGCCAGGACTACCGCAGTGGCAACATCGCCGCCGACCGCAAGCGTCGCCTCGAAGCGGCGGCCAAGGGCTCCGAAGGCGTGGACCGCTTCTGCGACCGCGTGCTGGACGGCGCGGACGGGCGGGACGCCGACGGCGAGAGCGACAACGGCGACAGCGGCAGTGGCGACGGCGCAAACGGCGACGGCAGCGGCCAGGGCGGTGACGGCAGCGGCGGCGAAGACGGCGACAGCGGCAGTGGCGATGGCGACGGCGGCAGGAGCGGCGGCGCCCAAGGTGCCCCCGGCGCCGAGGGAAGCCGCGCCCTCCCGCCGATCTCCTACACCCTCCCGCCGTCCCCGACGGTCGCCCCCTCCACCACCACGGCGCCCACGCCGCAACCGGGCTGACCTGCGCCTTTCTAATTCTTTCCGTACTTCGCCCGCGCCGGTGTGACGTTTTTCGAGCCGGTGACGCAGTAATGAGTGAGCCGACTGGTCATCGGCAGCGCGACGAGCCGGGGTTCCCCCCGTACCTTCGGCTCCGCGCACTAGGCGCGGGCGGGACACGTTCCCCCGGTCCCGCCCGCGCCACATCTTCTCTTCGGACCGTCACCGGCGTCACCAGTAAATAACCACCTTGTCGCCGTTGCGCACCTGCGCGAACAGGCCGGCGATCTTCCCCTCGTCCCTGACATTCACACAGCCGTGCGAGGCGCCGCTGTAGCCGCGGGCCGCGAAGTCCGACGAGTAGTGGACGGCCTGCCCGCCGCTGAAGAACAGGGCGTACGGCATGGGGGTGTCGTACAGCGTCGAGACATGGTGCCGGGACTTCCAGCACACGTTGAACGTCCCCTCACGCGTGGGCGTGTACTGCGACCCGAACCGCACGTCCATCGCCGTGACGACCTTCCCGTCGACCATCCACGAGAGCGTGCGGCTCGTCTTGCTGATGCACAGGACCCGGCCCGTCATGCAGCGCGGATCCGGTGTGGCGACCGGGTTGGCGGTCGACGGGTACAGCTCGGCGCGCGTCGGCTTCTTCGTCATCCCCAGGAGCCTGTCCCAGGTGACGGTGTCCGTCGTGCCTGTACGGTCCAGGCCGCGCTTGCCCTGGAAGGACGAGACGGCGGCGGCGGTGACCGAGCCGTAGTGGCCGGTGGGGGTGCGGTTGAAGTGGCCGATCTGGCGGAGCCTGGCCTGAAGCTCGCGCACCTGGGCGCCCTCGGCGCCGCGTGCGAACAGCGTCTTGGGCTCGGGCGTGGGCGTAGCTTCGGGCTTCGGTTTCGACTCCGCTTTCGGCTTCGTCGGCGAGGGGGCAGGCGTCGCGTCGTGCGCCGGTGCCAGCAACGGCGGCTTCGTACGCGCGGCGCCCGCCCCGGCCCCAGTCGCCTGCGCCGTGCATCCCGCCGTAACAGCGAGCACAGCGGCCGTGGCGACCGCTCTGCCTGTGGGTACGTTCCGCTTCTTCTGGCGCATTTCAGCCCCCGGTCTTCCGTCTGTCCCTTAGGACTGTTTTCCGCTCTGCCCGGTTGCGTAAGCCACCGCATGATGGGAAGAGCGACGTTGTGAGCAAGGTCCCAGCCTGCGACTCTCCACCGGCCGCACGCCCGCCGCTACAGTCCGTCGCGAGGGTCGGTTAATTACCAGCCAGTACGTTCAGCGGGAGGCACAGCAGATGGCGCGCGAGTCGGAGTCGGGACTGCCTATTGAGCCGGTGTACGGGCCGGACGCCCTGGAGGGCTGGGACCCTGCGGAGAAGCTGGGCGAGCCGGGCTCCTACCCCTTCACGCGCGGCGTATACCCGTCGATGTACACCGGGCGTCCGTGGACGATGCGCCAGTACGCGGGCTTCGGCACCGCGACCGAGTCCAACGCCCGCTACAAGCAGTTGATCGCCAACGGCACGATGGGCCTGTCCGTCGCCTTCGACCTGCCGACCCAGATGGGCCACGACAGCGATGCGGCGATCGCGAGCGGCGAGGTCGGCAAGGTCGGCGTTGCCGTCGACTCGATCGACGACATGCGGGTCCTGTTCGGCGGCATCCCGCTGGACAAGGTCTCGACGTCGATGACGATCAACGCGCCGGCCGCGCTCCTCCTCCTGATGTACCAGCTGGTGGGCGAGGAGCAGGGCGTACCGGCCGACAAGCTGACCGGCACGATCCAAAACGATGTCCTCAAGGAGTACATCGCACGCGGGACGTACATCTTCCCGCCCAAGCCGTCCCTGCGCCTGATCGCGGACATCTTCAAGTACTGCAAGGCCGAGATCCCGAAGTGGAACACGATCTCGATCTCCGGCTACCACATGGCGGAGGCCGGTGCTTCGCCCGCGCAGGAGATCGCGTTCACGCTGGCCGACGGCATCGAGTACGTCCGTACGGCCGTCGCCGCGGGCATGGACGTCGACGACTTCGCGCCGCGCCTCTCCTTCTTCTTCGTGTCCCGTACGACGATCCTCGAAGAGGTCGCCAAGTTCCGTGCCGCGCGCCGTATCTGGGCGAAGGTCATGCGCGACGAGTTCGGCGCGAAGAACCCCAAGTCGCTGATGCTGCGCTTCCACACGCAGACGGCGGGCGTGCAGCTCACCGCGCAGCAGCCCGAGGTCAACCTGGTGCGCGTCGCCGTACAGGGCCTGGCGGCGGTCCTCGGCGGCACGCAGTCCCTGCACACCAACTCCTTCGACGAGGCGATCGCGCTCCCCACCGACAAGAGCGCCCGCCTCGCCCTGCGCACCCAGCAGGTCCTCGCGTACGAGACGGACGTCACGGCCACCGTCGACCCCTTCGCCGGGTCGTACGTCGTCGAGAAGATGACGGACGAGGTCGAGGCCGCCGCCGTCGAACTGATGACGAAGGTCGAGGACATGGGCGGCGCGGTCAATGCGATCGAGCGCGGCTTCCAGAAGAACGAGATCGAGCGCAGCGCGTACCGCATCGCCCTGGAAACGGACAGCGGCGAGCGCGTCGTCGTCGGCGTGAACCGCTTCCAGCTGGAAACGGAGGAGCCGTACGAGCCCCTCCGCGTCGACCCGGCGATCGAGGCCCAGCAGGCGGAACGTCTCGCGAAGCTCCGCGCCGAGCGCGACCAGGCTGCGGTGGACGCGGCCCTGGTGGAGCTGAAGAAGGCGGCGGAGGGCACGGACAACGTGCTGTACCCGATGAAGGACGCGCTGCGGGCGCGGGCGACGGTCGGCGAGGTGTGCAACGCGCTGCGGGAGGTCTGGGGGACGTATGTCCCTACGGACGCGTTCTGAGGGATGCCGCGAACGAGTGATCCCGTGCGGATTGTCGGTGGCGGCGGATACGCTCGTGAAGAGTGCTCTCGAAAGGAGGTTGCCGTGGCCGTAATACTGCATGAGATGACGACCGCTGAGGCTGCCGACCGTCTCTCCAGCCAGCTGCCCGGGCACCGCGTGGAGATTCTCAAGGGGAGCATTATTGTGACGCCACCGCCCGATGGTCCCCATCAGGAGTCGTTGGGCGAACTGAGCTACGAGTTTCGGCGCTCAGGCGGCAGGGAGACTGGGCTGAAGGAGATCCAGGGGATCGGGCTGTGGCTGCCAAGCGGTCCGGACGACTATGCGATCCCGGACCTGTCCATCGTCGACGCGGACTACAAGGACGCGCTGGTCGAGAAGAACTGCTACGCGCCCCACGTCTTCCACCTAGTACTGGAAGTGACGTCTTCCAACTGGGGAAATGACCTGGCAACCAAGGTCGAGACCTATGCCGAGTCACGGATTCCGGTGTACGTCGTCGTGGACCGCAAGCATGATCAGGTCCTCGTGCACACCGACCCCGAAGGTGACAAGTACGGCACGGTCGTGCCGTACAAGCGTGGAACCAGCGTCCCCCTGCCTGCCTCCCTGGGCGTCGATGTGGCCTTCTCCGTGGACCTGCTCCTCGACGGCGGCGAGGACTGACAGCCGCCCGCCTGCTGCCTGGCATGTGAAACGCATGGGCGGAATGTCGTACCTACGTGCGACACTCCGCCCATGCTGGGTGTAACCGATCTGCCGACCTACCTCGTCGGGCTCGTCCTGATCATTCTTCTGCCGGGTCCGAACTCCCTCTACGTCCTGTCCGTCGCCGCGCGACGCGGCATACGTACGGGCTACACCGCCGCCGCAGGCGTCTGGAGCGGGGACGCCGTCCTGATGGTGCTGTCCGCGGCCGGTGTCGCCTCGCTGCTGCAGGCGAACGCGCTGCTGTTCGGGATCGTGAAGTACGCGGGCGCGGGCTATCTGACCTGGCTGGCGATCGGGATGGTGCGGGCGGCCTGGTCGATGTGGCGCACCCGCGACGAGGCCACACCGGACGCGGCCTCCGAGTCCGCCTCCGCTGCGGCTGCCGCAGAGCGCCCGTACCGCCGTGCCTTCCTGATCAGCCTGCTCAACCCGAAGGCGATCCTCTTCTTCATCTCCTTCTTCGTGCAGTTCGTCGACCCGGGGTACGCCCACCCCGCGCTCTCCTTCCTGCTGCTGGGCACCCTCGCGCAGCTCGCCAGCGTGCTGTACCTCTCGGCCCTGATCTTCGGCGGCACCCGCCTGGCCGCCACTTTCCGCCGCCGCAAGCGCCTGTCGGCGGGCGCGACGTCGGCGGCGGGAGCGCTGTTCCTGGGCTTTGCGGCGAAGCTGTCATTCAGCAGCGTCTGACGCGCTCCCGGCCGTGGTGTCGGCGAACGAGTGGTGTTCGTGTGCGACCACCCACCGGCCCTGCTCCTTGCGCAGCCCGACCGTGAGCCGCAGGCGGCTTTCCGGATGCTCGGCGAGCTCCTTCGGAGTGCCGCACCGCAGCAGCGCCTGCGCATAGGCGACGTCACTGCCGGCGGTCACGTCCAGGGACAGGATCTCGAACGCGGCGCCCTGTGCCTGCCACTCGAAGAAGGGCGGCCACGTCTCCCGGTAGGCGTCGATGCCGCGCACGCCCTCGTGGGGCGGCGGCACGTCGTACATCACGATGTCGTCGGTGTGGTCCGCGAGGACACCGTCGATATCGCCACGGTGTACCGCTTCGGCCCACTGCTCGATCAGCGTCCGGATCTGTCCCTCGTCATCGGGCATTGCTTGTTCCTTCCGATGCCACCGTCCCTGTCAACTACCAGGGAGATTGATCGTCTTGTACTCCAGGAACGAGCTGAGGCCCTCGGGGCCGAACTCGCGGCCGATCCCGGATTCCTTATATCCGCCGAAGGGGGCGGCGAACTCGATCCGATACCCGTTCAGCGTCAAGGTTCCGGTGCGCACTTGGCGGGCGATGCGCATGGCCCGGTCCGGGTCGTTGGTCCAGACGCTTCCCGACAGGCCGTACTTCGAGTCGTTCGCGATACGGACCGCGTCGTTGTCGTCGTCGAACGGGATCACGACGAGCACGGGGCCAAAGATCTCCTCCTGCGCGATGCGCATGGAGTTGTCGACGTTGGCGAAGATCGTCGGTTCGACATACCAGCCCTTTGTCTGGCTCGCGGGCCGACCGCCGCCGACCGTGATCGTCGCGCCGTCCTTGCGTCCGTCGGCGATGTAGTCCTCGACCCGCCGCCGCTGGCGCTCGGCCACCAGGGGGCCGACCTCGGTCGAGGGGTCGTCCGGATCGCCGACCCGCAGCCCAGCAGCTGCTTGCGACACCGCATCGACGACCTGCCGGTAGCGGCTGCGATGAGCGAGGATCCGGGTCTGTGCCAGGCAGTGCTGGCCGGACATCATGATCGCGTACGGCATGAGGGCGGGCACGACGCTGTCGATGTCGGCGTCCTCGAGGATGATGGCGGGCGACTTCCCGCCGCATTCGAGGGTGACGCGCTTGAACTGCTCGCCGCACAGCGCGCCGACCCGCCGGCCTACGGCGGAGCTGCCTGTGAAACTGATCTTGTCGACCAGCGGGTGCCGCACGAGCGCCTCACTGTTGTCCCGGTCGGCGGGCACGATGTTGAGGACACCGGGCGGCAGACCGGCCTCCATGGCAGCGTCGGCGAGCAGATACGCGTCCAGCGGGGTCTCCGGCGCGGGCTTCAGCACGACGGTGCAGCCGGCGATCAGCGCGGGGGCAAGATTGACCATCGTGAGGATGAGCGGCGCGTTCCACGGCACGATCTGCCCCACGATGCCCACAGGCTCCCGAAGGATCCGCGCGGGACCGCTGAGGCCTGCTCGATCCTGCTCGAAGGTGAACGTCGCGGCAAGTTGCCGGTAGTAGTCCAGAACCATCACGGGAAGCGGTGCCTGGAGTTGGTTTGAGAAGGTGATCGGAGAGCCCATCTCCGTGGTGATGAGCTGTGCGATCTCGGGGACACGTGTGCGCAGGTACTCGCTGAACGGCCCCAGCGCGTCCGCCCGCTCCTGTGGAGACATGCGGGGCCAGGGACCATCGTCGAAGGCGGCGCGCGCCGCGCGTACTGCTCGGTCGATATCGGCAGGCGTCGATGAGGGAGCGGTACCGACCCGCTCCTCCGTGACCGGAGAGATGACCTCGATCAGGTCTTCCGAGGACGGCGTGACCATGTCCCCGCCAATGAACAGCCGGTCCTGAACCATGCGGCTGGTCATGGCCGCTCCTTTCGTCGTGTCAAGACGGCCCCACGTGGATGGCCGTCGGGCGCGAAGCAGCCAAGCCGTCACCGCGTGATGTCGCCCTCAGCCGACCACGTCCGGGCCTCGGCCGCGCGCGGGCCTGCACCAGACGGAGGACCGATGCCGACATGCGGCTGCGCTCCAGAAGCGTCCTCCTTAAGCTGCCTTGGCCCCCAGTTCACGGGCGCCGTGGTGCACAAGTCGCTGGCAAACGACCATGGCAGTCTGAACGGCGTCGTTGCCGGTGTGCCGCACGTCGATCAACACGCTCCCGTCACGCGAGAACGCCACCGCCCGCACTGTGACCTGCCCGTCGTTCGAGATCGTGGCGTAGCCGGCCAGCGGGGCGTTGCAGAAACCGTCCATCTCCCGCAGCACGGTCCGCTCAGCGGTGGCCTGGATCTCTGCGGCAGGATCGCTGAGGCTGGCCGCGACGGCCAGGGGGGCCTCGTCGCCTTCCCGGCACTGGAGGACGACGGACGCAGCACCAAGGGGCGGGCAGAGCAGGTGTGGCGAGATCCGCTGGCTGATGCGGTGCGACAGGCCGAGCCGGTCCAGGCCCGATGTTGCCAGGATCAGGCCGTCGACCTCTTCGGCGTCGAGAGCGGCAAGCCGCTGGTCGGCAGGCCCGCGCATCGGGGTGATCTCCAGGTCGGGCCGCAGCATCCGAAGGTGCGCCGTGCGGCGGATGGAGGCGGTGCCGATCCGGCTGCCCCCGGGGAGGGCGTCGAGGGTCATCTGCGGATCGCGGTGTATGAGGGCGTCGCGGATGTCGCCGCGGCTGCGGAATCCTCCCAGGATCAGGCCGGGTGTGTCGTGGGTGGGGGTGTCCTTCAGGCAGTGCACGGCGATGTCGATGTCGCCGGTCAGCAGTGCCTTCTCGATCTCGTCGGTGAACACGCCGTCGGACTCGAGGGCTGACCGAGTGGTTCCCTCGCGGTCACCACCTGCGTCGTAGAAGGGGACGAGAACGGTTTCGGTGGGGGCCAGGGCAGTCAGCAGCGGGGCAGTCTGGGTCAGGGACATCAGCGAGGCGCGGGCGCCAATACGAAGGCGGGACACCGGACCGTCCTTTCTTGGTGACAATCTGTCGGAAAGTGCACGCTTATGGTGCAAGTAGGATTGCGTGTCAACGCGCCCTCAAATGCGAGGAGTTGACTGGGATGAGCGACGTGGTACGGATCGGTTCCAGAGCGAGCAAACTGGCGAGGGCGCAGGTCACGGAGTGGCTCGGCCCCATCGCCGAGCGACTCCCCGATGTCCGGTTCAAGCGCGAGATCATCCTCGAAGGCGGCGACCAAGACCGCGTCACGCCCACCCTCGCCGAAGTGGCGAAGACCGCTGGCGGTTCGGCGTTCTCCACCAACCAGGAGGAGGCCCTGGTCGCTGGGAGAGTCGATGTGATCGTGCACTCCCTCAAAGACCTCCCGACCACTGTTCACGAAGGCACCTCGCTGCTGACCACCCCGGGACCGCGTGAAGACGTCCGGGACGTGCTGTGCGGCGCGACCCTGAACGACCTGCCCCAGGGCGCCCGCGTGGGCACCGGAGCACCCCGTCGAGTCGCCCAGCTCCTTGCGCTTCGCCCGGACCTGGAGGTCATTCCGATCCGGGGCAACGTGCCGGGCCGCCTGGCACGCGTGAAGGGCCGGGACCATCTCCACGCGGTCGTTCTCGCGGCAGCGGGCCTCAACCGGCTCGGCCTGATGCCCGAGATCCACCAGGTCCTCGACCCGGTCGCCTTCCCACCGTCGCCCGGCCAGGGCGCGCTCGGCATCCAAGTCCGCACCGATTCCCCGGCCGCCCAGCTCCTCGCCGGAACCGGTGACCCGCAGGTGGATTGGTGCGTGCGGGCCGAGCGCTCTCTGCTGGCCGAACTGCATGGAGGCTGCTCCGTCCCTGTGGGGGCGTGGGGAAGGGTCGGGCCGGACGGTCTGCTGCACCTCTCGGCGGTCGTCACGTCCCTGGACGGGATGACGCAGGTCACCGCAGCCGGTGCCGGGCCGGCCGACGACCCGGAAAAGCTCGGTTGCTCGGTCGCCGCCGAACTTCTTGCGCAAGGGGCCGCAGGCATCCTGGCCGAGATCAGGAAGCCCTGAGCGCGCGGGCGATCTCCAGGGCGCCGTACGTGATGATCCGGTCGGCGCCGGCCCGCTTGAGGACCGTGTACGCCTCGACCAGGCCCCGCATGTCCCGGCTGCCGTCCGAGGCGAGATCGGTCAGCCGCAGGTACTCGCCCGACACGGAGAACGGCATCACCGGGACCGGGATCTTGTCCTTGAGGTGCATGAGGGTGTCCACGGTGTGCAGCGCCGGTTCGGTGAGGATCATGTCCGCGCCCTCGTCGACCATCTCCCGGGCGGTGTGTACGGCCTGCTCGGGCTGCCTGGGACTGATCTGGAAGGCCCGCGTTCCCGAGCGGGGGGCCGCGCTCATCGTGGCCCGGTAGCCCTCGTAGAGGGACGACTCGAAGATCAGGTGCGGCATGATCGCGACATCCTTGTTGCCGCCCGTGTCCAGGGCCTCGCGGACCGCCCGGACCGAGCCGGGGATCATCGCCGCCGGGCTCACGATGTCCGCACCGGCTTCGGCCTGCATCACCGCCTGCGCAGCCATGACCTCGGCGGTCTCGTCCAGGTCGGCCATGCCGCGTGTGTCCGCGAGCCAGCACTCACCGGAGTCGTTGTGCGAGCACACGCATGTCTCCGTCATCACCGCGATCCCGGGCCGGGCCTTCTTCACTGCCCGGATGGCCCGAGCCATCAGGCCGGTCGGGGACACCCCCTGAGAGGCGCGGGTGTCACGCACACGGGAACCGGCGAAGATCTTTACGGATCGCACGCCGAGGTCGTCCATGGCCGCGACGGCGTCCGGAACCTCGCGCAC
Organism: Streptomyces spiramyceticus; assembly: GCF_028807635.1. NCBI lineage: Bacteria > Bacillati > Actinomycetota > Actinomycetes > Kitasatosporales > Streptomycetaceae > Streptomyces > Streptomyces spiramyceticus. Next base: position 4,111,217 of record NZ_JARBAX010000001.1, read on the forward strand.
GGTGAACGTCGGCATAGGACGCTGGGCGCTGTCGTCGTCCTCGCGCATCAGGAACACCATCGTCAGGTCGGCGGGCGTCAGGCTCGGGCCGCCGAGGAAGTTCCGAACGGCTAAGCGATGGGTGGGCACAGGTTCCTCCTGGAAGGTCAAGAACGTCGGAAGCAGAAGACCGGGCGCAGACTGAAGGGAATTTCCAGACGATCAGCGGACGATCTGGAGGTTGTCGGCGGCCGTGGTCCACTCGACCCCGGACTCGGGACGGATGTATGCGACGCGCACGACGCGGCCCCTGGTCGCCTCGTGGACCACAGCGGTCAACTCTCCTTCGCCGCACGAGGCGATGTCCCGCACCTGCTTGTGCAGCCACGGGTGTTGCTCGTGGCCGAATGAGTCCATCGGATTCACGTCCGCTCCTCATCGGTGCCCGGCGCGTGGCGAGGGAGGGGCGTGGTCATGGCGCTCTCCTCGGTCGAGGGGTGCAGCGGGCCGCAGGAACGACGGGAGACGGACCAGGCGGCCCGCTGCTTCGGGGGAGCTGCCCGGAGGGTCCTTCAGCCTCCGAGCGGCGTGGAGTAATGAAACCGCTGGGTACAACTCTTGGGAGTGGGATACCTGTTGGCTGTTTCCGGTGTTGGCTTGTGGTGTTGGCTTCTACGTCAACGAATTCGGTGAAGAGTCCAGGGGGGCCGGACTATGCGAGAGCACACCATCGGGCCGCTACTGCGGGAGTTGCGGCAGCTCGCGGGGAGATCCCAGCAGGAGCAGGCCGACGAGCTGAACGTGATCACGGGCCGGAGCACCGACCGGCACCAGGTCTCGGACTGGGAACGCGGAGTAATCCCCGGTCCGTACTGGCAACAGCACATGGCGGCGTCGTTCGGCGTCCCGGTGGAGTTGCTGCGGAAGGCATGCACGGCGGCCCGGCAGGAGCGCCGGTTAATGAAGCTGTCCCTCTCGGGGGACGTTACGGAGGACCCGGTGAAGCGGAGGTCAGTTCTCGGAGCTATCGCGGTGGCGGCCGGCGCGGCGTCGGAGCCGTGGGGGCGTCTCGCATTCGCCCTCGGCGGAGGGAGCGTTGACGCTACGACCGTGCGGCAGCTCACCGCGGCCACGGCGTCGCTCTACACCGACGAGGAGCACACCCCGGCTCGTGTCCTCGCCGCACGCATCACAGCTCACCTGGACGCCGTCACGGCCTTGATCCCGCACGCGGGCCGGCACCGAGCCGACCTGGTTGTCACGGCCGGGGAGACGGCCGCGCTGGCGGGTTGGGCGGCCTGGGACCGGGGAGACACCGATGTGGCCGGTCACTACTACCGCACGGTCCGCGACGCTGCCCATGAAGTCGGGCATCCTGCTGTCGAAGCCCTTGCCCTGGCCTACGCCTCCTACGGAGCCGCGCCCGCCAAAGCTTCCGCCATGCTCGTGGCGGCCCAGGAGAAGGTCACCGGTCCCGGGTATGCCACCGCATACGCCTGGACGGCCGCGAGGGAGGCGGAGGAGCGAGCGAAACTCGGCGCCGAGGCCGAGGCGGTGAGGGCGTTGGACCGGGCACGTACCGCCTACCAGTACGCGCGGCCGGAGGCAGAGCAGGCATGGGTCGCTTTCTGCCGCCCCTCCAGGCTCGACTCGATGGCCGTCTCGACGTACACCAAGCTGGGCCACCGCGAGGCCGTCGCACAGGCTCACGCGTCCCTTCGTCATCTCGACAGCGGGAACCCGAAAATCAACGTGGCCGTTCTGACCGACGCCGCGATGGCGTTTCTCGGGACCAGCGACGATGAACGCGGTTTCGACGCCGCACGTCGGGCGCTGGAGACCACGGACGTCTGCGGGTACGCGGGGGTGACAATGGTCAACGCCCGGTTGCGGGACGTGGCGGGTGCGCTGCCGGACAGCGCGGCGGCGCGGAGCCTGCGAGAGGACATCCGCGCCGCGCTGGCCTGAGCGTCAGTCCTGGACGGTCTCGGCTTTCACCCACTCCAGGTAGGCCGTGCTGCCGGTCACCACGGGGACGCCGACGACTTCCGGGGTGTCGTAGTCGTGCTTGTCGTTGATGAACTTCGTGAGACGGTCGGCCAGATCGGCGCGGGTCTTGAAGTCGATCCGCCACTCGCTCTCGCTCTGCACATCTCCGTCCCACCAGTACACGGAGCTGATCGGGTACACCTGGGCGCAGGCGGCCAGGCGCTCGCGGACCACAGCGGCGGCCATGGCACGGGCCTTGTCCTCGGCATCATGGGTCGTGGTGACCACGATGAAGTCACGGTTCGTCATGTCCCGCAGCGTAGGCCGTTCGTGGGACGTGACGAAGGCCCCGCTGGCGATGTTGCGGACATGGAGGCCGATACGGCTGCCCCTTCCTGGCGAACGTGTCGGTGGTGGTCACGCCGTCTTTCCTCCGGTCAAGTGGAGGGCGGCCCACCCGCGCGATCCAAAAGGGGGACTCCGCACGGGGCCCGTCGCCGGTCGACCGGGGCCGAGCCGGCTCGAAACACCACCTGATCGCGAACGGTCACGGCACCGGACTGGCACCTGCCGGTGGGTGGTTGAGCGGACCTTCGCCTGGCTCCACGGCTTCAGGAGACTCCGCATCCGCTGGGAAAGACGAGCCGACATCCACGAAGCCTTACTCCGCCTTGCCTGCTGCCTCATCAGCTACAGAAAGATCATCTCATTGCATTAGGGATTGCAAGAATCAAATCGCCGAGGCAAGCAGCACAATAACTGCCGCAGCCAGCGTTAATACGGCCACGAGTTGCGTGCTGAGACCCGCTAGGAGAAGCCATGCCTTGCCGTTATTTCCCTTACGCAGTGTCAACACGGTATTGGTGCGGTACCACATTACGACGTTAAGCGCTGTTGGGGCATCGTGACCCCAGTGCTCGGTCCGCAGTTTTTCGAGCGACGCACCGTCGATAACGCTATAACTGACGCTCTTGCTTGCGAGGATTCCGAGGGCGGCGGCAATCACGAAAAGAACCAGCCCGCAACCTGACAGAACAACAACGGCTGGTGCGGGCGAGTATGCCGCATCGCGCCTGCCGGTAACTAGGGCAGCAACCCCGAATAGCAGTGTAACAAGCACACCCGAGGTAGTAATGACACTAAGGGCTCGCGAATCGATACTTGTGCGCCTACCATGCTCCCATTTGAGTTCGTCCTCAACAAACGCAGCGTAGACTACACCTTGCTCATTAACCGGCTTCTCCTCCATTTGCGCTGCCACTATCCTCCTCTCGAGCTTCCTCGAACCGCCGCGGCGGAACATCTCTAATACGTGAAGGTCAAGCCCAGCGCAGACGGGTCTACGACACCCTTCGGCAATTCTTGCTCCTCGTCACCGTCATTTTCCGGGGTGGATTCGCTGTTTCCGTTGCTCACTCGCCGCCTCCTTCGAGTTCAGTGTGACAATGCCGCCTCCGTTTATCCAAGACCGACTGGACATCGGCGCGTCGTGGACGCATGGTTGACGTGTCGGGAGGAGGAGGAATGTCTAGCCCGATCGAGAAGTTCGTCGCCGAGTTCGAGTCGCCCGCCGTCCCAACCGCCGCCTACTCGACCGCTTGGACAGCGATTGACCGCGCGCTCAGTCAACCTACCGAAGAGGAAGGACGACGAGTAATACTTAACGCGCTCGTTGACCAGGGCCCCTGGCTGCTTCGCATAGTCAACACGTGTGCGGCACAACAACCGGGTAATCTCCGGATGCAGGTAGCAGAACGCATGGTCAACGAGTTTGCGCTGGAGTTTATTGCCTCCGCTTCCACCGTCGGCCGGGCCGACGAAGGGGAGGCTCGCGCGGTGATCGGTGTTTGGCATGCACGGCGTGAACCGTCGTCCCCTGCGGTTCTATGCTACGCCGGGAACGCGATCGATAGTTTGCCACGAGGACACCCGTGGCGCGACGAAAATCTGGTCTCCCGTTATTTCGAAACGGCAGAAGGTCTCGCCCGCGAATCGGGAAGCAATGACCTGGCGCTTTGTCTGTTCAGTCAGATAACGCGTGACGAGCCGACAGAGGGTACTGATCAGCGAGCCTTGGAGCTCGTTTCTCTTATAGAGAACCTTGCACCTGGTCAGCGCAAGACGGCACTGCTCGGGATCGTGTCCCACGCCATAAAAAGGGACGAGACGCCGCAGCATGGCAGCCAACCTGCCGCGAGCGGCTCGTTGCTGGAGGCAGCGTCGATCGCTTTGGAAACACTGGTCCGTGACTATACCGAATCGGCCCACGACCTTGCTTTGACCGGGCGATCCGCGATCGCACTCGGCCTACCTGAGATAGCTGATAGCGCTTTTAAAGCGGCACTCTCCATCGCCGGTGAAGAACTTGATGCCCCCACCGCCGAGTTCCTTATAGACTATCTGAGACTACTCTGGGCTTCTGACCAGCACGAAGAAATTACCGAAGTCGGGACGCGCCTGATCGACATCCTGGAACACGCTTATCGCGAGGCCGTTGACCCGATTCAGACTGAGAGAATGAGCTACGCTTACTGGCATGCTGTTGCCTTCTCGGCCATGGCATTGATAAGGCAGGACAGTATGAGCTCGGCCCGCAGAGCAGTGGCCCTCATAGATAGATCTGCCGGAATCCGCTTCCGGCGCGATATAGATCTGCGCCTGTCTCACTTCGGCCCGCGAGCGCGAGAAATCGAACGGGCTCTCCGTATCACCGCGCGAGGCGGGAAGATTGCAACAGAGGATTGGCCAAGTGGCCCCTCCTTTGGCGGCAACTTGACGACGAGCATGAGCCCAGAAGTGCAGCTTCGCGAGAAATACCGCCGCCTCCTGATGGAAAGCGAGCAACGCGCTCAGCAAGCTGCTAATTCAAATCTCGTTCACGAAAGTCGAGTCATTACACTGTCCTTCCTTCAGGACTCTCTTGTAATGGGTGACTATGAAGACACTAGAGCCACCCAGCCCTCAAGGGTCCAGGTTTTGCAACGAGATGATCTTTTGCTCCCGTTCCGACACGGCTCGAGCTCATGGGTAGACCAATTTCGAGGCATACGCGCTCCTCAATCGCAGGCTGAACTCGAGAAATTCATCGACACGTTCGAACCTGTCGCGGCGGTTATTCGAAATTGGCTGAGTGGCTCTACGGGAGCACTGCACGTCGTTCTGGAGGCACATGGCGGGCTCGGTCTGGTGCCCTGGTGGGCGTGCTCTTCCCTGGTTGACGTGGATGTGCGGATGCGGCTTGCAAGAGATACTCCTGCTCGGCGCCAAGCTGACGGCCCGAAAGTTGCAGTAGTCGTCGGCGATCCGTGCGGCGACCTGGATGCCGCACGCCTTGAAGGAAGTTACGTCACCGCAAAGCTCAGACAGAATGGGTGGGCTGTCACGCATCTTACGGGGGCCGACGCATCTCGTCAGAGCGTACTAACCGCCGCAAAGGATGCACGGCTACTGCATTATGCAGGCCACGGACTCAGTCGGCCCTGGGACCCAGGCGCGAGCGGATTGCTTCTAGAGAGCGGCCTGACGCACGACCCGTTCCCTTCGGCATTCCAACGTATCGAGGAATGGGCCGAACTGCGAACCGACTTGGCAACATACATCCGATACGGAAGCGCCAATGGAATTCTTCTGATTGAGCGCTACCATGGCCAGCAACTGCTTGAACGCGTTTTGGAGACCGAAGAGCAGGTGCTTTTCGGCCACTACAACGAGGACGGTCAACTCGAAGGGATCGCCGATCTCCTCGCAGCCCGGGAGCTTGCGATGTCGGACGGCCTTGAGCATTGCGAGCTTGCCTTCCTCTCGGCGTGCAGCAGCGGAGTTCCGGCGATCTCGCGCCACCTACATGAACCGGGAGGCCTGTCGGCAGCCCTCTCGCTGGCGGGGGCGCGTACGGTGGTCGGCGCACTGTGGCCGGTGCGTGATCTGGACGCGCTGGTCTTTGCCCAATCGTTCTATGACGAGCTGCTTGGCTCCGAAGAAAAATCTGACGTGCAGCATCTCATCGGCAGAGTACGACGCAGCCTCCGTCATATGTCTGGCTCTGACGCGGCAAAGCGAATAATGACTCTCCTCCCGTATGCGAAGGACGCCGAGGAGTTCGCATGGCTGGGGAGGTATGCAGAGGGGATCAGCTCGGTGCACCGGCCGTTCGAAGCTCGGCTCTCTCACGCGGGATTCTATGCCGTTTGACCAAACACGCCGGTGGGGACGGCTGGCCGTGTCTGACGGGCGTGTTGTGCATTGTCCGGCTCGTGGGGGCGTCGCCACGGATTGTGTCGGACGGACTGTGGGAGCGATCGAGCCGCTGCTTCTAAAAAAGGAACGGCGGTTTCGGCATTCGGGTTGTAAACCGCTGCCGGACCAACAGTCCTGTTCGGGATCCTGAAGTGCTCCACACCGGGTCCAGTGGAGTACCTGCCCGGCGAGCTGGGCTTCGACTCGGGGACGACCTGCTGGCAACGGTTGCGGGACTGGAACGAGGCCAGCGTCTGGCAGCGGTTACATAAAGTGCTCCTGGCCGAGCTGAACGCGGCCGCCCGCCAGGTCAATCGACTCCAGCCAAGTCAGAGCCCTAAAAGGGGACTCCACACGGGGCCGTCGCCGGTCGACCGGGGCCGGGCCGACTCAAAATACCACCTGATCACGAACGGTCACGGGCACCTGACGGGGTGGTCGAGCGGACCTTCGCCTGGCTCCACGGCTTCAGGAGACTCCGCATCCGCTGGGAAAGACGAGCCGACATCCACGAAGCCTTCCTCCGCCTCGCCTGCCGCCTCAGCCCACAGACAGACCGCTCATTTTATTAGGCATTGTTAGCCGAGGAATTGGTCGAAGGCCCCGGCCTTGACGCTCCGGATAAAGGCTTCGAGCTTGGTGCGGCTGGTGGTGACCACTGTGCCCGGGGCGTCGCTCTCGCGCATCACGATGCTTCCTTCGTGCTGGGCGAGTTCGAGGCAGTTGCCCTCCGAGTCGGTCGAGAAGGAGGACTTACGCCATTGGATTTCCACTATGCCCATGCCTTCATACTCCTTGTGCCACCTCATGGATGAAGTCTCGTGAACGGTCCGGGGCGAGGGACCTCTCCTCCGTACGATCCAATACCGCCCGGTAGTTGGCGAGAGGCGTTTCAGCGTCGATGAATGCCGACCCGGCCGGGGTGTCCGTCTGGACGGTGTCGAGTTGCGGCACGGGACCCGATACGTAGAGCGTCGAGCTTCCGGCGTGGGGGAAGCCGCCGACGGAGAAGGGGATGACCCGGACCGTGACGTTGTCCCGCTCGGATTCCTTCAGCAGATGGTCCAGTTGGGCGCGTGTCACCTTGCGGCCTCCGAACTCCATGCGCAGCGCGGCCTCGTGGATCAAGAACGTACAGGTGGGCGACTGTGGCCGGTCGAGTACGTCGCGGCGCTTGAGGCGGTGCGAAAGCCTGCGGCGGAGGTCGACGGGGCTGAGGGGTGGAACCGCTTCCTCGAAGACGGAGCGTGCGTAATCCTCGGTCTGGAGCAGCCCCGGCATGTGCATCACCTGTACGGCGCGTAGGGCGCTGGCGTGGTGCTCCAGTTCGGCAAGGTCGAGGGCGCCGCTGGACAGGGTGCCGTGGTAATCCGCCCACCATCCCTTGCCCCGCTCTTCTGCCATGGCTGCGAGTGCGTCGACGTAATTTGCGTCGGGACAGCCGTAGTTGGTGGCCCACGCACGCACCCGCTCCCCGCTGACCCCGAACCGGGCGGATTCGGTGTTGCTGATGGTCGTCCGGTCGGTGCCGAGCAACTGGGCGGCGTCAGCGGCCGTCAGTCCTGCGTGTTCGCGCAGCTTGCGCAGCTCCGTTCCCAGGCGACGCTGCCGCGCAGTCGGGGCCTTCCTCGGTGGCATCTGCCCTCCCCTTCTGTCGAGTCTCAGTGTGGCCCCCTGTCCCGACAGGGGGCCACTAAAGGGTGAATGTGAGACCGAGAGGTATCACTAGTGATACGCGAACTCTATCGTTGCTCCGGTAACGCGCAGTGAGCCAGTAAACCCGCAGTGCAGTCGCCCGCCCGGGTGGCCCGGCCACGGTGGCGATGCGCAGCCATACACGCGTTGGGAGACGTACGTATGACCACTACCGCGACAGACAAGCCGCAGCGAGACGATCAGCACCGGACTCAGTCCTACCGATTGACCACGCCGAACACACTGTCCGCCCCAAAGGTGGCGCGCGAGATGCTTGCCGGGGTGCTCTTCGCCACCGGGCATCCCCGACTCGTCGACGCCGCCCGGATCTGCGTCTCCGACATCGTGTCCAACGTCGTCACGCACACCACCGTCCCGCTCATGCTGATCGACGTCACAGTGACGCACGACCGGGTCCTCGTCGGCGTACGGGACAACGATCCCGACGGGCGGCCGTGCCCGCGCACGGCGCATGCCGACGAGGAGGGTGGGCGTGGTCTGGCCCTCGTGCGGGAGCTGAGTGACAGCTTCGGCGTGACCTGGATCGGTGGCGCGGAGCCCACCGCCAAGCGAGTTTGGTTCGAACTGAGGGAGTAGGGCCCTGCCGTTATCCCGGCCGACCGGGGGAGTTCACCCACGAGTCGTGCTCGGTTCCTAGGGTGACGCGGACCCGCCACCAGTCAGCGGGGCGGAAAGACCTTGGAGCATCATGACGAAGGCCCGCAACCGATGGCCGAGACCGCGCGACGGGGAGAATTCCGCTGCCGCGCCGGACAGCGGCCAAGTGAACCAGGTCGAACTGGACGAGTGCCTGCGCGCATGCGCCGTGCACAGCGGCAAGCTGGTCGCCGGTCTCGACCGCAGGCGCATCGAACTCGCCGAGAAGTTGCGGCAGTTGCTCGCCATACAGGCCATGGCGCAGAACCCGGCGGCCGTGCCGGCCGCCTCCAGTGCCACGGCCCTGATCCGGCGTGCCACCAAAGGTGCCGCCGGCCCCGGCGAAGCACTGGGCGGTGAGCTGCTCGACGCGCTGCTGGCCGTCGGCAGTAAGGCGCTTGAGTGCGGCTACGACGACGAGCTGAGGCTCGCCCTGCTCATCAGCGACACCGTGCTGACCCGGCGCAAGAACTCGCGCGCCGGCTGGCGGCTCCGCGCCCGGACGCTGGAGGCCATCGGGGACGAGGCCGCCACCATCGAGGCGTACGAGCGCTACCTCGCGCTGACGGACGACGACGGGTTCGGGGTGGCGCCCAAGATCGCGGGCATGCGGGCGGGCGGGCGGCGGCAGGAGGAGCTGCTGCGGCTGCTGGAGCGCGAGTGCCCGGAAGCGGCAAAGTACTCCGCCGGGCCCGCCACCGATGTCTGGGCCGAAGGGCTCGCGCTTCACGCGCGCGGGGAGTGGGCGCAGGCCGAGGCCCGGCTCGTGGGCGCACTGCTCGCCATGGAGCGGAGCGAAAGCCCTGTCCAGGATCTCCAGGAGACCGTAAGCCAGTACCTCGACCTGCGGATCTCGGCCGACGGGGGCGAAGCCGCCGGGCTGCGCGAGATCATCACGCTCTACGCCGAGCAGCGCAGGAACCGGATGCGGGGGCCGGTCGCCGACCCGACGTTCGGCGGGGTCGACTGGATCAGTCTCGGCGAGTTCCGCAATCAGATCGCCGGCAAGTCCATCTGCCTCATCGCCAACTCCCAGCGGGTGGGGCGCAGTTCGTTGGGCCGCGAGATCGACGCGTACGACCTCGTCGTCCGCTTCAACTCGTACAAGATCGACGCGACCGCGACCGGCAGCCGCACCGACATCCACGCCACCATCCACAAGCACGGCTTCAACTGGGACCAGCCGGTGACCACGAGGCTCGTCTTCGGCGGCGTCTCCGGGGACTGGAAGCACTCGCTGCGCAACCGGCTCGTGCCCGGCGCCCAGAAGTACCTCGGCGACGAGTCGCTGCGCTGGCCCCTGCGCAATATCGGCAAGGTGGGCTCGGACGTGTGGTCGTCCATCCCCACCAGCGGCTTCAACATGCTGTGGCTGCTGGACTTCCTCGATGTCAGCCCGACGCTCGACCTCATCGGCTTCGACTTCTACGAGAGCGGCGCCTACCGCCTCCAGGAGGCGATGCGCATGCCCATCACCTCAGTGCACGAATACACCAGCGAAAAGGCGTGGGTCATGGAACGCGCCCAGAGCGTCAGCGACATGAGGATCTCCCTGCGATGACATCCACCACCCCGGCCGTCAGACCCGCCAACGCGCTCACCGGCAAGCGCCGCATCGCCTTCGCCAGCTTCGTCGACGAGAACTACCTGCCCGGCTTTCTCGTACTGCTGCGCAGCCTCGCCCTGTCGAATCCGGGGCTGTGCGAGGACTTCATCGTCCTGCACGACGACCTGAAGCCCTCCTCCGTCGCCCGGATACGCGCACTGCACCCGCGCATCGAGCTGCGCCGCGTGGACGCCGCCCACTACGACTCGTACGCCAAGGGCGACCAGGACAACTACCTGGTCCGCAAGGCGTACTTCATTCTCGACGTCTTCCGCATACGCGACTACGACACGGTGATCACCCTGGACACCGACATGGTGGTCCTCGGTGATCTGGGCGAGCTGCTGAAGCTGCGCGAAGGGCTGGCGGCCGTACCGCAGTTCTTCTACGGACAGCACAAGCTCAACAGCGGTCTCCTCGTCATCCAGCGCGAATACCTGAGTGACGAGTTCTGTGCGCGCATCGACGCCACCGGCCGCAGCGGCGACTACGAACTCGACAAGCACGACCAGGGCATTCTCAATGCCGTACTGGACGGGGACTTCGTCCAGCTCGACGCCCGCTACAACTTCGTCAAGCGGCGGCTGTCCGGCGACCTGCCCGTGCCCGACGACACCGCGATCCTGCACTTCACCGGCCGGCACAAGCCCTGGCAGGGCGGCGAGGCGGGATACGGGAAGGCCGAGGAGCGCTGGCGCGAGTACGAGCTGTCCGACGCGCAGTTCCACGCTGCCTACCTGGCGCTGTCCAAGGGCATGCACCACGACCTGCTCGTCCACTTCGGCACCCCGCACGTCGAGCGCACCAGCGACGTGGAGAGCGCCCGCAAGGTCGCCGCGGCCCACATCGCGGCGGGCGAGTACCAGGAAGCGGTGGATCTGCTCGGCCGCGTACGTATCCCGGTGGATTCGGCCTGGCCGCACGAGGTGCTGGGGCACGCGCTGATGAGCGTGTCCCGTTACGAGGAGGCCAGAGCACAGCTGCTGCTCGCCACCGCCGCGCCGAACCGGGCCGCCACCGCCTTCGGGCGGCTCGCCCAGATCGCCTGGATCCACGGCGACGACGAGGCGGCCCAGCAGCACGCCCTGGACGGGCTCCGGGTCGACCCGACGCACCGGGCCGGCCGCTTGATGCAGCGCCGTACGGAGGGTCCGCGGGCTCAGCAGGAGGGCGTTGCCGAAGAGCAGTTGGCGCACGTCGCCTTCTACATGGAGCGCCAGGGCAACGCGGGTGACAAGCTGCTGCCAGAGAGCGTACGGCTGGCCTTCGACGCCGACCCCGGCCCGCGGAAATGGCACTCCGTCCACGCCCACCGGCTCTTCGACGAGGCCGCCCTGGAGCGGGTCAACGCCCGGCGCGGCCTGGTCATCGGCGGCGGCGGACTGTTCATCCCCGACACCGCGCCCAACGGCAACAGCGCCTGGCAGTGGAACGTCCCCGACGCGCTCCTGAACCGTATCGACGTCCCCGTCATGGTGTACGCGGTCGGCTTCAACGCCTTCGACGGCCAGTCCTACCGGGCCGGACGCTTCAACGCCGCCCTGCGCGCCCTCGTCGAGCGCGCCTCCTTCTTCGGGCTCCGCAACCACGGCTCGATCGAGAAGGTACGCGCGCTGCTCCCCGCCGAGCTGCACGACAAGGTGCGCTTCCAGCCCTGCCCGACCACCGTCACCCGGCAGCTCGTGGACGGCTGGGCCGACCCCCTCCACCGCGAGAACACCGTGCTGGTCAACGCGGCGTACGACCGGGCGGGCCTGCGCTTCGGCCACGACTACGGGCACTTCCTCGCCGAGATGGCGAAGGCGGTACGGGCGCTCGGCGCCCACGCCGAGGTCAAGTGCGTGGCGCACTCGCTCGACGACGAGCGGATCGCCTTCGACCTGCGGCGCGAGCACGGCATCTCGCTGCCGGTGATCCCGATGTACGACTTCGACAACGAAGCGATCAGGGACACGTACGCCCGTACCAAGCTGGTGATCGGCATGCGCGGGCACGCCGGGATGATCCCGTTCGGCTGCGGAACGCCGATCATCAGCCTGATCTCGCACCCCAAGATGGCGTACTTCCTGTCCGACATCGAGCGGCCCGAGTGGGGCATCTCCGTCCACGACAAGGACCTGGGGGCGCAGCTCACCGAGAAGGCGCTCGGGCTGCTGGGCGACCATGCCGCGGCTGTGGCCGATGTGCACGGCCGGCAGCAGGAGCTGTGGAAGGTGACCGAGGCCAATGCGGCGGATCTGCGGGTGATTCTCGGCAGCCCGGCCGTTTGAGCCAGGGGGTGTCCGGTCGGTCTCCGCGACGCCGCGGAGACCGACCGGACACCCCCCTAGGCAGGGAGGGCGGGCCACTGGTCAGTGGCCCGCCCTCGGCGTCGTACTGCGAGACCGGCCGTCAGCCGAGTGCCGCCCTCTTGAGCGCGGCCCTCTTGAAGGACCGGGCCCTGCGCGCCACCCGCCGCAGCGTCGCATTGCGCGGGACGAACGCGAACTGCTTCGGGATCGCGCCCGGCAGGGCGAGCGTGGTCAGACGGCGGCGCTTGAAGTAGCGCCAGGTGCTGCCGTTGAGATGCTCGGCGAGATAGCGTTCGGCCGCCGGTCGCAGGTCCGCGCGGATCTGCGGCTGCATCGCGAAGCCGACCGCCCGGACGAGGCCCGCCAGGTCGGGCGGGGCGGTGTGGTCGCCCTCCTCCGGGCCCGCCCCCGCCAGGTCCGGGACCAGGGCGTCGACGATCGTGACCGGGACGCGGTTGCTGTTCTGGTACGGCGCCAGGCGCTCCAGGAGCCGGTCCGTGCCGGTCCGGGCGACCGGGATCGAGTAGAACGTGCTCGCCGTCAGCAGCGCCGTCGAGAAGCAGCCGACCACGAGCGCCGGTCGGATCCGCTGGTAGAGCACCTCGGCAAGCAACGGGTGGTCCAGGACGGTCAGTTCGACGCCGAGGGACTCCGCCTCGCGCTCCAGCATGCGCGACCAGCGGGCCGGGGCCGTCGGGTGCGGCTTGAAGACGATCCGGCGGTGGCCCCGGGTGACGGCGCCGCGCAACATCGTGACGTGCAGCTCCTCTTCCTCCTCGGCGGTGAGGATCGAGAGCGCCGACAGATACTGGCCGAGGAGCAGGGCCGCGTCTGCGGGCAGGTCCAACTCGCGTTCTGCGTCGGAGAGTTCCGTGAGGACCTTCAGGAACGCTTCCGTCGGTACGACCTCCGGCGTGACGCCGTACTCGCCCAGCAGCAGCGGCTCCAGGCCCGGCACCAGGTCCAGATGGAGCAGGCGGCGTACGCGCGTGCCCACCAGTGGGTCGATCTTGTTCCGGGTCGGGCCGTAGCTCATCAGGCCGTCGGCGTAGACGTCCAGCGGAGCGTCCGTGAACAGCTGGGTGAGCGCGAGCGCCGGGTTGACCTGGATGGACTCGACGATCAGCTCCACCGTGTCGTCGCCGAGACCCCACAGAAGCCTCAAGTGGCGTTCCCACAGCGGGATGTCGTCGGCCCGCGGCGCCCAGGCGCCCGGGTGGAAGGGGGCGATGGTCTCGTTCCAGGACAGCAGCCCGTCGAAGCGGCCGCGCAGCCGCTCGAAGCCGGGCATCTCGTCGAGCGAGGGGGTCGTCTCGGGCGTCGCGGCGTTGTTGCTGACGAGGAGCAGCCTCCGGTCGGCCCGGCCGAAGCAGTCGCTGTCGATCGCGGCGGCCAGCGTCGCGGCGCCGTACAGCGTGGAGGCGAAGAAGATCTGCGTCGTGGGCATCAGGCCGCTGCCCCCGCCGCGATCACGGAACGACGGCGGAGAAGGCGGCGCAGGCGCACCGAACGCTTCATGTCCATCGAATCCAGTGCGTCTCTCAGAATGTCCTGCGGCATCCCCTTGAGGGCCGCCGCACTCATCGTCCGCAATTTCCGTGCCACGGCCGGTTCGAACCTTTCGATACTTCCCAAGTGATGGGAAATGATGGCGCAGTATGTGCGTACAGCTTTCGGCAGAAGACGGTCCGCATCCGGGTCTTTCGCCGTTTCCTCGATGACCTGATCGAAGGCGCGGATGAAATCCAGCTGCCGCACATCACCGATCTGTGTGAGCGAAGAGGAGACACCCCGCCGGTAGAAGACACCCAGCGAGGCGACGGTGGCGAAGGATTCCGCCTCCCGGTGCAGCCGCCAGATCCAAGGCCGGTCCTCGGCCGTCCGCAGGCCGTCGGTGAAGTGCAGCAGCCCCCGGTCGGCGAGCCGCCGGTGGTACATGCCGGCCCAGGCGTACGCGTAGTCCACGGACGTCGACCGGTCGGCGGGCAGGATCGCCTCGCGCGGCGACATGACGACGCCGCGCCGGCCGTGCGGGACGCGGTGGACCGTACGGGAACGGCCCGTGCACTGCACATGGTCCGTACGGACGAAGTCGCAGCCCAGCGTCTCCATGGTGGCGAGCAGCCCGGTGTAGTGGCCGGGGGCCAGCCAGTCGTCGCCGTCGAGGAAGGTCAGGTACTCGCCGCTTGCCGCGTCGAGGCCCGTGTTGCGGGCGGTGGCCAGGCCGCCATTGCGCTCATGTCTGACCAGGACCGCCCCCGGAAGGTCCTGTTCCGCACGCTGGAGGATCTCCGGCGTCCCGTCGGTCGAACAGTCGTCGACGAGAATGAATTCGAAGTCGTCACGCGCGTTCGCACGGAGACTTCGAAGGGTGTCGGGGGCGTATGTCTGCACGTTGAAGAACGGCACGATGACGGAGAGCTTGACCACCCCCGCGACGCTAGGGCGTACTCCGGCATTCGTTGCGACACCCGGGGAGATGCCGGGTGAACGAAGAATGGCGGAATGGTTAACCAGCCTGTTTTCCGGGCGCCGACGCCGATCGTCGATGTGCTGTTAACCCTTTGTTGCGGCTGAGTTGGGCCGTGAATCGGAATGCCTCCCTAGTTTCATCGATGTGCCAGCAAGTACCAGCAAAGCCCTGCGGATCGCCGTGATCGCCGATTCCGACACGCGATGGAAATGGGGCGCACTCACCGCCCGTCGCATCGCGCCGGAAGCCGAACTCAGCGGATTCCTGCTGCGTGGCCGCGCCACCCCCACACCCCGCCAGCTCGCCGAAGTCGGCGTACCGGTGGACGGAGTGCGGGAAGTGACCGCCGCGGAATTCATCGGCGAGATCGAGCACGAGTCGTACGACGTCGTCCTGCTCGCCCTCGTCGGCGGCGCCGTACAGGCGATGCTGCACGGCCTCGCGCCGCTGTGGCCCAAGGCCGCGAGACGCCCCGTCATCGGCACCGGTTACGTCGGCGTCGTGTACGAGAAGCTCGCCGACGGGCTGCTGCTGCGTCACGGCGCCGACATCGTGCTCGCCAACTCCCGCCACGACGCGGAGCGTTTCCGCGCGGTGTACGAGGGCGTGGGCGCGGATGCTTCGGCCGTGACGGAGGCGGCGCTGCCGTTCCTGGGCGGTGCACGGTACGAAGGCACAGACACCGCCACCGTCGTCTTCGCCGCCCAGCCCTCCGTCCCGCAGTCCCGAGCCGACCGTACGTACCTGCTGCGCCGCCTGGTCCAGCACGCCAGGCTGCACCCCGGCCGCGAAGTCCTCCTCAAACTGCGCAGCAAGCCGGGCGAGCACACCACGCACATCGAGGAACTGCCCTACCAGAAGCTCGCCGCCCGCACAGAAGGCGGCGTGCCCCCCAACTTCCGCCTCGTCTACGGGCACATGGGCGAGGTCCTGGACCGCACCGACCTCCTCGTGACGGTCAGCTCGACCGCCGCCCTGGAATCGCTGCACCGCCGCATCCCGACCGCCGTCCTGACCGACCTGGGCGTGCGCGAAGTCCTCGGCAACCACCACTTCCTCGGCTCCGGATGCCTGACGTCCTGGGACCGGCTCGACGCCGGGCACCGGCCGCAGGCCGACGAGGAGTGGCTCGCGCGACAGGGCGTGGCGGCTGGGGGTCCCCCCACGCCGCCAGGCGTAGGGGGAGGCTCGTACGAAACGGCCTTCGACGCCGTACGCAAACGGGTCACCGCACTCCTGGAGCGCCCCGGACTCCCGCCCCTGGCCCCCTACTACACACCCGCCACCGCGCCGGGCTACCTCCCCGGCATCCTCGCCCGCCACCGCCTCGACGGGTCGGCGGCCACCACCGACGTCACGGGCGTACGCCGCGTCGTGCGCGACGCCGTACGGGAAGTGGCGCGCGGGGCGTACCGCCACGGGGTGCAGCGCGTGGCCCCCGTCATCCGCCGCATGGGAGAACTATGAGCAGCCAGCCGCAGCCCCTCGAAGACGCGTCCGCGTCCGCGTCCGCGACCGCGAGGGCGACCGCGACCGTACGCCGCGTCCTCGCCGTAATCCCCGCACGCGGCGGATCCAAGGGCGTACCCGCCAAGAACCTCGCCGCCGTCGGGGGCGTGCCGCTCGTCGCGCGCGCCGTCCGGGCGTGCCGGGGCGCCGGTCATGTCACGGACGTCGTGGTCTCGACGGACGACGCCGCGATCGCGGAGGTGGCACGCGGCGCGGGCGCCGAAGTGGTGCTGCGCCCGGCGGACATCGCAGGTGACACGGCGACCAGCGAGGCGGCCGTACTGCACGCCATGGACGCCCACGAGGCAATCCGGGGCTCGGCGGCGGACGTGGTCCTGCTGGTGCAGTGCACCAGCCCGTTCCTGACGAGCGAGGACATCGAAGGCGTCTGCGCGGCGGTGATCGAGGACGGCGCGGACACGGCGCACACGGTGGCCCCCTTCCACGGCTTCGTCTGGCGGGAGGACACACCGGACAGCCACGGCGTCAACCACGACAAGGCCTTCCGCCCCCGCCGCCAGGACCGCCCCCAGGACTACCTGGAGACCGGCGCCGCGTACGCCATGGACGCCGCCGGATTCCGCGAGGCCGGGCACCGTTTCTTCGGGCGTACCGCGCTCGTACGCACCGACCCCGCCCGGGTCCTGGAGATCGACGACCCGCACGACCTGGCACGGGCCCGTGCCCTCGCGCCGCTCTTCGACGCACAGGCCACCACGCTCCCGACGCGCGACGACATCGACGCCGTCGTCATCGACTTCGACGGCACCCAGACCGACGACAGGGTGCTGATCGACTCCGAAGGACGCGAACTCGTCGCCGTGCACCGCGGCGACGGACTCGGCATCGCGGCCCTGCGCAACGCGGGGCTCAAGCTGCTGATCCTGTCCACGGAACAGAACCCGGTCGTCGCCGCACGGGCCCGCAAGCTGCGTATCCCCGTACTCCACGGCATCGACCGCAAGGACCTCGCGCTCAAGCAGTGGTGCGAGGAACAGGGCGTCGCCCCCGAGCGGGTCCTCTACGCCGGCAACGACGTCAACGACCTCGCCTGCCTGGCCCTCGTCGGCTGGCCGGTGGCGGTCGCCAATGCCCACGACACGGTCCGCGGCGCCGCACGCGCCGTCACGACCGTGCCCGGGGGCGACGGCGCGATCCGCGAGATCGCCGCCTGGGTCCTCGGCCCGTCACTGACCACCGCTCCTCAAGCCCCTCATCCCCACCCGTAACTCCCCCTCATATCACCCCTGTTACTCCCCCATACCCCCGTTAGGAAAGCCCACATGAGCAGCAACTCCCGCCTCCGCGCCCTCGGTTCGAAGACCGCCGGCCCCGGCAACCCCGTCTACGTCACCGGCGAGATCGGCATCAACCACAACGGTGAGCTGGAGAACGCCATCGCGCTGATCGACGTCGCCGCCGACGCCGGCTGCGACGCGGTCAAGTTCCAGAAGCGGACCCCGGAGATCTGCACGCCGCGCGACCAGTGGGACATCGAGCGCGACACGCCCTGGGGCCGGATGACGTACATCGACTACCGCCACCGCGTCGAGTTCGGCGAGGACGAGTACCGCGCCATCGACGAGCACTGCAAGAAGCGCGGCATCGACTGGTTCGCCTCGCCGTGGGACACCGAGGCCGTCGCCTTCCTGGAGAAGTTCGACCTGCCGGCCCACAAGGTCGCCTCCGCGTCCCTCACGGACGACGAGCTGCTGCGCGCCCTGCGCGCCACCGGACGCACGGTCATCCTGTCCACCGGCATGTCGACCCCGCGCCAGATCCGCCACGCCGTCGAGGTCCTCGGCAGCGACAACATCCTGCTCTGCCACGCCACGTCGACGTACCCGGCGAAGGCCGAGGAGCTCAACCTGCGGGTCATCAACACCCTCCAGGCCGAGTACCCCAACGTCCCGATCGGCTACAGCGGCCACGAGACCGGCCTCCAGACGACCCTCGCCGCCGTTGCCCTCGGCGCCGCGTTCGTCGAGCGCCACATCACCCTCGACCGCGCCATGTGGGGCTCCGACCAGGCCGCGTCCGTCGAGCCCGGCGGCCTGACCCGCCTGGTCCGCGACATCCGCACCATCGAGGCCTCGCTCGGCGACGGCGTCAAGAAGGTGTACGAGTCCGAGCTCGGCCCGATGAAGAAGCTGCGCCGCGTCGCGGGCGTCGTCGCTGAGGGCGCAGACCGCGAGCCCGCAGCGGTCTGACAGAAATCGGAAAACGGAAACCGGTCGAGTCGCCGTGAACGGCACCCCCGCGCCCGACACTCTCGCGTTCGTCGAGAGTCCGGTCCAGCTCCTGAACGTCCTGGAGTGGGCCCACACCAGGACGAGCGACCTCACGGTCGTCGTCCTGTCACCCACCGACCCCATGACCCGCGGCCAGCTGCGGCGCATGGCGGAACTCGCCCGCGAAGAAGGCATGCGGGTGCGGTGGGAGGAGGCGCGCGGTGGGGCGGGGGCGCCGTTCCACACCATCGGCGGGCTCGCGGGCGCCCTGCGCCGGGCCCGCCGCATAGTCATCGGCGACCCGTTCTCGCGGTACGTACAGCTGCTGCTGACCATCACGCGTGCCCGGGACCTGGTCGTCGTCGACGACGGCACGGCCACCATGGAGTTCATCGCGCAGCTCGCAGGCGGCGAGCGACTGGTGCGCTGGCACCGGCGCGGCGGCCGGCGCGGGCCGCGCGACCTCGTCTTCGGGCCGGTGTCGGCGGCCGCGCGCCGCCGCCTCACCCCGTCCCCTGCCCGGATCGTCGAGGTCTTCACCTCGATGCCGCTGGAGGAGGCCGCCCCCGGGATCACCGTCACCGCGAACGACTTCGCGTGGACCCGCAGCCGCTTCGGCCCGCCCCGTATCACGCGCGGCGCCGACCTGGTCGGGACCTCGCTGGTCGAGACGGGCGTCGTGGACCCCGACCGGTACGTCGAGGCGGTCACCACCCTGGCCCGCACCCACGGCGCCACCCGCTACTTCGCCCACCGCCGCGAGAGCACCGAAAAGCTGCACCGCCTGGCCGTCGAGACGGGCCTGGAGATCGTCCGCCCCGAGCTGCCGCTGGAGCTCATCGCACGGCGCGGCCCCATCGGCCGTACGATCCTGAGCTTCCCGTCCACGGTGGTGCACACGCTCCCGCTCGCCCTCGCGGGCACGGGCGTACGCGTCGCGGTCTGCGACGTCTCACCCCAGTGGCTGCGGGACACGGCCTCGCCGCGTGCCCAGGGCTTCCTGTCGGGCGTCACGACGACGGCCCGCGACGTGCAGCGCCTCCCGGCCCTGAACTGACGGCCTTGGAGTAACCGGCCTTGAAGTAACCCCATGGTTTACCCTGCGCCGGTAACGCCCATGCGCAGCACGCCAGTTTATTTTCCCCTATGCGGCTGAACTTTTGTTGATCGCTGGTTAGTTGCACCCCGAATGGGCCTACTCTTCCAGGGGTGAACCAGCTGATGTCCCGCGCGTCCGAAGAAGCAGACCGGCCAGGAGCAGACCGGCCGGGGGAGGCTCCGCTGCCCGGTGCTCTGCCCATGAGCCTGCGTGTCGAACTGATCGCCTTCCGCCGGGACTTGCACATGCATCCTGAGCTCGGCAACCAGGAGTTCCGCACGACCGCGGCGATCAAGGCCCGGCTCGAAGAGGCCGGACTGGAGCCGCGTGTGCTCACCACCGGCACGGGCCTGATGTGCGACATCGGAGACTGGGACGGCGTACGCCCCCTGCTGGCCATCCGCGCCGACATCGACGCACTCCCCATCCCCGACACGAAAACGGGCGTCCCGTACCGCTCCACCGTCCCCGACCGCGCCCACGCCTGCGGCCACGACGTCCACACCGCCGCGGTCCTCGGCGCCGGGCTCGTCCTCGCCGACCTGCACACCCGGGGCCTGCTGCCGCATCCCGTACGGCTGATCTTCCAGCCCGCCGAGGAAGTGCTGCCCGGCGGCGCCACCGACGCGATCGAGGCCGGGGTGCTGGAAGGCGTGGGCAGGATCATCGCGGTGCACTGCGATCCCAAGGTGGACGCGGGCCGCATCGGCCTGCGGCCGGGCGCGATCACCTCGGCCTGCGACCGCCTGGAGGTCTCGCTCGACGGCCCCGGCGGCCACACCGCCCGCCCGCACCTCACCACCGACCTGGTCACCGCGGCCGCCAGGGTGGTCACCGACGTCCCGGCCCTGATCGCCCGCCGCATCGACGCGCGCGCGGGGCTCGCGGTGACCTGGGGGCGTATCGAATCGGGCCACGCCTGCAACGTGATCCCGCAGCGCGCCGAGCTGTCCGGAACCGTTCGCTGCCTGGACCTCCAGGCCTGGCGCGAGGCCCCCGACCTGGTCCATGCCGCGATCGACGAGATCGCGAACCTGCACGGCGCAAAGTCGCAGATCAACTACATCCGCGGCGTCCCGCCCGTTGTCAATGACCCGGCCGTCACCGACCTGCTCGCCGCCGCCATGACGGCCAGGCGCGGATCGTACGCAATCGAGGACACCGAGCAGAGCCTCGGCGGCGAGGACTTCTCCTGGTACCTGGAACAGGTCCCCGGCGCAATGGCCCGTCTGGGCGTACGGGCTCCGGGCGACACTGCCCGGCGTGACCTGCATCGTGGTGATTTCGACGTGGATGAGCACGCGATCGAGGCCGGGGTCGAGCTCTTCACGGCTGCCGCGCTACTCGACGGACACCGTTCGTAATCAGCCACGGCGCCTTCCGTTCACGACGATCCGATAACAGCTGTCGTACGGGCTCTTATCCGGCATCTACGCGCGTTACGATCGCCGCGAAACCAGCGCCGGCAGAGGCGCTTCGGTCAGGTTGAAGGAGCCCTCCCTTGCGCCGCGTAACCAGGATTGCCACTGTGGCCATCGCGTCCACGGCCCTTGCACTTTCCGCCACCGCGTGTGGCAAGACGTCGGACTCCGGGTCCGACTCGAAGGAACCCAGCGCCGCCATCGCGTACGACATCGGCGGCCGCGGCGACCAGTCCTTCAATGACGCCGCCTACGCGGGTCTCACGAAGGCCGAGAAAGACCTCGACATCATGGGCAACGACCAGGAGCCCTCCGAGGGCGAGTCGGACGCCGACAAGGTCCAGCGCCTCACCGAGCTGGCCCGCTCCGGCAACAACCCGGTGATCGGTGTCGGCTTCGCCTACGCCCCGGCCATCAAGAAGGTCGCGCCGAAGTTCCCGAAGGTCACCTTCGGCATCATCGACGACACCTCGGTGACCGGTGAGAACATCGCGAACATGGTCTTCAACGAGGAGCAGGGTTCGTACCTCGCCGGCGTCGCCGCCGCCAAGGCCACCAAGACCAACAAGGTCGGCTTCATCGGTGGTGTCGAGGTCCCGCTGATCAAGAAGTTCGAGGCGGGCTTCGCCCAGGGCGTCAAGGACACCAACCCCAAGGTCCAGGTGCTCAAGCAGTACCTGACGCAGCCGCCGAACACTGACGGCTTCTCCAAGCCCGACCTCGGCAAGGCCGCTGCCCAGGGCCAGCTCGACAAGGGCGCCGACGTGATCTACCACGCCGCGGGCCTCGCGGGTTCCGGCTCGATCGAGGCTGCCGCCTCGGCGGGCAAGTGGGCCATCGGTGTCGACTCGGACCAGTACAACCAGGCCGGTCTGGCGAAGTACAAGGCCAAGATCCTGACGTCCGTCACCAAGGACGTCTCCGACGCGGTCTACAACCTGATCAAGTCGGTCAAGGACGGCAAGCCGCAGTCCGGCGAGGTCCGCTACGGCCTCGACAAGGACGGCGTCGGCCTCTCCGCTTCCAACCCGGAGTACAAGAAGATGGCGGACCTCGTCGCCGCCGTCGACAAGGCGAAGGCCGACATCATCGCCGGCAAGATCAAGGTCAAGACCGCGCCGTAAGGCCGCTGGTCACGACATGATCCCGGGGGTCCGGTGAGGCGGTTCCCGCCGCCTCTCCGGCCCCCGGGCCGCATTCCCTGCTCGGTCTTTTCGATATTTGGCATTGCTACGCGCGTAGACAATCTCTCAGCACGATAGTTTCACCGCGCCCTGCCTTCTGCCCCGCTCCCGCCCTCCCGCTCCTTTCCGCCAAGGAGAGTGCGTCATCAACGCGTCCAGCCCGCCCCCCGCCGTAGAACTGCACGGCATCACCAAGCGCTTCCCCGGCGTCGTCGCCAACCACGACATCGACATCACCATCCGCAAGGGCACCGTGCACGCCCTCGTCGGTGAGAACGGTGCCGGCAAGTCGACCCTGATGAAGATCCTTTACGGCATGCAGAAGCCGGACGAGGGCACCATCACCGTCGACGGGGAGCAGGTCAGCTTCCACAGCCCCGCCGACGCCATCGCACGCGGCATCGGCATGGTGCACCAGCACTTCATGCTCGCCGACAACCTCACCGTCCTGGAGAACGTCGTTCTCGGCGGCGAGAAGCTGTACGGCATCGGCAGCAAGGCCCGCACGAAGATCAAGGAGATCTCGGACGCGTACGGCCTGAATGTGCGCCCCGACGCCCTGGTCGAGAACCTCGGTGTCGCCGACCGCCAGCGCGTGGAGATCCTCAAGGTCCTCTACCGCGGCGCCCGCATCCTCATCCTCGACGAGCCGACCGCGGTGCTCGTACCGCAGGAGGTCGACGCGCTGTTCGCCAACCTCCGCGAGCTCAAGTCCGAGGGCCTGACGGTCATCTTCATCTCGCACAAGCTGGGCGAGGTCCTGTCGGTCGCCGACGACATCACCGTCATCAGGCGCGGCACGACCGTCGGCACCGCCGACCCCAAGAAGACCACCACCAAGCAGCTCGCGGAGCTGATGGTCGGCACCGAGCTCCCGTCGCCCGAGACCCGCGAGTCGACGGTCACCGACGTACCGATGCTCCGCATCCAGAACCTCTACCTGAACGCCGTCGACCCCGACGGCGTCGTGCGCGAGGTGCTGGCCGGGATCGACTTCACCATCCACAAGGGCGAAGTCCTCGGCATCGCGGGTGTCGAGGGCAACGGCCAGGCCGAGCTCGTCGAGACGATCATGGGCCTGCGCGACCCGGACGGCGGCGTCATCACGCTCGACACCGCCGACATCTCGCACGCGCCGACCCGCAAGCGCCGCGAGAGCGGCATCGGCTACATCCCCGAGGACCGCCACCGGCACGGCCTGCTTCTCGAAGCCCCGCTGTGGGAGAACCGCATCCTCGGCCACGTCACCGAGGAGCCCAACTCCAGGCGCGGACTGCTCGACCTGAAGGCCGCCCGCAGCGACACCGAGCGGATCGTGCGCGAGTACGACGTCCGTACGCCCGGTATCGAGGTCACCGCGGCCTCCCTGTCCGGCGGCAACCAGCAGAAGCTGATCGTCGGCCGCGAGATGAGCCACGCCCCCACGCTGCTGATCGCCGCACACCCCACGCGCGGTGTCGACGTCGGCGCCCAGGCGCAGATCTGGGACCAGATCCGCGAGGCACGCCGCGAGGGACTGGCCGTACTGCTGATCTCCGCCGACCTGGACGAGCTCATCGGGCTCTCCGACACCCTGCGGGTCATGTACCGCGGCCGCCTGGTCGCGGACGCCGACCCGGCCACCATCACCCCGGAGGAGCTGGGCTCGGCCATGACCGGCGCCGCCAGCGGTCATCTGGAGCACGCCCCGGAGGACGAGGCCTGATGAAGAAATTCGACAAGGACCGGCTGATCCTGGGCCTCGCCGGCCCAGTGCTCGCCCTGGTCGTCGCCATCGCGCTCACCTCGGTGGTGCTGCTCGCATCGGGCCGCGACGCGATCGAGCCGTACACGCTGATGATCGAGAGCGCCCAGTTCGCCGACATCCAGGTTCTGATCCTCAACCAGGCCGGCACGTACTACCTCGCGGCGCTCGCCGTGGCCGTCGGCTTCCGCATGAACCTCTTCAACATCGGCGTCGACGGCCAGTACCGTCTCGCCGCGATGATGGCGGCCCTCGCCGGCGCCGCCGTCGAGCTGCCCGGCCCGCTGCACATCGCGCTGATCGTGATCGTCGCGATGCTGACCGGCGCCTTCTGGGCCGGTATCGCAGGTGTTCTCAAGACCCTGCGCGGGGTGAGCGAGGTCGTCTCCACGATCATGCTCAACGCGATCGCCACCAGCCTGATCGCCTGGCTGATCCTCACGGACAACTTCGGCGTGCAGCTCCCGGGTTCCAACGACCTGACCACCGGCGAGATCTCGGAGTCCGGCTGGTTCCCGAGCGTGAGCGCGGGCGCCGGCGGCGAGATCTACGGCTTCACGTTCGTGGCCTTCGCGCTCGGCGTCGTCTACTGGTTCATCCTCAACCGCACCCGCTTCGGCTTCGACCTGCGCGCCACCGGCGCCAGCCAGACCGCCGCCGCGGCCTCCGGTGTCGACGCCAAGAAGATGGTCCTCACCGCCATGCTGATCTCGGGCGGCGTCGCCGGCCTTGCCGGTATGCCGACGCTGCTGGGCGACACCCACACGTACAGCCTCAGCTTCCCGACCGGCATCGGCTTCACGGGCATCACCATCGCCCTGCTCGGCCGCAACAACCCGATCGGCATCTTCTTCAGCGCGCTCCTGATCGCCTTCCTGGACAAGGCGTCCGCCGCGCTCGACCAGCACGGTTACGAGAAGGAGATCGCCACGATCATGCAGGGCCTGATCGTGATCGCGGTCGTCGTCAGTTACGAACTCGTCCGCCGCTACGGGCTCCGACGCCAGCAGCAGAAGGTGGGCGAAGAGCTCGCCGCAGCCGCCCGCAAGAACCGTGAGGAGGTGGCGGCGTAATGAGTACAAGCACTGTCTCCGCCGTGAGCGCGGCGCCCAAGAAGAGCGCCCGCCGCAAACTGTCCACCCCTGTCGTCCTGCTGATCATCGCGGGCGGGCTCGCCCTGGTCTCGCTGGTCCGCATCATCAGCGGCGCAGACGACCTGACCTCCGTCGGCCAGGTCTCCGGCGCGCTCCAGCTCGCCATCCCGATCGGCCTCGCCGGTCTCGGCGGCCTCTGGGCCGAGCGCGCGGGCGTCGTCAACATCGGCCTCGAAGGCATGATGATCCTCGGCACCTGGTTCGGCGCCTATGCCGGCTACCAGTGGGGCCCGTGGACGGGTGTCGCCTTCGGCATCCTCGGCGGCGCGATCGGCGGTCTGCTGCACGCGATCATCACGGTCACCTTCGGCGTGAACCACATCGTCTCCGGCGTGGCCATCAACATCCTCGCCGTCGGCGCCACCCGCTACCTGTCCAACTTCACCTTCGACAAGGTCGAGGGCGGTTCCTCCAAGCAGTCCCCACGGATCGACTCGATCACCTCGGTCACGGTTCCAGGGCTGTCGGACTGGCTACGGGACCTGCAGGGCAAACACTGGTTCTTCATCTCGGACGTCGCCGGCGTCCTCGGCGGCCTGGTGACCAACCTGTCGCTGCTGACCATCGTCGCGCTGCTGCTGATCCCGGCCACCATCTGGATCCTCTGGCGCACGGCCTTCGGCCTGCGGCTGCGCTCCTGCGGCGAGAACCCGATGGCCGCCGAGTCCCTCGGCGTCAACGTCTACAAGTACAAGTACATCGCCGTCGTCGTCTCCGGCGGACTCGCCGGTCTCGCGGGTGCCTTCCTGGCCATCGTCGCCACCGGCATCTACCAGGAGGGCCAGACCGGCGGCCGCGGCTACATCGGTCTCGCCGCGATGATCTTCGGTAACTGGATGCCCGGCGGAATGGCGCTCGGCGCCGGACTCTTCGGCTTCACCGACAGCCTCAAGCTGCGCGGTGGCGCCGAGAACGTCCACGCGATGCTGCTCCTGCTGGCCATCCTCCTGGTGGTCGTCGTGCTCTGGCAGCTGTACAAGAAGAAGTACCTGCCCGCCCTGATCTCCGCCGCCGTCGCCGGGCTGCTGTTCACCTGGTACGCGCTGACGGACGAGGTCCCGAGCCAGTTCGTGGACGCCGCGCCGTACGTCACCACGCTGCTCGTTCTGGCACTCTCCGCCCAACGGCTCCGCATGCCGAAGGCCGACGGCATGCCGTACCGCAAGGGCCAGGGCAAATGACGGACGCCGCGGTCAAGGCCGAGTGGGACGCCCTGAAGGAGGCGGCGCGCGAGGCGATGTCCCATGCGTACGCCCCCTACTCGGGCTACCCGGTCGGCGCCGCGGCCCTCGTCGACGACGGCCGCACGGTCGCCAGCTGCAACGTCGAGAACGCGTCGTACGGCCTTTCGCTGTGCGCCGAGTGCGGCCTCGTGTCGCAGCTGAACGCCACCGGCGGCGGACGCCTGACGCACTTCGTGTGCGTCGACGGCCGGGGCGACATCCTGATGCCGTGCGGCCGCTGCCGTCAGCTGCTGTACGAATTCGGGGGTCCCGCACTCCTCCTGGAGACGTCGACGGGCATCCGTACGCTCGCCGACATGCTTCCCGACGCGTTCGGGCCACACCACCTGGCATGACGAACCGGCCCTTCCGACACGGCATCATCGGTCGGAAGGGCCGCCGCGTTTTCCCATCTCTATGCGCGTAGAAACACTCCGTACGCCGGAAGGAACCCACTCCATGGACGTCATCTCCGTCATCCGAACCAAGCGTGACCGTGGCGAACTGAGCCCCGAGCAGATCGACTGGGTCATCGACGCGTACACCCGCGGCGAGGTCGCCGACGAGCAGATGTCCGCCCTGGCCATGGCGATCCTGCTCAACGGCATGAACCGCACCGAGATCGCCCGCTGGACGGCGGCGATGATCGCCTCCGGCGAGCGCATGAACTTCGACTCGCTCTCCCGCCCCACCGCCGACAAGCACTCCACCGGCGGCGTCGGCGACAAGATCACGCTGCCGCTGGCCCCCCTCGTCGCCGCGTGCGGCGCGGCCGTGCCCCAGCTCTCCGGACGCGGCCTCGGCCACACCGGCGGCACGCTCGACAAGCTGGAGTCCGTCCCCGGCTGGCGCGCACTGCTCTCCAACGAGGAGATGCTGGGCGTCCTGGAGTCCACCGGTGCGGTCATCTGCGCTGCGGGCGACGGGCTGGCCCCGGCCGACAAGAAGCTCTACGCGCTGCGCGACGTCACGGGCACGGTCGAAGCCATCCCGCTGATCGCCTCCTCCATCATGTCGAAGAAGATCGCCGAGGGTACGGGCTCGCTCGTCCTGGACGTCAAGGTCGGCTCCGGCGCCTTCATGAAGAACATCGAGGACGCCCGCGAGCTCGCCGCCACGATGGTCGGCCTCGGCACCGACCACGGCGTACGCACGGTCGCCCTCCTCACCGACATGGGCACCCCCCTGGGCCTCACCGCGGGCAACGCCCTCGAAGTCCGGGAATCCGTCGAGGTCCTGGCCGGCGGCGGCCCCCAGGACGTCGTGGAGCTGACCCTCGCCCTGGCCCGCGAAATGCTCGACGCGGCCGGCCTCAAGGACGCCGACCCGGCCAGGGCGCTCGCCGACGGCTCCGCGATGGACGTCTGGCGCCGCATGATCAGGGCCCAGGGCGGCGACCCGGACGCGGCGCTCCCCGTCGCCCGCGAGCAGCACATCGTGCACGCCGCGTCGACCGGCGTCCTCACCACCCTCGACGCCTACGCGGTCGGCGTGGCCGCCTGGCGCCTCGGCGCGGGCCGCGCCCGCAAGGAGGACAAGGTCCAGGCCGGCGCGGGCATCGAGCTCCACGCGAAGCCGGGCGACAAGGTCACGGCCGGCCAGCCGCTGATGACCCTGCACACGGACACGCCGGAGAAGTTCGAGTACGCCCTTGAGGCGCTCGACGGCGGCGTCCAGACCGCCCCCGAGGGCACGGAGTTCACCCCGAACCCGATCGTCCTGGGCCGCATCGCCTGACGGCTTCGTAGAGCTTCCTACAGCACTGAACGGGACCGGTGGATCACTCCACCGGTCCCGTTCTGCTTTCCCGGGGAGCGCGCAGCGATGAGTTACGGCCGCCGCGCGGGTCTCCCTGGTGTGGATGCCCCGATGCCGATCGTTCTCGTAGTCTCCGGCCGCTTGACGCCGGGCGACGTACCCAGGCTGTGCGACGAACTCGACGAGCTGCTGTACGGATCCGCGGCCACCGAGGCGATCTGCGACGTCGGCGCGCTCGCCGACGCGGATCTCACCGCCGTCGAAGCAGTGGCCCGGCTGCGCCTCACCGCGCGCAGAGCGGGCTGTCGAATGCGACTGCGCGGCGCCCGGCGGGAACTGCTGATGCTGCTTGAACTACTCGGGCTCGGCGAAGTCGCATAGGGGCCGTTCAGCGGACTGTACTTCTTTCGCGGTGATCACCCGATTGGCTATTTCCGCAGAAGCGCACAGCGGATGATCGCGCACGTCAGCGCCCTGGTAGAGCCATATTGGGGCGTGATCCAAATGGCCGTACGGGCGCGTTCGGCGTGATTTTCCAACTAGCTTTCTGCCAAAGTGCACTCCTGATTTTGTCGCCCTGATTCCATGCCGAAATCCGCGGTTACTTTCTCGGCCAGTTCTATGGTCCACGTACGAAGAGAGCCGCACGTGCTGCAAAGAAGTTGGACTGAGAACAGCCAACTGACGGTTTTTCATCTGGTTCAGCCGGTCGAGGGGGGAGTCGCACGCGTTGTCACCGACCTTGTCCGGGCGCAGGCCGGCGAAGGTCTGCGGACCGTCGTGGCCTGCCCGCCGGGTGGTGCGCTGGCGTACGAGGCCGCCCAGGCCGGAGCGCGCGTACACACCTGGCCCGCCGTACGCGCCCCCGGCCCCCGACTGGCCAGGGAAGTCATGACCGCAGCCCGCCTGATCCGCGAAGCCCGCCCCCACGTCGTGCACGCCCACAGCGCCAAAGCCGGGCTCGCCGGCCGCCTCGCCGTACGCGGACGTGTCCCGACGGTCTTTCAGCCGCACGCCTGGTCCTTCGACGCCGTACACGGCCGCGAGGCCGGTATGGCGCTGAAGTGGGAGCGGTACGGCGCCCGTTGGAGCACCCGCACGCTGTGCGTCAGCGAGAGTGAACGCCGGGCGGGGGAGGAGGCCGGTATCGCCGCCCACTGGTCGGTGATCCGCAACGGCATCGACCTCCGCCACTTCCGCCCCGACGAGGGCGCGAGCCGCGCGCCCGCCCGCGCCGCCCTGCCACTGCTGTCCGGGATGCCTGCCGGGGCGCCGCTGGTGGTCTGCGTCGGACGGCTGTGCCGGCAGAAGGGCCAGGACGTCCTGCTGCGCGCCTGGCAGCGGGTGGCATCGGCCGTGACCGGCGCCCGTCTTGTGCTGGTCGGCGACGGGCCCCAGCAGGAGCTTCTGAAGAGCCTCGCCCCGCCCGGCGTGCTGTTCGCGGGGGCGAGTCGGGACGTCCGGCCCTGGTTCCACGCCGCGGACGTCGTCGTACTGCCCTCGCGCTGGGAGGGCATGGCCCTCGCCCCGCTCGAAGCGATGGCCTGCGGCAGGCCCGTCGTGCTGTCCGACGTCAGCGGCGCCAGGGAGAGCCTGCCGCCCGGCCACGCGGCGCACTGTCTCGTACCGCCCGAAGACCCGGCGGCGCTCGCGGCGGCGCTCGCCGGGCTGCTGGCCGACCCGAAGCTGCGGGACGACCTGGGGCGCCGGGCCCAGGCCCACACACGGGCGGCCTGCGACGTACGGACGACAGCGGCAGCCGTCTCCGGTCTCTATCAGGAACTTCTCAGCCTGCCCCAGCCCAAGACGAGGAGGCGCACCAAGCGATGACGACGGAGAGTACATTCGCGCCCCGCACCGACCAGGCCGCATCCGTGTCACGCCCGGCCGCCTCGATCCGTCCGCAACGGAGCGTCGCCCGCCACAAGGCCGCCCCGCTCCCTGCGCGCGGCATCCGCCGGCACGGAGCGGTGGCGGGTCTGCTCGCGGCCGACGCTCTCGCGCCGGTTCTCGCGCTGGCGCAGGTGCCCGGACCGGCCTGGCCCGTAGGCGCGTTCGCCCTGCTCCTGACGGGTCAGCTGGTGCTGCACAGCTGCCGGGGCCTCTACCGGCCGCGCCTGTCCCCGTCGGCGATCGCCGAACTGCCGACGCTCTTCGTCCTGGCCCTGATCCAGTGGTACGCCGCCGCCGAGGCCCTCACGGCGTACGACTCCCGGTACGCCATCGGCTGGACCGCACTGGCCTGCGCGGTCGCGGCGCAGGCGCTGTTCGGCTGCGCCGGGCGGGCCGTGGTCCACGAGGCCCGGCGCAGGTCGGGCGCCCGGCGGCCGCAGTCGGCGCTCGTCGTGGGCCACGGGCCGGTCGCGCGGCGCGTGACGGCGGCGCTGTACGAGCGCGCCGAGTACGGGCTGCGCCCGGTGGGCCAGGTCGCGACCGCGCAGGTCCCGGCACACGGGCCCGCGCGCATCGCGGCCGCGCGAGCGGCACAGGCCCAGGCCGCGCCGCTGCCCGTCCTCGCCACCCTGGAGGACGTCAGCCGCGCGGTCGTCCAGAACACCGTGCGCCACGCCGTCTTCACCCACCCGCCCGCATCGGCTCCTGACACGGCCGCGCTCGTCGATCTCTTCGCCGAGCACGGCTGCCGGCTGTGGCTGGTCGACAGCACGGTGGCCGGGACGGTCACCCCCCGCCGCACAGCGGACACCGACCACCTGTGGGGATTCGCCGTACAGCCGCTCCACACCGGACTCCACCGGCCGTTCGCACGCGCGGGCAAGCGGGCCATGGACGCCCTGCTGGCCGCCGTCGCCCTGGTCGCGACGGCCCCCGTCATGGGCCTCTGCGCACTCGCCGTACGGCTCTCCGACGGGCCCGGCGTCATCTTCCGGCAGGAGCGCATCGGCCTGCACGGCCGGCCCTTCACCCTGCTGAAGTTCCGGACCCTCTGCCCGGCCAACGAGCACGAGTCCGCGACGCGCTGGAGCGTCGCACTCGACCGGCGGATGAGCCACGTCGGCAGTCTCCTGCGACGCTCCTCCCTCGACGAACTGCCACAACTGTGGAACGTGCTGCGCGGCGACATGAGCCTGGTCGGTCCACGGCCCGAACGCCCCTACTTCGTCAACAAGTTCACCCACAGCTACCCCGGCTACCGGGCCCGCCACCGGATGCCCGTCGGCATCACCGGTCTCGCCCAGGTGCACGGGCTGCGCGGCGACACCTCCATCGAGGACCGCGCCCGCTTCGACAACCACTACATCGAGACCTGGTCGCTCTGGCAGGACGTGTGCATCCTCGCGCGCACCGCCGCTTCCCTGTTCCGGCTCGGAGGCAGCTGAGCATGACCTTCGCATGGACCGCGGCGCCGGCCCTCGTACCGCAGGAGCGCACCAACCGGTGGTGGCCACCGTTCCGGCTCCTCCCGCTGATCGCCATCGTGCTGCTGCTGACGGCCCCGGTCGAGACCCCGGGAGCCGGAGCGACGAGCCATGTCACCCCGGCCGACGTCGCGTCCGTCGTCGCGGTGGCCTTCTGCGTGGGGTACGCGGTGCGCCGCAGGGCCCGGCCGCTGACACCGGCCGCCGCCGCCGTCCTGGGCATCCCCGCCGTGGGCTTCGCCGTGGCGACGGTCACCGCCGCCGACCCGGCGGCCGCCCTCCCCGGCCTCGTCCGCTACCTCCAGGTCTTCGTCCTGGTCCCGGCCACCGTCGTACTTCTGGTCCGCGATGCGCGCGACTTCCGGATCATCACGTGGTGCGTGATCGCGCTGGCGCTCTTCCAGGGCGCGACGGGGGTCTACCAGTACGCCACCGGGACCGGCGCGTCGTACATGGGCGCGGACGTCCGGGCCGTGGGCACCTTCGGCCCGTCCGACGTCATGGGGATGGCCACGGTGGTCGCCTACGGCCTCCTGGCCGCCATCGCCCTGACACTCCGTACGCCCGCGAACCCGCCCCCCTGGCTGCGCCCCTGCGCACTCGCGGCCGCCGCCGCCCTCGTCGTCCCGCTGGCGCTGTCCTTCAGCCGCGGCGCGTGGATCGCCACGGCGGTCGCCGTCCTCGCCGTGATCCTGCTGACCGGCCTGCGCCAGGCGGTACGCGCGCTGGCCGTACTCGCCGCCGTCGCCGTCATCCTCGTCGGAGGCCTGGGCATCGGCTCCGAGATGATCTCCCAGCGCCTCACCAGCATCACCCAGGTGACCGACGCCCCCGACCGCTCGGTCAACGACCGGTACATGATGTGGGCGGCGGCGGCGGGCATGTGGCGCGAGAAGCCCGCCGCCGGGGTCGGCCTCAAGGGCTTCCCCGCCCACCGCGACGGGCACGCGTCGATCGGTCTCTCCTCGGGCAGCGACACGGCGGGCGCGGGCCAGACCTTCCAGAAGCAGCCGCTGCTCTCGCCGCACAACATGTACCTGCTGGTGCTCGGCGAGCAGGGCCTGATCGGCCTCACTACGTTCGTGGGCAGCCTGGCGGCGGTCCTCCTCGTCGGCCTGCGCAGACTGACCCGCTCCCGCGGGCCGGCCACGGACTGCGGCCTCGTAGCCGTCGGCCTGATGATCTGGCAGACCGTCGACTTCCTGTACGCCGACATCGGTGGGGCCTCGACGGTCCTGACCGGAGTGGTGCTGGGCCTGGCGGCATGGTGGGCGCTGGCGGAGCCGGACGAGGCGGTCACCCCATGACGCAGGAAGACCCCGGCAAGGTGCTGTGCGCAGTCCAGGACGAGCCGCGCGTTTCGCAGGCGGAGGTGCCGGACGTAGAACACAGCGCACCAGCACAGGCACCCATTCGCCCCCCGAGGAGACGCCCCAGCGCGGCACTGCCCCCCGGCACGACGTCCGTGCCCACCACGTTCCCGCGAAGCGCACAGCCTTCGGAGGCCACGACGCGGGGCACAGCGTTCCGTCGAACGGGCCAGGACGAGCCCCACGCCGTTGCGGACACGGAGCCGCCGGGAGGGGACGTGCAGGGGCGCTCCCCGCAGGGTGTCGAACACAGTTTGGGCGGCGTACAAACACACCCCCCCGCCCGTTCGGCACCCGAGGAGACGCCCCAGCGCGGCACCGCCCCCGAAGCCACCGCGCCGCGCCCCGCCCGGCGGACGGAGTCCGGCGCAGCCGCACGAAGCCCGAGAGGCCCCCAGGGGCCGAACGGCGCGAGCGCGGCATCCGGAATGGGTTCGCCCCGGCGCGGCACCGCCCCCGAAGCCACCGCGGCGGCGCCCGCCACGCCCC
Source organism: Streptomyces spiramyceticus (assembly GCF_028807635.1). Lineage (NCBI taxonomy): Bacteria > Bacillati > Actinomycetota > Actinomycetes > Kitasatosporales > Streptomycetaceae > Streptomyces > Streptomyces spiramyceticus. The sequence goes on from NZ_JARBAX010000001.1 coordinate 4,144,702, forward strand.
CGCGAAAGACATCGCGTACCGCACCACACTCAGGCGCCGCGTCTGCGCCCGCCACGCCCCCGCCAAGCGCACCGCGTACCGCACCCGCACCACGCACCAAACCCACCACCCCCGCTCCGCCGAAGCTGGGGCGGTTTCTGGTCCAGGCCGCCGCGGTAACCGCCGGGCTGACCGCAGTAGGGGCGCTGCTCGGGCTCCTGCGGGATCAGGCGATCGCCCACCTCTTCGGCGCCAGCCTCGACAGCGACGCCTTCCTGATCGCCTGGACGGTGCCCGAGATGGCGTCCACGCTCCTCATCGAGGATGCGATGGCGCTGCTGCTCGTCCCCGCCTTCAGCTACGCCCTCGCCCGCCGCGCAGCCAACCCCGCGCAGGCCGGCCGCGCCCCGTCGCAGGACCCCGTACGCGCGCTGGTCGCCGCCAGCCTTCCCCGGCTGTTCGCCCTGCTGGCCTGCGCCGCCGGGCTGTTGATCCTGGGTGCGCCCTTGGTCGTACGGGCCCTCGCGCCGGGGTTCAGCGACCCCCGGCTGGCCGTGGACTGCACGCGCCTGACGGCGGTGACCGTAGTCACCTTCGGCATCACCGGATACTTCAGCGCCGCCCTTCGCGCGCACGGCAAGTTCGTCCCGCCGGCCGGCGTCTACGCCGCGTACAACGTCGGGATCATCGGCACGATGCTGGCCCTCCACTCCCTGTGGGGGGTGCGCGCCGCCGCGGCCGGGGTCGCCGTGGGCAGCCTGCTGATGATCCTGACCCAACTGCCCACCTTCGTCCGCCTCGTGCGGCTGAAGCACCGCCGAAGCGCCTTCCGCGACCTCCGCGCCTTCCGCGACCTCCGCGCCTTCCGCGACCTCTGCGACCTCCGCCACCTCCGCGCCTTCCGCGACCTCCGCGCCTTCTGCCACATCCTGGACCTCCGCCACCTCCGCGCCTTCCGCCACCTCCTGGACCTCCGCCGCCTCGGCCGCCCGCGCCGCCCCCGCCGGACCACCTCCGCCCCTCTGCTCGGGGCCGCCGTCCTCGCCCCGGTCGTGCTCTTCGCGCTCAGCCGCCAGTCGCAGGTCCTCGTGGAGCGCTTCCTCGCCTCCTCGCTGCCCGCCGGCGCCATCTCCCATCTGAACTACGCGCAGAAGGTCGCGCAGATGCCGATGACGCTGTCGCTCATGATCTGTACGGTGACCTTCCCGGTCGTCGCCCAGGCGATGGCCGACGGCGACCGGGAAAGGGCCCGCCGCAGGGTCGAACGCGATCTGGCCCTGGCCGGCGCGGTCGTCCTGCTCGGGACCGCCCTCGTCCTGGGATACGCGCCCCAGATCATCGAAGTCCTCTTCGAGCGGGGCGCGTTCGACGCGCAGGACACCACGACGACCGCCACCGTGATGCGGGTCTACGCCGCCGGGCTGCTCGGCCACTGCCTGGTCGGCGCCCTGAGCAGGCCGTTCTTCTCCACGGGACGGCCCACTTGGTACCCGGCCGCCGCGATGGCCACCGGACTCCTGGTCACCGTGGCCGTCGGCGCGGCCGCGGTCGGCCGCTTCGGCGTCCACGGCATCGCGGCGGCCAACGCCGTCGGCATCAGCGCGACGGCACTGCTGCTGCTCAGCGGTCTCGGTTCGCGTGTGGTCTCCATCCAGGTGCGGTCCGTCAGCGCCGCGCTCGGCCGGCTGACCGCGGCGGCGGCAGTGGCGGCCGCGGTGGGCTGGACGACCGGCCCGCTGATCGCCGACCCCCTGCTGAGCGTGGCCGCCGGCTGCCTCCTCGTTCCTACCGCATTCGTCCTCACCGGAGTCGCCGTAAGAGCTCCAGAGGTCGTTCAAGCGCTGGCCCTCATCCGACAGAGGTTCCGTCATGGCTCCTGAAACGGCGACCAGTAGCGCCGCACTCCCCAACCCCAACGCCAAGCCCAACACCAAGCCCCAGCCCCGCCCCGCCAAGGCCCGCCCTCCGGAGATCGCCCCGCCGTGGATCCTGATGTACCACTCGGTGGGCGACCCGACGGACGACCCGTACGGCATCACCGTCGCCCGGGACCGGCTCGACCACCAGCTGGCCTGGCTGCGCCGCCGAAGACTCACCGGCGTCGACGTCGGTACGCTCCTGCGCGCCCACGCGACCGGCCGCTCCCGGGGCCTGGTCGGCCTCACCTTCGACGACGGTTACGCCGACTTCCTCCACGAGGCACTGCCGGTGCTGCGGCGGCACGACTGCACGGCGACCGTGTTCGTCCTGCCGGGCCGCCTCGGCGGCTCCAACGAGTGGGACCCGCTGGGCCCCCGCAAGCCGCTGCTGACGGGGGACGAGATCAGGACGGTCGCCGAGTCCGGCATGCAGATCGGATCGCACGGCCTGTACCACCAGTCCCTGACCGAGGCCTCCGACGACGTACTGCGCCAGGAGACTCACCACAGCCGGGAGTTGATCCGCGACCTCACGGGCACCGCCCCGGACACCTTCTGCTATCCGTACGGCACCGTCGACCGGCGGGCGGCCGACGCGGTGCGCGACGCCGGCTATACGTACGGCTTCGCCATCGACCCCGGCCCGCTGCTCGGCCCGTACGCCCTGCCCCGTACGCACATCAGTCACGCCGACCGGAGCGTCCGCCTCGGCGTGAAGCATCTGCGGCACCGCTTCGCCCGCCGGACCGCCAGGTGAAGGCGCTGCACATCATCACGGGTCTCGGCGTCGGAGGCGCCGAACAGCAGTTGAGGCTGCTGCTGCGGCATCTCCCACTGGCTTGCGACGTGGTGACGCTGACGAATCCGGGGGCGGTGGCGGAAGGGCTGCGCGCGGACGGCGTCCGGGTCACGCACCTCGGGATGAGCGGCAACCGTGACGTGACGGCGCTGCCGCGCCTGACCCGGCTGATCCGGCGGGGACGGTACGACCTCGTGCACACGCACCTGTACCGCGCGTGCGTCTACGGACGGATCGCCGCGAAGCTGGCCGGGGTCCGGGCGACCGTCGCGACCGAGCACTCCCTGGGCGAGGCGGAGATCGAGGGCCGCCCGCTGACGCCGGGCACGCGCGCGCTGTACCTCGGCACCGAACGCCTCGGCTCGGCGACCGTCGCCGTCTCCGCCACGGTCGCCGCCCGCCTGCGCGACTGGGGCGTGCCGGCGGAGCGAATCCACGTCGTACCGAACGGAATCGACGCGGCCAGCTTTCGCTACGACCCCGAGCTCCGCCGCTCCACCCGCACGCAACTGGGCATCCCCGCCGACGCCTTCGTGGTGGGCGGCGTGGGCCGACTGGTCCCCGGAAAGCGCTTCGACGTACTGGTACGCGCGGTGGCGGCCCTGCCCGACGCATGGCTGCTCCTGGCAGGCGAGGGCCCGGAAGGCCCCGCGCTGAGAACGCTGGCGACCCGGCTGGGAGCGGCACACAGGATCCGCTTCCTGGGCGAATGCGAGGCGGGGGAGGGGGCGAGTCCCGACGACGCGCCGGCCGGCCGTACGGGCGACGCATGTGCAGGCGAATCCGGCGTCAGCCCTCCTGCGGCCCGTACACGCGCCGCCGGAATCCGGGGCAGCGGCATCCGCATGGCCACGAGCACCGTGCCAGGCAGCCGCACGCCCGACAGGGGAGCCCCGTACAGCCACACCGGCGTCGCACCCGGCCCGGCGGCGGCCGACGGTATTCGCACCGGCGCAGCCCCCGACAGCAGTGCCGTCCGCAGTCGTACGCCCGACAGGGCCACCCCCGTCGCACCCGGCCCGGCAGCGGCCGACGGTATTCGCACCGGCGCAGCCCCCGACAGCAGTGCCGTCCGCAGTCTTACGCCCGACAGGGCCACCCCCGTCGCACCCGGCCCGGCAGCGGCCGACGGTACGCGGACCGACGCCGCCCGGTGCAGCGGCTGTTCCGACGCAGCGGCCTCCGCCCCCAGCCGCAGTGCCCCCCGCAGCGGCATTCCCCGCGCGACCCGCCCGCACCCCCCGTCCCCCCGCATCCCCGCGCTTCTCTCCGCGATGGACGCCTTCGTCTCCACGTCCCGCGAAGAGGCGTTCGGGCTGGCCGTCGTGGAGGCGCTGGCCGCCGGGCTGCCCGTACTGCACAGTGCCTGCCCCGCCATCGATGACCTCCCCGCCGGTCAGTCGCCGGGAGCCCGGCGTATCGGCAGCGATGCCGGCGAACTGACGGCGGCCCTCCAGCAGCAGCGGCAGCAGATGCGGACGGAGGGTGTCGTACGCCGGTTTTCGCCGCCCCCCGTCGTCAGCCACTACGACATCGCGCGCAGCAGCGAACGCCTCATGGAGGTCTACGCGCACGCCCTCGCCAGCACGACCACCCCCTCAACCAAGGGAGCATGCCAATGACCGAGTCGCCCGAGCAGCAGCCCGCCGCCGCCCCCGGACGGATCAGCCGGCTCCTCGCGAGGATCACCCCCCAGCCCCGGCCTCTGCCCCTCTGGTGGCCCCTGCCCCTGTGCGCAGTCCTCGGCACGGCGTGCGGTGTTTCGTACGGCGTCCTCAAGGCGCCCGAGTACGCCGCCACCAGCTACGTCGTCGCCGTGCCCGCCCAGAACGCCGAGCCCGGCTCGGCCCTCGGGTACGCCCAGGCCTACGGCCGTATCGCCACCAGCGACTCGACCATCGCCTACGCGAGCGTCGCCGCAGGAGTACCGGACACCCGCACCCTCCGTACGCACGTACAGACCGAGACCTCCCCCGACTCGCCGATGATCGCCATCACCGGCACATCCACCAAGCCGAGCCAGGCGGCGCGCATCGCCAACGCCGTCGCCGACGCCGTCTACCTGAGCAGCAATCACATCTCCAAGAACACCGGAGTAAAGCTGCTGGTCTTCTCCCAGGCCATCACCCCGACGGAGCCGGCCTCCCCGTCCGTCCCGATCGGCGCGGCCGTGGGCACCTGCGCCGGCGGCCTCATCGGCGGCCTTGTCCTCCTCGTACGGCCGCGCCGCACACACCGCACGCGCCGCACCGCACCGGCCTCGGTACCTGCCCCGGCCCAAGGCCAGGCCCAACACCACGAACACAACAACGCCTCCTCCGAGCGGGAGCTGGTGTGATGGCCGCACGACAGGAAGGGCTCGCCGTCACGCTGTGCCGTGACCCCCGGCGCTTCGCCGATCTCCAGGCGGAGTGGGACGCGCTGCACCGCCGCTGCGCCACCGCCACGCCGTTCCAGAGCCACGCCTGGCTGCACTCGTGGTGGCTGTCCTACGGGACGAACGGGCTGCTGCGCGTCGTACTGGCCCGCCGGAACGGGCGCCTGATCGGCGCGGCGCCGCTGATGCTCGTACACCGCCCGATGCCGCTGCTCGTACCCATGGGCGGCGCGATCTCCGACTTCTTCGACGTCCTCGTGGACGACGAGGACGCGAAGAGCGCGATCATCGCCCTGGAACGCGGCCTGGACCGCGCCGCCCGGCAGGCGGTGATCGACCTCCGGGAGGTACGGCCGGGCGCGGCCGCCGAGCTGCTGTACGACACCTGGGCCGGAGCGCGGCGCCGCCTCACCGACTCGGTCTGCTTGGAGCTCCCGGCCGAGCCCATCGACGAGCTCGTCAAGCGGATGCAGACGAACCGGGCCCAGCGCGTACGGGCCAAGCTGCGCCACATCGATGCGCTGAAGATCGAGAGCCATGCTGTGCGGGAAGCCGAAGTGCCCGGCGCCGTCGCCAATCTGCTGCGGTTGCACAGGCTTCAGTGGCGGGGCCGTGGCGTCAACGTCGAGCACCTCCGGCCGCGCTTCGCCGAGCACCTGGTGCGCGCCACCCGGCGGATGCTGCGGGACGGCGACGCCGCGGTCACGGAGTTCCGGCTGGCCGGGGATGTGGTGGCCGTCAGCATGACGCTCCAGTCGGGCCGGCTGACCGGCGGCTACCTGTACGGCGCCGACCCGGGGCTCAGGGAGAAGAAGGTTGACGTGTCGACGATGCTGCTGCGCCAGGAGGCGCACCTGGCTGTCTGTACGGGCCGCAGCGTGCTGAGCCTGCTGCGGGGCTCGGAGCCGTACAAGAACCAGTGGCGGCCGGAGACGGTCACCAATCAGCGCCTGCTGCTGGCCCGCTCCGGCCTCGAACCCCTGATGCGTCTGCGCCGGTTGCAAGTTACCGCGCGCGACCGGGTCGCCGAGAGCGTGACCACTTGGTTCCCGGCCGCGCGCCACTGGCGTGGCCGCCTGAACGACCTGCGGGCGGCTACTGGGACGGGGAGGGCCGGCCGGCCGGCGAGCGGAGCTTCACGCAGAACTTGAAGTCCTCCACCCACTGGTTGAGCCACTCGTCGAGCTTCACGGGCACGCACCACTCGTCGGAGTTCGGCTTGTGCCCGGGCTTGTCCGGCTTGGGCTTCTCCGGCTTCGTCCCGGGGGGTACGGGCAGAGTCGGCGTGGGCGGAGGAGTCGGTGTCGGAGAGGCGAACAGCTTCGAGCGGAACACCTCCGACGACTCGGGGTTCTCGTCGCACTGCCAGACGCCGTGCGGACAGTAGTCCGTGATCGTCTGGTAGAGCGGCTTGTGCCGGTCGATCCAGTCGAGCATGCGGCGCATGTACTCGGGGTTGTCACCGTTGCGGAAGAGCCCCCACTCCGGATACGAGATCGCCTTGTGGTGCTCGGCGGCGAAGTCGACCTGCTTCTGCAGCCCGTACGGATCGTTCACATGGTCGTCGAAGTTCTGACCGGGAGGCTGGTCGTACGAGTCCATGCCGATGATGTCCACGACATCGTCGCCCGGATAGCAGTCGGTCCAGGGCACCGCGTCCAGCCCCCGGTTCGGAGCGAAGTCGAAGCGGAACTTCTGGCCGGGAACAGACCGCATGGTCGTGACGATGCGCTTCCAGTACGCCTTCCACGCCTTGGGGTCCGGCCCGCAGCGGTGCGTGTACGTCGTGCCGTTCATCTCCCAGCCGAGGACGATCACCGTGTCCGGCACGCCCAGATCCACCAGGCGAGTGGCCAGTGTCCGGTAGTGGTGGTCGAAGGTGCCCTCGGCGCCCGACTGCAGCAGCTCGCGGACTTCGTCGTCGGAGACGCGGGCCTCGTTCCGCTCCATCATGGGCACATTGAGTACGAACATCCGGTCGTCCGCACCGCGTCGCCAGTCCGCCCACGCGTCCAGGAATCCGGGGAGGCCTTCGATGTTCGACCAGAGGTCGCCGGGCAGGTAGGTGTGACCCACCTTCACCTCCGTGCCGCCCAGCCAGCGCGACAGCTCGGCCATCCGCTCGATGCCGGCGGGTCCGTAGTCGAGGTACGCGCCGAAAGCGGGCTCGGGGCTGGCAGGGGGAGTGGGAACGGGAGTCGGGGGTGGCGGCTCGGGTTCGGCAGGCGTCGCGCGCGCCATACCGAGAACACCACCGGCAGCGAGGATGCTCACGACAACCGTCCCGATGCAGGTGCCGGTGAGACGGCGCCGTCTGGGCATGACTCCTCCTAGGACCTGTCGCTCGTACCGACCTGTACGACAGTAGGCAGGAAATCCTATTAATGAGTCGCCTGAATGCTCGTTAGTAGGCCATTGGCGACACAGAAGGCATCCATCGGGGCCATTCGGGTGAATCGTGGGCAGCTCACGGAGTAACAAAGACCATGCGGCGTCGTTGATCCCTGTGTCGCATGGAAGTGAGTTTTCGCAGCGGTGCAGCCCAAGGGAGGTCAGGCCTTGGGCTGCACCGTTTTGTGGCGGGGAGGGGCAGGTCCGGATCAGCCACCGGTTGAGAAAGTGAAGGGCAGCGAACGCACGCGGTTGTCGAAACTTGAGTCGACCAGGTCCGGGATTCCCACCGCCCGCAGATCGCGCGGCCTGGTGAGAAGCTCGTGGAACAGGGCCTTCATCTCCTGCCGCGCCAGATGTGCCCCCAGGCAGTAATGCGGCCCGCCCCCGCCGAATCCCAGATGCGGGTTCGGGTTCCGCGTGATGTCGAAAGCATCGGGATTCGCGAACACCGTTTCGTCGCGATTGGCCGATGTGTAGAAGAGCACCACCTTCTCGCCCGGAACGAACACCCGTCCGCCCAGAGCGCATTCGCCGACAACTTTCCGGCGGAACTGGATGATCGGCGTCGAATGACGGACGATCTCCTCCATCGCACCATCGGCGTACTTGTCGAATTCGGACACCAACAGGGCGCACTGCTCCGGGTGTTCGGTCAACAGCGTCAGCCCATGGGCCATCGCATTGCGCGTCGTCTCCACACCGGCGACCAGCAACAGCGAGAAGAAGGAACCGAGTTGGCGAGACGAGAGTGCCTGCCCGTCGACATCCGCGCACACCAGGGCCGAGATGAGATCGTCCGTGGGGTTACGGCGGCGCTCACGGGCGAGTTTCGCCATGACGAGCTGCATATGGGCCAGGGCGCGCAACCCGCGCCCCGGCACCCGCAATCTGGCGCGTACGCCGCGCTTCACGCCGGTGTTCTCGGACGCCTGGTCGACGCGGTGGGCGATCTCCGTGCGGTAGCGCTCGGGGACTCCCATCAGGTTGCAGATGACGTCGAACGACATGCGAGAAGCGACCGAAGCGACGAAGTCGGGGGGCCGCTGGGCGATCATCTCGTCCACGATGCGCCCGGCGACTTCCCGTACGTTCGCCTCCGCCGCGGCGAGCAGGCGCGGCGTAAAGGCGTGGGAGACGATGCGGCGCATCGTGGCATGCTCGGCGCCGTCCATGTTGACCATGGAATTCCCGAACACCGCCTTGGCCCATGCGGCCGGCTCCGGCGTGGTGACACCCGGAGCGCTCGCGAAATGCCGCGGCAGCCTGCTTGCCTCCCTTACGTCGGCGTACTTGACCAGCGCGTAGAAGCCCTTGCCCGCGCTGCGGGAGGAGCCCGGGCCCTCCCCGAAACGCATGGGGGTGTCGAGTCGGCGCAGCAGCGCGAAGGCCGCCAGACGCTCGGGGCGCGGCAACTGCCAGAACAGCGGGTCGGCGAGATCGACACCCCGCACCCGCCCAATGTGCCCCGCGGACGCCTGCACATGGATGTTCATTGCTTTCACCCTCCTGGATTCCGGACGGCCATGCTGGCCCAAGCCGAAACGGATTCTCCGCGCCGCATTGCTGCGGACGGGGGAACTTTGCACTGGTTCAGCCATCCGGCTCGTTCTTGCAGGGCGAAAGAGCATCCGTGAACCAGAGAGGGCGTACGTAGCAATGAAGTTGACCACCCGCGGTTCTGTAGCGGCACTCATGGCATGCATGGCGGCGGCTGTGGCCACCCCTGCCACCGCCGCCGAGTCGGCGCCCGCCGGCCAGCCGCTGACGAGCCGCCTGCTGCCCGACCACGCGTCGTTGCCCCCCGTGCCGTCCGCCAACTTGCTGCCGGACCACATCGTCGAGGCCCCCATGAAGAAGCCGCTCGGGGAGGGCTACCTGGGCACCGCTGCTGGCCTGGACTGAGTTGTAGCGTCGCGGTGTCGTTGTCAGCGCCGGACCGTCAGGGGTGTACGGCATGAGCCTGATCAAGCACAGCAGCGCCACGACCATGCGGCGACGGGGCTTTTCGACTCGCCGCACAGTGCTGCGCACGGTTTTCGCGATCGGCATGGTCGCCGGCACTGCCGGGGCGCTCGCGCCGATCCTCACCAAGGATCCGGAAGCCGGGCCCCGGTCGGGGCTCGGGGCCGGAGCGGGACCGGGGGCCGGCGCGGGCCCGGCGAACGGATCGGATCCCGCGGCGGGGCCGGAGCTGGAGCGGTTCGCCGAGACGTACCGCGGCAGGCACATCCAGGGGACGGCGAGGAGGACCGGCGGCTCCGGCCGGTCCGGCCGTGCCAGAGCTGTCCCCGCGGTGCCGAGCGTCGAGGTCCTCATCGACGGTCGGCCACTGCATGTCATGAGGCGGGCCGACGGCAGCTATCTGAGCGTGGTGAACCATTACGAGTCCTTCCCGACGCTGCACGACGTCGCGCGCGCCGCGGTCGACGCCCTGGGCGACGCCCAGCTGTCGATGTCTCCCACGCACAGCCTCTGAACCGGGAGGGCAACACCGGTGTACACCCGAAAGAACCAGCGGAACCTCACCCGTACGGAGAAGAGACGCCTGGTCGACGCCATCCTGGAGCTCAAGCGCTCAGGACGGTACGACGAGTTCGTCAGGATCCACGGCCAGTACTACGTCACCGATGCCGAGGAACGGCAGCGGGCCGCCCATATGACCCCCTCCTTCTTCCCGTGGCACCGCAAATTCCTCCTGGAGTTCGAACGCGCGCTGCAGGCCGTCGATTCGGGGGTGTCCGTTCCGTACTGGGACTGGACGACGGACAACACCCCCGCCGCGTCGCTGTGGGCGGACGACTTCCTCGGGGGCGACGGCCGGACCGGCGACCGGAAGGTCATGACGGGGCCGTTCGCCCACGCCAACGGCAAGTGGAACATCGAGACGCGGGTCTCCGACAACCGCTTCCTCACCCGCAACTTCGGCAACGGCCCCGCCGACCCGCTCACGCTGCCCACCAAGGCGGACGTGGCCGAGGCGCTGCGCGACCCGCTGTACGACTCCGCGCCGTGGGACTCCACCGTCACCAGGGGCTTCCGCAACAAAATCGAGGGATGGGAGGGCAACGGGGGTGAAAGGTGGCTCAATCACAACCGGGTCCACCGCTGGGTCGGCGGCCTGATGCTGGGCGGCACCTCTCCCAACGATCCGGTCTTCTGGCTCCACCACGCCTTCATGGACCTGCTCTGGGACCGATGGCAGAAGGCCCACCCCAAGTCCGGCTACCTGCCGCGCAACAAGCTGCCGGCATCGGATCCCCAGGCAGGGCGCGTCTTCACCCTCAACGATCCGATGCCCCCGTGGAACGTGTCGCCCTCGACGCTCCTCGACCACTCGCGGCTGTACCGCTACGTCTAGGGGGTACCCCTACGTCTAGGGGGTATCCCCTGGCTTTCGAGGCGCTCCGGAAGGTCGAAGAGCGGGAACCAGCGCTTCGTGTCCAGGAACGACGTGATCCCGCTGACCCTGCCGTCCACGATCTCGATGACCATGAGCGCCCACGGGTCGAAGCTGCCGTCGCCCGACTGGCTCGGGTGGTAGTGGGCGAACGCGGGCGTGCCGTTCGCCACGACCGGGACCAGTTTCGAGCCCCGGCAGACCTCTCCGACGCCCAGCATCCAGCCGACGATGTTGTCGTGGCCCTGCAGCCACAGGTCGTACGGCGGCATGGACAGCGTCGCGTCCTCATGGAGCAGCGCCGTCAGGGCCGCCATGTCGTACCCCTCGAACGCCGCGACGTACCGTTCGAGGAGCTTGCGCTGCTCCTCGTCGAGCGGGTCGGCGGTGTCCGTCTCGCGCGAGCCGTGCTCGGCGATCGTTGCACGGGCCCGCTGCAGCGCGCTGTTGACCGAGGCGACGGTCGTGTCCAGCAGCTCCGCGACCTCGCTCGCCTTCCAGGCCAGCACCTCGCGCAGGATCAGCACCGCGCGCTGCTTCGGCGGCAGATGCTGCAGCGCGGCGACAAAGGCGAGCCGCACGGTTTCGCGGGAGACGGCGGTTTCCGCCGGGTCGGCCACCGAGGGCAGCACCCGGCCGTCCGGCACCGGCTCCAGCCAGGTCATCTCGGGGCGGGAATTCAGCGCGGCCTGCGCCACCGGCGTCGCGGCCGTGAGGTCCATGGGCCGCGCCCTGCGGTTGCCCGCGTTCAGCATGTCCAGGCATACGTTCGTCGCGATGCGGTAGAGCCAGGACCGCAGCGACGACCGGCCCTCGAACTTGTCGAAGCTGCGCCACGCCCGCACCATCGTGTCCTGCACGGCGTCGTCCGCCTCGAAGGCGGAGCCCAGCATCCGGTAGCAGTACCCGGTCAGCTCGACCCGGTGCTTCTCCAGCCGGGAATCCAGGTCCTGCGTCTCTACGACATCGCTCATCGAGTCCACCCCACTCGCCTTTGGCACCAGCCCTTCGGAAGTTACCGCAGGCCACTGACAATCGGAGTGAGAACGGGCTGTTCTCAGCTCTCAGCGAGCCGCCGCGTCTCAGCGAGCCGCCGCGCCGGCACCGGCCGCCGCCGCTCGACCCTGGCCGCCCGGGTCCCGTACAGCGTGATCGATACGACCCCGAGCACCGCGACCAGCCCGAGCAGCACCGTGCCCGCCCAGCCCCCGGCGTGGAAGGCGATCGCGCCGAGCGTGCCGCCCGCGCTGCTGCCCAGGTAGTACGCCGACTGGTAGAGCGCCGATGCCTGCGCCCGGCCCGTCTTCGCCGTACGGCTCACCGAGGACGACGCCACCGCGTGCCCCGCGAAGAACCCTGCGGTGATCAGGACCAGGCCGAGGAGCACCACGGCCAGCGCGTCCGAGAGGGACAGGAGTAGCCCCGCCGCGGTCGTCGACACCGCGAGATACAGCGCCCCGCGGCGGCCCGTGCGCGCCACCAGCTTTCCGGCCGCGGCGGAGGAGACCGTACCGACCAGGTAGACCAGGAAGACAGAGCCGACGACGCCCTGCGGGAGGCTGAACGGGGCCTCGACCAGCCGGTATCCGATCACCGTGTAGACCGCGCCGAAGACGGTCATGAACAGCGCGCCGATCGCATACAGCCGCATCAGCAGCGGGTCGGCCAGATGACCGCGGACCGTCTTCGCCAGCGCCCGGGGGTTCAGCGAACCGGGCGCGAAATGACGGGCCTTCGGCAGCATCAGCCGGAACACCACCACGCACACCACGGCCATCAGGCCGACGGCGGCGAGCGCCGCACGCCAGCCCCACAGCTGGGCCACCCAGCCGGTGACGATGCGGCCGCTCATCCCGCCGATCGAGTTGCCGGCGACGAACAGGCCGATCGCTGCGACCAGCGCCTTCGGCCGTACTTCCTCCGCGAGATACGCCATCGCAGAGGCCGGCAGACCGGCCAGCGCCGCACCCTGCACGGCGCGCAGCGCCACCAGCCACTCCAGGGAGGGCGCGAAGGGCACCAGCATTCCGACCACGACGGCGATCACCAGCGAGGCCGTCATCATCCGGGCGCGCCCGAAGCGCTCGGAGAGTGCGCTGAGGGGCAGTACGAAGAGGGCCAGCGCACCCGTCGCGGCCGAGACGGTCCAGCTGGCGGCGCTCGCGCTCACACCGAAGTCGCCGGAGATCAGCGGCAGCAGGGCCTGGGTGGAATAGAGGAGGGCGAACGTCGCCACTCCGGCGACGAAGAGCGCGAAGCTCATGCGGCGGTAGCCGGGGGCGGAAGGGGCGAGACGCGAGTCGGCGTCAATAACGGCGTCGGCGCCCACGTGGGTGGTGGACGCCTTGGTACTGGCAGGAGGCATGCATCGAACGTAGGCCGGGCGGCGTCATGCGTCCAATGCACAGAGCGGCAATAATCGTTCCCATGCTGCATAACCCGAGCTCACAGCAACGCCTGTCACCCAGCAGTTACGAAGAAGACATCCAGCAGGTACTCGCCCCGCGGCTCACGTACTTCGCGGCGGTCGCCCGCCACGAGCACGTCACGCGCGCGGCGCACGAACTCGGCGTACCGCAGTCGACTCTCTCGCGCGCCATGGTCAGGCTGGAAGAGGACCTGGGAGTCGCCCTGTTCGCGCGCAAGGGCCGCACCGTCTCGCTCACCCCGGCCGGCCGCACCTTCCTCACCACCGTCGAACGCGCACTGGCCGAGGTCGAGCGGGCGGCGGATTCCGTACGCGCCGACGCCGACCCGGCGACCGGCAAGGTCGCCTTCGGCTTTCTGCACACCATGGGCTCCGAGACCGTCCCGGGACTGATCCGCGCCTTCCGCGCCGATCATCCCCGCGTACGGTTCCAACTCGTCCAGAACTACGGCGAAGCGATGATCGAGCGCCTGCGCGCGGGCGACCTCGACCTCTGCCTGACCTCGCCGGTCCCCGACGCCCCCGATCTGGTGGCCCGGCGCCTCGACGAACAGCGGCTGCGCCTGGTGGTCCCCGACGACCACCGCCTCGCCACCCGCAAACGCGTCCGCCTGGCCGAGGCGGCGGACGAGACCTTCGTGACGCTGGAACCCGGTTACGGACTGCGCCGTATCACGGACGACCTGTGCGCCGAGGCGGGCTTCAAGCCGAAGGTGGCCTTCGAGGGCGAGGAGGCCGAGACCCTGCGCGGCCTGGTGGCGGCCGGACTCGGGGTGGCCCTGCTGCCACCGCCGGCGGTGGCCCGCCCGGGCGTCGTAGAGCTGACGGTGACGGCTCCCCGCGCGGTACGGGAGATCGGCGTCGCCTGGCTGGACGGCCACCCGGACACGCCTCCGGTGGCGGCCTTCAAGCAGTTCCTGCTGTCCCGCAGGGGCCGCCTGCTGCCGGAATGACCGCGCCGAGCGCGCGTCGCGGACCTGCCGGGCGCTAGCGTCGACCCATGTCGACTACTCCTCCTTCGCACCCGGACCGCTACACGGTGGAGATCAAGCCCCGCGCGGCCGACGCCGACGGCCACCCCAATCACGGAGCCACGCTGCGCACGGCGGTGGTGGAGGCGACGGGGAGGACGGGCGAGAGTGGCTACCCGCGCTATGAGGGGGAGGGGGTGCAGGCGGAGATCGACCCCGAGACTCGTACGGTCGAAGCGATCACCTTGGACGGCGAGGAGCTGCCGTACGGGTGGATGGCGGAGTTGTCGGGCGGAACGTGAGGGGCTTTCTGTTCCCCTACCGCTGCAGCGCCCGCCCGAAGCCCGCGGCCAGAGGCATCCGCAGCCCCAGCGGCGGCGGCGCCGCCAGCGCATCCGCCACCGGCCGCGCGTACCCGCGCCCGAACAGCGCCCCCAGCACAAAGTCGGACGCCAGCGCCAGTACCTCCGGCCGGTGCTGGCGCAGAGCGTGGCCGTCCGAGTGGACCTCGAAGCGGCACGTGTCGCGGTTGACCTTCTTGGCCCGCGCCGCGAGCCGGTACGACAGCTCCGGGTCCGTACGTTCGTCGTTGGTTCCGTGCACGATCAGCACATGCCGCCCCGCAAGCTGCTTCACCGGCTCCGGCTCCGCCGCGACGTCGTCCTCCGGCAGCCACGGCGCCACAGCCAGCACCGAGTTGACCGCCGGGTGCCCCGCCGCGTGCAGTGCGGCCCGGCCACCCATGTCGATCCCCGCGAGGCACACAGGTACGTCGCCGTAGCGCCGTACGACCTCGTCCGCCGCCCACTTCGCATCCGCGGCGAGCTGTGCGTCCGTCCCGTTCCAGCCCCGGCTGCGGTACCGCACGACGTGCGCGGCCAGCCCGTCCGTGCGCCCTGCCCCGGCCAGGCTCCGGGCCAGCGGAAGTGCGCCGGCGTAGGCGAAGGGGGACGGCTTGCGTGCCGAGAGGGACTCGCCCGCGGGAAGCAGCAGTACTACGGCGTTGACGCTGCCGTTGACGCTGCCCCTGCTCCTGTTGCCCCCGGCAGCCCCGTAAGCCCGTCCGAGGCGGGGCTCCGGAAGCGGGATTGCTTGCTGTGCCATGACAGAACAGTCTCAGAAGCCCAGGTGTACTCCACCCGTCCGCACGGTCACTGTTACGTATCGACAGGAGGCGATCTACGCGCGTAGGCATTAGAGTGCGCAGATGACGAGCGAGACCCCGAACACCCCGACCGCGGACCAGATCCGCCGCGCCCCGAAGGTGCTGCTCCACGACCACCTCGACGGTGGTCTGCGGCCCGGCACGATCATTGATCTCGCCCGCGAGGCGGGTTACGAGGCACTCCCGGAGACCGACGCCGACAAGCTCGGCATCTGGTTCCGCGAGGCGGCCGACTCCGGATCCCTGCCCCGCTATCTGGAGACCTTCGCGCACACCTGCGCCGTCATGCAGACGCGTGACGCGCTCATCCGCGTCGCCGCGGAGTGCGCCGAGGACCTCGCCGAGGACGGTGTCGTCTACGCCGAGATCCGGTACGCACCCGAGCAGCACCTCGAAAACGGCCTGACCCTCGAAGAGGTCGTCGAGGCCGTCAACGAGGGCTTCAGGGAGGGCGAGCGCCGCGCGAAGGCGAACGGCCACCGCATCCGCGTCGGCGCCCTGCTGACCGCCATGCGGCACGCCGCCCGCGCCCTCGAAATCGCCGAACTCGCCAACCGCTACCGCGACCAGGGCGTCACCGGCTTCGACATCGCGGGCGCCGAGGCGGGCTTCCCGCCCACCCGCCACCTCGACGCCTTCGAGTACCTCAAGCGCGAGAACAACCACTTCACGATCCACGCGGGCGAGGCCTTCGGCCTGCCGTCGATCTGGCAGGCCCTCCAGTGGTGCGGCGCCGACCGGCTCGGCCACGGTGTGCGCATCATCGACGACATCCAGGTCGCGGAGGACGGCAGCATCCAGCTGGGCCGCCTCGCCTCGTACGTGCGCGACAAGCGCATCCCGCTGGAGATGTGCCCCACGTCGAACCTCCAGACGGGCGCCGCGGACTCGTACGCCGCCCACCCGATCGGCCTGCTGCGCAAGCTGCACTTCCGGACCACGGTGAACACCGACAACCGGCTCATGAGCGGTACCAGCATGAGCCGCGAATTCGAGCACCTGGTCGATGCTTTCGGTTACACGCTCGACGACATGCAGTGGTTCACAGTCAATGCGATGAAGTCGGCATTCATTCCTTTCGACGAACGACTCGCCATGATCAATGACGTGATTAAGCCCGGATATGCCGAGCTGAAATCCGAATGGCTGTTCCGTCAGACCGCCACGACCAGCGGTTCTTCCTCGTTCGGAGGCTGATCGCACCTATAGTAAGGCGGCCGGGAAGGGCATTTCCTGGCCGCTTTTCTGTGTTTGCAGGCGGCATGATTGCCTGGCTAGCTTGCAGAGCCGCTCACAATCCCCGTCGCAAGGACATTTCTTCCATGAAGCAGTCTGCTGCCAAGACTCTCGGCGTCGCCGCCCTGGGTGCCGCCTTCGCCGCTGCCGCCGCCGGCAGCGCCACCGCCGCCCCGGCGGTCCCGGACGCGCCGTCCGCGCTGAACACGATGACCAGCACGGTGCCCGTCGGGACGGCGACCGCGCTTCTTCCCCCCGGCGCCGCCGAGGGCCTGGCGGCCGGTCAGGAGGGGCTCGGTCGGGGCCTCTCCCACCTTCCTGTGAATCTTCCTCTGAACGAGCGGGGTGGCGTCCTGGTCGGCGGCCTTCCCGTCGGGCTGCCCGTCGTCGGAGGCTGATTCACCGCACGTCACCCGTACACGGCATGCAGAAGGGGCGCCACCGGATTCCGGTGAGCGCCCCTCGGCGTCGGAGTGCGGGACTGCGTACGGACTACACGGACTACCAGGCGGTCGTCGCGGTCTTCTCGCCCGGCAGGAACACCCACAGCGCCAGGTACAGCAGGAACTGCGGGCCGGGCAGCAGGCACGAGACCAGGAAGATCACCCGCATCGTGCTCGCGGAGGTACCGAAGCGCCGTGCCAGCGCAGCGCACACTCCGCCGATCATTCGGCCGTTACGGGGGCGGACAAGGGCGGTCATGGCGGGCTCCTCGCGAGCTGGTCCGGGGGTCACTTCCGGTGTGCCTCCCGATGCCTCAATACTGCTCCCGGAGACCCCCGCGGGGCGTCGCTCTACGGGGCGATCCCGACCCTGGGAATCGTCGGGGTACGCCCCTGAGACACCTCGTCCCCCCTCAGCGCCCGGCCTCGCCCCCGCCGCTGCCGGCGTCGGCGCCGCAGCCGCGCCCGCCCCGCCGGTACGACCGTCAGGTGCGCCAGCGCCACCCCGGCCGCGTTCAGCAGCACCGAGTCCACGTCGACGACCTGTCCCGGCACCCCGGTCTGAAGCAGCTCGATCCCGAGCGAGACCAGCGTCCCGGCCGCGACCGTACGTACCAGCGAGGCCACCGGCGAGACGAACAGCCTGCCCCCGGCCATGGGCAGCAGTACGCCCAGCGGCGCGAGCAGCAGCAGCCCCTCGCAGATGCGGCGCGCGGCCTCGGCGGGGCCGAGCGCCAGGTCCGCCTTTATGCCGGCCAGCGGATGGAAGTTCGGCGCGGTGATCCACGGAACGTCCAGGGGCCGAAGCGTCAGCCACCCGACGAGCAGCAGATGCGCGAGGAGGAGGAGACCTCCGGCGACGCGGAAGCGAATGATGACGGCGCTGCCGTCCGAGCCATGACGCACGCCCCACAAGACGCGCCTACCGGCGGGATCGGTTCCGCCATGTTCCACGGTGTGAGGAACAACAGTTGAGGTGCCACCGTGCCGTCGTGCCGCCGCTCAGCGCGACGGGCGGGTCTCACCCACCGTCGGAACGGCGTCCGGCCGGTCCTTGAGCGCCGACGTGCACTGATAGCCGCGCGCGGGGTCGTCGGAAGGCCCGCCGAGGATCACGGCCCCGTCGGACCCGGACGCCGCACTGTCCGCGTACGTGCAGACAATCTGCGCCAGCGCATGCGTGGGCAGATCCTCGGGCTGGCTGCTCAGCCGCAGCGTGTTCTTCGCATCGCCCTTTCGCGGACCGGAAACCGCCAGTGTGTCCCGTACGACCGTGGTGAAACCGGCCTGCCTCTCCTCGGCCGAAGGCTCCCTCTGGAGCTCGTCGAGGAGCGTCTGCGCGACCCGCACCCGGTCCGACATCAGCTTTTCCTCGGGTATCCGCACCGCCCGGTCCACCGAGACCAGCTGAGCCCCGCAGACCAGGTACACCTCAAGCGGAATGCCCGGCGTCGACTGCGTGGCGATGTCCTCCGGCGCCAGCTCGCACGGCACCCTCGACGGGGCAGCGCCCGCGTCGACCGGCACCGACGTCGTCCGGATGCCGCAGCCGGCCAGGGCGGCGCAGAGCACGGCGAGGCCCGTGACGGAGCCCAGCCGCCTGCGTCGCGTCCCGCTCTCCGCGGCTGTCACTGCTCTTCGCATTCCTCCCCCTCTCTCAAGCCGTCGTCCTCTCCTTCGTCCGCCGCCTGCGACACATCGAGCGGCAGCCGCAGTACGAACACCGCGCCGCCCTCCTCCGAGTTGGACGCCGTGATGTCGCCGCCGTGAATGTGCGCGTTCTCCATCGCGATGGACAGGCCGAGCCCGCTGCCCTCGGAACGGGGCCGCGACGCGCTCGCCTTGTAGAAGCGGTCGAAAACATGCGGCAGTACGTCCTCGGGGATGCCCGGGCCGTGGTCCCGTACCTCGATGACCAGCTCATGATCGACGGGCCGCACGGACACCCGTACCGGCGAACCGCCGTGCTTCAGCGCGTTGCCGATCAGATTCGCCAGGATCACATCCAGCCGGCGCGGGTCGAGCCGCGCCATGATGCCGCGCTCGGCGTCGAGATCCACCGCGTCCAGCCAGGCGCGGGCGTCGATGCAGGCGGTCACCTGGTCCGCGACATCGACGTCGTCGAGGACGAGACGGGCCGTACCCGCGTCGAAGCGGGTCACCTCCATCAGGTTCTCCACCAGGTCGTTGAGCCGCCGCGTCTCGCTCACCACCAGATGTACGGCGGGTGCGATCATCGGGTCGAGGTTGTCCGCCTCGTCCTCCAGGACCTCCGCCACTGCCGTGATCGCGGTGAGCGGCGTCCGCAGTTCGTGCGACATGTCGGCGACGAAGCGGCGGCTCGACTCCTCCCGCGCGCTCATGTCGGCGACCTTCTTCTCCAACGACTCGGCGGTCCTGTTGAACGTCCGTGACAGATCGGCCAGTTCGTCCGTGCCCGACACCCGCAGCCGCGTGTCGAGCTTCCCCTCACCGAGCTGCCGCGCCGCGTCCCCGAGCCGCTGCACAGGCTTGAGCACCGTCGTCGCCGCCGCCTGCGCGAGCAGCGCGGAGCCGAGCAGCGCGAGGGCGGTGGCGATCGCGAGGGACCAGGCGAGCGAGTTGAGGTCGGCGCGCTCCTGCTCCAGGGAAGTCAGCATGTAACCGGTCGGCCCGCCGCCGATGACCTTCGTACCGGCCACCAGGAACGGCTTGTCCTTCGGGCTTATGCGCAGCCAGTACAGGTGGTACGCATAGTCGTTCGCGTCCGTGACCTTCTGCCTGCGGTTCACCGCGTCCTGAAGCTCCTGCGGTACGTCTTCGAGCGTGAAGGCGTCGATGTCCGAGTTGCCGACGATGGGCTTGCCCGCCGCCCGCTGGTCGACGAGCAGCACGCTGTAACCGGGGCCGCTGCTGGCCGCCATCTGCGCGGCCGCGGCCTGGAGTTCGGACTGGGTCGGGCGTATCGGCAGGGTGGCAGCGCGGTTCTGCATCTCCTGCCGGAAGTCGTTCAGCGCGGCGTCCTGCGTACGCGTCAGCACCGCCTCGCGGTTGAGCCAGTACGCGATGGCGGACGCGGAGACGGCGGCGGTCAGCGCCACCAGGGCGAACACGACGACGAGCCGCAGCCGCAGACTGGTCCAGCGCAGCCCCGCCAGCAGCGCGCGCCTGGGGGCGGCACTCACGAAGGTGTGTCCAGCCGGTAACCGACACCCCGGACGGTACGGATGAGAGTCGGCGACGACGGTACGTCCTCGACCTTGGCCCGCAGCCGCTGCACGCAGGCGTCGACCAGCCGCGAGTCGCCGAGGTAGTCGTGCTCCCACACCAGGCGCAGCAACTGCTGCCGCGACAGGGCCTGCCCGGGTCTGCGGCTGAGCTCCAGGAGCAGCCGCAGCTCGGTCGGCGTGAGCTGCAGGTCCTCGCCGTTCTTGGTGACCGTCATGGCAGAACGGTCGATGGTCACATTGCCGAAGACCGCCGCGTCGTTGGCCTCCCGCTCGCCGCGACGCAGTACCGCGCGGATGCGGGCGTCGAGCACCCGGCCCTGGACGGGCTTGACGACGTAATCGTCCGCGCCCGACTCCAGGCCGACCACGACGTCGATGTCGTCGCTGCGCGCGGTCAGCAGAATGATGGGCAATTGGTCGGTACGCCTGATGCGCCGGCACACCTCGAATCCGTCGATGCCGGGCAGCATCACGTCCAGCACAATCAGATCCGGCCGCTGCTCGCGCAGCAGTTTCAGGCCGTCCTCTCCCGTCGCCGCGGTGGCCACTCGGTGGCCCTGGCGTGACAGCGAGAGTTCGAGGGCCGTGCGGATGGCGTCGTCGTCCTCGATCAGCAACAGGAAAGGCACAGAGGTCATTCTGGCCCATGGGGGAGGAGTACTTCGACATCCCCCAGACTTCGTCCGGGGGGACCCCCATCCGCGCTCCCATTGCTGTGACAGGCCTGTGACAGTCGGCGGACACCGCGATGAAACTGCCCCGGCAAGCTCATTGGCACACGGACCGCAACAGACAGCAACGGATTCCACCGACGGGGGGCGCGAGATGAACGCACTGCACAGCACCACCTCCAGCGCAGTTGTCACGCGTCTCCACGACGTCACGAGGAACACCGAGAAGTCCGGTGCAGCGAGCTTGCGGGGGTGTGCTCGCGGCACCGGGCGTCAGCGCACGCAGACCATGCATGTGGCTGCGGTGCTCGACGCTTCTGTGGGGGGACACGGGGGCCAGGGGGGAACGGCGTACGGGGAGGTCACCGGGGAACGGGCTTCTGTGTCGGAGGCGGAATTCACCGCCTACGTCCAGGAGCGCCGAGCCTCCCTGTACGCGACCGCCTACCACCTGACCGGCGACCGCTTCGAGGCCGAGGATCTGCTGCAGAGCGCCCTCTTCTCGACGTACCGCGCCTGGGACAGGATCAGCGACAAAGCGGCGGTCGGCGGCTATCTGCGCCGCACCATGACGAACCTGCACATCAGCGCCTGGCGCAGGCGCAAGCTCAACGAGTACCCGACCGAGGAACTGCCGGAGACGGCGAACGACACGGACGCGATGCGCGGCACCGAACTGCGCGCCGTGCTCTGGCAGGCGCTCGCCCGGCTGCCCGAACTCCAGCGCACGATGCTGGTCCTCCGCTACTACGAGGGCCGCACCGACCCGGAGATCGCGGACATCCTCGACATCAGTGTCGGCACGGTGAAGAGCAGCATCTGGCGGTCACTGCGCCGGCTGCGCGAGGACGAGGTCCTCAGCTTCGGCCGTGACGAGGAAGAGTCCTTCGGCGAGCTGGTGGCCTGAAGGTACGGGGGGACACGGGGGACAGGGGGAATCGGGGGAGGAACGGCCGCGGTCTCGGGGGAGACGGCGGCCGGTACGGGGGAAAACGCAGCGGGGCTGGATGGGCCGGGGGGCCTGTTCGGCCCTGCGGTGCGTTTACGCGGTGCGGTGCGGGGTGCCGGTGCGGGCCGCTGCGCGGGGCTTTCCCCACCCCGCCCCTTCCCGCTGTGACATTTGCGGCTCCGCCGCGGGCCTCAAACTCCCCCAAGGACTGCGTCCAGGGGGGACCCCCACGGGCTGGGTTTTCCAGCCCGTACGTGCCGCGGGCCGCTACGCCGGCTCGCGTGCCGCCGGGGTGCGGTGGCGGCCCGCTGCCGCGGCTGCGAGGCGGCCCAGGGCCTCCTCCTTCGCGCAGGGGTGCGCCCCCAGCGCCGCCTGACGCTCCACGATGCCGCGCTCCGCCCGCATCAGCCGCCAGCCCCTGCGCAGCAGGAAGGGTACGGATTTGCGGCCCTCCCGCAGATCCCGGAGCAACCGCCGCCGGAACGTCGTCGCCGGACGCCCCCGCAGACACAGCGCGTCCGCGAGCACGCCGAGCTCCTGGCAGCGCGCAACAATGTCCGCCGCAAAGATCCCCTCGGCCACGAAGAGCGGTGTGCGCTCTATGTCGAGCGCCTCCCTGTCCACGCGTGCGCTGATGGAGATGTCGTACACGGGGACGGTCGTACGTCCCGTACGGCACAGTTCCTCGATCGACGCGACGGCGGCGTCCGCGTCCCAGGACAGCGGAGAGTCCCAGTCGATGTCCGTACTACCCGCGACCTGCGGAAGCGTGGGGTCGTCGCCCTCCTTGTAGAAGTCGTCGAGGCGCAGCACGGGCAGACCCGTGCGGGCGGCGAGCGACGACTTTCCGGAGCCGGAGGGGCCTGCGAGCAGGACGACGCGAGTGGGTATGGGGGATGAACTCACGGGACACAATCATGCGGCATCGAGCCGGTCCTGGGACCCCACCGTGCACCCGCTGGTGCCGTTGGTATTGAGCATCACATCGCGGCCACGCAGAACATGAGACGACCCCGCCGGTCGGGGGACGGCCCGGCCGGCGAGGTCGTGTCGGTGGGGCTCCGCTCAGTACGCGGAGCCGGACGCGCCCAGGGAGCCCGTCGGGTGCCAGACCGTCTTCATCTCCAGGAAGGCGGTCAGGCGGTGGGTGCCGGGGTCGGCCGCCCAGTCCACAGGCTGTGGACGGAAGACCCGCTTGAGGTTGTCCGCCGCGGCGATCTCCAGGTCGCGGGACAGCTCGCTGTCCGCGCCGGTGAGGTCGATCGCGTTGACGTCCTGGTGGGAGGCGAGCGGGGCCGCGATCTCCGACGTACGGCCGGTCAGGATGTTGACCACACCGCCCGGCAGGTCGGACGTGGCCAGGACCTCGCCGAGGGAGAGCGCGGGCAGCGGGGACTTCTCCGAGGCGACCACGACGGCCGTGTTGCCCGTCGCGATCACCGGGGCGATCGCCGAGACCAGGCCCAGGAAGGACGACTCCTGCGGGGCGAGCACGGTGACGACGCCGGTGGGCTCCGGCGTGGAGAGGTTGAAGAACGGGCCCGCGACCGGGTTCGCGCCGCCCACGATCTGGGCGATCTTGTCGGTCCAGCCCGCGTACCAGACCCAGCGGTCGATCGCCGCGTCGACGACCACGGCCGCCTTCGACTTGGACAGGCCCTCGGCGTCCGCCACTTCACGTACGAACTGGTCCTTGCGGCCCTCCAGCATCTCCGCGACGCGGTAGAGGATCTGGCCCCGGTTGTACGCCGTCGCCCCCGACCAGCCGCCGAACGCCTTGCGCGCCGCGACGACCGCGTCACGGGCGTCCTTGCGGGAGGAGAGCGGCGCGTTGGCCAGCCACTTGCCCTTGTGGTCCTGCACTTCGTACACCCGGCCGCTCTCGCTGCGGGGGAACTTTCCCCCGACGTACAGCTTGTAGGTCTTGAAGACGCTCAGACGCCGCGCGGCGGAGCCGCTGATCGATTCGTGCTCAGACATCGAGGTACGCCTCCAGGCCGTGGCGGCCGCCTTCGCGGCCGAAGCCCGATTCCTTGTATCCGCCGAAGGGCGAGGTCGGGTCGAACTTGTTGAACGTGTTGGCCCAGACGACACCGGCCCGGAGCTTGTTCGCGACCGCCAGGATGCGGGAGCCCTTCTCGGTCCAGATGCCTGCCGACAGGCCGTACTGGCTGTTGTTGGCCTTGGCGACGGCCTCGTCGGGCGTACGGAACGACAGGACCGAAAGCACCGGGCCGAAGATCTCGTCGCGCGCGACGGTGTGCGCCTGCGTGACGTTCGTGAAGAGCGTCGGCGCGAACCAGTAGCCGGAGGACGGCAGATCGCACGGCGCGGACCAGCGCTCGGCGCCCTCCGCCTCGCCCGTCTCGGTGAGCGCGGTGATACGGGCCAGCTGCTCGGCCGAGTTGATCGCGCCGATGTCGGTGTTCTTGTCCAGCGGGTCGCCGAGACGCAGCGTCGACAGGCGGCGCTTCAGCGAGTCGAGCAGCTCGTCCTGGATCGACTCCTGGACCAGCAGGCGCGAGCCCGCGCAGCAGACCTGGCCCTGGTTGAAGAAGATTCCGGTGACGATGCCCTCTACGGCCTGGTCGATGGGGGCGTCGTCGAAGACGATGTTTGCGCCCTTGCCGCCCAGTTCGAGGGTGACCTTCTTCGACGTACCGGCGACCTGGCGGGCGATCGCCTTGCCGACGGCCGTGGAGCCGGTGAAGGCGACCTTGTTGACGTCCGGGTGCTCGACGAGTGCGGCGCCCGCGTCCCCGTAACCGGGAAGGATGTTGACGACGCCCTTGGGCAGGCCCGCCTGGCGGCAGATGTCCGCGAAGAAGAGCGCGGACAGCGGGGTCGTCTCGGCCGGCTTCAGGACGACCGTGTTGCCCGTTGCGAGCGCCGGGGCGATCTTCCACGCGAGCATGAGGAGCGGGAAGTTCCAGGGGATGACCTGGCCCGCGACACCGAGGGGCGCCGGATTCGGCCCGTACCCCGCGTGGTCGAGCTTGTCGGCCCAGCCCGCGTAGTAGAAGAAGTGAGCGGCGACCAGGGGAAGGTCGGCGTCCCTCGTCTCCTTGATCGGCTTGCCGTTGTCGAGGGTCTCCAGGACGGCCAGCTCGCGCGAGCGCTCCTGGATGATCCGGGCAATACGGAAGAGGTACTTGGCGCGCTCGGCGCCGGGCAGTGCCGACCACTTCTGGAAGGCCTTGCGGGCCGCCTTCACCGCACGGTCGACGTCCTCGGTGCCCGCCCGGGCGACCTCGGAGAGGACCTCCTCGGTGGACGGCGACACGGTCTTGAAGACCTTGCCGTCGGCCGCCTCGGTGAACTCGCCGTCGATGAACAGGCCGTACGACGGGGCGATGTCGACGACCGAGCGCGACTCGGGCGCGGGTGCGTATTCAAAAACAGATGCCATGGTGATCAGTCCACCGTCACGTAGTCGGGACCGGAGTAACGGCCGGTGCTCAGCTTCTGGCGCTGCATCAACAGGTCGTTGAGCAGGCTGGAGGCGCCGAAGCGGAACCAGTGGTTGTCCAGCCAGTCCTCGCCCACGGTCTCGTTGACCAGGACCAGGAACTTGATCGCGTCCTTGGTCGTGCGGATCCCGCCGGCCGGCTTCACGCCGATCTGGATTCCAGTCTGCGCCTTGAAGTCGCGTACGGCTTCGAGCATCAGCAGGGTGTTGGAAGGCGTGGCGTTCACGCCCACCTTGCCGGTCGAGGTCTTGATGAAGTCCGCGCCCGCCAGCATCCCGAGCCACGAGGCCCGCCGGATGTTGTCGTACGTCGACAGCTCGCCGGTCTCGAAGATGACCTTGAGGCGGGCCTTGTCGCCGCACTCGGCCTTCACGGCCACGATCTCCTCGTAGACCTTCAGGTAATGACCGGACAGGAAGGCTCCCCGGTCGATCACCATGTCGATCTCGTCGGCCCCGGCGGCCACGGCGTCGCGGACGTCCGCGAGCTTCACCGGCAGCGCCGCGCGGCCCGCCGGGAAGGCGGTGGCGACCGAGGCGACCTTGATGCCCGTACCGGCCAGGGCTTCCTTGGCGGTGGCCGCCATGTCCGGATAGACGCAGATCGCGGCGACCCTGGGCGTCGTACGGTCGGTCGGGTCCGGGTTGGCGCCCTTGGCGCACAGCGCCCGGACCTTGCCCGGGGTGTCCGCGCCTTCGAGCGTGGTCAGGTCGATCATGGAAATGGCCAGGTCGATGGCGAACGCCTTCGACGTGGTCTTGACCGAACGGGTGCCGAGGGATGCGGCGCGTGCTTCGAGGCCGACGGTGTCTACGCCGGGCAGCCCGTGCAGGAAGCGGCGCAGCGCACCGTCGGACGCCGTCGCGTCGGCGAAAGCGGCAGTTGCGGGTGCAGTGGTGGGCATGGTCACTACTGCAGCATATCTACGCGCGTAGCAACCTGTACAGCCCCGGCCCCGAACAAGGCGGTGTGACGTGAGGCAGAATCGGGCCCATGACAAGCAGCAGCCCCGGCCGGCAGCCCGGCGAGCCCACCGAGCCGACCTACGCCGACCGCGTCTTCCGCTCGCCCGGCGCGCTCGCCGGCGGCGTCCTGGTGCTCCTGCTGGCCGCCTGGGTCGGCGGTGACGCGCTGATCCGCGGGGAGGGCCGTACGCCGTGGGTGGCGCTGGCCGGTCTGTTCTTCGTCGTGCCGCTGGTCGTCGCATACACACTGCGGCCCGCCGTCTTCGCCAACGACGACCGGCTCCTGATCCGCAATCCGTTCCGTACGATCACGCTGCCCTGGGCGGCGGTCGACGGCGTGCGCGCCGGGTACTCCAGCGAGGTGCTCGCGGGCGGCAAGAAGTACCAGCTGTGGGCCGTGCCCGTCTCGCTGCGCCAGCGCAAGCGCGTCGCCCGCCAGCAGGCGAAGCAGGCGCACGACGACCCGTACGGCAGGACGTCCGTGACCGCCGACGTGACCGACGCACAGGCCCGCCGGGCGCCCGCCGACCAGACCGTCGAGGACCTGCGCGAGCAGGCCGAGCGGTGCGCGGCGCGGCCGACGGCTCAGGGGGACCCGGAGGTCCGCTGGGCATACGAAATCATCGCGCCGTGTGTGGTGGGCGCGGTGGCGCTGACCGTGCTGCTGGCCACCGGCTGATCGGGCTGATCTACGGCGGGCCCGGCCAGATCAGCAGCATGTACGCCCCGAAACCACACCGACGACATCACCGCCCCGCCCACCACCAGCACCCCGATGAGCCGCCTTCTCGCCCGCGTCACCGCGAGCGCGACCGGCAGCAGCAGCGGGAAGCCGGGGACCAGGAAGCGGGCGCGCGGGAAGTAGACACCGCCGCTGCCCAGGACGACGAGCAGCAGTATGCCGGTGAAGACCAGCAGCGGCAGGCGCTCGGCCGCGCACAGCAGGAACCGCGATCCGGTCCCGCGCGCCTTGGTGCGGGCGGCGGTCGGCAGGGACGGCCGGCCAGGGCCGTCGGGTCACCTGGGGTGCGGTCGGGGGCACTGCGGCGCTCCAGGACTCGGCGGGGATACCGGTCAGCCTTCTCCGTGTGATCGGGGGAGGGCACTGGGCGCTGCGGCGACTGCCGTATGCAAGTCACTCGTACGGGCGGGCCGGTTCCCGTCCTGGGAAGCGACCCGCCCGTACGAGTGCGGTGGTGTCAGTGATGCCAGTGGTGTCAGATGCCTGCGGCGGCCGACAGATCACGCTTGATCGCCGCGAGGATCCCGTCCGCCCGCTCACGGGCGGGTGCCAGCTCACTCGCGTCGGCGACCGGAACCACGGTCTCCAGGTAGCACTTGAGCTTCGGCTCGGTGCCGCTCGGCCGCACGATCACGCGGGCCTTCACCGCACCGTCCAGCTGGTAGCGAAGCCCGTCCGTGGGCGGCAGCCGGTCGGTGCCCCGCGTCAGGTCCTCGGAGCTGGTGACCCTGAGACCCGCGAGCGAGGTGGGCGGCTGCTCGCGCAGCTGGCTCATCGCATTGGCGATCACCGTCAGGTCCTCGACGCGCACCGACAGCTGGTCGGTGGCGTGCAGACCGTGCTCCACGGCGAGGTCGTCCAGCAGGTCGAGGAGCGTGCGGCCCTGCTCCTTGAGCTCGGACGCGAGCTCGGTGACCAGGAGCGCCGCCGTGATGCCGTCCTTGTCGCGTACGCCCTCGGGGTCGACGCAGTAGCCGAGCGCCTCCTCGTAGCCGTAGCGCAGGCCCTCGACGCGGGCGATCCACTTGAAGCCGGTCAGGGTCTCCTCGTACGGCAGCCCGGCCGCCTCGGCGATACGGCCCAGCAGCGACGACGACACGATCGACTCGGCGAACGTGCCGCGAGCGCCCTTGTGCACCAGGTGCGCGGCGAGCAGCGCGCCGACCTCGTCGCCGCGCAGCATCCGCCACTCGTCACTGCCGGGTACGGGGACGGCGACGGCGCAGCGGTCCGCGTCCGGGTCGTTCGCGACGATCAGGTCGGGCTCGGCGCGGCGGGCAGTGGCGAAGGCCAGGTCCATGGCCCCCGGCTCCTCCGGGTTGGGGAAGGCGACCGTGGGGAAGTCCGGGTCGGGCTCGGCCTGCTCGGCGACAAGGACGGGCTCCGGGAAACCGGCGCGGGCGAAGGCGGCCGTCAGGACCTCCTTGCCGACGCCGTGCATGGCCGTGTAGACGACGCGGGCGGTGCGGGGGGACCCGTTGGTCAGGACCTCGTCCGTACGCGCGAGATAGGCCTCCAGGACCTCCTCGTCGAGCGTGAACCAGCCGTCCTCGGGGCGCGGTACGTCGGCGAGCGACCGTACGGCGTCGATCTCGGCGGCGATCTCGGCGTCGGCGGGCGGCACGATCTGCGAGCCGTCGCCGAGGTAGACCTTGTAGCCGTTGTCGCGGGGCGGGTTGTGGCTCGCGGTGACCTCGACGCCGGCCACGGCTCCCAGATGCCGTATGGCGAAGGCCAGGACGGGAGTGGGCAGCGGGCGGGGCAGGAGGGCTGCGCGCAGCCCCGCGCCGGTCATGACGGCGGCGGTGTCGCGGGCGAAGTCGGCGCTCTTGTGGCGGGCGTCGTAGCCGATGACGACGAGACCGCCCTCCTGGCCCTTCGCCCTCAGGTACGCGGCGAGGCCGGCGGCGGCCCTCATGACGACGGCGCGGTTCATGCGCATCGGGCCGGCGCCGAGTTCGCCCCGGAGGCCTGCCGTGCCGAACTGGAGGGTGCCGGCGAAGCGCGCGGCGAGCTCGTCCAGGTCTGCGGCGTCGATGAGCTTGCCGAGCTCGTCCCGGGTCTCGCTGTCCGGGTCCTCGGCCAGCCAGGCCTGCGCCCGTGCGACCAGGTCCTGCTCCTGCTGCACGATGTGGTCCACCTCTCGTGTGGGTGCGATCAGATTCGCCTAGCGGCGGGCTTTCCCACCCCCGCCCATATTCCGGGGTTACTACCCCGTACCCGGTCGGCACCGCACCGGTGCCTGCGGCGCAGTTCCCCTACCCGCCCCTTCCCGAACTGGGGCTCCGCCCCAGACCCCGCTCCTCAATCTCCCCCAAGGACTGCGTCCAGGGGGGACCCCCAGAGGCTGGTATTTCAGCCCGTCCGGCGTTTGAGAACTCGGGAAGGGGCGGGGTGGGGTTAAGGAAAAGCTCCGCCCGGGCTCCGGTTCGTCAGATGCGGCGCAGGACCTGGGCCAGGAGTTCGCCCATGCGGGCGGCCGAGTCGCGGCCGGCCTGGAGGACTTCCTCGTGGTTGAGCGGTTCGCCCGTCAGGCCCGCGGCCAGGTTGGTGACCAGGGAGATGCCGAGCACCTCCGCGCCCGCCTCGCGCGCGGCGATGGCCTCCAGGACCGTCGACATGCCGACGAGGTCGCCGCCCATGGCACGGACCATGTTGATCTCGGCCGGCGTCTCGTAGTGCGGGCCGGGGAACTGGACGTAGACGCCCTCCTCCAGGCTGGCGTCGACCTCCTTGCACAGGGCGCGCAGACGCGGCGAGTACAGGTCCGTCAGGTCGACGAAGTTCGCGCCGATGATCGGCGACGTGGCCGTCAGGTTGAGGTGATCACTGATCAGGACCGGCTGGCCGGGGCGCATGCCGGGGCGCAGGCCGCCGCAGCCGTTCGTGAGGACGATGGTCTTGCAGCCGGCGGCGACAGCGGTGCGTACGCCGTGCGCGACGGCGGCGACACCGCGGCCCTCGTAGTAGTGCGTACGGCCCAGGAAGACCAGGGCGCGCTTGTCGCCGATCTTGTACGAGCGGACCGTACCGGCGTGGCCCGCGACCGCGGGCGGCGGGAAGCCGGGCAGCTCGGTGACGGCGAACTCGTGCTCGGGCGCGCCCAGTGCCTCGGCGGCGGGCACCCAGCCCGACCCCATTACGAGGGCGACGTCGTGGGTCTCGGCGCCGGTCAGCTCGCGCAGGCGGGCGGCGGCGGCGTCGGCAGCCGCGTGGGGGTCGGCGAAGCCGTCGGCGGGGGCAGGGGTAACAGATGCGTTCACGCCGACGAGGGTAACCGGTCTGGCCCTACGCGCGTAGATGTCAGTGCTTACGGTGTTCTGATTGTTGCCTTGGCGGATCGAACGAATGCCCCGAAAGGCAGAGGTCAGAATGGTCCGGACAGGTCAGCAGGGGCGCTTGCGGAGCTCCATCACATAGTCGTGCGGCGCGCCCGCCGACTCCGCCGCATCGGCGATTTCGCCCAGGTACCGGGCCGAGGGCAGCCCGCCCTCGTAACCGTTCAGCACGTACACCCAGGCAGGCTCCTCGCCCTCCAGCGTGTGCACCCGCAGCCGCATCCGGCGGTAGATGTCGAGTCCGACACCTTCCCAGCGGTCCATGGAGTCCTCGTCCATGGGAGCGATGTCGTAGAGCGCGACGAACACCTGCGAACGCGGGGCTTCCACGATCGTGGCGAGCGCGCCCTCCCAGCCCATCGACTCGCCGCCGAAGGTCAGCCGCCAGCCGTTGAGCCAGCCGGTGCCGCGCAGCGGTGAGTGCGGGGCGCGGCGCGTCATCAGCCGCGCGTCGAGGTTGCCGGCGTACGCGGCGTAGAGCGACATGAGGTCGAGGGTACGGGAGGGGCTCGTGCGACGGGGCCTCAAGAGGTCACGGCCGGATGGAGGGCCCCGGGGCGAAGCATCTTGAAGCATGCGGGACAATGAAGTACGTACTGCATTCCCCCCGGGCGATCCCCGGATCCCCGGCCGAGCGGGCAGGCGGGCCGGGATTGACAATGCGAGGCGGACTTTTTCGTGACCCGGATCGTGATCATCGGTGGCGGACCCGGCGGTTATGAGGCGGCCCTTGTGGGCGCCCAGCTCGGCGCGGAGGTGACCGTCGTCGACAGCGACGGTCTGGGCGGGGCGTCGGTGCTCACCGACTGCGTGCCGTCGAAGACTCTGATCGCCACGGCCGAAGTGATGACGACCTTCGACTCTTCGTACGAGGAGTTGGGCATCATCGTCGCCGACGACACCCCCCACGTCGAGCAGGCGGCCCGCGTCGTCGGCGTCGACCTGGGCAAGGTCAACCGACGGGTGAAGCGCCTCGCCGTCGCGCAGTCCCACGACATCACCGCGTCCGTCACCCGGGCCGGCGCCCGGGTCCTGCGCGGCCGCGGCCGCCTGGAGGGCCAGCAGGGCGCCGACGGGTCGCGCACCGTCGTCGTCTCGTACGCGGACGGCAACGAGGAGCGCCTCACCGCCGACTCCGTACTGATCGCGACCGGCGGCCACCCGCGCGAGATCCCCGACGCGCTCCCCGACGGCGAGCGGATCCTCAACTGGACGCAGGTGTACGACCTGGACGAGCTCCCCGAGGAGCTCATCGTGGTCGGCTCCGGTGTGACCGGCGCCGAGTTCGCCGGCGCGTACCAGGCACTCGGCTCGCGCGTCACCCTCGTCTCCTCCCGCGACCGCGTGCTGCCGGGCGAGGACCCGGACGCCGCTGCCGTCCTGGAGGACGTCTTCCGGCGCCGCGGCATGAACGTCATGGCCCGCTCGCGCGCCGAGTCCGCCAAGCGCGTCGGCGACCGGGTGGAAGTGACGCTGTCCGACGGGCGCGTCATCACCGGTACGCACTGCCTGATGGCCGTCGGTGCCATCCCGAACTCCGCGGGCATGGGCCTGGAGGAGGCCGGGGTCCGGCTGAAGGACTCGGGCCACATCTGGACCGACCGGGTCTCCCGCACCAGCGCGCCCGGCGTGTATGCGGCGGGTGACGTCACCGGGGTGTTCGCTCTCGCGTCGGTCGCGGCCATGCAGGGCCGCATCGCGATGTACCACTTCCTCGGCGACGCGGTGACTCCGCTGAACCTCAAGACCGTCTCGTCGAACGTCTTCACCGACCCCGAGATCGCGACGGTCGGCTACACCCAGGCCGACGTGGACGCGGGCAAGATCGAGGCACGCTCGGTGAAGCTGCCGCTGCTGCGCAACCCGCGCGCCAAGATGCAGGGCATCCGCGACGGCTTCGTCAAGATCTTCTGCCGTCCGGGCACGGGCATCGTGGTCGGCGGCTGTGTCGTCGCCCCGCGCGCGAGTGAGCTGATCCATCCGATTTCGATCGCGGTCGACAACAATCTGACCGTGGAACAGATCGCGAACGCGTTCACGGTGTACCCGTCCCTGTCGGGATCGATCGCCGAGGTCGCGCGCCAGCTGCACACCAGGAAGACGTCGGGCGAGGCGTAACGGCCCCGCTGCCGGCCCGTAGTTGCGCGGCAGATACCGGGTGTACGCCGCCTATACCACTTCCGGGCTCACCTTACGTACAACTTCTGTTATTCGGCGCAAACTGCTGAGAACTATCGGCCGCTCAGGTTACTGTCAGTTTCGTGTTCGCTGCAGAACGTCGCCAATTGATCCTTGAAATGGTGCGTGCCAACGGGGCGGTTTCGCTCCGTGAGCTCGCCCGTGTCGTCCAGACCTCCGAAGTGACCGTACGGCGGGACGTGCGGGCGCTTGAGGCCGAAGGACTCCTAGACCGCCGGCACGGCGGTGCGGTATTGCCGGGCGGTTTTACGCGGGAGTCCGGCTTTCCGCAGAAATCCCATCTCGCGACCGCGGAGAAGACGGCCATCGCCGACCTCGCCGCGGGACTCGTCGAAGAGGGCGAAGCCATCGTCGTCGGCGCCGGGACAACGACGCAGGAGCTGGCAAGACGGCTTGCCCGGGTCCCCGGGCTGACCGTCGTCACCAACTCCCTGCTGGTGGCCCAGGCGTTGGCCCACGCCAACCGCGTCGAAGTCGTCATGACCGGCGGCACGCTGCGTGGCTCGAATTATGCGCTGGTCGGCAGCGGGGCGGAGCAGTCCCTACAGGGTCTGCGCGTCTCCCGGGCCTTCCTCTCCGGAAGCGGACTGACCGCGGAGCGCGGGCTTTCCACCTCCAACATGCTGTCGGCGAGCGTCGACAGGGCGCTGGTGCAGGCCGCCGCCGAAGTGGTGGTCCTCGCCGACCACACGAAGCTCGGCACCGACACCATGTTCCAGACGGTGCCGACGGACGTGATCACGCGCCTCGTCACCGACGAGCCGCCGCAGCACGACGACCGCGCCGCCACCGAACTGCAGGCCCTGGCAGACCAGGGAGTGCAGATCGCCGTCGCCGGACCGGGGACCGGAGCGGCGGGACCGGGGGGTGACGGCGTCCCGACCGGACGGCAGTCCCGCCGGGACGTGCCGCTTCCCGGCCAGCGCCGTACGCACCCGGGCGGACCCGGGACCGGTGCGCAACTGCGCAGCGCCGGAGCCCTCGCGGAGCAGGCGGGACCCGCCGAGCGCGAGCGGGCGCGCGTCGCCGATCTGCGCCGGCGCTGAATGCTTACTTCTCCGCCCGCAGGCCCTTCAGCGTCAGCGTCAGCAGTCGGTCGGCCAACTCCGGATCGTCGGGTGCCTGTTCGGCAGCCAGCGCGATGGCATTGGTCAGCTGCATCAGGTCCCCGATGGAAACGTCGGGCCTGACCGCGCCGCTCTTCTGAGCCCGTACGAGCAACCGCTCGCCGGCCTCCCTCATCGGCGTACTGCACCGCGCCAGCGCCGAACTCTCGTCGCGCGAGGCCGACATGAGCTCACGAGCGAGCCCCCGGTACTCACCCGCATGAGTGATGATGTCGCGCAGCCACGTCACAAGCGCCCCACAGGGCGCATCGGCATCGGCCAGCGCACGTGAATGAGCCAGCAGCTCGTCCACCGCGCCCTGGAAGACCGCGCTCATCAGCGCGTGCCGGTTGGGGAAGTGCCGGTAGAGCGTGCCGATGCCCACGCCGGCGCGGCGTGCGACATCTTCCAGCGAGGCGTCCGTGCCGTGCTCCGCGAAGGCGATACGGGCCTCGGCGAGCACCCGCTCGTAGTTGCGGCGTGCGTCGGCGCGCATGGGCCGTGCCGAAGGCGTCGACGACGCCGTCGACGTCTCTGCGCTGCTGCTGGTCGCCATTGCGCCGCCCTTCTCGTACCGGCTCTGACTCCAGGATGCCATTGCGTAAACGGAGGGCCTCGCCGGTACTCCGGCGGGGCCCTCCGTCACGTACGCACGTACAGCCGGACGTCAGTCCTTGATTTCGCAGATGGTGGCGCCGGAGGTGACGGACGCGCCGACTTCGGCGGTCAGGCCCTTGACGGTGCCGGAGCGGTGCGCGTTCAGCGGCTGCTCCATCTTCATGGCCTCAAGTACGACGACGAGGTCGCCTTCCTTGACCTCCTGGCCCTCCTCGACCGCGACCTTGACGATGGTGCCTTGCATCGGGGATGCGAGGGTGTCGCCGGAGGCGGCCGGGCCGGACTTCTTCGCCGCACGCCGCTTGGGCTTGGCACCGGCGGCCAGGCCGGTACGGGCCAGGCTCATGCCCAGCGAGGACGGCAGGGAGACCTCAAGACGCTTGCCGCCGACCTCGACGACGATCGTCTCGCGACCGGCCTCGTCCTCCTCGGTGTCCGCACCGGGCACCGAGAACGCGGGAATGGTGTTGACGAACTCCGTCTCGATCCACCGGGTGTGGACCGTGAACGGGTCGGAGGTGAAGGCGGGGTCGGCGACGACGGCGCGGTGGAAGGGGATGGCGGTGGCCATGCCCTCGACGTTGAACTCCGCCAGAGCGCGGGCGGCGCGCTGCAGTGCCTGCTCACGGGTGGCGCCGGTGACGATCAGCTTGGCGAGCAGGGAGTCCCAGGCGGGGCCGATCACGCTGCCGGTTTCGACGCCGGCGTCGAGGCGGACGCCGGGGCCGGAGGGTGTGGAGAAGGCGGTGACGGTGCCGGGGGCGGGCAGGAAGCCGCGGCCGGGGTCCTCGCCGTTGATGCGGAACTCGATGGAGTGCCCGCGCACCGCGGGGTCGTCGTAGCCGAGCTTCTCGCCGTCGGCGATGCGGAACATCTCGCGGACCAGGTCGATGCCGGTGACCTCCTCGGAGACCGGGTGCTCGACCTGCAGGCGGGTGTTGACCTCCAGGAAGGAGATCGTGCCGTCCACGCCGACGAGGAACTCGACCGTGCCCGCACCGACGTAGCCGGCCTCGCGCAGGATCGCCTTCGAGGCGGCGTACAGCTCCTCATTCTGGGCTTCGCTCAGGAACGGGGCGGGGGCCTCTTCCACCAGTTTCTGGTGGCGGCGCTGCAGCGAGCAGTCACGGGTGGAGACGACCACGACATTGCCGTGGGCGTCGGCCAGGCACTGCGTCTCCACGTGCCTGGGCTTGTCGAGGTAGCGCTCGACGAAGCACTCCCCGCGCCCGAACGCGGCCACCGCCTCGCGTACGGCGGAGTCGTAGAGCTCGGGGACCTCATCGAGGGTGCGGGCGACCTTCAGGCCGCGCCCGCCGCCGCCGAACGCCGCCTTGATCGCGATCGGCAGCCCGTGCTCGCGGGCGAACGCGACGACCTCCTCGGCCCCCGAGACCGGGTCGGGGGTACCCGCGACCAGCGGGGCACCGGCACGCTGGGCGATGTGCCGGGCGGCGACCTTGTCACCCAGGTCACGGATGGCCTGCGGGGGCGGGCCGATCCAGGTCAGGCCCGCATCCAGCACGGCCTGGGCGAACTCGGCGTTCTCGGAGAGAAATCCGTACCCGGGGTGAACCGCGTCCGCTCCCGAGTCCTTGGCGGCCTGGAGCACCTTGGCCATGTCCAGATAGCTGGCGGCCGGGGTGTCACCGCCCAGAGCGAACGCCTCGTCCGCGGCACGGACATGCAAAGCGTCCCGGTCCGGATCGGCGTAGACGGCTACGCTCGCGATCCCGGCATCCCGGCAGGCCCGAGCAACGCGGACAGCGATTTCGCCACGGTTGGCGATGAGCACCTTGCGCACGATGGCTCCCTCCTTGAAACAAGCTGAGTTTAGGGACTGCCGACACGGCCCTACGACCCGTCCCCAATGGTGAGCTTGCCCACACGGAGCGTGATGCGAGGCTCGCGCGAGTCGCGAATTCCCTTGTCGCACCACGGTACGACGGGTTCCCTCACCGCACAGTAGCCCTCGGGTGTGGCCAAGGTCTCTGTCCTGGGAGCCAGTGCGGCGGCAGCTTTCTTTGTCGAGTCCCTACGAATGGCCGAATGATTCTTTGCCGCGGCGGTCCGGCTGCGTCAGGACCCTTGTCCCGGCGATTACCGGTTAGTAGCGTTTGCGTCTCGCGTACGTACTAGGGGTAACAGCCGGAAGAGGGTGGGGCGCCGTGCCGCGCAGACCGATAGCCGCCGTGGCAGCGGCCCTGCTGTTCGTCGAAGCCGCCGGGATCGTGTTCGTCAACTGGATCCTCGGCAAGGTCGTCAACAGCCAGTCGATGTCCCTGGACGGCCTGGACCCCGACGTCATGGCCGCGTCGACCTGGGTGATGGGCGGCGTCTTCGGCCTCTACCTGGTCGGCTGCGGCGTCTTCCTGCTGCGCGCCGCGCTGACGGACCGGGCTCCCGGGCGTTTCGGACGCGTACTGCTGATCGCGTGCGCGGTGGTGCACGGTGTGCTGGGGGCGTTGTCGGTCGGGCTGGTCGGCTGGGCGGCGTTCGTGGTGCTGATGGTGGAGTTCGGGCTGATCGTGCTGTCCGTCATCGCGTACGGCAGGCGTGAGGAGCAGCGGGCCGGGGCGGACGCGTCCGGTGCGGCGGACGCGCCGGAGGGCGGGGCTCCCGCGCCGGCCTGACAGGCGCAGGCCCGACGGGCCCTCAGAACGAAGACCCTCAGAACGAAGACCCTCAGAAGTCGAACTGCGGCGACGACCGGCTCAGGATCACGGGCTTCGCGGTCACGGACCACAGGGCGTCCAGCTCGTCGGCGAGCGCGGCCGTGAGCCTCTCCATGTCGGCCGGAGCCGAGTCGTGCATCGCCTCCGCGATGATCAGCACGGTGGACGTCGTCTCCCGGACGGCGGAAGAACCGCTCTGCCGGTTGGTCCACCGCCGGGAGTGGGCCTGTCCGCTGCCGTCCGCGAAGATCACTTCACGTGGGGCGGGATTCTCCGTACCGCCGGAGAACGTCACATAGGTTTCGTCACCGGCCGCGTACCGGACTTCCAGGTTCCCGGTGATCTCGGAAACGTCGAAGACGCCCACCGGGATCGCGAACGCGAGTGAAATGGAGTTGCAGACGTCGATCAGCGGGTGGATCCGGGGAAGCGAGTCCTCTTTCCTGAATCGCCGCAGCAGCGACTCGGAGGCGCACCGGTATTGGGTGGGCTTGAGTCCCATCCGGGAGAACGTACGGCGCCAGGCCTGGATTTCGGGCAGTTCGCCCTCCGTCACGGTCGCCAGCCGGGACCTGGCGATCGCGTTGTAGCGCGCGATCGCGGCGTCGGCCGAAACGTCCGGGGTGATTCCTTCGGCGAAGAGAACCCCGGGAACAAGCTCCGGGAAGTCCTGCCGGACGGCGTCCGCGTGCTGGAAGTGACGCATAAGGTGCCTCGCTGTTTTTGTGTTGAGTATCGCCAGGTCAGAGGGCCGGTCAGAAGAAGGCGAGCTTGGCGCCGAGGGCTGTGAACGCGCCCGCGAACGTCCGGCGCAGCCAGGTCAGGACCCGGGGGCGGGAGATGACGTGACTCCGCATCGCGGCGGCGAATTTCCCGTACGCGACGAAGACGATGAACGTGAGCAGCATGAAGACGGCGCTCAACTCGACCATGCGCAGGAATGCGTTCGGCTCACGGGCGCTCACGAACTGCGGCAGGAACGCGAAGAAGAAGATCGTGAGTTTTGGGTTGAGGATGTTGATCAGGACGCCCGAGGTGATCACCTTCACCGCTGATACGGGCGTCTCGGCCTTCTCCGTCGTGAGTGCGTCCTTGTCGCGCAGGGTGCTCCACGCCATGTAGAGCAGATAGGCCACACCCAGATACTTGAGAATCTGGAACGCCATTGCGCTGGTGTGGAGCAGCGCCGCGAGGCCCGTGATCGCCGCCATCATGTGCGGAATGGTGCCGAGGGTGCAGCCGACCGCCGCGACGATGCTTGCGCGGGTGCCGCGCGAGAGTCCGGCCGCCATGGTGTAGAGCACGCCTGTGCCGGGAGTCGCGACAACGACGAGCGACGTCAACAGGAACTCGATGGTCATGACTTGACCCTGTCGCGACAATGGTCCGGTGAACAGGTCCAATGAGAATGGTCATGACCGGTCCATAAGCGGCGGGTCGGGATCGGGATCGGGGTCCGGGTCCGGGTCCGACTTCCTCCAGCTGGATACCGGTGACGCGCCGGTGGGTGGCCTCTCCGACTGGCTCGCGCACCGGCTGCGGCTCGCGATATCGGACGGCCGGCTGCCGGTGGGCAGCAGGCTGCCCGCGACCCGGGTGCTGGCCGCCGAGCTCCGGGTGTCGCGCGGGGTGGTGACCGAGGCGTACCAGCGGCTGACCGAGGACGGGCATGTCGCCGGGCGGGGGCGGGGCGGAACTGTCGTGGTGGCTACGCCGGTTGCGGTGCGGGTCGCTGAGCGTGGTGCGGGCGGGGCTTCCGGTGCGGGTGCGGGTGCGGGTGCGGGTGCCGGCGGTGGCGGTGCCGGTGGCAGTTGCGATGCCTCTCCGGCTCGTGTGCTGTTCGGCGCCGCCGAGCCCGGCGCCGACATCTTCGACGCGCTACGGGCGGCGCCGGCCCGGATCGACCTGTCGCCCGGTGTGCCCGACCTGGCCGCCTTCCCGCGCGCGGCGTGGCTGCGGGCCGAACGTTCCGTACTCAGGGACCTCTCGGCGTCCGACCTCGGTTACGGAGATCCGCGGGGGAGGCCCGAGCTGCGTACCGCCGTGGTCGACTGGCTGGCCCGCAACCGGGGAATCAGGGCCGACCCCGGCGAGGTACTCATCACCGCAGGCACCGCTCAGGGGCTCGGACTGCTCGCGCA
The DNA here is from genome assembly GCF_028807635.1 of Streptomyces spiramyceticus. Taxonomy (NCBI): domain Bacteria; kingdom Bacillati; phylum Actinomycetota; class Actinomycetes; order Kitasatosporales; family Streptomycetaceae; genus Streptomyces; species Streptomyces spiramyceticus. Next base: position 4,183,893 of record NZ_JARBAX010000001.1, read on the forward strand.
GGTGCTCCGTGACGACGGGTTCCGCGAGATGGCGGTGGAGGATCCCGGCTCGCTCGGCGCCCGGCAGCATCTGCACAACCGGCGGTTGGCGACCCCGCCGGTGCCGGTCGACTCCGAAGGGATACGGGTCGACAAGCTGCGCGCCACGGGAGCCCGGGCCGTACTGCTGACCCCGGCCCATCAGTTTCCGGCCGGTGTGGTGCTCGGGGGAGGCAGACGGCGTGAGCTCATGCAGTGGGCCGGTGACGGCGGCCTGATCGTCGAGGACGACTACGACGCCGAGCACCGCTACGACCGGCCTCCGGTGCCTGCCCTGCGCTCACTGCTCCCGGAGCAGGTCTGTTACGCCGGAAGCGTCTCCAAGCTGCTGGCTCCCGCACTGCGGGTGGGCTGGATTCTGGCGCCGCCGAAGTACCGGGAGGCGCTGGTGGACGCCAAGCGGTTCACCGACCTGGGGAACGCGGCGCTGCCGCAACTGGTGCTGGCCCGCCTGATGGAATCGGGCGACATGGAACGCCAGTTGCGGCTGCTGCGCAGGCGCCATCGGAGGCGCAGGGACGCGATGATCGGTGCGATCGGGGCGCATCTGCCGGGCGCGGTCGTGCACGGCGCCGCGGCCGGTCTGCACCTGATGATCACCTTTGAGCGGACGGACCTTGTGGACACGGACCTTGCCGCGGGCGCGCTCGCGCGTGGTGTGAAGGTGCAGCCGCTGTCGTGGCACCGGCAGCGGCCGGGCCGTCCGGGGCTCGTGCTGGGCTACGCCGCGAGTACGTCGACCGCCATCGGCGAGGGGGTCGCCGTGGTCGGCGATGTGCTGCGGGGGGACGGCGACGTCACGTCCACAGGTCGGTGATCGAGACGTCCAGCTCGCGCAGCAGGCGGCGCAGCAGGGGCAGGGACAGGCCGATGACGTTGCCGTGGTCGCCGTCGATGCTGTCGACGAAGGGGGCCGAGCGGCCGTCGAGAGTGAAGGCGCCGGCGACGTGGAGCGGCTCGCCGGTCGCGACGTACGCCGCGATCTCCGCGTCGGTCGGGTCGCCGAAGCGGACGGTGGTGGACGCGGTGGCGGAGGCACGGCGGCCGGTGGCGGTGTCGATGACGCAGTGACCGGTCTGGAGGATGCCGGAGCGGCCGCGCATGGACTTCCAGCGGGCGGTGGCGTCCTCGGCGTCGTCGGGCTTGCCGAGTGCCTGGCCGTCGAGTTCGAGTACGGAGTCGCAGCCGATCACCAGCGCGTCGGTGGCCTCGGGGCGGTCGGCGACCGACGCGGCCTTCGCCTCGGCGAGTACGAGCGCGAGCTCCCCCGGAGTCGGCGCGCTGATCGCGTCCTCGTCGACTCCGCTGACGATCACCTCGGGGGCGAGGCCCGCCTGGCGGAGGAGCGCGAGGCGGGCGGGGGAGGCGGAGGCGAGGACGAGGCGTCGGCGGGCGTGAGTCATGCGGCTCATGGTAGGACGCGGTGCGGGGGTGGTTGCGAGTGCGGCCTGCCTGCGGCGCTTCCCCCTACCCGCCCCTCTCCCGAAACTGGGGGCAAGCCCCAGCCCCCGGACGTTCAGCGAAGGCCGAGAACGAACATCGCCAGCACCATCGCCAGCGCCATCACGAAGCCCGCGCGGCGGAGCATGGCCTGCGTCTCGCGCAGGTCTTTCGGAGGTTCGTTCTCCGGGTCGGACCACAGCATGCATCCGATCCTGCGGCCGGGCGGCCTCCTCCGCCTGAGTACTCGTACTCAAGCGGACCAGTGCCAACGGACTAATTAGTCGTTCAGTAGGTGAACGCTCCTGCCCGGGCCGCCGCCACCGCCACCGCCGCAGCGCGGACCTCGTCCTGCTCGTGCAGCGGTTTCCGGCTCACTGCGAAGCGGTAGTAGAGGCGAAGACCGTCGCCGAAGTCCTCTGAAGCGCGTACGCCGAAGGCCGGGCCCAGGGAGGGTCCGGCCTTCGGTGTCAGGCTTCGCTCGCGCGGGCTTCGCTCACGCGGGCTTCGTCTACGCAGGCCAGTACGTCCGGCTCCACGCCGCCCGTCCCGGCCGCGGCAGCGGGTGTGCCGCGACCCTCGCCGGGTCCGACCAGGCGGGCGGGGGCTCCTCCGCGCCGCCGGACGCTGCACCGGCCACCGCCGCGGCGCGTGCCTGGACCACCGCGAGAGCGGCGGCCAGCTCCTCCGGGGTCGGGTTGCCCCGTACGACCTTGATCATGGTCACGTCCCTTTCCAGTTCTAGAGCGGGATGTTGCCGTGCTTCTTGGGCGGCAGTGACTCGCGCTTCGTCCGCAGCTGGCGCAGCCCGCGCACGATGTGGCGGCGGGTCTCCGACGGCATGATCACCGCGTCGACGTAGCCGCGCTCGGCCGCGACGTACGGGTTCAGCAGCGTGTCCTCGTAGTCGGCGATCAGCTCGGCGCGGGTCGCGTCGACATCATCGGCGGCCGCGATCGTACGGCGGTGCAGGATGTTCACCGCGCCCTGCGCGCCCATGACGGCGATCTGCGCGGTCGGCCACGCCAGGTTCAGGTCCGCGCCGAGGTGCTTGGAGCCCATGACGTCGTACGCTCCGCCGAACGCCTTGCGCGTGATGACGGTGATCAGGGGCACCGTCGCCTCGGCGTACGCGTAGATCAGCTTCGCGCCGCGCCGGATGATGCCGCCGTACTCCTGGTCGACGCCCGGCAGGAAGCCCGGCACGTCCACGAAGGTAAGGACGGGGACGTTGAACGCGTCGCAGGTGCGGACGAAGCGCGCGGCCTTCTCGGACGCGTTGATGTCCAGGCAGCCCGCGAACTGCATCGGCTGGTTGGCGACGATGCCCACCGGGTGGCCTTCGACCCGGCCGAATCCGGTGACGATGTTCGGCGCGAACAGGGCCTGCGTCTCCAGGAATTCGCCGTCGTCCAGCACGTGCTCCATGACGGTGTGCATGTCGTACGGCTGGTTGGCGGAGTCCGGGATGAGCGTGTCGAGCTCGCGGTCCTCGTCGGACGTCTCCAGGTCCGCCTCCTCGGGGAAGGCCGGCGCATCGCTGAGATTGTTCGAAGGGAGGTACGAGAGCAGCGACTTGACGTACTCGATGGCGTCCTTCTCGTCGCCCGCCATGTGATGCGCCACGCCCGACGTGGTGTTGTGCGTCCGGGCGCCGCCCAGCTCCTCGAAGCCGACGTCCTCACCGGTGACGGTCTTGATGACGTCCGGCCCGGTGATGAACATGTGCGAGGTCTGGTCGACCATCACCGTGAAGTCGGTGATCGCGGGCGAGTAGACCGCGCCGCCCGCGCACGGGCCGACGATCAGCGAGATCTGCGGAATCACACCGGACGCGTGGGTGTTGCGGCGGAAGATCTCGCCGTACATACCGAGGGCCATGACGCCCTCCTGGATACGGGCGCCGCCGGAGTCGTTGATGCCGACGACCGGGCAGCCGGTCTTCAGCGCGAAGTCCATCACCTTGATGATCTTCTGGCCGAAGACCTCGCCGAGCGCACCGCCGAACACGGTGAAGTCCTGCGAGAACACCGCCACCGGGCGGCCGTCGACCGTGCCGTAGCCAGTGACGACACCGTCTCCGTACGGGCGGTTCTTCTCCAGCCCGAAGGCGGTGGAGCGGTGCCGGGCGAACTCGTCGAGCTCGACGAACGATCCCTCGTCCATGAGCAGAGCGATCCGCTCACGGGCCGTCAGCTTGCCCTTGGCATGCTGCTTTTCGACCGCGCGCTCGGAGCCCGCGTGCGTTGCCTCTTCGATACGGCGCTGCAAATCCGCGATCTTGCCCGCGGTGGTATGGATGTCAGTCTCGGGCTCGGACATCGGGATGCGGCTCCCTGCCTGGTCAGCGGACGGCTACTGACACGTAGCGTATCGGCGCGTGTGCCGCTCGGCAGTGCGTCGTTTGCCACACCTACGCTGGGTTGCATGACGCCCCCCGATGCTTCAGGTGATCGCTGGTCCGACCTCGGCCGGCCGCCCCTCAACGCCCCCGGACTGCGCCGTGCGATCGTCCGGCCGGACGGTCTCTGGACCTCCCTGGAAGTCGTTTCCGCCACCGGCTCGACCAACAGCGACCTGGCTGCCCGGGCGGCTGACCTGCCCGAAGGTGCCGTGCTCATCGCCGAGGAGCAGACCGAGGGGCGCGGCCGCCTCGACCGGCGCTGGTCGGCTCCCGCACGCTCCGGGCTCTTCTTCTCCGTACTGCTGAAGCCCGCCGAGGTGCCCGTGGAGCGGTGGGGCTGGCTCCCGCTGCTCGCCGGAGTCGCGGTGGCCACGGCCCTGTCCCGGTCCGCCGGCGTCGATACGGCCCTCAAGTGGCCCAATGACCTGCTGGTGAATGTCGGCGGCGAAGAGCGCAAGGCCGGCGGCATCCTCGCCGAGCGGACGGCGGACGGTGTCGGCGTCGTGGTCGGCATCGGCATCAACGTCTCACTGAGCGACAAGGAACTGCCGGTGCCGGGCGCGGGGTCGCTGCTGCTGGCCGGTGCGGTGTCGACCGACCGGGACCCGCTGCTGCGGTCCGTACTGCGTTCGCTCGACAAGTGGTACGGCGACTGGCGCACGGCGGGCGGCGACCCGGCGGCCAGCCGCCTGCAGGAGGCGTACGCGGCGGGCTGCGCGACGCTCGGCCGCACCGTACGCGCCGAACTGCCCGGCGGCCGGTCCCTGACCGGCGAGGCAGTGGCCGTCGACGGACACGGGCGGCTGGTGCTGGCGACGGAGGAGGGGATGCAGCAGCCGGTGGGGGCGGGTGACGTCGTACACCTCAGGCCATGGACAGGTGCGGAAGACACCCGGGACGGAGGAGTGAGCTAGGGCACACCTGCCGTATCGTTGAGGCGATCCGCGACGGATCGCGCGACAGATGATCGGCAGGACACAGGGCAGTGCGCAGGGAACGGGCAGGAGGCGGTACGTGACCGTCGACGACACGGCGTCCGGCATGGACGCGGAGCCGCCTTCGGGGTCTTCTGCGGGTGGCGACGCGCGCCCGGACCGGGACCCCTCGCAGCATCCCACCCCCCATCACGCCGTCGACCACACCGCCGAGCCGACCGACGACCCGCTCGCCATCCGCCTCGAACAGCTGATCCTCGGCGCCGAGCGCCGCTACACCCCCTTCCAGGCCGCCCGTACCGCAGGCGTCTCCATGGACCTCGCATCCCGCTTCTGGCGTGCCATGGGCTTCGCCGACATCGGGCAGGCCAAGGCTCTGACCGAGGCGGACGTGCTCGCCCTGCGGCGGCTCGCGGGGCTCGTCGAGGCGGGGCTGCTCAGCGAGCCGATGGCGGTACAGGTCGCCAGGTCGACCGGGCAGACCACCGCCCGGCTGGCCGAATGGCAGATCGATTCCTTCCTGGAGGGGCTCACGGAGCCGCCCGAGCCCGGCATGACCCGTACCGAAGTCACGTATCCGCTCGTCGAGCTGCTCCTTCCCGAGCTGGAGGAATTCCTGCGCTACGTCTGGCGGCGGCAGCTCGCCGCCGCCACCGGGCGGGTGGTCCAGGCCGCTGACGACGACGAGATGGTCGACCGCAGGCTCGCGGTCGGCTTCGCGGACCTCGTCGGCTTCACGCGGCTGACGCGGCGCCTGGAGGAAGAGGAGCTGGGGGAACTCGTCGAGGCCTTCGAGACGACCTGCGCGGACCTCGTCGCGGCCCACGGCGGCAGGCTCATCAAGACGCTCGGCGACGAAGTCCTCTACGCGGCCGACGACGCCGGTACGGCGGGCGAGATCGCGCTGCGGCTCATCGAGACGATGGCCAGCGACCAGACGATGCCCGCCCTGCGCGTCGGCATCGCCTTCGGCACGGTCACCACGCGCATGGGCGATGTCTTCGGTACGACCGTGAACCTGGCCAGCAGGCTCACCTCAATAGCGCCGAAGGACGCGGTCCTGGTGGACGGGGCATTCGCGGAGGAACTGTCGCGTACCGGTGAGGCTCCGGTCTCCGAGGCGGAGGCGGCGGCCGAGGCGGAGAAGGCGGAGAAGGAAGGCGTCGAGCCGCCTGCGTACCGCTTCGGGGTGCAGCCGATGTGGCAGCGGCCGGTGCGCGGGCTCGGCACGGTCGAACCGTGGCTCCTGACGAGGCGTGCCACCTAGGGGGTGTCCCCCTAGGATCCTCCCGATAACGGTCGTTAACCGGGAGGGCATGTTCATGAGCGACGAGCAGCGGTTCGGGGACTTCGTCGGCGTACGCCGGCATGCGCAGGGGCACGTGGCCGAGCTGGTCCTCGACCGGCCCAAGGCGATGAACGCGGTGTCCACGGACATGGCCCGCTCCGTCGCGGCGGCGTGCGATGCGCTGGGCGCGGACCCGCAGGTGCGGGTGACCGTGGTGACGTCCAGTCACGAGCGGGCGTTCTGTGTGGGCGCCGACCTCAAGGAGCGGAACTCCTTCACTGACGCCGAGCTGGTACGTCAGCGCCCGGTCGCCCGGGGTGCGTACACCGGCGTACTGGAACTGCCGATGCCGACGATCGCCGCCGTGCACGGCTTCGCGCTGGGCGGCGGCTTCGAGCTGGCGCTGGCCTGCGACCTGATCGTGGCGGACCGTACGGCGGTCGTCGGGCTGCCCGAGGTGTCGGTGGGCGTCATTCCCGGCGGCGGCGGTACGCAGTTGCTGCCGCGGCGGGTCGGGGCGGCGCGGGCGGCCGAGCTGGTGTTCACAGCGCGGCGGGTGGAGGCGGCGGAGGCGGCCTCGCTCGGCCTCGTCGACCAGCTGGTGGACGCCGGCCAGGACCGGGAGGAGGCGCTGGCGCTGGCCGCGCGGATCGCCGGGAACTCGCCGGTGGGGTTGCGGGCGGCGAAGCGGGCGATGCGGCTGGGGCACGGGCTGGACCTGCGGGCGGGGCTGGAGGTCGAGGACGCGGCGTGGCGGTCGGTGGCGTTCTCGGGCGACCGGGCGGAGGGCGTGGCGGCGTTCAACGAGAAGCGCAAGCCGGAGTGGCCGGGGCAGTAGGGCGCTTTCCCGGTTCCCGCTTTCCTGCGTTCGCTTTGCTGAAGCGATCAAAACGTCACAAAACTCCATAAGCTGTGGAGATGGGCGAGGATGCGCGGCTGCAGGCCGTAGTGACGCTGGCGCAGGCGATGGCGGCGGCGCACACCCCGCGTGAGTCCTGGCGGGCGGCCGCGCTGGGCGCGCAGGAGGCGCTCGGCGGCAGCTTCGCGGCCGTCTCGGTGTGGGAGCGCGACCTGGGACGACTGCGGGTGCTCGTGAACGCGGGTGAGCTGGCGGAGGGGGAGGAGAGCTTCCCCGAGGGGGAGACGTATCCCGTACACCAGTTTCCGGAGATCACGGAGTTCCTGCACGAGAAGTGGGCAGGCGGGGGCGAGCCGAACGCGTGGGTCGAGACGGCGCAGGGCCCCGCGGACGGGGCCGATGCCGCCGGGTACTGCCATCAGAGGGTGGCGGCGCTGCGGCGGCGCGGGCGCGGGTCGTGCGTCGTCGCGCCGATCGTGCTGCGCGGACAGGCGTGGGGCGAGCTGTACGTCGCGAGGCCGGCCGGGGCGACGGTCTTCGACCGGTCCGACGCGGACTTCGCGACGGTGCTGGCTTCGGTGGTCGCGGCGGGCATCGCCCAGACGGAAGCACTGGAAGAGGTCCGCAAGCTCGCCTTCACCGACCCGCTGACGGGGCTGGCGAACCGCCGCGCGGTCGACATGGGGCTGGACGAGGCGGTGGAGCGGCACCGCCGCTCGGGCACGGTCGTCAGCCTCGTCGTCTGCGACCTGAACGGCCTGAAGCGGGTCAACGACACCCACGGCCACGAGGTCGGCGACCGTCTCCTCGAACGTTTCGGCTCGGTGCTGTCGCGGTGCGGCGCGCAGCTGCCGGGGGCGCTGGCCGCGCGGCTCGGGGGTGACGAGTTCTGCCTGCTCGTGGTGGGGCCTTCGGCGGACGAGGTGGTGCGGGTCGCCGATGAGCTGTGCGTACGGGCCGGGGAGATGGATCTGGGGGAGGGGGTCGCATGCGGGGTCGCGTCGACGGGTGACGAGATCGGGCCGGTCAAGTCGGCCCGGCGGCTCTTCCGGCTCGCCGACGCGGCGCAGTACCGGGCGAAGGCGGCGCGCTCGGCGAAGCCGGTGGTGGCGGGGCGGGACGGGGCGGTGGTCCGCCTCGCGGACACGCCGCCGCCCGACCCGCACGAGCGCCGCCGCTTCAGGGGGCAGCGGCCGGATGCGTGACGCGGCTGCCGCCGCACGGCAACCTCCCCCGAGGACTGCGTCCAGGGGGGACCCCCAGGGGCTGGATCTTCCGCCTCCCGCCGGGGTAAGGAGCCAAGTCGCCATCCGGTAGTGACAGGGTGGGATTCAGTCCGTAGGGTTCTGAATATGGATATGCAAACAGTCGTGCTGGGCACCGCCGGGACCACCGCAGCGGATGTCATCGCCGTCGCCCGCGGCAACGCCCGCGTCGAGCTCTCCGACGAAGCCGTGGCCGCGCTCGCCGCGTCCCGCGAGATCGTGGACGCGCTGGCCGCCAAGCCCGAGCCCGTCTACGGCGTCTCGACCGGCTTCGGTGCTCTCGCCACCCGGCACATCAGCCAGGACCTGCGCGCCCAGCTGCAGCGCAACATCGTGCGGTCGCACGCCGCCGGCATGGGGCCGGCCGTCGAGCGTGAAGTGGTGCGCGCACTGATGTTCCTGCGGCTCAAGACCGTCGCCTCCGGCCGCACAGGCGTACGGCCGCATGTTGCGCAGACCATGGCCGACCTCCTCAACGCCGGGATCACGCCCGTCGTGCACGAGTTCGGATCGCTGGGCTGCTCCGGCGACCTCGCCCCGCTCAGCCACTGCGCGCTCGCGCTCATGGGCGAGGGTGACGCCGAAGGGCCCGACGGGACCGTACGGCCCGCCGGGGAGCTCCTCGCCGAGCACGGCATCGTGCCCGTCGAGCTGCGCGAGAAGGAAGGGCTCGCCCTCCTCAACGGCACCGACGGCATGCTCGGCATGCTGATCATGGCCATCGCGGACCTCCAGCGGCTCTACACCTCCGCCGACATCACCGCCGCGCTCAGCCTCGAAGCGCTGCTCGGCACCGACAAGGTCCTCGCCCCCGACCTGCATGCCATCCGCCCCCACCCCGGCCAGGGTGCCTCCGCCGACAACATGCTCCGCGTTCTCGCCGGGTCCGGTCTCACCGGTCACCACCAGGACGACGCCCCGCGCGTCCAGGACGCGTACTCCGTGCGCTGCGCCCCGCAGGTCGCCGGCGCCGGTCGCGACACCATCGCGTACGCCCTGACGGTCGCCGAGCGCGAGCTGGCCTCCGCCGTCGACAACCCCGTCGTACTGCCCGACGGCCGCGTCGAGTCGAACGGCAACTTCCACGGCGCCCCCGTCGCGTACGTACTCGACTTCCTCGCCATCGCGGCGGCCGACCTCGGCTCCATCTGCGAGCGGCGCACCGACCGGCTCCTCGACAAGAACCGGTCGCACGGGCTGCCGCCCTTCCTCGCCGACGACGCCGGCGTCGACTCCGGCCTGATGATCGCCCAGTACACGCAGGCCGCCCTGGTCAGCGAGATGAAGCGGCTCGCCGTCCCGGCGTCCGTCGACTCGATTCCGTCCTCCGCCATGCAGGAGGACCACGTCTCCATGGGCTGGTCGGCGGCGCGCAAGCTGCGTACCGCGATCGACAACCTGGCGCGGATCGTCGCCGTCGAGCTGTATGCCGCCACGCGCGGCATCGAGCTGCGCGAGGGGCTCACGCCCGCGCCCGCCTCGCAGGCCGTCATCAAGGCCGTGCGGGAGGCGGGGGTCGAGGGGCCCGGGCCGGACCGGTTCCTGTCGCCCGACCTCGCCGCCGCCGACGCCTTCGTAAGGGCGGGCCGGCTCGTCGAGGCCGTCGAGCCGGTGACCGGGCGGCTGGCGTAACGAGGGTTCGGGAACAGCTGTCGAGGGCCGCGCGTCAGATCAGGCGCGCGGCCCTTCGCACCGAAAACGCCACAAAACCGGCGCCCACTCCGAGGAACGCCGTCCCGCCGATCAGGTACGGGGTGGTGTCCACGCCGCTGCCCGTGTCGGCGAGTCTGAGGTCCTGGGGCAACGGCTCGGGGGACTCGGAGGGCTGCGCGGAGTTGGCCGGAGGCTGTGCCTGAGTCTGCGCTCGCGCCTGCTCCTGCGCCTGGTCCTTGGCCTCCTTCTCCGCCGTCGCGTTGGCGGACGGGACGAACCACAGAGCACACAGCAGTGTGCCCGCAGCGGTGGCGGTCAGCAGCGGTCGGCGTGCGGACACGTAATCGATCCCCCTTGAGGCAACCGGGAATTGGCCGTGTGCGCCGATGCTAATGAAAGCAGCGGGTCGCGGGAAAGTCGCGAGGCTCCCTGGGCCTACGCTCCGACGCATGAACGCAACTGAGACATCACGTTTTGTCCGACTTCAGGTGGAATTGGTGCTGGAAATTTCCCAGCCCGAAGTACTCACCGACGCCGCCCTTTCCCGCGTCACGGACGACGCACTTCTGCAGGACGCAGAACGTACGCATGCCGAGGCCGCTGTCAGGGAAGACGTCGCGGAGGCCCTCGCCCACCTCGTGGACCCGTTCGATCTGGTCGGCGACGTTCCCGGAGTGGAGCTCGCGCAGGCCTCGTGGAGCAGCGAGCGGATCGAGTACGACCCCGATTCCGTGGAGTGGGACCTCGATGAGGACGATGAGTAACGTCCTCCGGGACTCGGCGTAGAAAAATCGGCGTAAGAAAGTGCGCGGCCGCCGCAACCAGCGGCGGCGCGTCTGCGTCGATGACGTCGATGAGTGGTGTTCCCCACATTCACCCCGGATGTGGAACGGACGAATCGGTACAGGCGTTGTAAGGCATTGGCAGGAAAATGCTGCCCGGCGGCTCTGCCCGGGGTGTGTGGGGAATTCGGCAACGATGGAGAAGCGTGTGATGACGGACAGCAAGCGGCGCAGGGGCCTCATGGCCGCGTCCGCACTGCTCGGCGGCGTTCTGGTGCTTTCTGCCTGCGGCGACGGTGGCGACAAGGGCGGCAGCAGCGCCGAGAGCTCGAAGAAGTCGCAGGCCGAAGTCGACAAGGCGGCGGCCAAGGACACATCCAAGGCCCGAATAGCCATTACGCCCAAGAGCGGCGCCGACAACGTCAGCATCAACCGCGGCACCAAGGTCACCGTCAGCGACGGCAAGCTGACCGAGGTCACGATGACCTCGACCGCCGGGACGCAGGTCGAGGGCACCATCGCCGCCGACGGCAAGAGCTGGAAGCCGGACGGGCAGCTGGAGCGCTCGACGACGTACAAGATCTCGGCGACGGCGACCGACTCCGAGGGCCGCAAGGCACATGAGAACGGCTCGTTCACCACCGTCTCGCCCGCCACCAGCTTCATCGGCAACTTCACCCCCGAAGACGGCTCCAAGGTCGGCGTCGGCATGCCCGTGTCGATCAACTTCGACAAGGCGATCACCGACAAGGCTGCCGTCCAGGGCGGCATCAAGGTGACGTCGAGCAGTGGCCAGGAAGTCGTCGGCCACTGGTTCAACTCGCAGCGCCTGGACTTCCGCCCCGAGCAGTACTGGAAGGGCGGCTCCACGGTCACCCTGAAGCTGGAGCTCGACGGCGTCGAAGGCGCCGACGGGATCTACGGCGTCCAGGACAAGACGGTCACCTTCACCGTCGGGCGCAACCAGGTCAGCACCGTCGACGCCAAGTCGAAGACCATGACGGTCACGCAGGACGGCAAGACGATCAAGACGATCCCGATCTCCGCCGGTGCGCCGGAGAACCCGACGTACAACGGTCAGATGGTCATCTCCGAGAAGTTCAAGGAGACCCGGATGAACGGTGCGACGGTCGGCTTCAAGGACGACGACGGCAAGGGCGAGTACGACATCAAGGACGTGCCGCACGCCATGCGGCTGTCCACGTCGGGCACGTTCATCCACGGCAACTACTGGGGCGCCGACTCCATCTTCGGCAGCGCCAACACCAGCCACGGCTGTGTCGGACTGAACGACGCCAAGGGTGCGAAGGACCCGAACCAGCCCGGTGCCTGGTTCTTCAACAACTCGATCGTCGGCGATGTGGTCGTCGTCAAGAACTCCGACGACACGACCATCAAGCCGGACAACGGCCTCAACGGCTGGAACATGGACTGGGCGCAGTGGAAGGCCGGATCCGCGGTCTGATCCGTCTGATCCGTCTGATCCGTCAGCGCACGGCGGCGGGCGTCACCCCCACAGGGTGGCGCCCGCCGCCGTTTGCGTTCTCATGGGGATCTCACGGCGGCCTTATCCAGCCATCAGGCTCCGGCCATAGCTTCGCGTCATGTTCTTCACCTACCTCCGGCGCGAGCTGCGCCGACGCAGAAAGTCGGCGCTCGTCGTCGCCTCGGGGCTCGCCCTGGGCATCGCGCTTGTCATCGTGGTCAGTTCGGTGTCGGCCGGTATGGGACGCGCCCAGGACAAGGTCCTGGAGTCGCTGTACGGACTCGGGACCGACATGACGGTCACCAAGGCCGCGAAGCCGCCGGGCGAGAACGACACCAGCCGCAGGCCCCGCTTCGAGTTCGACGCCAAGGACAGCGGCGACGACGAGGAGCAGAGCAGCGACCGGGTGATGGTGCAGGGCTTCCAGACGCTGGCGTCGTCCACCGTCGGCAAGGTCGGCGCGCAGGACGGCGTCGCGGACGCCGTCGGCGGGCTGAGCCTGCAGGTGCTCAAGGTCAGCGGCCAGTTCAAGCGCGGCGAGGTGGAGAAGGCGCAGCCCGCGCAGCCCGGAGGACCGGGCGGCGGCAGCGGTGGCGGCGATGTTCGCGGCGGAGGCGCGGCGTTCGGCGTCGACTCCTTCTCCGTCTACGGCACCGACGTCACCGAACCCGCCCTGGGCCCCCTCACCTCCTCCAAGGCCAGCTCCGGACGCACCTTCACCGCCTCCGAGACCGACGCGAAGGTCGCCGTACTCGACAGCGCCTACGCGAAGGAGAAGAAGCTCAAGGTCGGCAGCAACGTCACCATCTCCGGTACGAAGTACAAGGTCATCGGCATCGCGACCGCCGACAGCGGCGACGCGGCCGCCAATGTCTACATTCCCCTCAAGCAGGCCCAGACCCTCGCCGACGCCAAGAACAAGGTCACCACCGTCTACGTCAGGGTCACCGACTCGCAGCGCATCGACGGCGTCAAGTCGGCCGTACAGAAGAACATCCCGGGTACGACCGTCACTACCTCCGCCGACCTCGCCGACACGGTCTCCGGCTCCCTCTCCACCGCGTCGGGCCTCGCCACCAGCGTCGGCAAGTGGCTGTCCATCGCCGTGCTCGTCGCTGCCTTCCTGGTGGCCGGGCTGCTCACGTCGTCGGCGGTCAGCCGCCGCGTACGGGAATTCGGCACCCTCAAGGCGCTGGGCTGGAAGAGCGGCCGCGTCACCCGCCAGGTCGTGGGCGAAGCGCTGGTCAACGGGCTGCTCGGTGGCGTGCTCGGTATTGCCGCAGGAGTCGGCGGCGCCTACCTCGTCACCGCCATCAGCCCCACCCTCACCGCGCAGCTCGGCGTCGGCGGTGCGGGCGGCGGAGGCGCCGGTGACGTCATGGTCTCCGGGCCCGGCGGTGGCCCGGGCGGCGCGGCCGGCCAGGCGGCGGGCAAGGCCGTCGACATCGCACTGACCGCGCCCGTCTCCCTCACCACCATCGGGCTGGCGGTCGTACTCGCCGCAGCGGGCGGGCTGATCGCGGGCGGCTTCGGCGGCTGGCGGGCCTCCAGGCTGCGCCCGGCCGACGCACTGCGCCGCGTCGCCTGACCGGCGCCGGCATCTGCACCGCCTCGCATTGCCCCGAACCCCTTACGTAAAGCAGGAGTTGACCCATGTACCAGCTCAGAGGCGTAACCAAGCGCTATCGGCGCGGCAAGGAGACCATCGACGCGCTCTCCGACGTGGACCTGACCATCGAGGACGGCGGCCGGCTCGTCATCCAGGGCCCCACCGGCGGCGGCAAGTCCACCCTCCTCCAGATGCTCGGCGGCCTGGACAGGCCGACGTCGGGCAGCATCGAGTTCGACGGCGTCGACCTGGCCGCCCTGCCCGAGGCGCGGCTCACCAAGGTCCGCGCGGAGAGCATCGGCTTCGTCTTCCAGAGCTTCAACCTCATCCCCACCCTCACCGCCCAGGAGAACGTCGAGACGGCCCTCGTACCGCTGGGCCTGAAGGCGGCCGCCCGGCGCGAACGGGCCGCCGAGGCGCTGGACGCCGTAGGACTCGGCGAGCGCTCCACGCACCTGCCCGGCGAGATGTCCGGCGGTCAGCAGCAGCGCGTCGCGATCGCCCGCGCGCTCGTCAAGCGGCCCAAGGTGCTGCTTGCCGACGAGCCCACCGGCAACCTCGACGAGTCGATGCGCGACGAGGTCATGGAGGTGCTCGAAGGGCAGTGGAAGGAACACGGGCTGACCTTCATCATGGTCACCCACGACACGGCGCTCGCCCGCCGGGCCCCGCGCCTTGCGACCATCCGCAAGGGGCGGGTCACGGTGACGGAGAACGCGGGTCACGTCATGTGACCGTTCCCGCTCATGTGCCCGCTCTTGTGCCCGCTCATGTGACCGTGACGACGGTGTGCGCGCCGTGGGCGGCGAGACGCTCGGCGTCCGTGGCGCGCTTGACCCAGGTCACCACGGCGTACCTGCCGGGGGTCAGCGGCAGCTGGACGGCGGACGACTGGCCTGTGGAGAGTCGCCGTTGTTCACGGCGACGAAGTACGCGCGGACGTCGGCGTCCGTCCTGCCGGGGTGGCTTTTGGGGCTGCCGTGGCTTCCGGGGTCAGGAAAGTACAACTCGTGTGCGGTGCGTCGGGTTCGCGCGTACGTTCCTACGCATGCCGATCACCTTGGGAACCTCGCCCTCCGACCCCGACGTGGACGACTGGCACTCCGTCGTCACCGCCGCCCACACCCACGACCTGCCGGCCGGCGTCCCGGCGCCCGGCCGCGCCGAGAGCGCGGGCAAGCTCCAAGTGCCGTCGGCGCGTGGACGCGTGGTCAACTTTGTGGTGCCGGCGGCCGACGGTGCGAACGCATACGAAGGTGTCGCCTCGCTGCTCCTCCCCTCGGACCCGGGCAATGAGCACACCGCGTCCCTCGACACCCTGGCGGTACGGCCCGACGCGCGAGGGCGCGGAGTCGGGGCGCAGCTGTGGGAGGCGGTGCGGGGCGAACTGGCCGCAGCGGGGCGTACGTCCGTGTCCACGGTGCTGGAACTCGGCGGCGCGGGCGAGAGGTTCGCAACCGCGCGGGACTTCGAGAACGTGCTCCCGATCACCTGGTACGTACAGGACACGACGCTGCCACGCCCGGACGGCGAACTGCCCGACGGCTACGCCTTCGTGGAGTGGCCGGGGGTCGTCCCCGACCACCTTGCTGACGCGGCGGCGGTCGCACATGCCGCGATGGAGGACGCGCCGAGTGGCGACAGGGACGAGGCGGTGCCCGTCTGGGACGCGGACCGGATGCGGGCCGCGGGCCAGGTGATCCTCGACCGGGGCGGTGTGATGCTCACGGTCGCCGCCGTCGATGCCCGGGGCGAGGTGGCGGCGTACACGGAACTGGTGCTGCGCGACCCGTCGGACGTACGCGCGCTCCAGTACGACACGGTGGTCGTGCCCGGGCACCGGGGGCGGGGTCTGGGGCGGGCGGTGAAGCTGCGGATGCTGCGGGTGCTGGCGGAGGGGTACCCGGGGGTGCGGCAGATCGGGACGACTGTGGCTGACGAGAACGGTCCGATGCGGGCGGTGAATGAGGCGCTGGGATATGGGCGGGAGCGGGGGAGCGGGGTTTTCCAGGCGAAGGTTTAGGGCGGGGAGGGGAACAGTCCCGCGCAGCGGCCCGCACCTACACCTGTCGCCCCGCCACCAGATCCCGCCGCCGGACATAGCGCAGCCCCGCCACATCCTCGTACAGTTCGCCCTCCCAGTTGTCCCGCACCGTCCCCCGCGGCGTCCCCGGAGTCCTGCTCAGCCCCCGCCACAAGTCCCGTATCCAGTACCAGGGTTGCATCGGCACCCAGCACAGTCCCGCCAGCCAGCGCTGGAGCGTGCGCAGGGGGCCGGGGCGGCCGCCGTCGGACGCGCGCACCACGCGTATGCCGACCAGCAGCTTGCCCACGCTCGCCCGCGTCAGCAGTGTCAGGACGTACTGGTTGGCGAAGGAGACCCCGACCAGGCACGCGAGCATGGTGCCGAATGCCGGGCTGCCGTCCACCAGGCCGTCGTAACCGTGCGGCAGGACACGCGGCCCCACGACGAACACGAGCGCCGCGTCGATCACGACGGCGCACACCCGCCGCCCGTCCCCGGCGGGGCGAGGCGCCTGATAAGGCGTCGCCCGGTACGGCGCTTGGTATGGCGATTGGTGCTGCGGCTGCTGCGGCGCGTACGGATACTGCTGCTGGTAAGGGCCGGGCTGCTGGTAGGGATAGTGCTGCTGCCCCCGTGAACCGTTCATGTACACATCATCTCCCAGGGAGAAACGCACATGACCGTCGAGTACATCCGATACCGCATCCCCGAGGGTCGCGCCGCGGAGTTCGAGGCCGCCTACGCCCGCGCCTCCGTGCCGCTCAGCCAGTCGCCCCAGTGCGTCGACTACGAGCTCGCGCGCTGCGAGGAGGAGCCCGAGAGCTACATCCTGCGCATCGTCTGGACCTCCACCCACGACCACCTCGAAGGCTTCCGCCGCAGCGAGCAGTTCAAGGCCTTCTTCGCCGAGGTCCGCCCGTACGTCGAGCAGATCGAGGAGATGCGGCACTACGCACCCACCGCCGTGCACGGCACCGGCGGGTCCGTGCCCTCCCTCTACACCTGGGCCGGCGGCGCCGAAGCCCTTGAACGGCTCACCGACGCGTTCTACACCCGCGTACGCAAGGACGAGATCCTCGCCCCGGTCTTCGAGGGCATGTCCCCCGACCACCCCGCCCAGGTCGCGCGCTGGCTCGGCGAGGTCTTCGGCGGCCCCGCCCGCTACACGGAGGAGAACGGCGGCTACCCCGCCATGCTCGCCCACCACCTCGACAAGGCCATCACCGAGCGCCAGCGCCGCCGCTGGGTGTCGCTGCTGATGGACGCGGCCGACGAGACGGGCCTGCCCGACGACCCGGAGTTCCGTTCGGCGTTTGCCGCGTACGTCGAATGGGGCACCCGGATCGCCCTCACCAACTCGCAGCCGGGCGCCAACCCGCCCCGCAGAGCGCCGGTCCCGCGCTGGGGCTGGGGCGTGGCGCCGCCGTACCAGCCGTGACTCGCCGCCGTACCAGCGGTGACCGATCTGACGGCCATCAGGTCATTACCTGAGCGGTAATCGACGGCCATGGATCCCCCCGGCAGGATCTGAGTCACCAGCCACACGAACCACCATCGAGGGAGCAGCACACATGAGCGCCTACGCCATCGGTCATCTTCAGGTTGCCGCCCCGCACGAGGACGTCTTCGAGTACATGGAGCGCATCCAGACCACCCTCGACCCCTTCGGCGGATACTTCCTCGTCCACGGTGCGGAAGTCGAAGTCCGCGAGGGGGAGTGGCCGGGATACCTGGTGATCATCGGCTTCCCGGGCGTCGAGAAGGCGCGTGCCTGGTACGACTCCGAGGCGTACCAGGAGATCCTGCCGCTGCGTACGAAGCACATCACGGGTGATGTGGTCCTGGTCGAGGGTGTTGCTCCGGGGTACGACGCGGCCGAGACGGCGGCGAGGATGCGGCGGGAGTCGGCGGTGTGAGCACGGCGGTGTGAGCACGGCGGTGTGAGTGCGCCGGGGTGAGCGCGGCGGCACCCACGCCACCACGCGCCGACGGGCGGCGGCCCGCCCCCAGCGCGGCAAGGCCACGGGGGCGGCGAGCGAGAACAAATTTCCGCCCGCGCTGTCAGTTCCATTCGCAGCCGATGCCGTCACCGTCGCGGTCGAGGCGATGAGGGTCGGACGAGCCGACCCAGACGGGTCCGGGAAGGTCCGCGCAGTCGACGTCGGGCACACCTGCGGGAGGCCCCGGTGGGTAGGTGCTCTCGGGTTCGTCCGGCGGCGCCGGCGGTTCCACGAGGCGTATGGCGGCGTCAACTATGATCCCGCCCCTGACTGTGTAAGTGCCCTCGTAGGACTGCTCGGTCCCATCCGGCCGCAGCACATCGATCGTGACAGTGACGATCCCGCCGCTGACATCAAGGATGTGAACGGTGTCGCGGTCAACATCGGCAAACCCTGCCGCGAAGGACGAGTAGGAAGGGTCGCCAAGGTTCTTGCCTCCGAGGTCCCACGCCCGTCGGTAGTCGCGCGCGTTGATGGCATCGAAGTACGCCTCGACGGTGGAGGCGGCGTCACGAGTGGGGGCGGGCGGCTTCGGCGTGGTCGGGGCTGGGGGCGGAGGTGGAGGTGGAGGCGGGGTGGGCTTCGGCGGCGTCGGGGTGGGCCTTGGCTCAGGGGTGACGGTCTCGGTCTGGGCCTCGGTCCGGGTCTCGGTCTGCGTCCGGGTGACCGTCGGAGTGGTCCCCTGCGGCGTCTCGTCGCCGTCGGAACCACAGCCACTGAGCCCTGCCACAGCCAGGGCCGCCGTCAGGAGGAGGGCGGAGCCTGAGGAGAGGACGCGGCGCATAGGCATCACCTCACGGAGAGGATCCCGCATTCACTCCAGTGTGCGCCGCCGGTTTGGGACGCGCCTGTGGATCACCTGAGGCGGTCGGTCGTCGCCTGGCCAGCCGGCAGGAACGCTTCCGGGCGCAGCTCGGCGACCGTGACATCGTTCGCGGTGCCGAAGTGGGCAAGGTGCTCAGGAGCCGGAGTTCGCCGTCACCGTCGCTCGCCGTTGCCGTTGCCCGTGAAGGGGGAAAGTCCTGCGCGGTCTGACATGCCGAACCACCTGGATCCTGGCCCTGGTTGGGCCGCTGACCATGACGGTACGAGGGTCATGCGCGGCCGTCTACGCGCACTCGCGACTATGCGCGTTGTGCGCGTTGTGGCATGAACCGGCCGTCGCCCCACTACCAGGGGTAGACGTACCGATTCGCCTCACGGTCGAAGGTCACTTCCACCGACCGAGCATCCAGGCCGAATTCCTCCCGCCCCCACTGCAAAAGCGCTGCGGCCAAGCCTTCCGGCTGGAAGTCCGTCTCCGGGAACAGCACGCGGTGCACGGTGATCAGGGTGTGCTGCGCCTGGCCATGGGCGGCTTCGAGGTCGAGCGTAAGCAAAGCCATACCGTGCCGAAGCCAGGGCAGCTCCTCCGGCGTGAGGCGAACCCCCGAGCGGTCGGCGGGCACATGCTCGCGGACCGGCGTGACGTCGAGCCACACGCGTTCGCCGACCTGTTCACCGCTGCACGGCGGCTCCCGAGTCAGGGCGGCTTCAGCCGTCAGGTCGATGGCGATGCCCCACGGGCCCCGAAGAAGCCGGTATGAGGTTGTCCTCACGCCGCCCACTCACCCCTCCGCCTTCGCCACCCCGATTGGGCAGCTCACGCCCGTTCCACCGATGCCACAGGGGAGCCGAATTACTGTTGGCTGGCGGAGGGGCGAACCGGTGCTATTGCTCCCGCGGTTGTGACATGAAATCGGTCCATAGGTCCACTGCCTGCTGCAAAGTCAGTGCTGCAACCTCTTCGCGGGCCATCCCAGCTGTGTGGACGAGCCTCTCCGCAAGCCAGTCAGGTACAGGCTCCTTGGACGGCTGAGCGCGCGATGTTACGTCCCCGGCCAGCCGCCCGAGCCGCTCGATCACATGGGTGAGGCGAGTGAATTCGGGCCGACTGCTTCCAGCCTCTCTGACCCTGGCGGTGGCTTCCGCGTATACCTCTGCATCGGCGCGGGCTCCTACTGCCCACACCTCGCAGATCTCCACCGACTTGTCCTCGGTAATCCGGTAGACCACGCGCCACGTGTTCCGGCCTACAACAAGTTTCCTGTAGCCGGTGAGTTCCCCTCCAAGCGGGTAACCCGCAGCGGGCTCCTCTTCCAGGAGGAGAACCTTCTTGAGAACCTTCGGGACCGCCTCTGGGCCGATCCGCCTCAAGTCATCGATCGCGGCGTCGGTGAAAGTGATCTCTGCCATCGATCACTCGTCGTCAGGCAGCGCTGTCAGAGACTCGCGTGTGTGTCCGAAGGCATTGAGGACATCATCGAGCGGAGTCCGACGCCCGGTGTCGGTCACGCTGCGTGCGAGTACCAGGGCCAGATCGCGAAGATCGGCAGCGGCTTCCTCGAGCTCGTCAAGTCGGCTGATGCTGACAACGGCGGCCACGCGTTCCTTGTGGCGCGTGACGACAATGCCAGAACCCTGTTCTGCGTCGGCTACGAGTCCCGGGACGCCGCGCCGTGTCGCCTCGGTGACGCTCAATTCGTGGGCATCGTGCAGCACAGTCATAAGAGAAACTGTACAGAAAACTATATAGATTCGCCAGGGGGCTTACGTCAGCCGTCAGTCGGGGTGATCCCTGTCGGGCACGAGCTGCCGTCCGACGAGGTGCTCAGCCCTCCGCCTTCGCCACCCCGATCGGGCAGCTCACGCCCGTCCCCCCGATCCCGCAGTACCCCGCCGGGTTCTTGTCCAGGTACTGCTGGTGGTACGGCTCCGCAGGCCAGAACGGGCGGCCCTCCGCCGGGAGGATTTCCGTCGTGATCGTGCCGTGGCCCGAGCCCGTCAGGACCTTCTGGTACGCCTCGCGGGACGCCTCGGCTGCTGCTGCCTGGGCGGGGGTGTGGGTGTAGATCGCCGAGCGGTACTGCGTGCCTACGTCGTTGCCCTGGCGGAAGCCCTGGGTGGGGTTGTGGTTCTCCCAGAAGATCTTCAGCAGCTGCTCGTACGAGACGACCGACGGGTCGAAGACGACGCGCACCGCCTCCGTGTGGCCCGTCAGGCCCGAGCAGGCTTCCTCGTACGCCGGATTCTCGGTGTAGCCGCCCTGGTAGCCGACGAGCGTCGTCCAGACGCCCTCCGCCTGCCAGAACTTCCGCTCGGCACCCCAGAAACAGCCCATGCCGAAGTCGGCGATCTCCAGACCGTCGGGGTACGGGCCCACCAGCGGGTTGCCGAGGACGGTGTGGCGGGAGGGGACCTGGAACTCGGGGGTCGAGCGGCCTTTCAGGGCCTGTTCCGGGGTGGGGAGCTGGGGGGTGCGGCCGAAGAACATGCGGTCTCCTCCTGGGTGGTCTGTGCCTCCCCCTCAACGCCGGGGGAGGGCCGGGGATTCCTGCGCGGCTTCATCGCGGCAGCGTCGCCGGGCTCCCGCCGTTCGCCTCGTAACCCGCCACCGCCAGCGCCCGGTACACCGCGTACTCCGCCGCCGGGTCCGGGCTGTGCGTCCAAGGGAGGGCGCCGACGTGGCCGTCCACGTGCCGCAGCTGGTCCATCGCCTCCGACCACCGTTCGCACCGTACGAGGAAGAGGACCAGCAGGTGCCGTACGTGCGCCAGCATCGGGTCGTCGGCGCGGGCCGCGTGCACCGCGAAGAGTGCGCCTTCCACCGCCCGCGTCACCACTGCGCTCTGGTAGAAGCCCCGCACGAGATTGACCTCGGGCAGGTGCTCGTACACCGCGAACAGGGGCAGCGCCGCCAGCAGCGACCCCTGCGGCGCACGCGCCGCGGCGGCTGTCGCGAAGGTGTCGGCGGCGTCGCGGGAGCCGTGCCAGTTCTCGCTGCGGTAGCTCAGTGCCGCCAGGTGCGCGCCCATGTGGGCGGGTGCGCGGTCGATGACCTTGGCCCACAGCTGGTCGAACTCCGGCTCGGAGTAGTGCAGTCCGCGCGCCACGGCCAGCTCGACGATGTACGGGACCGGGTCGCCGGGGGCGAGCAGCGCCGCCTCGGCGCACACCGTACGGGCCTCCTCCAGGATGATCCGGAAGTCGTCCGTGCCGGGTGTCGACGTACGCCACGCCTGCTGCACCAGGAACTCCGCGTGCACCTGCGCCCCGCCCGCGTCCTTCGGCGCCTCCGCACGCCACGACCGCAGCCAGCGCCCGCCCTCGCCGGGCTTCTGCGCCAGCTCCAGCGAGGCGGCCCCGGCGAAGGCCTGCACGCGTTGCCAGCGCAGCTCGCCCTCCTTGCCGGTCCCGGCCAGCAATTGCGCGGCGGCCCGCCAGTCCTGCGTCTGCTGCACGACTTCCAGTACGTCCTCCAGGTCCTGGTCCGGGCCCGGCATCCGGATGTCGAGGTGCTCCTGGCGTACGAAGCCGTAGTCGGCCGGGTCGGCGGCGTCGGGGGCGCCGGGCGAGACCAGCCGGATGCCGCCGGCACGCCTGCGCAGCACGAAAGGACCGATGATTGCCACCAGCATGCAGACAGCGATCAGGAACCAGAGAATCTCCATGCATTCATTGTCCCGGACGCCGACGGGAGCCCGGCGCGCGGACGAACTACGCTCGGGTCTCATGACCGACGACCACAGCTTCGAGACGATCGCGATCCACGCGGGCAACACCGCCGACCCCCTCACGGGCGCGGTCGTACCGCCGATCTATCAGGTGTCCACGTACAAGCAGGACGGCGTGGGCGGACTGCGCGGCGGCTACGAGTACAGCCGCAGCGCCAACCCCACACGCACCGCCCTGGAGCAGAACCTGGCGGCCCTGGAAGGCGGAAGCCTCGGCCTCGCCTTCGCGTCGGGCCTCGCGGCGGAGGACTGCCTCCTGCGGACCCTGCTGACCCCCGGCGACCATGTGGTCATCCCGAACGACGCGTACGGCGGCACCTTCCGGCTCTTCGCCAAGGTCGTCTCGCGCTGGGGCGTCGACTTCTCGGTGGCGGACACCTCCGACCCGGCCGCGGTACGTGCCGTCGTCACCCCGAAGACGAAGGCGATCTGGGTCGAGACGCCCTCCAACCCCCTTCTCGGCATCACCGACATCGCGGCGCTCGCGGCCATAGCGCGCACGGCCGGGGCCCGCCTCGTCGTCGACAACACCTTCGCGAGCCCTTACCTCCAGCAGCCGCTCGCGCTCGGCGCGGACGTCGTCGTGCACTCGACGACGAAGTACATGGGCGGGCACTCGGACGTCGTCGGCGGCGCGCTGATCGTCAACGACCCCGCGCTGGGGCAGGAGTTGGCGTACCACCAGAACGCGATGGGTGCGGTCGCCGGGCCCTTCGACGCGTGGCTCGTGCTGCGCGGCATCAAGACGCTGGCCGTACGGATGGACCGCCACAGCGAGAACGCCGCCCGCGTCGCGGAGATGCTGACCCGGCACCCCAAGGTCACCCAGGTTCTCTACCCGGGCCTGCCCGAACACCCGGGCCACGAGGTCGCCGCCAAGCAGATGAAGGCGTTCGGCGGCATGGTGTCGTTCCGCGTCCAGGGCGGCGAGGCGGCGGCGGTCGAGGTCTGCAACCGCGCGAAGCTCTTCACGCTGGGCGAGTCGCTCGGCGGCGTCGAGTCCCTGATCGAGCACCCGGGCCGCATGACGCACGCGTCGGCGGCGGGCTCGCCGCTGGAGGTGCCGTCGGACCTGGTGCGCGTCTCGGTGGGCATCGAGTCGTGCGACGACCTGCTGGCGGACCTGAAGCAGATGCTGAGCTGATTCCCTACGCGCCCGATGCGCGTGTTCCCGGGATGTGCAGGTGCCCGGTCGGGAGGACTCCCGGCCGGGGCCGGGGTCATATGCCGGGCTTCTCGTCCTCCAGGGAGTCCCGGACCATCTGGCGCAGTTCCGGGCTGTCCTCGTGCTGGTGGACGGAAATCGCGTGCTCGGTGGCCGCCCGTACGACTTCCTCTTCCTCACCGGCGATTCTGAGGGTGCAGTTCATGACGCTGGGGGCCTTGCGGCAGTCGGCGACTTTCCTGGTCATGGTGACCTCCTCGGCTCGCTGTACACGGCTCCGTCTCAGGATAGATCCGGGCGAACCGGTCTGTACCGGTCCCTACCACCCCTCCAGCGGCGGCGCGACGTCCGACGGAGGCACCACCCACGGCTGCTCGACCGACGCCCACACCAGGAACGCCACCACCGCCACCACGAGCAGCAGCCACATCACCTGCCGCGCCACCGCCCGCCGCCGCAGCATCCGCGCCCCGCGCTCGGCCGCGCGCACGGCCAGATCCGCCGGGACCGGCGGGTGCGTGCCTTCCAGCATCCGCCGGACCTCGTCCTGCTTACGGTCGGGCAGGCTCACGGCGTCACAGCCTTCGGAAACGGCGCCGCCTGCGCGGGCGGCTTGCTGCGCATCGTGGCGATCGCCCGGGAGCAGATCGCCCGGACC
This sequence comes from Streptomyces spiramyceticus, assembly GCF_028807635.1. Lineage (NCBI taxonomy): Bacteria > Bacillati > Actinomycetota > Actinomycetes > Kitasatosporales > Streptomycetaceae > Streptomyces > Streptomyces spiramyceticus. The sequence continues at coordinate 4,208,055 of NZ_JARBAX010000001.1, forward strand.
CGCTCCGCCGGCAGCCCGATCTGCGCGGCGGCCTGCTCCTCGGCCACGCCTTCGTACAGGCGCAGGACCAGGATCAGCCGCTCCTGCGGAGTCAGCCGCTCCAGCACACCGCCACCGGCGACGTGCCACCGGCGGACAAATACGCGGTGGTAGCGCCACGCGCCGCGGGCGAACCGGGTCGCGAGTTCCTGACGGGTGCGGTCGTACGGGTCCTCGCCGCGCAGCCGGTCCCAGTCCGCGTACGTACGCGAAAGGGCCGCCGTCAGCAGCCGCTGCGCACGCGCGTTGTCCGACGGCGGCTCGGCCGTCAGCAGCGTGGCGGCATGGAGCAGCCGTCCTGCCGCGCCCGCGACGAACGCCTCGAACTCCCGGGCCCTGCGGCGTTGCTGAACCGCCTGCCGCTCTCGCACGCCCTCATATCAGGCCAGGAACAGGGCCCGGGTCAAGAGGTCGGCGGCACCTCGGACGAGGCATCGGCGGAGGCGTCGGAGGCGTCGGCGTCGGCGTCAGCGCCCGCCTCCGGCCCGGCGTCGCCGCCCGCCGCGCTCTGGCGTGCCGAGAGCGCGGAATTGAACCGGGTGAGCAGCGTGCAGAAGGAATCGCGCTCCTCCGGGCTCCACCCCTCCGTGACCTGCGCCATCAGCTCGCGCCGCGACGACCGCACCTCGTCGAGCCGCGCCTGGCCGCGCGGTGACAGCTGGAGCACGACCGCGCGGCCGTCCTCCGGGTGCGACGTGCGCTTGACCAGGCCCGTGTCGACGAGCGGTGCGACCTGCCTGGTCACTGTGGAGGAGTCGATCCCCATGCCCGCGGCGAGTGCCTTGACGCCCATCGGGCCTTCCTGGTCGAGCCGGTTGAGCAGCAGGTAGGCCGCGCGGTCCATGGAGTTGCGGACCTGGCCCACGCCGCCGAGCCTGGTCTGCTCGGCGCGGCGGGCGAAGACGGCCACCTGGTGCTGGAGGGCATCGAGGAGGCCGGTGTCCGGATCAGTCGTCATGTCCTGGGAAGTGGGCATGGCTGGGGGCTCTCTTCGTGCGGTGGTCGGTTTGGTGGGGGACAGAGTACGCGGATGGCAGCGGGCGCGTACCGGCGCTGCGCAAACCCGTGTCAAGGCCTGGACCCGGGCGGCCGGAAGAGCGGTGAGCTGGGAGACTTGCGGTCATGAGCTTCCGTACGCCCGACCCCTTGCGCACCGTCATTCTCGACGACATCAGGGGTGCGCAGAAGATGCTCTCGGGTGTGGCCAGGACCACCGCGATGGAAGGCAGCCGCTACCTGTCGCAGCTGGTGGGATCCCCTGTCCACTTCAAGTGCGAGAACCTCCAGCGGACCGGTTCCTTCAAGCTGCGCGGCGCGTACGTAAGGATCGCCGGGCTGTCCCCCGAGCAGCGCGCGGCGGGCGTCGTCGCCGCCAGCGCGGGCAACCACGCGCAGGGCGTCGCACTGGCGTCCACGCTTCTCGGCGTACGGTCCACGGTCTTCATGCCGGTCGGGGCGCCCCTGCCGAAGGTCGCAGCGACGCGGGAGTACGGCGCCGAGGTGCGGATGCACGGACAGGTGGTCGACGAGACACTGGCCGCCGCCCAGCGGTACGCCGACGACACGGGCGCCGTCTTCATCCACCCCTTCGATCACCCCGACATCATCGCGGGGCAGGGCACGGTGGGCCTGGAGATCCTGGAGCAGTGCCCGGAGGTAGGGACGATCCTCGTGGGTGTCGGCGGCGGCGGCCTCGCCGCGGGCATCGCGGTCGCCATCAAGTCGCTGCGTCCCGATGTGAGGGTCGTCGGCGTACAGGCGGAAGGCGCGGCCAGTTATCCGCCGTCCCTGGCCGCCGGCCGGCCGGTGACTATCGAGACGGCGCAGACGATGGCGGACGGCATCAAGGTCGGGCGCCCGGGCGACGTACCCTTCGCGATCATCAATCAGCTGCTCGACGGCGTCGTCACGGTGTCGGAGGACGACCTGTCGAGTGCGCTGCTGCTCTGCCTGGAGCGGGCGAAGCTGGTCGTCGAACCGGCCGGCGCGAGCCCGGTCGCGGCGCTGCTGAGCAGGCCGGACGCCTTCGAGGGGCCGGTGGTCGCGGTGCTGTCGGGCGGCAATGTCGACCCGGTGCTGATGCAGCGGATCCTGCGCCACGGCATGGCGGCGGCGGGCCGTTACCTGTCGCTGCGGCTGCGCCTCGCGGACCGGCCGGGCGCGCTGGCCGCACTCCTCGCGGCGTTGTCGGTGGTCGACGCCAACGTGCTCGATGTGGGTCACGTACGGACCGATCCGCGGCTGGGACTTACGGAAGTCGAGGTGGAGTTGCACCTGGAGACGAAGGGCCCCGAGCACTGCTCGGAGGTCAGGGCGGCGCTGCGGGAAGCGGGCTACACGGTGATGACCTGAGGGGTTCCTGCCCCTGGGGGCCATGGGGCTGTGGGGGGATCCGGCGGTCGGCTGCGTTTTGAGGGGCCGAGCCGTCCCTGCACAGACGAAGCCCCCGGCCGGAAACCGGCCGGGGGCATTCGCGCCGTATGTCTGACTGACCGGCTCAGGCCCGGTACGGCACGGCGTCGAGGATCCTCACCGAAGCCTTCTTGCCGTTCGGCATCTCGTACTGCGCGTCCTCGCCGACCTTCTTGCCGTTCACGCCGGTGCCCAGCGGGGACTGCGGCGAGTACGTCTCGACATCCGAGCTCGCGTACTCGCGGGAGGCGAGCAGGAACGTCATCGTGTCGTCCTCGTCGCCGTCGAAGGCGATCTTGACGACCATGCCGGGGGCCACGACGCCGCTGGCCGTGGGCGCCTCGCCGACCTTCGCGTTCTCCAGGAGCTGGGTCAGTTGCCGTACACGGAGCTCTTGCTTGCCCTGCTCCTCCTTGGCCGCGTGGTACCCGCCGTTCTCGCGCAGGTCACCTTCCTCGCGGGCGGCCGCGATCTTGCCGGCAATCTCCGTGCGTGCGGGACCCGACAGGTACTCCAGCTCGGCCTTGAGCTGGTCGTACGCCTCCTGGGTCAGCCAGGTGACGCTCTCGCTGGTCTGGGTCACAGGTGCTCCTCGTCGGTACTGGGAATACAAAGCATCGCCCTACCCAGAAGCATGTGCCTCCACGGGCGGGCGAAACCACGAGCCTAACAATTCAGGCGGCGAAGGGGGAGGAGGAAAACCCTCCGATACACATCATCGCAGGTCAGCCCGTAGAACCGCTGTCGACCGTGCAGCCTGTCAGCTCCGTGCTGGTCGCCCTGGCCGTCGTACGCACGGTGTAGATCTCGTCGAGCCGGGCGGTGGCCTTCTCGTCGATACGGACGTCCCTGCGGCCCACCTCGGCGCCGCTCTCCGCCATCGAGCGCAGCGTGCACGTGCCGGTCGCGTCCGCGTCCTTGCGCACTTCGAGGTGCACCTTGACCTCGGTGTCCGAGACGGTGTCGAACTTGATGACCTCGGCGCTGATCTTCTGGCCTGTGACGTAGTCGTAGCCGAACCAGCCGATCATCCCCAGGAACAGCACGCCGAGCACGGCGCCCGCGATCTTGATCTTGCGGTCCGCGCGTTCGTCCGCCGAGCGGCCGTAGCGCCCCTCGGGGGTGGACTGGCGTACCGCGGTCATGATCTTTCCTCCTGGGGCAGGGCTTCGGAATTTTCCCGCCCCCGATTCGGTCACTATAGAAGCCGCTTATTGCGCCGAATCACTGAGGATCGAGTCTTGACTGAGCAGCTGCGTCTGATGGCCGTTCACGCCCACCCCGACGACGAGTCGAGCAAGGGTGCGGCGACCATGGCCAAGTATGTGTCCGAGGGGGTGGACGTGCTGGTCGTGACCTGCACGGGAGGCGAGCGTGGCTCCATCCTCAATCCGAAGCTTCAGGGCGACAAGTACATCGAGGAGCACATCCACGAGGTACGTAAAAAAGAGATGGACGAGGCCCGCGAGATCCTGGGCGTCCGGCAGGAATGGCTCGGCTTCGTCGACTCCGGCCTCCCGGAGGGCGACCCGTTGCCGCCGCTGCCGGACGGCTGCTTCGCGCTGGAGGACGTCGATGTGGCGGCGGGCCGTCTGGTGAAGTCCATCCGTACGTTCCGTCCGCAGGTCATCACGACGTACGACGAGAACGGCGGCTACCCGCACCCCGACCACATCATGACCCACAAGATCACGATGGTGGCTTTCGACGGGGCGGCGGACACCGAGAAGTTCCCGGAGGCGGAGTTCGGGGCGGCGTGGCAGCCGGAGAAGCTCTACTACAACCAGGGCTTCAACCGGCCGCGCACCGTCGCGCTCCACGAGGCGCTCCTGGAGCGTGGCATGGAGTCGCCGTACGGGGAGTGGCTGGAGCGCTGGAAGGAGTTCCAGCGCGCCGAGCGCACGCTGACCACGTACGTACCGTGCGCGGACTTCTTCGAGATCCGCGACAAGGCGCTCATCGCGCACGCCACGCAGATCGACCCCGACGGCGGCTGGTTCCGCGTCCCGATGGACATCCAGCGGGACGTCTGGCCGACGGAGGAGTACGAGCTCGCGAAGTCGCTCGTCGATACGTCCCTCCCCGAGAGCGACCTGTTTGCGGGCATCCGCGACAATGCCTGATGTGAACGTAACCCTGGCAATGACGCAGATCGTCCCGCTCGCCGCGGACAAGTTCGACAAGAACAAGGTGACCCCGGGGGTTCTCGGGTTTCTTGTGTTCGCGGCGTTGGCCGTCGGCGTGTGGATGCTGATGAAGTCGATGAATCGGCATATGGGGAAGGTCGACTTCGAGGAGACGCCGGTGGGGGAGGCGGGTGCGGAGACGGCTTCGGCTTCCGCGTCCGCTCCGCCTTCGGGGGAGCGGGCTCCGAAGCGGGCGGACAACCCGTAGGCGCGGGGTCGGTGGTGCGGTGCCTGCGGCGCTGTTCCCCACCCCGCCCTTTCCCGGCTGTGACATTTGCGGCTCCGCCGCGTGAGGGGGCAAGCCCCCAGACCCCGGGCACTTTCAGCCCCTGGGGGTCCCCCTGGACGAAGTCCTTGGGGGAGTTCGAGGAGCGGGGGTCTGGGGCGGAGCCCCAGTTCGGGAGGGGGCGGGTAGGGGAAAGCGCCGCAGGCCACCCGCACCGCACCCGGCACCCGCACCGCACCCGGCACCCGCACCGCACCCGGCACCGCACCCCCACCCGCGGCCCGTCACCCGCACCCCTCACGGACGGTTCGTGCAGGATGGGATGTATGCCGAACCGACTGGCTCATGAGACGTCCCCCTACCTCCTCCAGCACGCCGACAACCCCGTCGACTGGTGGCCCTGGTCGGCCGGCGCGTTCGAGGAGGCGCGAAAGCGCGGCGTGCCCGTGCTGCTCAGCGTCGGGTACAGCAGTTGCCATTGGTGTCATGTCATGGCCCACGAGTCCTTCGAGGACGCCCCGACCGCCGCGTACCTCAACGAGCACTTCGTGAACGTAAAGGTCGACCGCGAGGAGCGGCCCGACGTCGATGCCGTCTACATGGAAGCCGTGCAGGCCGCCACCGGGCAGGGCGGCTGGCCCATGACCGTGTTCATGACCGCCGACGCCGAGCCCTTCTACTTCGGTACGTACTTCCCGCCCGAGCCCCGGCACGGCCAGCCGTCCTTCCTCCAGGTCCTGGAAGGCGTCTCGGCCGCCTGGACGGACCGGCGCGCGGAGGTCGCGGAGGTCGCCGGAAAGATCGTGCGCGACCTCGCCGAACGCTCCCTCGCCTACGGCGCACCCGACCTGCCCGGCGAGGAAGAGCTCGCGCAAGCGCTGCTCGGGCTGACCCGCGAATACGACGCCGCGAACGCCGGATTCGGCGGGGCGCCGAAGTTCCCGCCGTCCATGGTGCTGGAGTTCCTGCTGCGCCATTACGCGCGTACGGGCTCCGAAGGTGCGTTGCAAATGGCGGCGGACACCTGCGAGGCGATGGCACGTGGCGGAATTTACGATCAGCTCGCCGGCGGATTCGCGCGCTATTCGGTCGACCGCGAATGGGTCGTACCGCACTTCGAGAAGATGCTGTACGACAACGCCCTGCTGTGCCGCGTGTACGCCCACCTGTGGCGGGCCACCGGCTCCGATCTGGCGCGGCGGGTGGCGCTGGAGACCGCCGACTTCATCGTGAGCGAACTCCGTACGCAGGAAGGCGGATTCGCGTCTGCGCTGGATGCGGACAGCGACGACGGCACGGGCAGGCACGTCGAGGGCGCGTACTACGTATGGACGCCGGAGCAGCTCCGCGAGGTGCTGGGCGAGCAGGACGCGGAATTCGCCGCGCGGCACTTCAACGTGACGCTGGAGGGGACCTTCGAGGAAGGGGCGTCCGTGCTTCAGCTGCCGCTGGCGGAGGGTGTGGAAGACGCCGCGCGGCTGGCGGACATCCGGGCCAGGCTGCTCGCGGCGCGCGCCCTGCGGGCCCGCCCCGGGCGCGACGACAAGATCGTGGCCGCCTGGAACGGCCTCGCGATCGCCGCGCTGGCCGAGACGGGCGCGTACTTCGAACGGCCGGACCTTGTGGAGCGGGCGACCGAAGCGGCGGATCTGCTGGTGCGGGTGCACATGGACGAGGGCGCGCGGCTTTCCCGTACGTCCAAGGACGGGCGGGCCGGCGCCAATGCGGGAGTCCTGGAGGACTACGCGGACGTGGCGGAGGGCTTCCTCGCGCTCACGTCGGTGACGGGCGAGGGGGTGTGGCTGGAGTTCGCCGGCTTCCTGCTGGACATCGTCATCGACCAGTTCGTGGGCGAGGGCGGGACGCTGTACGACACGGCCCACGACGCCGAGAAGCTCATCCGGCGGCCTCAGGACCCCACGGACAACGCGGTGCCGTCGGGGTGGACGGCGGCCGCCGGTGCGCTCCTGTCGTACGCCGCGCACACCGGCTCCGAGGCTCACCGCAGCGCGGCGGAGCGGGCGCTGGGCGTGGTGAAGGCGCTGGGCCCGCGTGCGCCCCGGTTCATCGGATGGGGCCTGGCGGTCGCGGAGGCGGTACTGGACGGGCCGCGCGAGGTGGCGGTCGTGGGACCGGCGGACGACGCGGCGACGCGGGAACTGCACCGGGTGGCGCTGCTGAGCGGTGCGCCGGGGGCGGTTGTCGCGGTGGGTGAGGTGGGCAGCGATGAGTTTCCGCTGCTGGTGGACCGGCCGACGGGGGCGTATGTGTGCCGGCACTTTGTATGCGATGCGCCGACGGACGACCCGGGGGTGCTCGCGGAGCGGCTGGGCGGTGCGAGCGGCGCGGTGCGCTAGCGCGCGGCTTTCCGCCCTTCGGACGTAGTCCTCAAGCGCCCGGACGGGCTGAATTCTTTCAGCCCGTCCGGGCGCTTGAGGACCGGGGTCTGGGGCGGAGCCCCAGTTACGGGAAGGGGTGGGTAGGGGAAAGCGCCGCAGGCACCTGGTCCGCGCGGGCCTGTGCACGTCGCCGGTACAGCCACCGATCGACCACCAGGAACCGCCCCGCGAACACCACCACCATGCTGATCGCCGTCGCCGGCACAGGCGCAATCCCCGCCCAGCCGATGATCAGCGCCGCCAGCGGAAGCCGAGCCACAAGGTCCGCGTTGCCGACCGCTGCGAACGTGAGCAGGCGCACCGATCTGCGGTGGTGGCTGCGCTGCACGCGGTACAGCAGCGAGTCCACCAGGACGAAGTTCCAGAGCAGCCCCGCCTGGTTGGCGATGATCTCGGCGGGGGCGAAGTGCAGGCCGCCCGGCCCGTTGAGCAGCCACAACAGCGCCAGGTTCGGCACGAACCCGGACAGCCCGATCAGCCCGAACGCCGCGACCCGCGCCCGCGGATCCGACGTGCGCAGCGTCACCAGATGGCGCAGGAAGCGCATCCCTTCCTTCACCGTCGACTTCGACTCACCCGCGTGCCGCTGCCCGAAGGTGTACGGGACTTCGGCGATCGCGCGCGGCCGGCACCGTACAGCCAGCTCCAGCAGGATTTTGTAGCCCAGCGGCTGAAGACCCTCGCGGGTCGTTGCCCGGTCCACCGCCTCCCGGCGGATCGCGAAGAAGCCGCTCATGGGATCCGTCAGGCCCCGCAGCGCCCGCGGAAAGAGCGCCTTCGTAAGAGCCGTCGACGCCCCCGAAACCAGCACCCGGTAGCCGCCCGCGAGCCCGGACCGGCTGCCGCCCGCCGCGTACCGGCTGGCGACGACCAGTTCCGCACCGGTCGCGCGCCCGCGGGCGATCAACTCCGGTACCAGCTCCGGCGGATGCTGCAGATCGGCGTCGATGACGACGATCCAGGGTGCCGTCGCGCGGGCGATGCCTTCGACGACCGCACCCCCGAGGCCGCCGACAGGCACCGCCCTGTGGTGCAGAACGACGGGCAGCGGGCTCGACCCCGCCGCCTCCTCGATGACCTCGCAGGTGTGGTCCGTCGAGTCGTCGGCGAAGATCACCTCGGCGGTGACACCCGCCGAGGTGACGGCCGTGCCGATTCTGCGCAGCAACTCCCGGATGTTGTCGGCCTCGTTGAAGGTCGGCACGACTATGGACACATCGGCCGACTCCGGCGTCACCGAACCTCCTGCTGTTGCCGCTGCTGTGGGGCCGTGCTCAGGTGCGCGCCGATGTGGGACGTCAGCTCCCAGTCCCTGCGCCCGGTGTACTCCCGCCAGACCGCACGCAGCGCAGCCGCCGCGAGCACGACCGCGTACAGCGGCCCTCCGACGGTCAGCTTCACGTACTGCCACGGGCCGATCCGGAAACCGTACTCGCGCCCGAAGTCGTGCAGCGCGACCGCTTCGAAGACCGTCATGGCGGCCATCGGAACCATCGGCAGCCAGGCGATCATCGCGATGGGCAGTGGTACGCCGCCGACCCAGGCCAGCAGCAGACCGGCCGGAATCATGACACCAGATGCAGCCGGCTGCGGAACCAGAAGAAGTACCTCTGCTCTTTGCGGCGCCCTTCGGGGTGCGTGACCTTTGTGGGTGCGGGCGCGTTGAGTACGTGAGTCCGACGATCGGACAACGGATCGTTGGGAGACCGGGCAGGGGGTGCGGGGGTGCGGCGGAAGATTCAGCTGAGCGAGGGGGAGACGGAGCGGGTGGCTTGCGCGTCGGCGTCCGCGTTCCGTGCCCTGGACACGGTCACCGGTGAGGTCCTGGACTCCGGTGCGCTGGCCGGGCGCGCGGGCTGGCTTACCGATCTGATCGAGACCATGTGCGAGGTGGTGACCGGCGCCCACTTCAACCGCCCCGACCTGGCTCAACTCGCCTCCGGGCAGGCGCCATCAGGGGAGAAGCTGCCGTCCAATGCGTGGATGGCGTTACGCACCCTGGGCTGGACCGCGAGTGCGCCGCAGGGCGTATACGTCCCCGACCGGGTGCGCCGGATCGCGGAGGAGCAGGCCGGACGGGCGCTGCGCTCGGCGTGGTGGCGTGCCGAGATCACCGATGCGCTGCTGGTGACCTGGCCCACCGGCCCTGACCCGCTGAAGCGCTCCGATACCGAGTGGGCGGCGCTGCGGGCGGCGCTGCCGGACGGAGGTGCGGTGGCGGCCTCGGTGGTGCGTGCACGCACCCGGCAGATCGGGGCCTTCCATGCCGCCCAGGGTCGGCTGCCCGCTGAACTGTGTGAGCTGGAGGATCCGCCCGGTGGCGGGTATCAAGTGGTGCTGGCCGCCGCCGACAAGCAGCTGGCTACCTTGGCCCGGTGTGAGGAGGATCCTGCCCGCTTTGCGGTGTTGACGGTGCGGTTGCCGGTGCGGCCCGACCCGCGTACTCGCACCGACTGGCACCCGGTGCTGATCCGGTTCCGGCTGCCGCCGACCATCGCGCACACCGCGGCACTCCATATGCCCACCCTGCGGCTGCGCAGCGGCAGGCTGCGGCTGGATGTCGCCCACACCACCGCCGTCCCCAAGACCCGCCGCAACGGCCACGTACGGGCGGTGGCCTTCGACTACGGGCTGAACACCCTGCTCACCGGCGGGGTTCTGGCACTGTCCGGCGGGGTGCAGCCGACTGTTCTCACCGATGGCCGACCGGTGTTCTTCCGCACCAGCGGGGTGCTGGCGAAGGCCGACCGGCTGCGTGTGCTGGCCGAGCGGTTGTGGGCCAAGGCCGCTCGCCTCCAGTCCCTGATCGACGGCCGGACCGCACGAGGGTGGCGCGCCGACCCACTCATCGTGGCGAAGCTGGCGGTACTGCGGGCCGAGTACGCGGCGGTCGGCCGACGCCGCAAACGCCTGAACGAGCAGCTTGCCCAGGCCGCCGCGCGTTTCATGGTCACCCAGGCGCGGGCGGCTGATACGTCGGTGATCTATCTGGAGGATCTGCGGGACATGGAGGTGCGCGGCAAGGGCCGTACCCTCAACACCCGCCTCTCGCAGTCCGTGCGTGGGCAGATCGTGGCCCGTACCCGCCACCAGGCCATGAAGTACGGGATCGCGGTGGTGATTGTCCCGGCCCGGGGCACCTCGAAATACTGCCCCAGGTGCCTCACCGCCTTCCGGCACCGCACCGCCCCGGACCGTACGACCCCGGGCTGGAAGTGGGCGAGCTGCCCCAATACGGCCTGCGCTTACAGCGTCGACCGTGATGTGGCGGCCTGGCAGCGCATCGGAGCCCGCGGTCTGCAACATCAGCATCTGACCGTCCTGGACCGGGCGAGTGGCACGTATGTGATCCGCCGCACCGTTCAGGAGTTGGACCTCCCGGTCCAACACACCCCTCGCCCCGGACCCGCCACCATGTCTGTGCCACAGCAGCCTGCTGTTGTGGACCGGACGAAGGCGGGGCCGACGAGAAACCGCCCTGTGCCCAGGCAGCGACGCAGGGTCCCCGCCCCACCCGCAACACCCGCAGCGCATACTGCGGGCCCGGGTGGAAAGCGTCCGGCGGGGCGGCCGCCCCAGTCCCCAACCCACCGCACCCAGCGGCGGCGCAGGGGGCAGGCACCGCACACGATGAGCACCCCCACCCGGCAGTCACACCAGCCGTGCGGGGCGAGACTCGGCGCAGGCTTCCACCTGCACACCCACGCCACCCCCGTCACACCACGCGGGCGGCCAGGGCCGAGACCTCTTTTCCTTCAAGGCCGGGCCGAAGACCCAGCCCGCCCAGGAAAGCCTAAGCTCATCTGAGACGCTGTACCAGCTGGTGTCGAAGTTGACGAGCTGCACGCCGCCCCACACCACGTCCGCGTTGTCACGCCAGAAGTCGAAGTCGACGTGGCTGAGAAGTTCGTGGTGGACGATGTCCTCCGCGTCGAAGACGCCGATGATGTCGCCCCGGGCGTACGGCAGCGCGGTGTTGAGGGCGCGGGGCTTGTTCTTGACCTCGTGGGTGTCCACGACGGCCTGGGTCAAATGCGGGTGTTCGGCGGCCAGTTGGTGTGCGATGGCGCGGTGCCGGGGGCGTCGTGGTCGAGGATCAGCACGACCTCGCAGCCGGGATGGTGGTCGGTCCGCTCAGAGTGTGAAGTCGCCCTTGAGGGTGTCCAGCGCGCGGTCGACCAGCGCGATCAGGTCGTCCTGCCGGCTGCCCTCGGCTATCATCCGGGCGCGTACGGCGGGCACTTCGACCAGCCTCGTGCGCAGCAGCATCTCGTCGGGCTCGGCGTCGAGGGCGTGCTGCAGGGCCTGCCGGCCATCAGGCCTGGTAGGCGACGAGCGAGATGCCGACGTAATGCGCGACGAAGGCGGCCAGCGTCAGGGAGTGGAACACCTCGTGGAATCCGAACCAGCGCGGCGACGGGTTGGGGCGCTTGAGGCCGTAGATCACGCCGCCGGCGCTGTAGAGCAGGCCGCCGACGATGACCAGGACGAGTACGGCGATTCCGCCTGCTCGCATGAAGTCGGGAAGGAAGAAGACGGCCGCCCAGCCCATCGCGATGTAACAAGGGGTGTAGAGCCAGCGCGGGGCGCCGACCCAGAAGACCCGGAAGGCTATGCCCGCGAGTGCCGCCCCCCAGACCGCCCACAGGAGCGTGCGGCCGGTGGAGTCGGGGAGCAGGAGCATCGTGAGGGGCGTGTAGGTGCCCGCGATGATGAGAAAGATATTGGCGTGGTCGAGTCTGCGCAGGATGGCTTCGCCGCGCGGACCCCAGGTCCCGCGGTGGTAGATCGCGCTGATGCCGAAGAGCAGACAGGCCGTCAGGATGTAGATCGCGCAGGCCACGCGGGCGCGGGTGGAGTCCGCAAGGGCGATGAGCACCAGCCCGGCGACGACCACGGCGGGGAACATGCCGGCGTGCAGCCAGCCGCGCAGCTTCGGCTTGACCAGGCTGGAGAGGTCGGTCTCGGCGGTCGTCATGGCGGCAATCCTAGCTACGCCACCGTAGGTTACGCGTCGGTACCCCCGTATTGAGTGGTGATGCTCACGTGAGAGGTCCTCTGGACATATGGGCGCGCGGCACGGATCATCAGATGAGTGCGGTCGGCACCGGATGAGCGCCAAAGAATCAACGCCGTAAAGCGTCCGGGTCGAGGCCCCCAAGGGGCATACATCTAAAAAACCCCTCATTTAGGAGCAACCGTGGCGCGCGACAACGCGGCTCCCACCACCCTTCCGACGAACCACCAGGAGCTGATCTCCTGGGTCGACGAGATCGCAGCCCTCACCGAGCCCGCCCAGGTCGTCTGGTGCGACGGCTCGGAGGCCGAGTACCAGCGCCTCGCCGAGGAGCTCGTGGCCAGGGGCACGTTCAAGAAGCTGGACCCGGTCAAGCGCCCGAACTCGTACTACGCCGCCTCCGACCCGAGCGACGTCGCCCGCGTCGAGGACCGCACCTTCATCTGCTCCGAGAAGGAAGAGGACGCGGGCCCGACGAACCACTGGAAGGCCCCCGCAGAGATGCGCGAGATCTTCTCGGGCGAGAAGGGTGTCTTCCGCGGCTCGATGCGCGGCCGCACGATGTACGTCGTCCCGTTCTGCATGGGCCCCGTCGGCTCGCCGCTCTCCGCCATCGGCGTCGAGATCACGGACTCCGCGTACGTCGCCGTCTCGATGCGCACCATGACCCGTATGGGCCAGGCCGTCCTCGACGAGCTCGGCACCGACGGCTTCTTCGTCAAGGCCGTCCACACCCTCGGCGCCCCGCTCGCCGAGGGCGAGGCCGACGTGCCGTGGCCGTGCAACTCCACGAAGTACATCTCGCACTTCCCCGAGGACCGCGAGATCTGGTCGTACGGCTCGGGCTACGGCGGCAACGCCCTGCTCGGCAAGAAGTGCTACGCCCTGCGCATCGCGTCCGTCATGGCGCGCGACGAGGGCTGGCTGGCCGAGCACATGCTGATCCTCAAGCTGACGCCGCCGAGGGGCGAGTCGAAGTACGTTGCCGCGGCCTTCCCGTCCGCCTGCGGCAAGACCAACCTCGCCATGCTGGAGCCCACGATCTCCGGCTGGACCGTCGAGACCATCGGTGACGACATCGCCTGGATGCGGTTCGGCGAGGACGGCCGGCTGTACGCGATCAACCCCGAGGCCGGCTTCTTCGGCGTCGCGCCCGGCACCGGCGAGCACACCAACGCCAACGCCATGAAGACCATGTGGGGCAACTCGGTCTTCACGAACGTCGCGCTCACCGACGACAACGACGTGTGGTGGGAGGGCATGACCGAGGAGGCGCCCGCGCACCTCACGGACTGGAAGGGCAACGACTGGACCCCCGAGTCCGGCACCCCCGCCGCCCACCCCAACGCCCGCTTCACCGTCCCGGCGGGCCAGTGCCCGATCATCGCGCCCGAGTGGGAGGACCCCAAGGGCGTACCGATCTCGGCGATCCTCTTCGGCGGCCGCCGCGCCACGGCCGTGCCGCTGGTGACTGAGTCCTTCAACTGGCAGCACGGTGTCTTCCTCGGCGCGAACGTCGCGTCCGAGAAGACCGCCGCCGCCGAGGGCAAGGTGGGCGAGCTGCGCCGCGACCCGTTCGCCATGCTGCCGTTCTGCGGCTACAACATGGGCGACTACATGGGCCACTGGGTCAAGGTCGGTGCGGACAAGGACCAGTCCAAGCTCCCGAAGATCTACTACGTCAACTGGTTCCGCAAGAACGACGCGGGCAAGTTCGTGTGGCCCGGCTTCGGCGAGAACAGCCGCGTGCTCAAGTGGATCGTGGAGCGCCTGGAGGGCAAGGCCGAGGGCGTCGAGACGCCGATCGGCATTCTGCCGGCGAAGGGCGCGCTGGACACGGAGGGCCTGGACCTGCCGGAGTCCGACCTGGACTTCCTGCTCTCCGTCGACAAGGAGGTCTGGCGCGAAGAGGCCGCGCTGATCCCCGAGCACCTCAACACCTTCGGTGACCACGCCCCGAAGGAGCTGTGGGACGAGTACCGCGCACTGGTCGAGCGCCTGGGCTGATCCCCGGCTCACCAAGAGCCCCGCGGCCGGGCCTTCCTGACATCCGCCCTGACCTGTGGGGTCACGGGCCCGCCGCGGCAGAGCCCCCCGAAGCCCCCTCACGGTTTCGGGGGGGCGCCTCTTTGCGCCTAAACCGTTGCCTCCCCCAGACTCCGTCCGGGGGTACCCCCACTCGCGGATGTGGCTGCTCGCCGTGTGGGGTTGCTCAATTGATGGTTGCGATTTGTGGCACCCGGTTCGTGGGCCTCTGCGGCCTACGAACCGGGGCCGTCAGTGGGCGCCGACCAGATCGAGGTCGGCGAGCGCAGCCGCGTGCGCATCCATGCGCTCGGCGGCGAGAATCGCGGCCGCGGTGTCCGCGCGCGACGCCGCCACGACGAGCGCGCGGCCCGCCAGCTCGTGTGCGCGGCGGTGGAGCGCGGCCGGGGCCGCGTGGGTGAGACCGGCGTGCCTGGCCGGCGGGGCTCCGCGCAGCCTGGCCACCTCGGTGGCAATGCGCTCGGCCGCGGCGTCGAGGCCGAGCTCGTCGGTGACGGCGAGGAGCGCCGCGAGATGCCCGGCGAGCTGGATGTCCAGCTCTTCCTCACGGCTGCGGTGCGGGAAGTCGGCCTGGTCGACGGCCATGCGGTGGACCGACTTGCTGCGGATCGGCTCGTACATGGGAAGGCCTCCTGCCAGGGTCAGGACACCAGCCTACATTAGATTCTGTCTAAAGTTGAGCCGAGTCGGGGCGAGTCTGTGATCGCCTACGGCTGCCCGTACCCGTCCAGGAAGCGCCCGATCCGAGTCACCGCATCCGCCAGATCCTTCGCCGCCGGCAGCGTCACGATCCGGAAGTGATCGGGCTCCGGCCAGTTGAAACCGCTGCCGTGCACGACCATGATCTTCTCCGCCCTCAGCAGGTCGAGGACCATCTCCCGGTCGTCCTTGATCTTGTAGACCTTCGGGTCGAGACGCGGGAAGAGGTACAGCGCACCCTTCGGCTTCACGCACGTGACGCCCGGAATCTGGGTCAGCAGCTCGTACGCCGTGTTCCGCTGCTCCAGGATCCGCCCGCCCGGCAGCACCAGGTCCTCGATCGACTGCCGCCCGCCGAGCGCCGTCGCCACCGCGTGCTGCGCCGGCATATTGGCGCACAGCCGCATATTGGCGAGGATCGTCAGCCCCTCGATGTACGAGGAGGCGTGCGCCTTCGGGCCGCAGACGGCCAGCCAGCCGGACCGGTATCCCGCGATGCGGTAATTCTTCGAAAGCCCGTTGAAGGTGAGCGTCAGCAGGTCGGGCGCGACGGCGGCGGTCGGCGTGTGCGTCGCGCCGTCGTACAGAATCCGGTCGTAGATCTCGTCGGAGCAGACGACCAGCTTGTGCCGCCGGGCGATCTCTGTCAGACCGCGCAGCATCTCGTCGTCGTACACCGCGCCCGTCGGATTGTTCGGGTTGATGATGACGAGGGCCTTGGTGCGGTCCGTGATCTTGCGCTCGATGTCGGCGAGGTCCGGCATCCAGTCGGCCTGCTCGTCGCACCGGTAGTGCACGGCGGTGCCGCCCGCCAGCGAGACCGACGCGGTCCACAGCGGATAGTCCGGCGCCGGTACGAGCACCTCGTCGCCGTCGTCGAGCAGCGCCTGCATCGACATCTGGATCAGCTCGGAGACGCCGTTGCCGAGGTAGATGTCCTCGACGTCCAGGTCGATGCCCTTGGTCTGGTAATGCTGCATGACCGCGCGCCGCGCCGCCAGGAGCCCCTTCGCGTCGCCGTACCCGTGCGCGCCCGCGAGATTGCGGAGGATGTCCTCCAGAATCTCGGGCGGGCACTCGAAGCCGAAGGCCGCCGGGTTGCCGGTGTTGAGCTTGAGGATGCGGTGACCCGCCGCTTCGAGCCGCATCGCCTCCTGGAGCACGGGGCCGCGGATTTCGTAACAGACGTTTGCGAGCTTCGTCGACTGGATCACCTGCATGACGGCAACCTTACGGGCGCGTAACGGGACGCGCTCCGTGTTTTTGGCCACGTGGGTGTCAGGCCGGGTGTCGGTCCTTGTCTCAAGCCTTCTCCAGAAATGCGGTCTTGAGGACGAGGCCCTTGACCTTCTTCGTGTTGCATTCGATCTCGTCGGGCTTACCGGTAAGGCGGATGTTTTTACCAACGTTCCGCGTTTCAGGGTCTCCGAAGTGCCTTTTACCTTCAAATCCTTGATCAGGTTTACGGAATCACCGCCCGTCAGAAGGGTGCCGTTGCTGTCTTTCGTCTCACTGCTCATGGCGTGAAAGGTTATTCATCGGCCCGAGCGGTGGTCGATATGCCCCATTATCGGCCCCAGCTACTCCCGGCGCCCCGAAGTCCTTACAATCCGCGCCCATGAGCCACCAGGACAACGCGGTCTTCGTCGACGCGTCGGGGCGCCGCAACCGCCTCATGAAATACGTGGCCGTGCTGATCGGCGTCGTCCGCACCGGTGGCACCCCCGGACGTGGCACCCCCGCCGCCCCCGACGCCCCCGGCAAGGGCCACGACAGGTGACCCGGCACGCCTGCGGGCGCCGGTACGCGCTGCTGGCGGCGGCGGTGACGGCAATGGTGGTGCTGTACAGCCGCTCGACGCGAGTCGACGCAACGCTGTGATCAGCGACGCGCAGTGGCGCCGGATCCGTGGTGAGTTGCGCTTCGGCCAGGTCTTCACCGGCACCGTCGTCAAAGTGCCCAAGCCCGGGGTGATCGGCATCTTCGTGGACATCGGGCTTGACGTGGGCGGCTTCGTCGATGTCGTTCACCTGCCGAGGACAAGGGCCGAGGAGCGGTGGCCCGTTGAAGGAACGGTCACTCGGTTCGAGGTGTGGTGGGCAGCGGACGAGCCGCAACAGATACGCCTGAGGCCGCTGGATCCCGCCTACCGGTGCGACGACTTCGCCGACTACGTGGAGCGTTGGCGACCAGGGTGGCCCGAGCAGATCGGGCAGATCGTCGAACCGCAATAGCCCGAATCGGCTGCGCTCCAGGGGTCTTGTCCGCCGCACCGAATCCCCCAACAATGCCCATGACAAACCGAGCGCAACTCCGGTTGCGCAACTTCGGTCACAGAGGCAACAAAGAGGGGACCCCCACATGAAGAAGCCTCTCGTCGGCGCGCTCTTCGCCCTCCTTCTCCTCGGAGCAGGGGCGGCGCCCGCAGCCGCGGAGACTCTCGTCAAGCCCCAACCGGCCGCCAAGGCGGTCGACTTCGCCGGAACGGTGGCGCTCAGCAACTGTTCCGGCTCTGTTGTGCGTACGCCCGATTCCCAGCCGGACGACCCCGCGCTCGTCCTGTCCAACGGCCACTGCCTGGAGACCGGCTTCCCCGGCCCGGGCGAGGTCATCGTCGACCAGCCCTCCTCCCGTACCTTCAGCCTGCTCAACTCCTCCGGCAGTAAGGTCGCGACGCTCCGCGCAAGCAAGATCGCGTACGCGACGATGACCGACACAGACGCCTCGCTGTACGAACTCACCACCACGTACGCCCAGATACAGAACAGCTACGGCATCAAGGCGCTGGAGCTGAACGCCGCCCGCCCGGCGCAGGGCACGGCCATCAAGGTCGTCTCCGGCTACTGGAAGCGGATCTACAGCTGCAGCATCGACGGCTTCGCGTACCGCCTCAAGGAAGGCGCGTGGACCTGGAAGGACTCGGTCCGCTACACCTCCGCCTGCAAGACCATCGGCGGCACCTCGGGCTCGCCCGTGATCGACACCGCCACGGGCAAGGTCGTCGCCGTGAACAACACGGGCAACGAGGACGGCGCCCGCTGCACGGACAACAACCCGTGCGAGGTCGACGAGAGCGGAAACGTCACCGTGCGCAAGGGCATCAATTACGCCCAGCAGACGTACGGCTTCGTGGCGTGCATCGGCACCGGGAACAAGATCGACCTGACCCGCCCCGGCTGCGTACTTCCCAAGCCGTAGGCGTGTGACGCGGCGCCGCCGGGGTACCGGCGGCGCCGTGACGGGCCGGTCCGGTATCGGCCAACTTCGAGGCATTGCTCCCGCACACACCCGGGTGAGGCCGTCGGCAGGTTAGGTTCGCCGCAGCGTGACGGTCACTCCATTCCATGTGCATGAGAAGGGTGTGTCATGAGCGAACTGCCTGTTCAGACTTGGGGTTTGTGGGATCGCGAAGGTGCTGCGACCGTGCCGGCCGCTCCCGCCCCCGACGCCGAATGGATCTTCCCGGCCGAGCGCACCAGACTGGGCGGCTTCGCGCGGGTGTACTACGCGAAGGACCGTACGCGGCTGGAGAAGCCGGTGATCATCTCGGACGGGTTCAACTCCGGCCGGTCCGACATGGACGAGTTCTGGGACGGACTGAACAACAAGAACTACCCGTTCGCGACCGAGCTCTCCCACCGCGGCTACGACCTGATCCTCCTCGGCTACGAAGAGCGCTCCGCGCCGCTCCTCGACAACGCCAAGGTCGCGCGGGCCTGCATCCTCAAGGCCATCGCCGAGCGCTCCGGCACCGCGACGCTGACGGTCGGCGGCTTCAGCATGGGCGGACTCATCACCCGCTACGCGCTCGCCAGAATGGAGTTCGACCGGGTCGACCACGAGACGTCGCTGTACTTCAGCTACGACACCCCGCACCGCGGCGCGTGGATCCCCGTCTCCCTCCAGGCGCTCGCCCACTTCATGACCGGCATCCCGAAGCTGAGCAGGCAGATCAACAGCCCCGCCTCGCGGGAACTGCTGTGGCGGCACATGTCGACCGTGGACGGCACGCCGGCCGAGGACCGGATGCGCCGTGAATTCCGCCTCGCGCTGCGCGAGGCGGGGGAGTGGCCGATGATGCCGCACAAGATCGCGGTGGCCAACGGCGACGGCCGTGGCCGCGGTAACGGCGTACCGCCCGGCGCGAAGGCGCTGGAGTGCACGGAGGGCTACTTCACGCCCACCACCCTGCGGAGCCAGACCCCCGACGACTCGGTCGTCGTCGCCTACCTCAAGGGCCTGCTCCAGGAGAAGGAGGTGGGCGGCGCAGGCCTCCCGGCGCTGGACGGGGCGGCCGGCGGCATGCTGGAGTCGTTCGGCATCGCCGCGCACAACCTGACGAAACCGCTGCTGGGCATGAAGGCGGTCGCGTACCACCCCTCGATCTGCTTCGTACCGACGATCAGCGCGGTCTCGATCCGGGACATCGGCCCGGAGACGCTGCAGGAGGCCGTCAGCGCGCTCTCGCAGGACGAGAGCGACCTCGACGAGTTCATGTGCTCGTCAACGAACACCATGCACTCGCAGATGACGCCGGAACTGGGCAGCTGGATCCTGGACCGGCTGCCGGAGAAGTAACCGGCAACCCCGACTGGACGCTGGCACATCGGGCGGCGGGAACAGGCATGTGGCCGCCGCCCGATGCCCCGACTGACGTCAAGGACGCATCACCGGGAACTCGGCAGGGCTCCACAGCGCACGTACGCCGACCCGCTCGTCGTACGCCAGACCGTCGTCGGTGTTCCAGATCTTGACGGGGGTGGTGGCGTCCTCGACCGGCGCCCAGCCCGGGTCGCCGGTGGCGGCGAAGTCGGCCCACGCCCGGACCATCGACCGTGACAGCCGGTGGTCCGCGGGGTTGGGCGGGCCGCCGATGAGGAATGCGAGGCGCTCGTCGTCGATGTTCCCGAAGGCGAAGGGAATGTCCGCGCAGTGCCAGGCGCGTACCGCCGCCGCCCCCTCTGTCCCCGTACGCCGACGGGCGAAGTGCGACATGAACGCGCGGCCACCAGCCTTGGCGTGTTGCTCGGCGAGCCGGCTGCTGTACTCGCCGAAGAGAAGGTCGCCGAAGACCGCGAGGTAGACGTTGAGCACCGGGGCGTCGGGCATGAGGTCGTGGTAGCCGGTGACCAGGCCGTCAGGCAGCCCGAAGTCCTTTGCGAACTGTGCGAGTTGCTCATCCGTCGTCACCTTGGCGCTGCTGCCGACGGCGTCGAGCAGCCAGTACTCCTCGGTGGTGTGGCACACCAGCAGATCCACGCCGACGGCGGCACCGGCGGCCACGCCCGCGAGCGGGTCATGAGGGAGGACATCGCCGTCGACCACCGGGGCGTAGATCACGGGGTCGTAGTGGCGGTTACCGGAACTGGGGTCCTTGCGGTACCTGTCGACCACCTGGTCCGAGGCGCGGACCAGCGCCTGCGGGGTCGCAGCAGCCAACCCCTCGGCGGTGGCGGGGCAGCCCGCCGCTGCGGCGACTTCGCGGGTGGTCGCGTCGGCGAGTCCGGGCGAGTAGCAGGGCCTGGCGACGCTGTGGGCGATGGCGCGGTGGAACAGACCGCGGGCGCGTTCCATCACCATCAGGCAGGCGACGGAAGCGGCCCCCGAGGACTGCCCGGCCACCGTGACGTTGCCGGGGTCGCCGCCGAAGGCAGCGATGTTGTCGCGGACCCAGCGCAGGGCGGCGACCTGGTCCAGCAGCCCCCGGTTGTCCGGGAAGGAGGTTCCACCGCCAGGTATACGGCCGAACCCCTCGAACCCCAGCCGGTAGTTGAGCGTGACGACGACGAGCCCGGCGCGGGCGAGCGCGGTGCCGTCGAAGTCGGGCTGGGCGGAGGATCCGAAGGTGTAGGCACCGCCGTGTATCCAGACGAGAACGGGCAGGCGCCGCCCATCGGCATCCGGCGTCCAGACATTGACGCTGAGGATGTCCTCGTGACTGGGCGACCAGGTCGGCGAGCCCGGCAGCTCGGCCGACTGCGGGGCGATCGGACCGTACCGGCCGCAGTCCCGGACACCGCTCCACGCCGCTGCGGGGCGTGGCTCGCGGAACCGATTGGCGCCGAACGGCGGGGCGGCGTAAGGAATTCCGAGGACGGCGACGACGCCCGGCACAGCGCGATGCCCGAGTACCCAACCCGCCTGCGTACAGAAGATGTCGTCGCTCACAACCGTCCCTCCGACCAGGGCCGCCCTGCTTGACCGGCCGCGAACATTCCACCGCGGGCCACCTGCCCGGGTCCAACACCAAGATCACGCCGATTGACGCACCTCGAATGTCAATCCCTTACTCGCCTCTACTCGTACCGGTACTTGAGGGAGTCCGCCTCCGACTGCAGGACGTCGTCGATGGTCAGACCGGGCATCCGCAACTGGCTGAGAGTCACCTCGGCCGAGCTGGGCTGCGCATCGGCGGGCAGCCACTCCTCGGGCTTCCACGCGGAACTGCGCAGCAGCGCCTTGGGGCAGTGCGGGTACACCTCTTCGATGCCCACCACCAGCGCGCTGACCGGCGGCTTGCCCACGGCGGTCAGCTGAGAGAGCAGCTCCGGCCGGGCGGACACACAGGCGCGACCATTGACGCGCAGGGTGCTGGTGCGGCCGGGTATGACGAACAGCAGCCCGACCCGGCCGGTCTCCAGCACGTTCTGCCAGGTGTCCAGCCGCTTGTTGCCGGTGGCGTCCGGTATCGCCAGCGTCCGCTCATCAAGCACGGACACAAACCCGGCGGGCCCGCCGCGCGGAGTGTTGTCGCAGTTCCCCTCGGCATCGGCGCTGGAGATGAACACCAGCGAGGCGCACGCGATGAGCTGCCGCGTCTTGTCGGTGAGGCGGTCCATCTGCTTGCGTACGGCGGCTTCACCGGGCAATTGGTACAGCTCGCGCAGTTCGGCGGCGTCGCGCACGGCATCGGCGCGCAGGTCCTCGAACAGGCTGCTGAGGTGGCTGTTTGACATGAACGCAAACCTAGAACATGTACGCGTCCGGCAACTGACGCCCGCCCGGACGGTCGGCCCTGGGCGAGGGGCGACGGTCAAAGACACGCCCTGAGCGCCGCCACTCTCCGACGTACATCCTCCGCATGGCCGCCGGACTCGCAGCCGGACTCGCCCCCTCCGCCGTCTCCCCGGCACCTCTTGCACAGCCCGTCCGGCAACAGCTCAGGCAGCCCGGGTGCGCCGCACTCCGCGCACTCCACCAGGACCTGCCGCCGCGAAGGCCCCGGCACAGCGGGCCGTACGGGCATACTCGGCGGCATCTTGTCCCGCAGTCGGCGTCGGACGAAGGCCCCGGGAGAGTGAACCTGATCCGGCAGCCCGGCGCAGAGCGACCGCAGCAGCTGGTCCGGGGTGATTCCCCGCGCAAGCCACTGCGCGGCGAGCTCTTCGAGCGCGAGGCACTCCGCGGCGGACAGCGTCAGCCGCACATCGCAGCCGCCCAATTGGGCAAGCGCGCCGTACGCATCGGAACGCACGGCCGGCGCCGCCGCCTCCTCCGGCGGTACGTCGCCGCTGAGGAACCGCAGCCACCAGTCGCGGTCGCGCGCGGTGCGGCTGAAGTAGGTGTGGAACACCCACTGGGTCAGCCCTTCGCCGAGCGGCACGCGCAGCCGCCGCAGGTGCCCGGCGCGGGTGAGAGCAACGAGCGCGGAAGCAACCGCCTGCTGTCCGTACCGGGGCAGGTGCTTGGCCAGCGTTTTCACGTCCATCGCGGCGCCCTCGGGCAACCGGTCCAGGTAGGCGGCGATGGCCGCCTCTCGGGCGGGCAGATGATCGAACTCACCCTTGCGTCGCACCGCTTGCCCGGGGACGTTGCGTTTGCCGTACCCCGGCTTGGCCAGGGGGTGTGCGGACGCGGGCAGGGCAGCGTTAAAGTCTTCAGAAGCCACGAGATCGCTCCACGGATCTTGTAGGTCAGACCCCGGTCAGGTGCGCTAACACCTGGTCGGGGTTGTTTGTTGTCGCGAACGCTAAGCGCTCGCAACACCCCGTGGCAAGCCGATCACGAAAAGTCACCTTCGGTGCCACGGGGGCCAATTGGGAGGGTGGGTGGGTTGAGCCGACCACCCATTCCGTTAAGAAGGCGCTCGGATCCCGAGCCCCGAATCCCGGATCTCACCGGGGCGGCGGCGCCCAGTAATCCCCCAGCATCTCGCCGGGCCACGCGGGCTGCCGCTGATCACCGCGCGGTCCGAACTCGGCGAAGTACGGGGCGAGGTCGTAGACCGGGGTCCCGTCGATGGCGTCCAGGTCGGTCACGTGCAGATCCAGTCCGTCGGCCTTGAGCAGCCGGGGGAAGCTCACGGCCAGCTGATTCGGCCGGCGGTGGTTGCGGTGTACGAAGGTGCCGGTCGCCGGCCAGGCCGGGTTGTTGCGCGGGCTGCGGGCGTGAAGGGCGACGTCGTCGGGCGAGGCCTTGTGGAAATGCCAGGTCACCACCAGATGCGAGAACTCCTCGATCCCCTGCACCGACTCGACCGGGAAGCCGGGGTTGAGACGGATGATCGACGTGGTCCCGCCCCAGTGGTCGTCGGTGGGTTCAACGCGCCCTCCGACCACCGTGCCAATGGGCTTGATCTCCAGCGACTGAGTCACGCGCCCTCCTCATTCTTCGACGTTGCGCGGTTAATCTACTTGGCTGAGATAGCCGGTCGCGCGGGCGCTCAGCCGGGCCGCAGCGGGCACTCCTCGGTTCCGGTACGGGGAAAGCAGTCGGCGGATATCGATGACCGCTTGCCGGGCGCGACCCGAATAGACGCCGTCCTCCATCGCATCAAGCGCTCGGCTCCATGTCGCGCATGCCTCCTCAACCCTTCCCCCGGCCACCTGAACCGCCCCGAGATAGCCAAGCGTCACCAAGTGGGTCCGGCGGAAGGTGGTGGCCTTGCGGGTCCGTACGCTGCGATTGAACTCACGGACAGCGCCTTCGCGGTCTCCGCATTCCCGCAAAGTGCAGGCCGTCTCGTGAGCCAGCGAAGCCTCCGCGAAGAAGAACGTGCGGTTTGGTTCCTGTATCCCCGGCCCCGCTGACGACAGATCGTCCTCGGCGTTCAGCAGGGCCTTCGCAGCAGCCCGTTTCTTGCCAATGGCGGCGAGGCTTCGGGCGTACACGACGCCCAGCAGCGCTCTCTCCCGGGGCGTGGCTGCTGCGTAGCGCTGCCCTTCCATGGAGGCAGACGCGAGGTCCAGGCCCTGCTGATGGAAGCCGAGATCGATGGCTTGGTGAGCCATCGCGCGCAGGATGTGACCGCTCAATGGCGGGTCGTCGGCCTGCGCCGCGAGCTTTACCGCCAGGGTGAAGTACTTCTGGGCCAACGCGTGGTCACCATTGTCGAACGCCATCCAGCCCGACAGGTAGGAAAGTTCACCCGCTGCCGAATACATCTCCCGTCGTACGTGCTCGCTCGCGAAATGGCCGTGCAGGAAGCTGGTGACATCCGTACGCAGATATTCGACGAGAGCTCGCCGACCGTGGCCCCCGCCGCGCTGCTGATCGACCCGCGAAAAGGCTGCCGTCATGTCCTGGACGATTGCCACGTCTCCGCGCCCTACCCGTCGTGAGTCGACAGGGCTGAGGGGCTGGCTGGAGGCCATCTCCACCCACCAGTCTTCTCGCGGCAGCGCCAGTGCAGTGATCGAGTACACCGCGCCTGTCAGAAGGCTTCGCCGGTCCGCGTTCAAATCGGATCTCCCGAGGTCGGGCAGCACGATCAATGGGTCGATATGCCAGTCCAGTGCGCTCTGAGTGGGAGGGGTGGGATCTGAGAACCCGAGTTCCTCCGGGGTGATTGGACGCTTCAGGCGGCGGGACAGTGCCTGGCACAAGACTATGGGTGCCTGACCCGAAGGCATGGTCCCGCCCACCCACATGGTGATGTGCCCGCGTCCAATATGGGTGAAGTCGTCCAACTTGCTCTCTTGGGCAACGCGAATGAATGCAGCCGCTGCCTGGGCCCGTGACCAGCCCGCTTCCGCCAGCAGTGCTGCGAGATGCTCATTTCGTGTACGCGCCATGATGCGCCCTCGTATGTCCGATGGCCTGTTGCCACCTTGCCGAATCTCAGGGCTTGAGCCTGTCAGGCTGCTGCCCGCGCAGAACGACGAAAGTAGCCGCAATACCCCTGCAAGGGTGGGCAATTGGCTAGACCGTACCCATGCGTGTGGAGGCGTAGCGGGGAAACGAGCCTTTACCACTTTGACCAGCCTGAGGTCTCTCATGGGATACCCAGTCGGGCTGCACCACGGTTGCCTGTTTGTGTCCGCCCAACCTCTCGGACGCAGGAAGGAAGCCGAGCACATGAGACGCCCCCACAAGGGAGTGACAACAGTCGAGCCGAGATCACGCCCACTTGTCGAGTCGGCTACGCAAGGGATGGCCATAGGGCTGAAGCGCGAGGTGTCCGAAGTCGCGAGAGTCAGAGACGAGTTGTCGCGTTGCTTGGTGGCTTGGCGCATCCCCAGAGCCATCGACGACACGCTTCTGGTCGCGAACGAACTTGTCGCCAACGCTCTGGTGCATACCGCCGGAGACGACATCGGGCTGACCGCGACATACGGCGATGGACTGCTCCTCGTCGAGGTGCGGGATGCCAGTGATGAGCCGCCCAGTCCCGTCGCAGATGCGGGACTGGACGTATGCGGACGGGGGCTGGCGATGGTTCATGCGCTCAGCTCCGACTGGGGTTGGACGCGTCGCGCTGAGGGCGGCAAGAGCACCTGGGCGCTGCTGGCGGTGCGCCGTGCCGAGTCGCCGAAGCGCCGAGTAGAGACGAGGGAAGGGTGTCCCTGATGCAACACACACTGAGTGAGTGCGACCACGAGTGGGTGCAGTGGAGCGGGCAGCAGCGTTGTCGTAAGTGCGGCGCGACTCAGGGGTAGGGGACATATGGGACCGCATGTCGAGTGGGAAGAACTTCCTGACGACGTTCGGCAGGCCGTTGAGCTGCGGACGGGCCGTGTGGTCGCGGCAGAGGTGGTCGAGGAAGGGCTCAACTGCTCGACCGCGCTCGTTCTGGACACTGAACGGGCCGGGGCCGTCTTCCTCAAGGGTGTACTTCTGACGGACAGCGCGGGGGTCGGCGCGCTGACGGTCGAAGCCCGGGTCAACACCGCTGTCGCGGGTGTCGGCCCCCGCCTTCTATGGGCGGGAATCCAGGCGGGTGGCTGGTACTGCCTCGTCTTCGACTACGTCGACGGCTGCCATGCGGACCTGAGCCCCGGATCGCCCGATCTGGATTCCGTGGCGCTTCTGTTGCGCAGGATGCAGCTGCTCAGGGCTCCGGCGTTGCCCTTTCCGCAGCTCGCAGCCAGATTCCGGGCGTACTTGTGTCCGGGGGAGGCTGGTCTGTTGCGTGGGGACCATCTGCTTCATACGGATGCCAACCCGCACAACATCCTGATCAGCGACGACGGCTCGGCCTCCCTGGTGGACTGGGCCATGCCCGCTCTCGGGCCCGCCTGGGTGGATGCGGCGTACACCGCCGTACGACTCATGGAGAGCGGGATCGCTCCCGTGCGTGCCAGGGCCTGGCTGTACGGCTTCGAAAGCTGGAAACAGGCGGATGTGAAGTCCGTACGGACATTCATCGGTGTGACGTGCAGGCACTGGGACGCCGTGGTCGGGCCGGACAAGGCGCGGCCGAGCAATCAGCGCTTTCTTCAACTCATCGAGTGAGGGCCTGCCGTGGGCTGCGCGTTCGGTCGTCTGTTCCCAATTTTCCCTGCGCGGAGGTCTCTTGATCTTGTACGTTGATCGCACAAACCACTGACCATGGTTGTTTTGTCTTCAGGGGGAAATGAGTCATGCGCAAATTCATCGTTGCCGCCGCGGCATCGTCCGCACTTGTCCTTGCCTTCGGGGCGGCGGCTCCTGCGGGCGCTGCCGAGCAGGCGGCTCCGCCCGAGCCGGGGGTGTTCGTCACCAATGGCGACCACGTTCACATCTCCAGCACGGCGCCCGCCACCGCGTCCGCGCACGGATGGTGGAAGAAGATCAGCGGGCCCGGCACCAAGGCGAAGGTGACCATCGAGCTGCAGGCGCTGGACTACCGGGACAACAAGTGGAAGACGGTCGCGACCGGCTCCAAGACCGTGAAGTCCGGCGGTGGCAGCGTCAACCGGGCCAATGCCCGCAAGACGTGTACGAACCGGGTCATGCAGGTAAAGTGGCGCAGCCGTATCGACGTCGACCTCATTGGTGTCGCCGACTCGCCGGAGAAGGCCATCACGGCGACCAAGACACTCTGGTGCGGGGCCTTCTAGGAGACTGCATTGTTGGGACCGGGCTCGGAATCGACCATGATCCTCGGTGTTCACGGAGTCCTCGGCCTGAAGCCCTGGATTCGTCGGGCGTACGAGGACGAGGGGCTCGAAGAGGACACCTTCAGCCTCGTGGTCAAGCGGACCATGGCCTACGGGTGGAGTTCGTTCCACGCCGGAGGCCCGGAAACCGGGCGCTGGGGCCACAACGACGCAGGCGGCGACTGGAGCCAGGACGGACGCGTTCGGCAGCTGGCCTGGCTCCAGGTCGACGTCCCGGGCGATCCGCGTGGGCAGCGTCTGCCGGTCCTTCCGGCTGCCACGGTTCTCGGTGACGTACTCCATCGCGTGGGCCAGTTCCAGCTCACGGGACTGCACACGCTGGCACCGATGGACCTGGCTGTCGACAGCCGCGCGGACCTTGCCAACGCGGCTGACTGGTTTTCCCTGGCGGAACAGGGCGGGGAGTCCGGTGAGTTCACCCTGTCCGTCCTCGGTACGGAGGGAGCGGACCTGCCCGGGCGCATGGCCGGCATTCTCGCCTCAGCCCTGGACCGTACGTACGGATGCATGACCATCGAGGCTTCACCGGCCGACGACGGCACCGCACGGGCCGGGCTGTCCCTGCCGCTGGCCGGGGAGTTGCAGACGGAAGGCCTGCGGCACGGTCCGGCCTTCCGGTGCGGTGTGCGGGAGTGGTCGCTGGACGTCGCCGCCTGGGCGACCGAGGTGTTCATCGATGCGGTGAGGGAGACGGGACCTACGGGGCCGGTGCTCCTCACGGTGTCCAGGCCTGCGGCCGCCTGAGCGTCAGCCTCTGTCAGGCAGCAGCCCGCGCCTCCCGGCGGTATACGCCGGGAGCCGTGCCGTATTCGCGTTTGAAGGCTTTCGCGAAGGCGAACTCGGAGCCGTATCCCGTGCGGGAGGCGACGGTCGTCAGCGGTGCGTCGGATTCGCGCAGCAGTCTGGCGGCCGTTGTCATGCGCCAGCGGGTCAGATACGCCATGGGCGGTTCGCCGACGAGGGTCGTGAATCGTCGGGCGAAAGCCGCGCGGGAGAGGCCTCCCCGGTCGGCCAGCGCCTCGACGGTCCACGTCGCCGATGGGGCCTCGTGGATGGCCGCCAGGGCCGGGGCGACCGCCGAGTCGCCGAGCGCGGCGGCCCAGCCGGCGGCGGCTGCCGGTGGCTGGGCCTCCAGCCAGGCCCGCAGGATGTAGAGCAGGAGCGAGTCGATGAGGGTCGGCACAATGCCGTCCGATCCGATCCGCGGGTTCTCCAGCTCCGCGCCGAGCAACTGGACCGCCGCGCTCAGCTCGGGATGGCGTCCGTTCCGCGTCGGCAGGTGGATCACCTCGGGCAGCTGGCGGACCAGGGGGTGCGGACGCCCCTGGTCCAGGTGGTAGTTGCCGCACAGCAGGCTCGTACGGGCGCCGTCGCCGCCCATCGAGACGGTGGCGATCGGCGAACCCGGACGGAAATGCTCCGGCCTCTCCTCCTCGGCGGGTGTGGCGGGATCGTCGGCGAGGATGTGGCCGCGGCCGTCGCGCAGGAAGATCACGTCGCCGGGGCTCAGCGCGATCGGCTTCAGCGGCTCCAGTGGCTCCAGTCGTCGCGCCGGTGCTTCCTCGTCCTCCAGCGGGATCAGCCAGCACGAGCCGTGCAGCACCACATGGAAACCCGCCCCCGCGACGGACGGCAGCCGCAACCCCCACGGCGCGCGGCCTTCCGTACGGACGGACGTCGGACGCCCGGTGCGCATCGACGCCAGAGCTTCGGTCAGGATGTCCAACGTCCTCCCCCTCCTCATGGCCGCCCGAGACTGCCTCAGACGACGGTCAGTACGATCTTGCCCTGCGCACGCCCAGATCCGACCACCTCATGCGCCTTGCCGGCCTCGGCCAGCGGGAACGTCTCGCCGACGTACGGGCGGATCCGCCCCGCGTCGACGAGCTCGGCGATCGCCTCCAACGACGCGTAGTCCGGCTCCACCGAGATCCCCGCGAAGCGGTACCCGGCCGCCTCGACCTTGGCGGCGAGCTCCCGGTCCCCGTGCTCCATGATGCTGACGAGCATGCCGCCGGGCTTCAGCACGTTCAGGGAACGCTCGCCCTGGGAGTTGGAGTCGAAGACCACGTCGACGTTCGTCACCGCCTCGGTGAAGTCGGTGGTCCGGTAGTCGATAACCTCGTCGGCTCCGAGACCCCGTACGAAGTCGTGCTTGGCAGCACTCGCCAGCGCGATCACATGAGCACCGCGCGCCTTCGCTATCTGCACCGCGAGGTGACCGACGCCGCCCGCCGCCCGGTGGATCAGCACCCGGTCGCCGGCGGACACGTTCGCCGCGTTCACCAGGCCCTGCCAGGCAGTGAGCGCGGCGAGGGGGAGCGCGGCGGCGTGCACATGGTCGAGGGATGCGGGCTTACGGGCCAGCTGGCGCGACGGTGCTGCGACGTAGTCGGCGTAACCGGTCGCGGCCCGGGGGAAGAACGGCATCCCGTACACCTCGTCGCCCACCTTGAACCGGGCCCCGGGGCCGGCTTCCTCGACTACGCCGGAGATGTCCCAGCCGACGCCGAAGACCGGCTCGCCGAGGAGGGGGAAGGCGCCGGACCTGACGGCCACGTCGACCGGGTTCACGGCGCTCGCGTGGACCCGTACGAGGACCTCTGCGGCGAGCGGCTCGGGTCGCTCGGTCTCGACGATTTCGAGTACTTCGGGACCGCCGAAGGACTTCTGGACAACAGCGCGCATGGGGAGTCTCCCTGGGACGTTCGGGTTGATGTCCTCAACCGTAGGGAGATCCAACGAGCCGCAGAATGGCCTGCCGTCTCGGAAACATGTCCCAGCGTCTTGCGCCAGGGCTGGGTCAGGCGCCGTTCGTCTGGGGGTAGTTCGTCGCGATGTACGACCAGCGCGCCATCCCCAGCACGACGAACACCGCCGGCGGCGCCAGCCACCAGCCGCTCAGGGCGCGGCGCATCACCGGGAGGGCTGCGATCAGCAGGGTCGTGACGCCGATGAGGATCACGCAGAAGGAGCCGACCTCCATCGCCGTCAGGCTGCTCTCGTCCCATGCGCCCTGCGGCGGATGCAGCGCCCAGAACGCGATGTAGGCGTTCAGCGCGTTCGCGAGGACCATCGCCGCTACCGCGGTCCCCCGGAGGAGGCCATTCAATTCAGGCGCCCCATGTCTCCCCCGTGGGCTGTGCCGTGCCGTGCCGTGCCGTGTCATGCAGTGCAGTGCCGTGCCGTTTGGTCTCGTGCAATACAGATTTTGATGCCTGGTTAACGTACAACATCCGTAAGGGGGTTACGGGGCTCGGCCTGTTACGCCGCCGCTTACGCCACCCCCTTGGTGCGGCGGATCGCGCGGCCCGCCAGGACGTCCGTACGGCGGCCGTCCTCGACCACGAACTTGCCGTCGATCAGGACGTACGGGATGCCGACCGGCAGCGTGCGCGGCGACTCGAAGGTGGAGCCCGCCGCGACCGTGGCCGGGTCGAAGAGAACCAGGTCGGCCCGGTAGCCCTCACGGATCAGGCCCCGGTCGGGGAGGCGCAGGCGTGCCGCCGGGCGGGAGGTGAGGTGGGCGACCGTCTCTTCGAGGGAGAGGATGTTCAGGTCGCGGGCGTAGTGGCCCAGGTAGTGGGGGAAGGTGCCGTACGCGCGCGGGTGCGGCTTGCAGCCCTGGAGGATGCCGTCGCTGCCGCCCGTGTGCACGCGGTGGCGCATGATCTGCCGCACGTTCTCCTCGTGGCCTACGTGCTGGAGGATCGTCGAGCCGAGGCTGTCGTCGATGAGCAGGCGGCGGGCCGTGGCCCAGGGGGCTTCGCCGCGCAGGGCGGCGGACTCCGCGATGGTTGTGCCGACGCAGCTCGCCAGGCTGGGGTCGCTGACGCCCGAGATCTCGATGGTGTCCCACTCGATGGGTACGCCGTGGCAGCCGTCCGCGCCGATCTCCTCCATGTGGTGGCGGATTCTCTCGGCGGTCGCGTCGTCCCGGAGGCGGGCGAGGATCGCCTCGGGGCCGCCCTCGCTCGCCCAGCTCGGCAGCATCGCGACGAGCGTCGTGCAGCCGGGCGTGTAGGGGTACGTGTCGAGGCTGATGTCCGCGCCGTCGACGAGGGCCTTGTCGAGCAGGGCCAGGAGGTCCGGGGCCTTGCCCTTGTTCACGCCGAAGTTCATGGTGGCGTGGGCGAGGTGGAGGGAGCAGCCGGCGTTCCGGCTGAGGGTCACCATCTCCTCGTACGCCGCGAGGGCGCCGACGCCGTAGGAGCGGTGGTGGGGGCAGTAGTAGCCGCCGTACCGCGCCACCACCCGGCACAGCTCCGTGAGTTCGGCGTCGTCGGCGTACATGCCGGGGGTGTAGGTCAGGCCGGACGACATGCCGACGGCGCCCTGCTCCATGCCCTCGGCGACGAGCTGTTTCATGCGGGTCAGCTCGGCGGGGGTCGCGGGGCGGTCGTCCCAGCCCGCCGCGTACATACGGACGGTGCCCTGCGGGACGAGGTACGCGGCGTTGACGGCGATGCCCCGGTCCAGGCGGTCCAGGTACTCGCCGACCGTCCGCCAGTCGAAGTCGATGTCCGAACCTCCCCCACTCTCGGCTTCGGTCGAGCGGGAGGGGCCCCCTCCGTTCCAGCCGGTGATCGCGCGGCGGACCTCGGTGAGCGTGCGGTCGTCGACGGGTGCGTAGGAGAGACCGTCCTGGCCCAGGACTTCGAGGGTCACGCCCTGCGCGGCCTTGGCGCTGTGGTCCGGGTCGCGGAGGAGGGCGAGGTCGCTGTGGGCGTGCATGTCGATGAAGCCGGGGGAGAGGGCCAGGCCGGTCGCTTGCAGCGTGCGGGGGGCGGTGAGGCGGGGGCCGCCGCCCTCGCGCTGTATTTCGGCGATGCGGCCGTCGCTGATGCCGATGTCTGCGCGGTAGGAGGGGGTGCCGGTGCCGTCGATGACGCGGGCGTCGCGGATTACCAGGTCCATTGGTGTTGCCTCTCGCTTCTGGGGCCCCAGTCCCCCTTGCATACGGGGGCTGCGCCGCCCCGGGCTCTGTGGTGGGGGGGCGTGTCCGGCGAAGCTTTTTGTTTCCCCACCCCGCCCCTTCCCGAACTGGGGCTCCGCCCCAGACCCCGCGTCCTCAATCGCCGGACGGGCTGAAATGAGGGCATCCGGGGGTCTGGGGGCCTGCCCCCAGTTTCGGGAAGGGGCGGGTAGGGGAATGCGCCGCAGGCAACCCGCACCGCACCCGCTCTGCAACCGCACCGCACCCGCTCTGCAACCGCACCGCGCCCGCTCTGCAACCGCACCGCACCCGCACCGCGCCCGAACCGCCCGCCACCCCCCGCCTAAAAGAACGTCCGGACGTAATCCGTGACCGTTCCGTCCGCCTCCACCAGCGGAATCAGCTGCCACTTGTCGAACGACGTGCACGGGTGCGAGAGACCCATGCCCACCCAGTCACCCACCTCCAGCTCCGCACCCGGCCCCGTCCGCACCCACCCGTGCTGGTCCGACAGCCCGGTGATCGTGATGCCGGTCGCCGGGCGGATCTCGCCGGTGCGTGCGTCCCGTACGACCTGCGCCTCCGGCAGGTCCAAGTCGTACGCCGCGTCCCGCTTCCCCGCGTTGACGAACGCCTGCTCCGGCGTCGGACGCGAGACGACCTGCGCCCAGAGGCGGAACGCGGGCTGGAGGGTGCCGTCGTCCGGGATGCGGTTGAAGGGGGTGATGCGGCGGTAGTGGCCGTCGTCGTGCGAGACGTACGCGCCCGAGCGCAGCAACTTCAGTACCGGAAGTGAGAGTTCGGGGACGGTCGCGAAGACGTCCGCCACCGCGTCGAACCACGCACTCCCGCCCGCGCTGATCACAATCTCGTCGAGCCCGGCCGGGAAGCGGCCCGCCTTGTCGAACTCCACCGCGATCCCGACGAGTTGCCGCATCCACGCCCGGACCTTGTCGGCGTCCGCCTGCGGCACCTCGCCCTCGTACCCGGCGACCCCCACCAGCCGCAGCGTCGCCGTGGCCGCCACCGCGTCCGCGACCGCCGCGCAGTCGGCAGCCGTACGGGCGCCGGTACGGGCCCCCTCGCCCGCGCCGAGTTCGACCACGACGTCCACGGGTCGCGAGGCGGAGGCTGCCCGCAGCGCTTCGTCCATCAGCTCGACGCCGCGCACCGAGTCGACGTAACAGACGAAGCGGAAATCGGGATCGGCGTCCAGTTCCCCGGCCAGCCAGCGCAGCGCCACCGCGTCGACGACTTCGTTCGCGAGGAAGATCCGCTGGATGCCGTACGCACGGTAGACCCGCATCTGGTGCGGAACGGCGGCGGTGATTCCCCACGCGCCGCGCGCGAGCTGGCTCTCGAAGAGCTGCGGCGACATGGACGTCTTGCCGTGCGGGGCGAACGCGAGGCCGTGCTGCTCGGCGTACATCTCCAGGAGCGCGAGGTTGTGCTCGACGGACTCGGCGGAAAGGGCGAGCACGGGGGTGGTGAACCCGCCCGTGAAGAGGTTGCGCCGCTCGGCCGCCAGCTCGCCGACCGTCAGCCCTTCCGCGTCCGGCGGGAGCGCCTTGAAGCGGTGGTCGACGCGCTCGTCGGCGAGTTGTACGACCGGGTTGCCTACGGCCATGAGGGAGCCTCCTCGGTAAGTGTCGTTGCGGTATCTGCAACGACCATTGCGCGTTTCGCTTGGCGCTGTCTAACATCCGAGCCCAAGCAGGGTCAATGGTGAGGAGTTTGATTGTGGTGGACGAGGTTGACGTGGTGGACGTTGACGTCGTCGACGCGGACATGGACGTGGACGCGGACATGGACGCGGTCTGCCTCGGCGAGTCCATGGTGACCTTCCTGCCGTCCCGTCCCGGCCGCCTCGCCGACGTACCCTCCTTCGAGCGCGGCATCGGCGGCGCCGAGTCGAACGTCGCCTGCGCCCTCGCCGCCGCCGGCCACCGCGCCCGGTGGGTCAGCCGGGTCGGCGCCGACGGTTTCGGCGACCACCTCGTGGAGACCGTCGCCGCGTACGGAGTCGACACCTCCGCCGTCCAGCGCGACCCGCACCGCCCCACCGGCATCTACTTCCGTACGGCCACTGACCGCGACGCCGACGGCTTCGAGGTCGTCTACTACCGCACCGGTTCCGCGGCCTCCGCGATGTCCCCGCACAACATGCCGCTCGACCAGCTCACCTCGGGCCGCGTACTCCACCTCTCGGGCATTACGGCCGCCCTCTCCGTCGACTGCCTCTCTCTCGTACGCAGCCTGGTCGCCACCCGCCGCTCCGGCCGCCCCCTCATCTCGTTCGACGTCAACTACCGCGCGAACCTCTGGCCCGAGAACGCCGACGCCCACCTCCTCCTCGACCTCGCCCGCGCCGCCGACCTCGTCTTCGTCGGCGAGGACGAAGCGCAGACCGCCTGGGGCCTGCGCGGCTCCGCCGAGATCCGCGCAGCCCTGCCCGAGCCGGACGTCCTGGTCGTCAAGCAGGGCGCGACCGGCGCCACGGTCTACGGCGGGAACAGCGGTACCGATGATCACGCCCCCACCACCGTCCCCGGCCTCCGCGTGGACGTCGTCGCCCCCGTCGGCGCCGGCGACGCCTTCGCCGCCGGGTTCCTCTCCGCGACCCTGCGCGGCCTGCCCGTACGCGACCGGATCCGGCACGGGCACCTCATGGCCGCCGCCACCCTCACCGTCCCCGGCGACCTCAGTACGCCCCCTGCCCGCGCACACGCCGACCGTCTCGCCGCCCTCGACGAGACCGCCTGGGGGACACTTCGTCTCGGCCCCGGCTGGACGGGCGCCGCCGACCAGGAGGTACGTACGCCATGAGCCAGACCGTCGATCGCGCGCTGAGCATCCTGCCGCTGCTCGCGCAGGGGCCCGCAGACCTCGGCCAGGTGGCCGAGCGGCTGGGCGTGCACAAGTCGACCGCCCTCCGGCTGCTCCGCACGCTGCACGAGCACGGGCTCGTCTACCGGCAGCAGGACCAGCGCTACCGCCTCGGCGCCCGCCTCTTCGCGCTCGCGCAGGAGGCCGTCGAGAACCTCGACGTACGCGAGATCGCGCACCCCCACCTCGCCGCGCTCAACGAGCAGTGCGGGCACACCGTTCACCTCGCCGTGTACGAGGACGCCGAGGTCCTCTACATCGACAAGGTCGAGAGCCGCTACCCCGTCCGGATGTACTCGCGCATCGGCAAGCCCGTCGCGATCACCGTCGCCGCGGTCGCCAAACTGCTCCTCGCCGACCTCCCCGAAGCCGAGCGCCGCACCATCGCCGAAAAGCTCGACTACCCCACCTACACGTCCCGTTCGACCCCGAACGCCGGCGCCTTCCTCAAGGAACTGGCCGTCGTGGGCGAACAGGGCTGGGCCACCGACCTCGGCGGCCACGAGGAGTCCATCAACTGCGTCGCGGCCCCCATCCGCGGTGCGGACGGCCGGGTCGTCGCCGCCATGTCGGTGTCCGCACCGAATGTCGTCGTCACCGCCGAGGAACTCCTCACCCTCCTCCCGCTGGTACGCCGCACCGCCGACGCGATCAGCCGTGACTACTCAGGCAAGGACCACGCATGACCGAGAAGATCGCGCTCACCCCCGCCACCCACACCGCCCCGCCGGCGAAGTTCTCGCACGGCGTCAAGAAGGGCAACATCCTCCAGGTCGCCGGCCAGGTCGGCTTCCTGCCCGCCGTCGAGGGCCGGCCGCCGACGCCCGCCGGTGTGACGCTGCGTGAGCAGACCCTCCAGACCTTTGCCAACGTCAAGGCGATCCTGGAGGAGGGCGGCGCGACCTGGGACGACGTGATGATGATGCGCGTCTACCTCACCGACGTCGACCACTTCGCCGAGATGAACGCCCTGTACAACGAGTACTTCGCGGACTTGAAGGAGGTGCCGGCCGCGCGTACGACCGTATACGTCGGACTGCCCAAGGGGCTCCTGATCGAGATCGATTCCCTCGCCGTGCTTGGGTGAATGTGCGGAGACCGAACGCGTGACTTTTCCTGACGAGCTCTCCGCTATGTACGAAGGTGCCCCGGGATCCGTGGAACCCGGGGCACTCATACTTGGACGCATGGACGAACAGACCGGATATCAGGTTGGCGCGGCACTGGGCCCGGGCTCGTATCCGCCGCCTCCGCAAGGCTTCGGCCCGCCGCCCCCGGCCTACGCCCCCGCGCCGCAGGCGCAGCAGCCGTACGCCCCTTCGCCGTACGCGGCCCCTTCGCCGTACGCGCCGCAGATGCCTGGCGCACCGGCGCCTGCCCCAGCCCCTGCCCCTGCCCCAGCCCCTGCCCCCGGCCCGGAATTCCTCGCGGCGGACCGCAGGAACGCGGTCGTTGTGGACGCCGAAGGCGTTTCCTTCGAATGGAACGGCGCCACCGCCGACTTCCCCTGGCGAGACATTCAGACCGTTCACTTCAAGCAGGGTCCGCAGGGCCTGGTCCTCATGGTGGCCGTCGTGCTTCCCGACGGCCGGTTCTACGAGGGCGCGGTGCTGGCCCGGAACCAGGCCAAGCTCCACGAGTGGTTCGCGGAGCTCGCCCCGGTACTCGGCTTCTATCTGGCGGGTCGCGGAGGCTAGGGGGTGTCCGGTCGATCTCCGTGGGAGAAGGAGCGGGGCTTGGCACGCACATCTGCGGCGTTGTCGTCGGTCGGCGACGCTCCGCGTCGCCTCCCTCCTCCGCCTTGCAGCTGCACGCACCAAGCCCCGCTCCTTCTCCCACGGAGATCGACCGGACACCCCCTAGTTGCTCAGCTTCCGCTGCAGTACTGCTGCTCCTTGCCGATCGACCGGTACATGCAGTCCCCGTTCTCGATCAACTGGAGCACAGCGTCACGGTTGCGGCTGGTCTCGCGCTCGATCACCTCGTCGGGCGGGTAGAAGCCGCCACCGCCGAAGCCGCTCGGGAACATCTCGAAGGTGTAGCCGAAGATCTTCTGGTTGCCCCACAGCCAGTCGTCGATCGACCCGTCCGTGATGTAGAGGTCGCTGGACTGCTCGGGCTTGTAGCCGTTGCTCGCGGCCATCTTCTGGCCGACTGCGGCGAAGGCGTTGCGGTCGTCCTGCGTCATGCCGGGCGCGGTGTCGGCATTGGTGTAGCCGAACGGCCAGAGCACCAGCTCGCTGTACGTGTGGAAGTCGATGCCCGCTTTGATCTGCTGCTTTCCGCCGACCACCCGGGAGCGGACGAAGTCGGCGACGACCTTGACCTCGGGGGCGGACTCGGCGGCCC
This sequence comes from Streptomyces spiramyceticus, assembly GCF_028807635.1. Lineage (NCBI taxonomy): Bacteria > Bacillati > Actinomycetota > Actinomycetes > Kitasatosporales > Streptomycetaceae > Streptomyces > Streptomyces spiramyceticus. The sequence continues at coordinate 4,245,570 of NZ_JARBAX010000001.1, forward strand.
GGCCGCGGTAGGTCTCGGAGCTGAACGAGCCCGAAGAGCCGCCGCAGCAGCCCCACTTGTAGTTCCAGTTGCGGTTCATGTCCGTACCGACGTACGACGAACCGGAGTTGGGCTGCCGGTTTTTGCGCCAGCTGCGGTACGACCCTGAGGCGATGTCGTACTCGCCGCCGTCCGGGTTGAGGTCCGGCACGATCCAGATCTCGCGGCCGTTGACGGCGTTGGTGATGCGGGAGTCGGAGCCGTAGCCCGCGCCCAGTTCGCGCAGCAGGTACAGCGCCATCTCGACGGTGAGGTGCTCGCGCGCGTGCTGGTGGTGGGTGAAGAGGATCTCGGGCTCGTTCTCGTCGCTCGCCACGTTGTCGCTGATCTTGATGGCGACGATGTCCCGGCCCTGGTACGACTTGCCGATGACGCGCTTGCTCATGATGTTCGGGTACTGCTGGAGACGCTGGTTGATCTCCGTGTTCATCTCGGCGTAGTTGTGATAGCGCGAGTCGGCGGGCGGGAAGTCGAACGGCTCGACGGCCAGCCCATTGGTCCGCGCGGGCGGCCCCGGCAGCGCCTTCGGCGCGTATCCGAGCGCCTTCAGCCGCTTGAGCTGCGCGGCGTTGGCGCTGACGACGACCGAGTGGTCGTCGGCCTCGTCGACCGAGACGCCGGTGGCGGCGACGGCGGTCCGGTCGGCGGCGGTGGCCGGGCCGTGGATCTCGTACTGCCTGGTCACTTCCTCTGCGGTGGCGGCCGGGGCGGGTTCCGCCCCTGCCGTGGTCGCGCTCGCGGTGAGTGGCGCGGCCACGGCGAGTGCCACGAGGGCGGCCAGGGTCGCCGGCCCTCTTCCGCGTATGCGAAGTCGCATGCTGTCTCCTGGGTGGGGAGTGTGGGGGGTGTGCTCAGTGCGACGCATGTCGTGCGGGTGCTGCGCACATGGTGGGCGCATGGCATGACCCGGTCAAGAGTGAGGATCGGCCACAAGGCGTCGTACCTCTTGCGCGAACAACCCGGCCCGGCTTTGGTGACCTTGACCTGGATCACCATCGGGGACGAGCGGGAGGACGCCGGAGATGACAGGCAGCACGACAGCGAGCGGCACAGGAGAGGCCATCTCCCAGCCGCGCAAGTCCAGTTGGAAGTACATCGGCCCCGGCATCGTCGTCGCCGCGACCGGCGTCGGAGCCGGTGACCTGGTCGCGACGCTGATCGCGGGCAGCAAGTTCGGGTACACGCTGATGTGGGCCGCGGTCATCGGCTGCATCGTCAAGATCTCCCTCGCCGAGGCGGCGGGCCGCTGGCACCTCGCCACCGGCCGCACGCTCTTCGAGGGCTGGCGCAGCCTAGGCCAGTGGACCACGGTCTATTTCGCGGTCTACGTCGTCATCTGGGGCTTCGTGTACGGCGCGACGGCCATGTCGTCGTCCGCGCTGCCGATAGTCGCGCTCTTCCCGGACGGCCCGAGCCTCAAAACCTGGGCGATCATTACGGGCCTGATCGGCCTGGTCTTCGTCTGGTTCAACCAGTACGCCGTCTTCGAGAAAGTCATGACGGTCCTCGTCGGCGTGATGTTCGTAGTCGTCGTGTACGTCGCCGTACGCGTCGGCCCCGACATTGGCGCGACGTTCGCGGGCCTGGCGCCCGTACTCCCGGACGGCTCGCTCCTCTACACCCTCGGTCTGATCGGCGGCGTCGGCGGCACGATCACCATGGCGGCGTACGGCTACTGGGTGAACGCGAAGGGATGGACCAACTCCGGCTGGATGAAGGTGATGCGGCTCGACAACCGCGTCGCGTACATCACCACCGGCATCTTCGTGGTCGCCATGCTGATCGTCGGCGCGGAACTGCTGCACTCCTCCCAACTCGCCCTGACCAAGGGCGACAGGGGCCTCATCGACCTCGGCAAGATCCTGGAGGACCGGTACGGCGCGGCGACCGCGAAGCTCTTCCTCGTCGGCTTCTTCGCCACCTCGTTCTCGTCGCTGATCGGTGTATGGCACGGCGTGAGCCTGATGTTCGCCGACTTCGTCGAGCGGCTCCAGCGCGACCGCAAGGGCGCACCGGTCGACGAGGGCACGGTGGAGGAGGTCGCGGCCGGGGTGAAGGAGCGCTCGATGCCCTTCCGCGCGTATCTGCTGTGGCTGACGTTCCCGCCGATGGCGCTGCTGTGGCTGGACCAGCCGTTCGGGCTGGTGGTGGTGTACGGCGTGCTCGGCGCGTTCTTCATGCCGTTCCTGGCGCTGACGCTGGTGTGGCTGCTCAACTCCTCGCGTACACCGGCGGAGTGGCGGAACGGCATCCTGAGCAACGTGATGCTGACGGCGGCGGGGCTGCTGTTCATCGTGCTGTGCGTGCAGCAGGTGCGGGAACTGCCCTGGTAGTTGGTGGTTACGGGGCCGTCGCCGCGCGCAGCTCACACCAGACGGTCTTGCTGCCGGCCCTCTGCTGGACGCCCCAGCGGAGGGCCACGGCGGCCAGTAGCGCCATGCCGCGCCCGGACTCGGCGTCCTCGGCGGCGTGCAGGTGTACGGGCAGAGCGCGCGGGTCGGGATCGGTGACCTCGACGCGGGTACGGTCGCCGGTTCCGCTCACGCGGAGGGTTACGGGGGTGCCTTCGCCGACGTGCGTGATGACGTTGGCGAGGAGCTCACTGACGCAGAGCTGAACGTCGGGACAGGGTGCGCCGAGGTGCTCGCGCACGGCGCGGCGGAGTTCGGGGACGGCCTTGGGGGCGGCGAGGAGTTCGAGGTGGAGGTGGGGGGCCGTGGGTGTGGTGGGGGTGGTGGGGGTGGTCGGGATCACGGGCGTACGCCTTCCAGTGCGCTGTGTGACGAATTGCTCACACAGTGGCGTGATCCGCTCTACCGTTGAAGGGCTTTGAGGTCCACACGGACAGGCGTGGAAGGTGATCAACTGTGGGACGACGCAAAGACCTTGATGCGTCCCTGAGTGTCCCGTCGTTCTACGGCGGTGAGTTGCGATGGCAGCGTGAGCACAAGGGGCTCACGCTTGCCGAGGTGGTCGAGGGCAGTTTCTACAGCCCCACGCTGCTGAGCGAGATCGAACGCGGCAACCGGCGGATGCCCCAGGATCTGGCACGGCACGTCGACCAATTGCTGAAGACCGACGGGTTCTTCGAACGGCGGTGCACGGATGTACACAAGGCTCGTATGAGCAAGCACGCCGAGTACTTCGCCCATGTCGTGGATCTGGAAGCACGCGCGAAGGAGATCGAGGAGTGGAACCCCACCCTGATCCCCGGGCCACTCCAACTAGAGCCGTATATCAGAGCAGTTGTCCATGCCGCCTACCCTCACGAGGCCGAGGAGTCGGTCAAGGTCAAGGTCGAAGCACGGCGAGAGCGGGCATGGGTCTTCGAAGACGCGAAGGGGCCCGAGTGCTGGCTCGTGCTGCACGAGTCAATCCTTCGGCAACCGATCATCGGGGAGGGCGATATGGCCGAGCAGCTCGCCCATATCGTCGCCGTCGCCCAACACCGTCGTTTCATTCCACAGATCCTTCCGTGGAATGCCGGAGCGCACCCCTTCATGATGGGAACGACCTGGCTCATGACCTTCACTGATGCCCCACCGCTCATGTACACGGAGGGCATGTACAGCGGGCAGATCATCGATGAGCCGGAGCTCGTAGGGCAGTACACAAGCGCATACGGTCGACTCAGAGCTGCGGCATTGCCGCCCGAGGAATCGCTGAAGATGATCGAAAAGGCAGCGGAGGATTACGGAAATGGCAAGTGCAGGACCTGACTTGGGCAACGACGTCTGGCGCAAGAGCAGCTACAGCAACGGCTCCGGCGGGCTCTGCCTCGAGGTCGCCGACGGCCTCACCGGCATCGTCCCCGTACGCGACAGCAAAACCGCACCGCACGGACCCGCCATCGTCGTCCCGGCGAACGCTTGGGCGCGCTTCGTTGCGGCGGTCCGGCACGGCGACCTCACCACCTGACGCCACGGCGGTTCGGGCCAGGGGCGTTGATTGTCTCTGCCATGGGGCCGCCCTTTTCGGGAGTTTGGCGGTTCCGGGCCGGCTGTAAAGGGCGCTCCCTGCGGTCGCGTCGCTGCGCGATGACCCTACGGGCCACCCTTGACACCCACCCCTCCACCGCTAGTTCTTCACGGGGGGCGGCCCCCGGGGCGGGGCCCACGGGGAAGCTGTGTTCGTTGCTCGGCTTTCGCTGCCGGGCGGCGGCCCGGCGGGTGGAGTGCACCAGTTGAATGGGGTGACCCGGCTCGGCTCGGCGTCCACCCCGGCCGGTGATCGGCTGAGACTCATGCCCCGTATCTGGGCTGGGTGGGTGGTGCGCAACCCTCCGGCGTAAGCAGAGGGTTCCATGGGACTCAGGAGGCTGTGGGGACTCCCAAAAGAGTCTTGTGTGCAGAACAGGACACTCCAAGCCCCGGCGCCAGCCCGACCAGTGTCCTCTTCCGCACGGGGATGTCGAACCGGGCCTTCATAGAAGCCCTACCGCTCGGCGGGGTCCTCGGCACCGTCACTGTCGCTCCACCGTTGCAGCACGGTGTTGAAGGCGGTCAGTCTGCAGACGAGCGCGCCGGTCGGCATGGTGAAGGTGCTGTTCGGCCGCATCCTCGCCCCGCTCGCCCAGTCCCCGGACCGGGGTGCGCTGCCCCAGCTGTATGCGGCAACCGACCCGTGTGGAGGGCGGCCAGTTCATCGGCTCGGACGGCCTGGCGGAGCGCGGCGGACCGACGCGCGTACAGCTGTCCCCTGCGGCGGCCCACGCCGAGACCGGCCGCCGCCTATGAGAGTTGCCGGAACAATCGACCGACGTGCGGTTCGTGCTTCCGCCCCCTGCCCATTGATGCCGCGCCAGCTGGCGTCTTGTGTGCGGAAGAGGACACCGTCAGGTCTGGCGCCGGGGCTTGGGGTGTCCGGTTCCACACACATGACGCTTTCGGCAGTCCCCACAGCCTCCTGAGTCCCATGGAGCCCTCTGCTTACGCCGAAGCGGGTGCGCACCACCCACCCAGTCCAGATACGGGGCATGAGTCTCAGCCGACCACCGGCCCGCCGCCCGCCGAGCCGAGCCGGGTCACCCCATTCAACTGGTGCACTCCACCCGCCGGGCCGCCGCCCGGCAGCGAAAGCCGAGCAACGAACACAGCTTCCCCGTGGGCCCCGCCCCGGGGGCCGCCCCCCGTGAAGAACTAGCGGTGGAGGGGTGGGTGTCAAGGGTGGCCCGTAGGGTCATCGCGCAGCGACGCGACCGCAGGGAGCGCCCTTTACAGCCGGCCCGGAACCGCCAAACTCCCGAAAAGGGCGGCCCCATACCAGAAGCAACCAACGCCCCCGCCCAGGACAGCAGCCCCACACTTTCCGACGCGGAAAGTTAAGACTTGACGAAATGGAAAGTAAAAGCTTGACTTGCCGGTATGGAAACTGACGCTTCGCTCTCCAGCCACCGCCCCACGCCCGCTGAGGCGGCCGCCGCCCTCAACCGGGTGGAACACGCACGGTCGTCTGTGGCGCAAACGCCGATACCGCTGCGCATCGGCGTTCTGCTCGTGGCGATTGTCGTGGCCGTTCCCCTCACGCGACTGCTGCCCGGTGTGTGGCCGTCTGTCGTCTGCGTGCTGTTGGCTGCGGCGGGCGGCGCCATCGGCGCTTGGCAGGTGCGCGTGCTCGGGTTCCGCGGGCGGATGACGTCGCGCGACATCGCGCTCATGGTGGGGCTGGTGGCCGTGTGCATTGCTGGGTTCGCCACGGCCGCTTTCCTCGGCAGTGCCGTGTGGTTCGCCGTCGCCGCCGTAAACGGCGTACTGATGGCTGCTCGGGTACTTCTCGTCGGCCGTCGCGTGGCCGGAGGCGAGCGGTGACCAGGGCGGACGCCTCCGGTCGCGCCTCCGACGACGCGTCGGACGGCTTCGACGTCATCATCCACGCACCCAAAAGGCTGATGATCTGCGCGCTGCTCGATGCGGTCGCCGAGGCCGAGTTCGCTGTCGTCCAGGAGCGAGTCGCAGTGAGCGCCTCCGTGCTGAGCAAGCATGTGGCGGTGCTCATGGAGGCCGGCTACGTCGCCCAGCGCAAGACCGTCCGCGACACCCGTCCGCGGGTTCAGCTGCGGCTTACGTCCGACGGACGACGCGCCTACCGAGCTCATGTAGCTGCTTTGAGGGCCATCGTCGATGCAGCCCCTGACGACTGAGCCGACCTGATCCCTGATTCCTGCTCCCGGATCAGAGTTCAGGTTGCTGCTGGGTCGCGCAGTGGATGCCGCCGCCGCCCTCCGCGACCGTGTCGATCCGCACCTGGACGACTTCCCTGCCCGGGTGGAGTTCGCCGATGATCGACGCGGCGTTCCGGTCGGCCTTGCGGTCGCCGAAGCGCGGGATGATCACGGCGTCGTTCACCGCGTAGAAGTTGGCGTACGAGCCGAGGAAGTCCGGCCCGCGGCGGCCGAGTTCGGACGGGTCGGGCTCGGGCAGATCGACCAGCTCCAGCTGTTGGCCCCGCGCGTCGGTCGCCGTTTCCAGCACGCCACGGGCCTGGTCGTAGGCGCGGGTCCATACGTCCGGCCCGGCACCCTCGGGTGGGCGGCTCAGCAGCACTGCGCCGTCTTCCGCGAATCGCGCCAAGGCATCGACGTGGTAGTCGGTGATGTCCTTGCCCCGTACGCCCTTGAGCCAGATCACGGTGGTCACACCCAGCAGGTCTTTCAACACGGCTTCGATCTCGTCGCGCGACCTGCCGGGGTTCCGGTTTCCGTTCACCAGTGAGCTTTCGGTGACCAGGAGCGTGCCGTGGCCGTCGACCTCCAGCGAGCCGCCCTCGGCGATCAGCGGCGCGTCGATACGGGGCACGCCTTCGCGGGTCAGGACGGTGCGGGCGACCTTCGCGTCTCGTCCGTGCTCCTGCTTTCCGCCCCAGCCGTTGAAGTGGAAGTCGATGCCGTGCAGGAGCTGGCCCTTCCCCTTCGGTCCGGTCGCGACAAAGGTCGGCCCGGTGTCGCGCATCCACAGATCGTCGACCGGCACTGGAATCACCTCGACGCCCGATCCGCACGCCCGCCGCGCCGCTTTCGCCTCCTCCGGAGCGGCCAGCAGCACCACCGGCTCGAAATCGGCGATCGAGCGGGCGATCCGGGCGATGTCGCCCTGGACGTCCTCCGCCCATTCCTTCCACACCGAATCCAGCGGCGGCCAGGCCATGTACGTGCGCTCATGCCGCTGTGTCTCGGCAGGCATGCGCCGACCAGCCGCCTGCTTCTCCTCAGTCACCTTCTCCTCGCCCGTCTTCTTCTGTCCCGACGGCGCGCAGGCGTTGAGCCCTGCGGCGCCGGCGAGTACGGCCGCTGCCCCGGACCTCAGCAGCGTTCGGCGGTTCGGTTGTCCCCTCACGCGTGCCCCTCAGCATCGTGATTGATCGCAAACACATCCTGTCTGAAAATTCAGTCAGGATCGAGGCTAGCACCAGAACGCAGCAGCGCCGCCGGGGGAGCGGCGGCGCGGCAGCGTTCTGAAGACTGTTACGGAATGCCTATGGAATGCCGTTACGGCAGGTTGTGTACGTGCGGTCCCACCGCGTCCGACCAGGCGTTTCCGGCCGTCGCGTCCCAGTTGGTCGACCACGTCATCGCGCCGCGCAGCCCGGGGTAGGTCTTGGTGGGCTTGAACGTGCCGCAGCCGGTGCCTCGGGTGAGGCAGTCCAGCGCGTTCTTCACCACGGAAGGGTCGACGTAACCGCTGCCGGCAGCCCGCGTGGATGCCGGTACGCCGATGCCGACCTGGGACGGATCCAGGCCGCCCTCCAGCTGGATGCAGGCGAGCGCGGTGAGGAAGTCCACCGAGCCCTGGGAGTAGACCTTGCCGTCGCAGCCCAGCATCGAACCGCTGTTGTAGTACTGCATGTTGACGACGGTGAGAATGTCCTTCACCGCCAGCGCCGTCTTGAAGTACTCGTTCGACGTCGACTGCATGTCGATGGTCTGCGGCGCCATGGTCAGGACCAGCCCGGAGCCCGCCTTGGCCGACAGCTGACGCAGTGCCTTCGTCAAGTAGGCGGAGTTGACGCCGTGCTCCAGGTCGATGTCGACGCCGTCGAAGCCGTATTCCTGCATCAGGGCGTGGGCGCTGTTCGCGAAGGCCGTCGCGGAGGCGTCACTGTTGATGGTGACGTTGCCCTTTTCGCCGCCGATGGAGAGGATCACCGACTTCCCGGCGTCCTTCTTGGACTTGATGTCCGCCTTGAAATCGGCGGCGGAGCTGTAGCCGACCGCAGGATCGAGGTTGAAGGTGATCTCGCCGGGTGTGGCGGTCGAGTCGGCGAAGGACACGGCGATGATGTCGTACTGCGCCTGTACGTCGCGGAGTTTCTGGACGGTGGCGCCGTTGTTGAAGTTCTGCCAGTAACCGGTCAGCGCGTGCTTGGGCACGGCTGCGGGCTCCGCGTGGGGAGCTCCGGTGGCAATACCGGTGCCGGCCAGCGCGGCTGTCACGACGACAGCCATCACCGACCCAATTCCGAACCGACTCCGACGCCGACGCAGGGTGTTTTCTCTGCGGTCCACTTGATGCCTCCGGTGGGGGTGGGGGGAGGAGGTTTCACTGGGACGGTGGCCACCGCTGGTCGACCAAACTGGTTCAGACCAATTGAGTTGTCAAGACCTCTGGCAGCAACGGGCGGTGAGCTGCCGCCACTTCACCTGTTCGGCCCCGTCGACTTCGTCAACTTCGACAGGCGGGCGTGCCCCCAGAAGAAAAAGGAAAAGTGTTCACCACCAGGTAGGTCGTGGATAAAGTGCTGGTGCAGCACGACGGAGAGTGTCGATCTGCGTACGCCGGGCTGATCGGCGTACGGAGTGAACGGGGAAACCTACGTGCCGACCGCGATAGCAGTCACCAGCGCCGACCTGGTGCTGCCGCCCACCGACCAGCAGACGCCGACGGCCGCCCTGCTCCAGGCCCCGGACGCTCAGCCGCTCGAAGCCGCGCTGCTCGACATGAACGTCATGCTGGAACGGCACGGCTACGTCGTCGCCCTCTACCCCGCGTCGATCCCGACCGCGCACGAACGGCGCCTGCACACCATCCGCTCGGTCCTGGAGACCGACCGGCTGGCACTGCTGAAGCTGGATCTGCCGCCGCTGGGTGTGGCCGTACTGGTGCGCCAGCTGCGGCAGTTGTCGATCTGCGACTTCAGTGCGGGTGTTGTCGCCTCGGCGGCGCGGCTGCTGTCGCACTACATCTACGCGGGCGGGCTGCTCAACTCGGTGACAAAGCTCGACCGGGTGCCGGTCAGCCTCAAGTCGCACGCGAAGTCGTGGGTGCCGGGAACGCAGTTCGGCGTACTGGCGAATCCGAATCCGCAGCTGATCAAGATCGGCAACGAGGGGAACGGCCTCAACGGCCCCGGCTTCGCCACACAACTTCTCGTAGGCAAAGGGACTTTGGTGTCCGACTGGGTCACTGGGACACTCGCTCCCGCGTGGCAGGTCCAAGGCGTACGGGAGACCGGGCTGCCCGCCGACTCCCCCCGCTGGTGGGGCACGTCGAAGATGATCGAGTTCGCCGCCTTCCTGCCGGACATCTCCGTCCTCTACCAACTGGTCGCGTCGGTGCGGCGCGAGCAGTGCCACTGGTGCGGGATCGAACTCATAGGGGACCGCTGCGGTTTCTGCTCGGCCCCTCTCCCGCCGCCCGAGAACCGAACGCACGCGGTTGGTGTCTTGAACCAGGGGTCGCCCTAGCACCGCGCAGGGCACCATCAACTCATGCACGCGCACCACCCCGCTCACTGTCCGTTGATCCGACGTTCCTGATCGAGGTAGCCCGCCCCCATGAATTCACGTCAGCGCCGCGGCATCATCCTGCTGCTCCTCTCGGTTCTCTGCGCCCTCGGCGCGTTCGCCGGCGTGCTCTCGGTGATCAGCGATGTGAACTCCAAGGTGGGGCCGGAGGTCGCGGCGTACCGCCTCAAGACCGATGTGGCACCGTACAAACAGCTCGACGCCGGGCAGTTCGAGAAGATCGAAATGCCCAAGCGGTGGCTTTCGGCCAATGCCGTGACCGATATTTCCGAGGTACGGGGAAAGATCGCCGTCACGCAGCTCCAGAAGGGCTCGCTGCTCCAGAGCGACATGATCGTGAAGAAGCCCGAACTGGGCTCGGGCGAGCAGGAGATCGCGATCATGATCGATGCGGCAACCGGCGTGGCCGGAAAGATCAACCCGGGGTCGAGCGTGAACATCTACGCGACCTTCGAGGGTGACAACAAGGGTTCGCCGAACAAGTCCACAGTCATCGTCTCCGGTGCCCGCGTCCTCGACGTCGGCAAGATCACGGCGCTGGAGCCGGGCAGGAACGAACGTAGCCGGAAGGCAACGGACGCGGTGCCGATCACCTTCGCTCTCAACACCCTCGACGCCCAGCGCGTGGCGTACGCGGAGTCATTCGCCGAGCATGTGCGGCTCGCCCTCGTGGCCGACGGCAGCGACACCACCATTTCGCCGCGCGACCGTGAGTACACCCTCGACGGGGACAAGTGAGGACCGGCGTATGACGACTCGTATCCTCCCGGCGGTCGGCGACCCGGACGCCGCCCGCGCCATCACCACCCTCCTCAGCCAGCTCCCGGACGCGGAGCCGGCCGCGCCCGTCACCGACTCGACGTCGCTGCTCGACACTCTCGCCCGGCTCGCCGGCGAAGCGCTCGACGAGCTGCCCGAGGTGGTCCTGGTCCACGAGCGGATTGGTCCGGTACCCGCGCTGGAGCTGATCAGGGAGGTGTCTCTTCGCTTCCCGGCAGTCGGTGTCGTGCTGATCACCACCGACGCGGGGCCGGGTCTCTACACGGCCGCCATGGACTCGGGTGCACGCGGCCTTGTCGGGTTCCCGCTCGGTTACGAGGAGTTGGCGGCCCGTGTGCAGGGTGCCGCCTCCTGGTCCACGGGCGTACGCCGCCACCTCGGCACCGGCACGGACGTCTTCACCGGCCCGGGCGGCACAGTGGTCACAGTCACGGGCGCGAAGGGCGGCACAGGAGCCACGGTCGCCGCCGTGCAACTGGCCCTGGCGGCCAAGGCGTCGGGACGGACCGTCGCTCTTGTCGACCTGGACCTTCAGTCCGGTGACGTGGCGTCGTATCTCGATGTGCAGTTCCGGCGCTCCATCGTCGACCTGGCGGGAATCTCCGACATCTCGCCGCGCGTCCTCCAGGACGCGGTCTTCACCCACCCCACGGGCCTCGGCCTGCTGCTCGCACCGAACGAGGGCGAGCGCGGCGAGGAGGTCACCGACCGGGTGGCTCGGCAGGTGGTGAGCGCGCTGCGCAACCGCTACGAGGTCGTGATCGTCGACTGCGGAACCCAGATGAACAGCGCGAACGCGGCGGCCGTCGAGATGGCCGACCAGGCGGTGCTCGTCGTCACGCCGGACGTGGTGGCGGTACGGGCGGCCAAACGCATGGTGCGGATGTGGGACCGCCTCCAGATCCGCAAGGCGGAGGAGACGATCACCGTCGTCAACCGCCACACCCGCAACACGGAGATCCAGCCGCCGCTGGTGGAACGGATCACGGGCACGAAGGTCGCGAGCGTTGCGGTTCCGTCCAACTTCAAGGAACTCCAGTCGGCCACGGACGCCGGCCGCATGCAGGACCTGGACAGCCGGAGCACGGTCAAGCAAGCACTCTGGGCACTCGCAGGGGAGCTGGGACTGGTGAAAACGGCGGAGGGAGCGGGAGGCAAGAGCGGCGGAAGGCTCAAGAGCGACCGCGGTGCGATCGGATTCCGCGGCAAGGGCAAGGACCGCGGGGCGGCCACGGTGGAGCTCGCCGGCATGGCCCCGCTGATCATCTTCGTGATGGTCGCGATGTGGCAGGCCGTGCTGTTCGGCTACACGTTCTCGCTGACGGGCAACGCGGCCGACGAGGGCGCGCGGGCGGCGACGGCAGCGGCGACGAGCGGTAACGACGAACAAGGGGCGTGCGAGGCCGCGGCACGCGACCACCTGCCCTCCTCATGGCAGGGCGAAGCGCACATCAGCTGCGTGCCGGAGGGCAACCTGTGGCAGGCCAGCGTCCGCCTCAGCACCCCCATCCTCTTCCCCGGGGCCGGCAGCTTCCCGTGGACCGTCTCCGGCAGCGCGGGCGCTGCCCTGGAGGGAGGACCGGAATGAGAATTCTGAAGCGTCGGACCATGGGCCGGGACCGCGACAGGGGCGCAGCCATCCTGGAGTTCGCGGGGTTCCTGCCCATCCTGCTGCTCGTCGCCATGGCCGGTATCCAGCTCGGCATCATCGGTTACGCCGCCTCCCAGGCGGGCACCGCCGCGCGGGCGGCCGCCCGTACGGAGTCGCAGGAGGACTTGCGGGGCCAGGGCCGGGCGACCGGTCTTGCGGCGATGAGCGACTGGCTGGCCGACGGGACCGTGATCGACGTCGGCGGCACCGACACCGTCACCGCGACCGCCAGCGTGTCGATCCCCTCGGTCGTGCCCGGCATCAAGGACTTCGGCAAGGCGGTCAAGGAGGTGACGATGCCGGCCGACTAGGGCGGGCTCCCTGGTCGGCCCCACGCACAACAGATCAACCCGAGCGAGGAGTTACGTACATGAGTCTGCGGGCACGCATCACCGCCCCCGACGAGCACGTGGGCGGACGGGAGGACGGCCACCTGGTCGCCACCTACCGGACCAAGCTGCTCGAGGAGATCGACCTCGCGGAGATGTCCTCGCTCGCGGCGGGGGAGCGGCGGGCCCGGCTGGAGCGCGTACTTGCCCACATCATCAGCCGAGAGGGCCCGGTCCTCTCCACTGCCGAGCGCTCCCAGCTCATCCGCCGTGTAGTCGACGAAGCGCTCGGACTCGGCGTACTCGAACCGCTCCTCGAAGACGCCTCCATCACCGAAATCATGGTGAACGGCCCCGACTCGATCTTCGTCGAGCGAGCCGGCCGGGTCGAGCAGCTCCCGATGCGATTCGCGTCCAACGAGCAGCTCATGCAGACCATCGAGCGCATCGTCTCGACCGTCAACCGCCGCGTCGACGAGTCGAATCCGATGGTCGACGCCCGTCTGCCGTCCGGCGAGCGCGTCAACGTCATCATCCCGCCGTTGTCCCTGACCGGCCCCACGCTCACGATCCGCCGGTTCCCGCGTGCTTACCGGCTCCAGGAACTGATCAGCCTCGGGACGCTCGACGAGCAGATGCTGATGCTGCTGTCGGCGCTTGTGCGGGCCCGCTTCAACGTCATCGTCTCCGGCGGTACCGGCTCCGGCAAGACCACGCTCCTGAACGCCCTGTCCGGCCTCATCCCGGACCACGAGCGCATCATCACCGTCGAGGACGCCGCTGAACTCCAGCTCCAGCAGGCCCACGTGATCCGGCTGGAGACCCGGCCGCCCAATGTCGAGGGCAAGGGCCAGATCACCATCCGGGATCTCGTACGCAACTCCCTGCGTATGCGCCCCGACCGCATCATCGTCGGCGAGGTCCGCGGCGGCGAGACGCTTGACATGCTCCAGGCAATGTCGACCGGCCACGACGGCTCCCTCGCCACTGTCCACTCCAACAGCGCCGAGGACGCGCTGATGCGCCTGCAGACCCTCGGCTCCATGTCGGAGGTCGAGATCCCCTTCGAGGCGCTCAAGGACCAGATCAACAGTGCCATCGACGTCATCGTCCAGCTGTCCCGGATGGCCGACGGCTCCCGCAAGATCAGCGAGATCGCGATTCTGGTGTCCCACGGCCGCGAACAGTTCCAGATCGCCACCGTCTCGCGCTTCCTCGCCCAGCCGATGAGCGCGGACCGCATCGTCCACGGCCGGTTCGAACACCTCGCACTGCCCCGCCGCATCGCGGACCGGCTCCACCTCGCGAACGAGTCGATACCGCCCGCCTTCGGCGTGACGGAAGACCGCGACCCCTTCTACACCCGAGAGGCCCTGTAGGTACGCCAATGAACAGTCCCGCAATGCTGGCGATCGGCAGCACGCTGCTCTGCGGCGTCCTGGGCGTCGCCGGACTCCACACCTACGTCTCGGGCAAGGCCCAGCGCGCCGCTCTCGTCGAACGCCTGGCCGTCACGGGCTCGCACACGACGGGCCGCCAGCGGCGCTTCCGGGAAGTCGACCGTCGGCTGAGGAAGACGACGCTCGGCAGGAAGATCCACCTGCGGCTGTCCGCCACAGGCCTCGATCTGACCGCCGGTGAGTTCTTTGTCTATGTGCTGGTGGGGGTGGCCGCCCTCTGGCTGATCGCCTCCTCGGTGCTGGCGCCCTTCTTCGGCCCCGTCGCAGGTCTTGTCGCCGTCTGGGGAGGCAGTGCCTTCCTCAACTGGCAGCGCCAGAAGCGCATCGAGGCCTTCATCAACCAGCTTCCCGACCTGTCCCGGATCCTGGCCAATGCGACAGCGGCCGGACTCGCGCTCCGTACCGCACTGGGCATGGCGGCCGAGGAGCTGGAAGCTCCGGCGGGCGAGGAACTGGCGGGCGTCGCGAATCAGTTGGCCGTCGGCCGGTCCATCGATGACGCGCTCGGAGAGCTGGCCGAACGTCTGCCGTCACGTGAACTGGTAGTCCTCGTCACGACCCTCGTGCTCTCGAACCGTGCAGGCGGCACGGTCGTCGGATCCCTCCGGAACCTCACCGAGACCCTGGAGGAGCGCAAGGAAACGCGGCGCGAGGTCCGCACCATGCTCTCCGAGGTCAACGCCACCGCGTACACGATCCCGCTTCTCGGCCTCGGCGCAATGATCATGCTCAACTCCGTCACGCCGGGCTCCATGGCCCGAATGACCAGCAACCCGGTCGGGCAGATCATCGTGATCGTGGCCATAGGGCTCTACGCGCTCGGCTTCATAGTGATGCGCCGCCTCGGCAAGATCGACGTCTGAACCGCGCGTACGACCCGAAACAGCCTGCAACGGCCTGAAACAGGAGGTACCCGGCATGGGACTGCTTCTCGCACTGGTGGTCGGCCTGAGCGTCGCGGGCGTCTTCCAGGGCATCAAGATGTACCGCGCCGAAGCCAAGATCCCCGGGGACCTGGCCGTCGCACTGGAGATCGGCGCATCGCGCGTCTCGGGAACGGAATCCGCGATCGACCGCCTCGGTATGCGCTTCGCCCCGGGCGTGCTCCGCATCATGGGGCCGAAGCTCGTCGACAAGAAGCGACGCAAGATCGACATGGCGGGAAACCCCGGCGGCCTGACCGTCGATCGCTACGCCGCCCGCAGAGCTGTGTACGGGCTCTTCGGCGGACTCTCGGCCTTTGTTCTCCTGCTGAAAGATCTGCCGCTCTTCGGGGTCTTCTGCATCGCGTACGGGTGGTTCGCCGCAGACGTCACCATCTGGCAGGCCATCCGTGAACGCAAGGATGTCATCGAGCGGACCCTGCCCGACTTCCTCGACGTCCTCGCCGTCGTCGTCAGCGCGGGACTCGGCTTCCGACAGGCACTCGACCGCGTATCGGAGAAGTACGAAGGGCCCTGGGCCGACGAACTGCGCATCACCCTGCGGCAGATGGACATGGGCGTGAGCCGTCGCCAGGCATTCGACGAACTGCGCAGGCGCAATGAATCCGAACAGGTCTCCCAGTTCGTGACGGCTCTCCAGCAGGGTGAGGAACTCGGCGCACCGATCGCCGACACACTGATTCAGATCGCCAACGACATGCGGCGCACGGATGCGCAGAACTCCCGGCGCCGAGCGGCCAAAGCGATCCCGAAGACAACGGTCGTCACCCTCGCCTTCATGGTCCCGGCCACGCTGCTCCTCATCGTGACCAACATGTTCCTGGGGTCGGAAACCGACTTCGGCTCGGTCTTCGGCGGCTGACGGCGATGGCGCTTCCGACGATCCGCCTCAGGGGCGGGATGCTCCAGGGCGGCATGGCCGCTCCGGAAATGCCTGCCGCATCCGCTCTTGCGGACGACGTACCCGCCCCCAGCATTCCGATCCAGATCAACGCCCTCCAGGCGCTGTGCCGGCAGGTCTTCGGCTTCCGGCTCGCCATGATCGCGCTGGGTGCGCCCTTCGCGCTCGCCAGGGCCGGGGGACAGTTCGGCGGGTGGCTGGTCGGTGCGGCCGTGGTGTTCAGCTTCGTCGGCTCGTACGCGATGCTCAGGGACTGGGAGGTGTTCGGCCCCCTGCTCATCAAGTACCGCTCACTGATGGGTGTCGACCTGGTCTTCGGCTCTGTCCTGCTGCTGACGGCTTCGCCCGATTCCGCCCTCGGTTATGCGACGGTGTGCACACCGCTCCTCGCGGGCCTGCTGTACGGCTGGCGGGGCGCGGGCATCTTCGCCGCGATCCAGATCCTGCTGCTGGCTGCGGCCTACTCGGCATGGGCGGAACGCATGGCGAGCCCGGCCAGCACGCTCCTGATCAGCGGCTTCTGCGTGGCGGCAGGAATCATCGGCGTAACCCTGCGCAATCTGATGTTCCGCTTCGGCACAGCCACCCAGGCCCTCTCCGAAGCCAATGCCCGGCTCGCGGTCACCGACGCCGTGGAAGGCGAGCGTGCGCGCCTTGCCCGGGAGATGCACGATTCGGTCGCGAAGACGCTGCATGGCGTCGCGATGGCCGCCGACAGCCTCGCCCAGTCCGCCGACCGCATGGACCCACTCACCGTCAAGCACCAGGCGGGCATGGTCGCGCGCTCGGCGCGGCGGGCAGCGGCCGAATCCCGGGAGATCCTCTCCGACCTGCGCAGACAGGCGAACTACGAGGGCGGGGGAGTGGCGGTCGCCGACGAACTGGCCGCTCGCCTGGCCGACTTGGGCCGACGGACCGGCATCAGCACGGCCTTCCACCCTCTTGGCGGCGGACCTGTACCGACGGTTCCGCACGCGGTCGCGCGCCACCTCCTGACGATCGCCACGGAAGCCATGGAGAACAGCCACCGCCACGCCCACGCCTCGCGCGTCACGCTGGAACTCGGCCTGGTCGGCGGGGTTTTGCGTATCAGCGTCCTCGACGACGGCCGTGGCCTGCCCGTCGGCATCAGCCTTGACGACCTCCGCAAGGCGGGTCACTTCGGACTGGTGGGGATGGTCGAGCGCGCTGCTGGAATCGGCGCCCGCATCTGCATCGGCCGCGGACGCAGCGCGGGCGGCACGGAGGTACGTCTCGAACTTCCGGTAGCGGCGTTCGCCCCGGCGGGCGTCGTCACCTCGTCACCGCTCCTCAACTGACCCACAACAACCCATCGACCGTCCACTGTCCACCGTCCCCCCCACTCCCGAGAGGAGGCCGCACCATGCCGGACGAAAGCTCGTACAGCTCCGGGCCCAACCAGTCCGTGTCGTCCCCGTCGCACGTGTCCCAGCACACGTCGTCGCACACGATCGAACCCCGCTCGGAACACACCCCCGCCGGGGTCCGCGTTCCCCCGCCGGCGGCGGCATTCCCCGATCCGTCCCCCAACGCTTCCCCCACCCCTTCCCTCACCCCCTCCCTCGACCCCTTCGGTCCGCCGAGTGTCCTGCGTGTCGTCATCGCGGACGACAACCCGGTCGTACGAGCAGGCCTCACCGTCCTGCTCGGCGGCCGCGAGGACGTCGAGGTCGTCGCGGAGGCGGCCGACGGCCGCGAGGCGCTGGCCGCCGCACAGCAGACCCGGCCGGACGTTGTCCTGCTGGACATACGCATGCCCGGCGTCGACGGCATCTCCGCTCTGCCGTACCTGGTCCAGGTGGCGCCGGTGATGATGCTGACGTACAGCCGCGAGAGCGAGATCGTGCGCGAGGCGCTGCGGCTGGGCGCGGGCGGCTACTTGGTGCACGGCGAGTTCACCGCCGATCAACTGGTGGGCGCCGTACGCGACATCAAGGAGGGCCGCGCCCACTTCACGACCTCGGCGCAGAATGCCTTGCTGGCCCATATGCGGGGCGGTGGCGCGGGGGCGGCGGGGGCAGGGCCGGAGCTGCCGGAGGGGCTCGGCACGGTGTACGCGACGGGCGTCCCGTACACCGGCGCGGGCACGAGCCGGATCCCTGGCCACTCGGCGGCCCACGATGCGACTGCACACGCTGCGCGGGAGGCCAACAGTGGGCCAGATGTCTCGGATTCGGCGCGACTCCCGGAAAACCCTTCGCAGATGCAATCGGGCATGGCACAGTATTCAACAGACCGGTCGCGGTCCCAGCGGTCGCACAACTTACAGGATTTCGGGCTGAGTTCGAGGGAGGTGGAGGTCATGGATCTCATCGCATCAGGCATGAGCAACCAGCAGATCGCCGCCACCTGCTTCATCAGCGAGAAGACCGTCAAGAACCACATCAACCGCATCTTCGCGAAACTTCACAGCGCGAGCAGGAGCGAAGCGATCGCGCTGTGGCTGGGCTCGGCGAGGGGGACGACCGGTCATGGCTGAGGTCGAGACTGAGCTGCGAGTGGTCCGGGCCCAACGCGGGTTTTGGGCCCAGGGTTGGGCCCACGGACCCTCTGACGGGACGCCTGTCCCGACGTACGTTTCTCGTGTCGAAAGCGGAGAGACGTACGAACTCGGAGGGGTACCCCATGTCGAAGGACATCACGCTCAAGACCGCCACGAAGGCCCAGCTCGCGTTCAGCAACTGGCGGAACACGGTTGTGGCCCGCATGCAGAAGCGTGCGGACGAGGGCGCGAGCGTCGTGGAGTACGCCGGCCTGGTCGTCGTGATCGCGCTGATCGTGGTGGCGGTACGGGAGCTCGACCTGGACGACACGATCTCGGAGGCCATCAGCGACGCGGTGGACGACATCACCGACAACTGATGACGCGAAGTCTTCGGCAGGACCGAGGGCAGACCCTCCCCATGTACGTAGTGGTGGTGGGGGGTCTGCTCTTTCTTGCGTTCGCCTACTTCGCCTTTGCGCAATCAGCAGCTGCCCGTAACAGCGGCCAGTCGGCTGCCGATGCTGCTGCGCTGGCGGCTGCTCAGGACGTACGGGACGAAATGACCGACGGATTCTTCGACTCGCTGAATGATCCGGCGGAGTGGCTGGAGTGGCTCATGGCCGACGGAGACTTCCTGGGCGCCGGATATGACGCTGCTGCGCAGCAGCTCGCTGACCAGAACGACTCGGATCTCATTGGCGATGTCGGGCTGACAGAGGTCAATGGCAACCCTGCGTTCATCGCGGAGATCGAGACTCGGTTCACGGTGGGCGACTCGGTCATTCCTGGCACGGAGGACATCCACGCCGTGGCCGATGCCAAGGCGGTGATCGAGCCCCGTTGTGAGATCACACCCGGTAGCGAGCCGTCAAAGCTGATCGAAATTGACTGCGACGGCAGCGGGCACTGGGAGATTGACCCCAAGGCTCCCATCGACGAGCTGGAAGACCTGCCCGAGGCGAAGGACCTGTTCTCTGTCCATCTGGCCGAGTGACGAGCGAACGACAAGAAGAAGGAACGGTTACTGATGAGCATGCGGCACACCATGAAGGCCCGAAGGGCACTGACCGCGGTGGCGATCACGACTGGCTTGGTCCTCACGGTGGCCGGTTGCGGTGGAGGCGAGGGCGACAAGCCCGATGCGGGCTCTTCTTCGACTTCGCCCGACAAGGGTAAGGGGGGCGAGGAGGAGCCGAAGGGCGGTGAATCTCAGCCTCCAGCAGCCGACACCATCCTGGCTGAAGTAACGGGTGGTGACGACAACACCACCCTCACCATTACTTCTGCCGTACGCGACCAAGGTGGCTTCCTTACTGTCAATGGAAAGCTGAAGAACGGAAAGGGCGGCAATTGGGTTCCGAACTCGTGGCGGGGAGACGAGAAGGAGCTTTCCAATAACGGCAGTTCGATGGCGGGCGCGTCGCTCGTGGACAGGGTGGGCAAGAAGAAGTACCTCATCCTTCGGGATACCGACGGACGTTGTCTGTGCACCCAATTCTCCGGGGCCTTCAAGGACAACGAGGAAAAGACTTGGTTCGCTCAGTTCCCCGCCCCGCCTGCCGGCACTACAAAGGTAGACTTCCAGATCGCTGACATGCCTGTGGCAGCCATCGAGATCTCCGATGGCGAGTGACGCCATGTCCTTCACTTTCTCGCCGAGCCGTGTCGCCTGCCTCGCTTCGGCAACACTCACCGCAGCACTCCTGGTCACCGGCTTCAGTGCCACGAATGCCCACGCCGATCCCGACCCAAGCGCGCCCCCGGGCAGCACGACGTCGTCGCCACCGCCAACGGTCGATGGCAATTCACCTGGGCTCAAGCTGGGCGACGGTTCAACCCTCGCCCCTGCCCGCGTACTCGACATCAAGTCCGTAGTAGAAGACCTGGGCGGCGAAGAACGTCGCGAAGACACCAACTCCGACGTCAAGTTCGCCCTCCAGGCCGAAGTCCTCTTCGGCAAGGACAGCGCGAAGCTGAACTCCGAGGCCGCCTCCCGTATCAAGGCCATCGCCGACGAGATCACCGCCCAGAAGGCAACCAAGATCCGTGTCTTCGGCTTCACCGACGACCTCGGCTCGTACGAACACGGCAAGGTGCTTTCCAAGAAGCGCGCGGACGCTGTCCAGCAGGAGCTGAACAAGTCTCTCGACTCCAACGTCACCTTCGAGATCCGCGGCTACAGCGAGGACTATCCGATCGCCGACAACGACTCGGAAGAAGGCCGCAAGAAGAACCGGCGAGTGGAGGTCTCGTTCCCGCGCGGCGACGCGCCCGACGCCAGCCCGAGCAGCCAGACGTAGGGGCGATATCGGCGTGAGTGGGTGCTTGGGCCGCCGGGCCCGGCCGGCGTCAGGTCGGCCGAGAGCGCGGCGGCCTTCGTGTTGCCCTCAGACGCCGACGGCTCGTACTCGATCGCCGCAGAGCTTGTTGATGTCGTCCACGTCCGAGGTGACGACAATCCGTGGACCTGTGTACCCCAGCGCTGTGGCTGCCACGACGGAGTCGATGGCGTACTTGTGTCCGTGGAGGTTCGCGTTGCGGAGCAGGTCGATGGCCTGCCACGTGATCGCCTCCGTGACAGGCAGCACCTCCAGGCGGGATACGTGCCACCGGAGCCGGTCCATGCGGATCTTCGAATGCCAGGCTTCGATCAGAGTCAGATTGCTGACGGCGACCAAGGCGTCCTTGGACTGAGCGGCGCGAATGAGCCCGGTAACCCGCGGATCGCTGTCTATGAACTTGCTGAGCCCCTCGGAGTCGAGGAGAACAATGCCGTGACTCAGCTGGCCTGCTCCGCGTCCCACTCGGTGTCCCCCTCCGGCATAGGCTCCGCGTGTTCCTGTGCGGACAATGCTTCCGCTTCCCGGAACATTTCTGCGGCCCATTCCTGGACGTCCGGGGAGGGCGGGCCGATCTCCGCCTCCTTGGCCTGTAGCAGCTCTTCCAGCAGGTCGCGCTGTATCTGCCGTTCGACGGCCGCGCTGATGTAGGCCGAGAAGCCACGGGATCCGACGCGTGCCTTCACGGCCGCGATCCGGCCGGCCGGCATGGAAACGCTGACCTTCTGGGCGGGTCCCTCGTCCGGGCCGTACTGCACGGGAGTGTCCATGAGGCGAGAGTAGCAAAGTATGTGGCAAATGCACTGTCGGGTGCCGACGGGACTCGGGTGCCGACCCGGACCGGCCGGGCGCGATCAGAATAGAGCTCTTGGTCGTTGTTAGCTGATGCATGCGGCGAGGCGGGCGAGGGTGGGGCCGACGCCGGCGTCTGGAGGCTCTGCATCCCGGGGCGCTGTGAGGCGCAGGCTGGGTTCTTGGTTGGCGCTGTCGGGTTAGCGTCTTGGCATGACCACAGAGAGCGCCTCCGTGCTGGTCGACATGCGGAAGTACGACGGCAGCCTGAGCGCGCAGTGGACCGCTGACCGGCTCGGTGAGGACGAGTATGGCGTGTGGTTGGGCACGGCGCAGGGTGTCCCCATCGGTTCGGCCACGGGCGGCTGGACAAGCCGGTTCGCGTACGTGATGTTGGTCCCGCGTGGTCAATGGTGGACGGCCACGTTCTGTGCGGACCCAGGCCCCGAGATGTACTGCGACGTGTGCACGGTGCCCGAGTGGAACGCGGACGGGACCGTCCTGCGCACGGTGGACCTCGATCTCGATGTCGTGCGGCCTCGTGGCGGCGGGGCCCGTATCGAGGACGAGGACGAGTTCGCCGAACACCGAGTGCGCTACGGCTACCCCGACAGCGTCATCGGCAAGGCCCGGCAGACCTGCGAGTGGTTGATGGAGGCGGGCTGTCGCGATGGTGATGGCGTCGAACCCTTCGCCTCGGTGTACCGCTACTGGCTCGGCCTCATCGGGTAGGCCGGGGCGCGGTGTTATCCGATGCGCGCCGTCCACGGACTGTTTTGCACCGAAGGCGAGCTGGGCAACCCTATCGACCAGCACCTCTCCGACGTGCTGGGCTCCGAGGACGACGAAGACGACGAGGAGTAGCCGGGGTGCCGCCGCGACAAGCCCTAGCAGGTTGGGGGGTGAGGTCAGAGCAGGTGGTCGGTCTTGCCTGCCTTGATGTCCCGGATCATGTTGCGCAGAGCGTCTTGGCTGTCGGTGAGGTAGCGGTCCTCCTTGCCGAGGATGGCGATGTAGCCGTTGCCTTGCCCGTCGGTGCCGAGACGGAAGCAGCTGGCTCCCTCGCCGCAGAACGGCTCTTCCCACGTGATGTCCGGCATGGAGATCCTCCTCAGATGTGACGTGCGATGTCGTGGATGAAGTCCCGCGACGCCTCAGGTGACAGCGCGATCCGCTCCATCCAGTCCAGATGCGCACGGTACTTCGCCAACTGGGCCTCGCCGTAGAGGAAATCGGGACCGTGTGCGCTGTCGATCTGGACGGTGTCCAGTTGCGCGACCGGCCCTTCGGCGTAGTTGACCGTCTGCCCAGCACCAGGGAAGGCTCCGGCCTGGAATGGGATGACCAGCAGGCTGATGTGTTCCCGCTCGGACAGCGCGAGCAGGTGCTCAAGCTGGGCGCGTGCGACGACCGGGCCGCCGAACTGCATGCGCAGGGCTGCCTCGTGTATGACGCCGACGTACTCGGGAGAGAAGTTGCCCTCCAGGACTTGTTGGCGCTCCACTCGGTGCGCCAAACGCAGGGCGACTTCGTGCTCTGGCAGGGGTGGAACCACCACACGGAAGACAGCCAGGGCGTGATCGCTGGTCTGGAGTATCCCGGGGATGTGGACGGAATGAGCCGACCGCATACGCGAGGCGTTGGCCTCCAACTCGGCGATGTCCAGCAGGCCGGACGGAAGCGAGCCGCGGTACCGCTCCCACCAGCCTCGCTTCTGCGGCCCCGTCATCTCGACCAGAGCATCGATGTACTTCTCGTCCGCACAGTCGCAATTGCAAGCGAGGGTGCGCAGCCGCTCCTCGCTGATCGCGCGAATCCCCTGCTCAATGTTCGAGATCTTGGAGCGGTCGACGCCGAGCAGCCCGGCCGCGACTTCGGCGGACATTCCCGCTGACGTACGCATCTTCCGCACCTCGGCTCCCAGGCGCTTCTGGCGTTCTGTCGGGGAGACTCTCGCAGCCATGACACTCCCTTTCCTTTTGCGTACCCGTGCAGTCTGCCGTGCGGCTGCGATGTCGGGACACGCAGGGGCTCAAAATTCCCGATTGGGTGGCCAATGTGTCCCGTCGCGCCCTACAGTGAGTAATGCACCGCTCACGCAAATGAGTTGAGTCGAAGTGCATCGCGCGGTCCTGCCCGCAACCTCCTGCCCTGGGAGGGGCGGTCCCGCGTCAGGGAGACAGGCCACCACTCATCACCGGTCCCGTACCACCGCGTGAGCCACCCGCCCCCACCAAGGGAGTCGACGCCGACCATGCCTCCGCACATCCGCACCGCGCTCTGCCCCGTCAGCGCCGAGCCCCGGACCGGCCCGTACCTGCGGCGCCGCCGCCCCGACGACGGGCTCGCGCTCAGCCTCACCGTGCCGTGCGTACCCCGCAGCGCCGCCATCGTCCGTAACGCGATGACGTCCGCACTACACGCCCACAGCCTCGACCGCTACGGCCTGCCCGCGACAGTCGCCGCCACCGAACTCGTGTTGACCGCAACGAAGTTGACGCCCGAGGAGGACCTCTACCTCTCCCTCCGCCACCGCGACAACGCACTCCGCCTGGTCGTCTGGGACCAGCACCCGCATCACGCCAGCCCCGTCGCGGTATCCCTCTGCGAGGAACGGCGGCGACGTTCCCTCTGGCTGCTCGCTGCGGTGGTTGAGGACTGGGGTGGTGACTGGGGCGTCGGCGAGGCGCGCCCGCCGCACAGCGGTACCAAGTCATGGGTCGTACTGCCCCGTTGATCGCCGTGAACGGCATCATCATGGCCGGTCCGCAGCGCAATCGACGCGGCGTCGCGGACCGGCCATACGCGTATACCCTCGCGCTCACGCGCCCCCAACCGGCATGATCGGCCGATGACTTGGACCGCACCCGACGCAATCCGCACCGACGGCCCCCTCGCAGCGAACGAGCGCGTCATGCTCGAAGGGTTCCTCGGCTGGTACCGCAGCACACTGCTGCAAAAGTGCGCCGGCCTTACGGGCGAACAGCTCGCCGTCGCATCCGTACCGCCGTCCAACCTCACCCTGCTCGGGATCCTGCGCCACATGGCGAAGGTCGAACGCACCTGGTTCCGCCAGCGGTTCGCCGGTGAGGCGCTCGATCCGATGTACGAGCCGACGCAGGGGAAGGACGCCGACTTCGAGGTCCTGGAGTCGGCGAAGGCCTGCGACGACTACGCCCGCCTTGTCGAGGAGTGCCGCCTGGCGGACGCGGCTGCCGCAGGGGCGTCGCTCGACGACACCTTTACGCACGGCGGCGAGGTGTACTCGCTGCGCCTCGTCTACATCCACATGATCGCGGAGTACGCCCGCCACATCGGCCACGCGGACCTGCTGCGCGAACGCGTCGACGGCGTTACCGGAGCCTGAGTCTGGTCCGGGTCTGACCGCTACTGGGCTGCGGCCGGGGCGGGAACCAGGCCGTCGGCGACGAGGCCCGCCAGTACCGCCGCCCCCAGGGCGTGAACCGCTGACTGCGGGCGCACCATCACCGTGAACTCCCTGATCAGGCCCGCCTCGTCGAAGTGCAGCAGGTCGATGCCGTGGATCGCCTTGCCGTCCACCACGGTCCTGAAGAGCAGCACGGCGGACGGGCTCGCCGTGCCGTCCGCACTCGTCTCGGCCGTGCCGTCGAACTCCCCGACGTACCGGAAATCCTCGAAGGTGCGCAGCAGTACGCCGAAGAGCCCCATCACCATCGGCCTGCCCTCGAAGGGCGTGAACTTCACCGGGCTGTAGAGGCGGATGTCCGGCGTGAACAGGCCCTCCAGCGCCGCGAGATCACCCTTCTCGATCGCGGTGCGGAAGCGTTCGACGGTCTTCTCCATGAACCTCACCCCAAACTTCCTATACTCAAGAATCTGACTAGTCACTTTCTTGAGTAAGATGATGCAGGGGTCGACGCAGAAATGGAAGACGGAACACAGGAACGGGGATCCGATGGCCTTGCGACATGCCGTACTGGCAGCACTGCTGGTCGGCGACGGAGACGACAAGCGCAGTGAGTGCAGCGGGTACCAGCTCGCCAAGGCGTTCGACGTCGGCGTAGCGAACTTCTGGCATGCCCTGCCCCAGCAGCTGTACGCCGAGCTGGCCAAGCTGGAGAAAGAAGGGCTGGTCAGCGGCCGAGAGGTGGTCCAGGAGTCGCGCCCCAACAAGCGGCTGTTCCACGTCACCGACGCCGGCCTCGCCGAGCTGGAAGCCTTCGCCGCCGCCCCTTCGAAGCCGTCGTTCATCCGCGACGACCTGCTCGTCAAGGTCCAGGCAACCGACTCCTTCGCCGACACCGGCCCGGTGATCGAACAGCTCGAAGAGCGCGCATCCATCGCCGAAGCCAAGATCGAGCTCTTCGGCAAGCTGCTCCGCAAGATGCGCGGCGAGCTCGACGAAGAGGAGTTCCTGCGCAGTGGCGAGCGAGTCGGACCGTACCTGACCTGTCTGCGCGGCCTCTCCCTCGAACAGGAAACCCGCGACTGGGCCCTGCGCATCGCCGCCGTCCTGCGCGAAAGGCGGACGACCCGTGCCGAACGCTGAACGCACCTTCATCCGTTACGTCGCCCTCGGCGACAGCCAGACCGAAGGCCTCGGCGACGGCGACGACACCACCGGCCTGCGCGGCTGGGCCGACCGCCTCGCCGAGCACCTCGCGGCCGTCGATCCCCGCCTCCAGTACGCCAATCTGGCCGTACGGGGCCGCCTCGCCCGGCAGGTCCACGCCGAGCAACTCGTACCCGCCCTCGCCCTGCGCCCCGACCTCGCCACCGTCGTCGCCGGGGTCAACGACCTGATGCGGCCCAAGTTCGACGCCGCCGAGGTGGTCGGTCACCTGGAGGCGATGTTCGCCGCTATCGGCGCGACCGGGGCGCACGTCGCGACGGTCACCTTCCCCGACATCGGGAAGGTCGTGCCGCTCGCCCGTCCCCTGCGCCCACGCGTGTACGAACTCAACTCGCGCATCCGCGCCGCTGCCGCCCGCCACGGAGTGACGGTCGTCGAAACCGCACAGCACGCCTTCGCCACCGACCCGCGCATCTGGAGCGAGGACCGGCTGCACCTCAGCTCCCTCGGCCACGAACGCTTCGCCGCCGCCGCGGCCCACGCCGTACAGCTCCCCGGCAGCGACGACACCTGGACGCGCGCTCTGCCCCAGGGCCCCGCAGCCCCGACCGGCCTGCGCGCCGCGAACGCCGAACTCCGCTGGCTGGCCGCGTACCTGGGCCCCTGGCTCGCCCGGCGCGTACGCGGCCGGTCCTCCGGCGACGGCCGCACGGCGAAACGTCCGCAGCTGCTGGCGGTCCCGGTGGATCCCGACGAGCGCACCGGCGGCTTTGCGCGCTGAGCTACGGCCTGACGGAACCGTGCCTCCCCCTGCCTCACCCTGCCTCAATGGAGGGGGCGGTTACTGGAGGAGGCGCTTACTGAGGAGGTCCCCGAGCGCTGCGAGCTGGAACGCGACAAAGAACACGGCGAAGCCCCAGCGCGTACGTCCGCGCAGGGCCAGGGTCGCCGCTCCGACGCCGGCGACTGTGGCAAGGGCGCAGACAGCGACCCAAATGCCCATACCCACACCGGCGTTGAGACCCACTGCGACGACTGTCAGAGGGACAACCGACGCCAGCGTCGAGAACGCGGCCAACGCGATGCGCGCCCCCCGCGCCTTCCGCGCCCGGTCGTCCGCGAGGCCTGACCGCGCCTGCTGCTGAAATCGACCCCGCAGATCGTCAGTGTCCGGCGTTTCCGCGTCCCGTGCAGTCATGGGATGGAGCCTAGGCCCGGCCCTCTGCCGTACGGCTGGAGGGTCTCTCTAGACTCCCTGACCATGACAAGTCCCTACGCGCACGGTCCCGCCCCCACCGCCACACTCATACGCATGGGCCGGAGCGCTGCCCGGACCCAGGTTCCGGTCGGAGTCGGCTGCACCGTGGTCGGCGCATTCGCCGCGCTCGGCGGGGTTGCGGCCATGGCTGGTCTGACCGGGAAGGAACCCAACCCCGGTGGGATTGCGGGCGTCATCATCGGGCTGCTGATCGCCTTCGTCGGCGTCGCCTTCCTGACGTCCACCTGGAAGTCCCGGCACACCTTCCTGTGTGTCGACGAGACGGGCCTGTGGATCAGCAACCCCGGAGGCCAGAAGGTCATCCCCTGGGTCACCCTCGCCGGGGTCGGCCTGCACTGGAGCAGGACGGGAAGCCGCCCCGTGAAGCACTACTCCGTCGAGCTGTTCCCCAACGGTCCCATCGACCGCGATCACCCGGTCCTGTGGGCCATGGTGCGCGACGAGGAGCCCCTGCGCCCCGACCTGCCGCGACTGCGCTACCGCCTTGTCGCCAACGGCGGTTTTCGAGAGCCCCTGGTGGCGGCGATCCAGCAGTACGTCCCCCACCTGTGGCTCGGCGAGTCCGAACGCGAGCGCGGCCATCTCGGCCTGCCCGACGTCAAGGGCCATCGGGAGCGCACGCGTGGCCGTACGCGCTGACATGCGGCCGTACCTGCTGACGCGTGGCCGTACGCGCTGAGCAGGGTCCCTGAGCTGCGGGCGGGGGCTCCTCAACTCTGGATCGGCGAGACCGAACGCGAGCCGGACTATTTCGGCAGGCCCGCGTGCGAGGGCGACCAGGACGGGTGACGCGCGAGGCCGACCGGGCCTCGCGCCCCGCTACCCCTTGGCCTTGCTCCTATTGCTCCTCTTGCTGCAGGGCCGTGAGGGTTGCGTCGAGGTCGGCGGGGCGGGGCCGGTTGTGGGGGAGCTTGGCGAGGACTGCGGCCATGCCGCAGGTGTTGGTGGCGGCGGAGAAGACGAGGCCGGCACCGATGGCGGCGGAGAGCCAGCGGGCGGGCCGGTAGCGGGCGCCGACGGCGAGGCCGAGGACCACGAGTCAACCGGCGGCGAGTCGGACCTGGCGTTCCATGGCCCAGACCGCGGTTGCGCCGTCGGGGCGGTGCAGGGCGTGCCCCTGCTCGGCCCAGGCGGTGGTGCCGCCGGTGAGGGTTGCGGCGGCGATGCCGGCAGCGGCCAGCTCTTGGCAGGCGGTGGCGGAGCGGTTGCCCGAGGCGCAGACGATGAGCAGGTCGCCGCGGGCGGCTGCGGCCTTGAGGGCGGGCAGGGCGGTGCGGACGTGGTCCAGGGGGATGTTGTGGGCGCCGGGGACGTGGCCTGCGGCGTATTCGCCGGCGGTACGTACGTCAATGACAGTGTAGTCGGCCAGGCGGGGTGCTGCCTGGGCGGGAATTACAGCGGTGGGGGCGGTCATGTGCGGTGGTCCTTTCGCTTGCGGGTCGGCCGGGGCAGGCCTGTCGTGATCGCGATGCGGCTGTTGTCGCGGAGTAACTTCCGCTGAGGCGGGCGGACTTCACCCCCTCTGATCTCATGTCATCGGCATGGCATGGCATCGGACGCGTGACGAGAATGCGCGGCGGTGTGAACTCCAACGAGGTCGCAGCCACCACGGCATCGATGGCGTAATTGTGTCCGTGGAGCCCCGCGTCATGCAGGAGGTCAACGGCGTGCCACCTGATGGGCCCAGCCCCGGACCTCCTGGGGGTGCGGGACAGAGTGCCTCAGTCCCGTACGTCCCGCGGGACCTGATCGGCCGCAGCATCGGCCACTGCGGACGATGCCGCCGCCGCATGGCACGCGCCCCGGCCGTCCGCGCGGGCGACGATACGGGCTGCCTCGATACGTACGGCAGCCTCCGTCCCGTCGCTGACCGCAGGCACGCCGGCCGCTGCGGCGAGGGTGCCCGTCTCGTCGTACACGACTTGCAGGCGCGGCCATGCCGACGGCGGGAACGCCTGGCGCAGGCAGTTCGCGAGGTCGGCCACGACGAGCCGTGCCAGCGGCGTCAGCTCGTCCGGGTCGCCGGTGACCAGGACGGCGGTCACCCGCGCCCCGGGCCGTGCGGCCCGTACCGCTTCTTCGGCGGCTTCGAGCCGGTGCAGCCCGAGGACTGCCACAACGCCGTCGTCCGTGAGCCGCGCGGGCTCGCCGCGTACCGCGTCGAACGCGGGCGGCGGGGACCACGGGGCGTCGGCCGGGCGGGCCTGCGGGATGTAGGGGAGGTGGGGCGGGGGCCATACGTCGCCGAGGTCGAGGTCCGCCAGCTGCTCGCAGGCGCTGATTACGTTGAAGGGGTCGACGAAGCCGGGGGCGGCGGCGGAGAGCTGACCGGCACCGTAGAGGGTGGTGAGGGCGGCTTCGGCTACGCGTACTTGGCGGGGGCGGCCAGGTGGCGTGCTGGGCGGCGTGGCGGGCGGGTGCAGGCCCTTCGGAGCGAGGCGCTCCAGGGCCAGGCCGAGCAGGATCGCGTCCAGCTTCATCAGCTGCGCGAAGGGTCTCTGGATCCGCTCCTCGGCGAGGATCTCGGGCATCACATGCATGCCGAGCCGCGCGGCTCCGTGCGGCTCGTGGGCGACGCCGGTCTCGGTGAGCGGCAGCCGGGCGACCCATGCGCGGGCGAGCGCGCCCAGTGCGTCGCGGGGGGTAGGACTTCGCTCAGGCGCAGGCTCCGTATGCGAAGGGGTGGGTGCGGGCGCGTGCTCGGCGAGGTCGGCCAGTACCGCGAAGTAGAGGGCCCTTTTGCCGGGGAAGTTGGAGTACACCGCGCCACGGGTCAGCCCCGCACGCCCGGCGATGCCGTCCACCTTGGCGTCCCGGAAGCCGCGCTCGGCGAACTCGTCCCTGGCGGCGGCCAGCACCCTGGCACGGTTGCGCTGCTGCAGCTCCGCCCTGCTGAGCCGGCCCATGGTCCTCACTCGTCTGTCGCGCTGCCGTGCGTTGCTGTCGTACCGGCTTCAAGATACCGTCGGCGTTCAGATGGTGACGTCATATGTTCTGGACATTCCAATGACGCGAACCACTGGTGAGGAGACGTTTCCGAGTGCTCAAGTGCACGTTCTGCGCGAAGACCCAGAAGCAGGTCAACAAACTGATCGCGGGCCCGAGCCCGCTCTGCATCTGCGACGAATGCGTCCGGCTCTGCACCGAGCTCATCATGGAAGACCGCAACGACACCGCTTCCTCCTCCACCGAGGACGGGCCGCTGGACCTGCCGACACCACGCGAGATCTTCGAGTTCCTCGGGCAGTACGTCGTGGGGCAGGACGCCGCCAAGAAGACGCTCGCGGTGGCCGTCTACAACCACTACAAACGCATCCAGCCGGCCACCACCACCCGGGACGAGCCGGTCGTGGAGCTGGGCAAGTCCAACATCCTGCTGCTGGGTCCGACCGGCTGCGGCAAGACGTACCTCGTCCAGACGCTCGCCCGGATGCTCGACGTGCCGTTCGCGATCGCCGACGCGACGGCGCTGACGGAGGCGGGGTATGTCGGCGAGGACGTGGAGAACATCCTTCTGAAACTGGTCCAGGCCGCCGACTACGACGTCAAGAAGGCTGAGACCGGGATCATCTACATCGACGAGATCGACAAGGTCGCACGCAGGAGCGAGAACCCCTCGATCACGCGAGACGTCTCCGGCGAGGGCGTACAGCAGGCGCTCCTCAAGATTCTCGAAGGCACGACGGCCTCGGTCGCACCGCAGGGCGGCCGCAAGCACCCGCAGCAGGAGTTCATCCAGCTCGACACGACGAACGTGCTGTTCATCGTGGGTGGTGCCTTCTCCGGCCTGGAGCAGATCATCGAACAGCGGGCCAGCCGCAAGAGCATCGGCTTCGGCGCGGCAATCCGTACCGAGGACGACGAGCGGGATGCGGATGCCCTGGCCGAGGTCATGCCGGAGGACCTTCTCAAGTTCGGCCTGATCCCGGAGCTCGTCGGCCGGCTCCCGGTGGTGTCCACCGTTCAGCCACTGGACCGGGCGGCACTGATGCGGATCCTCGTCGAGCCCCGCAACTCACTGATCAAGCAGTACCAGAAGCTCTTCCAAATCGACGGCGTGCAACTGGAGTCACCGACGACGCGATCGGTGCGATCGCGGACCAAGCCCTGCTGCGTCGCACCGGCGCGCGAGCGGTCCGCGCCATTCTGGAAGAGGTCCTGCTCAACGTGATGTACGAGGTGCCGAGCCGCGACGACGTCGCCCGCGTAGTGGTCGACCACGACACGGTGCTCAACAACGTCGTCCCCACACTGGTGCCCCGCGACCACCCCGACGAAAAGAAGTCCGCCTGAGGGGCGGGGGCGAGGCGGGGCGAGGCGGGGCGAGGGAGGCCGACCGGTCCGGCATGGCCAGCTCGCCCCAGGGCAGGGGCGTGCCGGGCCCGGGGCGCTGGTTGCTTCTGCCGTGGGGGCCGCCTTTTCGTAAGTGTGGCGCCGGAGGCCCGCCGGTAAAGGGCGCTCCTTCGTCGCGTCGCCTGCGGCGATGTCGCTGCGCTCCACCCTTGACCGCCGCTCCTCCGCCGCATTCTTTAAGGGGGGCGGCCCCCGGGGGCGGGCCCACGGGGATGCTGGGATCGCGGATGTTCGCCGTTGCCGGGCGGCGGGTCCGTGGATGGCTGCACGCACCACGTCTTGGGGCGGCCCCGCAGATCTCGGCGCCCACCCCCGTCTGTTGGTGCGACACCACACTTCCACCGCCACAGCCGCACCCACGCCGGTGCTCGGCTGGACCGGTCGGCCGACTGGCGAGTTGTCGTGACTGGCGGGTGGGGCGCACCACTTGAATGGGGTGACGCCGCTGAGTTCGGCGCCCACCCCGTCCGGTGGTCGGCTGAGACGCATGCCCCGTTGTCGGGCTGACTGGGTGGTGCGCCCCAGGTTCGGGGAGAGGCGGAGCTCGGTTCGGCGGGCGGCGGCCTGGCGGGTGATGGTGTCGGCTTGGTGGGAGGTGAGCACCAGGCGCGGGCGGTGCGAGCCCGGCTCGACGGGTGGTGGCTCGACGGGTGGTGACCAGGCGGATGATGGCGCGCTCGATGGGCGGCGGCCCAGCGGCTGGTGGTGTTGGCCGGGTGGGTGGTGGGCACGGCGGGCCGGGCGGTCCTGCCGATTCGGCGGGCGCGGCTTTAAGCAGCGATGGATCAGGCTTTGAGCGGACAGACGCCCCCCGGCAGGTTGAAAACGGTTCTGCGCGACCCCTTGTGTGCGGAAGAAGACACCGTCAGAGCCGGTACCGGGTCTTGCGGTGTCCTGTTCCACACACAAGACGCTTTCGGAAGTCCCCCCAGCCTCCTCAGTCTCATGAGGCTCTCTGCGTACAGCCGGTGGGTGGATGCTGGCCCGCCCGTTCGCTAAACCGGCGGGGTCACTTGCTGAGCTGCTGCGCGCACCATCGCGCAAGCCGCCGCCTGCCGGGCAGTCGTCACTGCTCATCGGCCTGACGCGTGCCGACCTAGCGGCATTGCCCGACCGAGGACGGCGCGCACCCCCTAGCCGCCGCCCACGAGCGGACGTCACCCTCCCCGGACCCTCCCCGGACCCTCCCCGGACCCTCCCCGGACCCTCCCCGGCCTGGTGCGCCACTGCCCACCGGCCCACCGGCCAGCCGCCCGCTGAACCCAGCGCATCGCTCGCCGGTAAGGCGCACCATCCCCAAGCCGCCACCCGCGAACCGGGCCTCGACACTCCCCGGCCTGGGGCGTACCACTCATCAAGTCACCACCCGTCGAGCCGGGTCTTGACACTCCCCGGACCTGGTGCGCACCGCCCACTAAGCCGCAGCCCGCCGAACCGGTCTCTGCCAGTCCCTCAGCCTGGTGCGCTCCGCCCACCCAGTCCAGTTACGGGGCATGAGTCTCAGCCGATCACTGGGCGGGGTGGGCGCTGAGCCGGGCCGGGTCGCCCCGTTCAACTGGTGCGTCCCACTCACCGGGCCGCCGCCCGGCAGCGAGAGTCGAGCAGCGAACACAGCTGTTCCGGGGCCCCGCCCCGGGGGCCGCCCCCCGTGAAGAACTAGCGGTGGAGGGGTGGGTGTCAAGGGTGGCCCGTAGGGTCATCGCGCAGCGACGCGACCGCAGGGAGCGCCCTTTACAGCCGGCCCGGAACCGCCAAACTCCCGAAAAGGGCGGCCCCATACCAGAAGCAACCAACGCCCCTGGCTGGGCCAGCCCCGCCCCCGGCCGTAGCCGGGTTGTTGTTCGCCCTTCCTGGGGCGAGCCAGCCGCGCACGTCGGGTTCGATCTCGGCCTCAGCCCGGCCGGGCTCCTGGAAGTAGGAGACGTAGAACTCCTCTTCCCCACCCATCTGCGCGAAGGCCTTGCTGGGCCTCGGTCCGCCGCGCGGGGCGTAGGGGACACTGAGCAGCCCCACCGCACGGAAGACGTCCAGCAGGACCAGGGCGGAGTTGGCGGCGATCGTCGATCCCCAGTCGTGGCCGACGATCAACGCGGACTGTTCGCCCAGGGCGTGCACCACCGCGGCGTTGTCCTCCACCAGGTCGACCATCCGGTACGCATCCGTGTCCCCGTGCGCCGAGATCGGTGCCGCAATCATGCGGGGGACGGCGCGGCCGTTGCGAGCCTTGTTGCCGCTTCAGCAAACCGCTCTGGGTGGTCGTATCTCACGCGTTCTGACGGTCCTCACGGTCGTGGGACCACGAGGTCGACCACGCCATGCCTGATCAGCCATTCGGTCAGTTCTTCAGAGCGCAGAAGCGGGAGCTCGCCATCCCATCGGTGCCAGTCCAAACCACCGCCCAAGTGATGTGTCAGTACACCTAGTACCGCGCCCAGTTCGCCTCGGACCATGAAGCTGACGTCTCCCAAGCACATGCAGGTGAAGGGAGCGGCTTCCAGTTCGACCTCCAAAAGGCCCGCCAACTCGGCGATCTCATTGACGCCTCCCACCATGACTGACCGTTCGCTTCCCTCAGGCCGCCGAGGGGATACTTCGATGGAACGGGCAGCCACCCACAGAGCATCCACCTGTCTCAGCGCCGCTGAATCCATGCCGTCTCCTCGTTTCATGGCAACTGCCGTGTTTCACCCGCCAGCCAGCGACGTCAGTGCCTTGTGGATCTCGGCGATCATTGAGGCTGGTCGGCGGTAGACATCTACCGCAGTGAAGCGCAGGATCCTGCGGATTGGTGCGCAGCCAGCGAGTTCGTTGAAGCGGGCGACGTCGCGTTGGTGGGCTGCTCGGGTGCCGTGGTACGTGTAGCCCTCGATCTCCACTGCGAGGCCCTCCGCCCGGAACAGGAAGTCGACCGAGCGCCGTCGGCCTCCCGGCGGTCTGACTCCGACCTGTGACTCGGGGTGCAGTCCGGCGTCATGTATGCGCAGGCGGGCGAGGGTCTCGGGCGGTGAGCCGCTCTTCCGGTCGGCGAGAGCGAGCCAGGCGCGTGCCGTGCGTAGGCCTCGTCGAGGGCCGGACTCCAAGGCGGCGGCTACGGCGGCGGTATGCGTGAGGGCGGGGCGCTTTACGGTCATGTTGACCTGGAGCGGACGGATGGAGATCGCAGAATCGACCGCGACCAGTGCCGAGTCCCGGGGGCCTGCGCGCAGCAGGTCCGCAAGGGCGCGGTTGACCGTGGTGACGCGGATGCCGGCGAGTGTTCCTGTGTCCCCCGCGGCTAGCGCTGGTGCCCGGCGCGTGCGGCCCGTCGACCGGGAGGCTCCTGGGTACGTGGTCGTGGTGGTCGGAGTGATGAAATCGAGCTTCAGGCCCGCCTCCACATTTCGGGCTTGGTCGGTTTCCCAGGGGAGTTCAATGGTGTGCAGCCACGCGGCCGTCCGGTGGCTGGCAACCAGTTCGGGGCGGGCCAATTGGATCGCGCGCAGCCGCACTGTGTGGTCGACCTCAAGTCCGGGCTCAGCCCAGGCCCCGCGATGAATCTGCGTCCAGCCCTCGCTCCGCAGACGTCTGTTGAAGCGGCGAACCGGCCACCCCAGCGCCACTGCCTGCTTGGTCAGCAGGATGCCGTGCTGTCGGCTGCCGGCCAGCGCGGACAGCGAGACCAGTCCGTCCGTTGCTTCTTCCCCCGTTGCACGTGTCATGGAATGAGCGTCGCAGTCGGCCTATGACCTCCGCGACCCCTGTGGATAACCTCGGTCAATTGGGTCTCCGGGCCCACGACGTACGGGCACATCGTTGTTACCGTGCGTGCGGTCAGTGGTCGAGTCGCACGCACGGGAGCGGTGAGTCGTGAAGGCACGTTCAGTACGGGCAATGGCTGCGGCGGTGATGGCGGTGGTGGTTGTCTGTCTCACCTCGGCGTGCGGAGCTGACGGTGCGGATGCCGGGAAGGCCGACGTCGCTGACAAGAAGCCCGGCGCCTCGCCCACGGTGGCGAATCGGCCCGTCAGCAGTACCGGAAAGACGCTCAGCGAAGGTGAGTTGAAGAAGGTTGCCCTCGTGAGCGGTGACGTACCGGACTTTGTCGCCGCACCGCTGGAGGGCGGCGAGGAAACCGGTAAGGAGCGGGCCGAGCAGCCGGAGTGTCAGGCGCTGGCCGCCGTCATCAACGGTGCGCCCGAGCCCGCGCCCACCGCCACCGTCCAACGCACCCTCACGGACCAGTCCGAGGGGGGTACGGACGGCCAGACCGTCGTCACCGAGATCCTCACCTCGTATCCCAAGGGCGCCGCCGTACGCGTTCTGCGCGGCGTGAAGGACGCCATCGGTGCGTGCGCGGGCGGCTTCAGGACCACGACGGGCGACGATGCTTCCACCTACACCGAGGTCAAGGAGCTGACCGCGCCGAAGGCGGGGCAGGAAGCGCTCGCGTATCAGGTCACCGGTTCCTTCGAGGGGACGAAGGTGCCGCTCGTCTTCCAGCTCGTACGCACCGGATCGACGGTCGTCATCCTCTACACCGCCAACTTCCTCGACTCCGAGACCCCCGAGATTCCTGCGGAAATCGCGACCGCTCAGGTCGCCAAACTGCCCTAGCCGTCGGTGCGCGGCGGGCCGATTTGAGCCCGGGGTTGGGTCCGTGGGCCCATGCCCGTCAGTGACGTGCTCCGTACGGTCGCGGCATGCCTTTCCTCTTCGGTCGGTCCCGGTCCCGGTCCCGCAGGCGCCAACCGCGCACGGACGCCCGGCTGTTGGGGCTGCGCAAGTCGCAGTCGGGGCAGACGACCCTGGAGTACGCGGGCCTGGTGCTGGTCGTCGCGGCCATCGTCGCGGCGCTCGTGGCGACCGGGCTCGGGGAGACCGTCTCGCAGCAGCTGGGCGCGGCCGTTTGCCGGGTGACTGGCGGCGGCGACTGCGGAGGAGGTGGCGGGAGCGATGACGGCAATCCGCAGGCCGTGGACGATACGGGGAAGCAGCCTGTGTCGGACGGTGATGGCGATGGCGACAGCGACGGCGACGGGAGCAAGTCGGCCGAGCAGCTCGCGTACGAAAAGGCGCTCAAAGAGCTCCAGGACGCCAAGAACGCCGAACAGAGCGACACCGAGAAGGCCAAGCAGGCCGCAAAGGAGCTCGGCAAGATCCTGGCCGAGGAGCTCGGCATCACCGATGCGGTCGACTGCGTCACCAAGGGCGACGCCGGAGCCTGTACGGAAACCCTGATCAACGTACTGACCAGCCTCATCGGCGGCGCCGTCGGCAAGCTCGCGGCGAAATACGGTGCGCCGTGGAAGTGGAAGAAGGCCGTTGAGCTCGTACGGAAACTCAAGAAGCACGGCGGGGACCTGTACGACGGCCTCACCGGCATGGTCAAGAACCGCAAGCGCGTCAAGGCCGCGCAGGACAAGCTCGACGCCGCCAAGCGCAAGCTCGACGAGAAGAAGCCGGACAAGCCTGACAAGCGGCCTATCACCTGTGCCGCCTCCCACAGCTTCCTGCCCGGCACCCCCGTCCTCCTCGGCAACGGCACGCGCATCCCCATCGAGGCCGTACGCATCGGCGACCGCGTCACCGTCACCGACCCGACGAGCGGCCTGACGACCACGCGCCGCGTCACGAACACCATCACCACCTACGACGACAAGGACTTCACCCGCCTCACCATCAGGACGCCCGCCGGCCTCCGCGCCATCACGGCGACCGACACCCACCCGTTCTGGCTGACCGGCAGCGCGCGGCAAGGCGCACGCTGGGCCGACGCGGGCGACATCCGCCCCGGCGCGAAGCTCCGTACGCCCGAGGGCGCGGGCCTGCCTGTCACGGCGGTTGCGCAGCACACCCGGCGGCAGACGACGTACGACCTCACCGTCGCCGGAATCCACACCTATTACGTCGGCATCGGCAGCCAGAATGCGCTCGTCCACAACAACGACTGTGTGGACCAGGAACTCCTCGACGAAATGAACGAGCAGGGTGTCAAATTCGACCCCGAGAAGGTGATCAGGGCCGAGCGCAATGCCGACGGCAAGATCGTCTTCCTTGAGGAGGGCAACTCGCGGGCCGGCCTCAAGCACATCATCGAAGAGCACGCCGATGACTTCGAGCGGAGCGGAATTGCCCGCGAAGACATTCCCGACCTGGTGATGGAAGCCGCGACCAAGGGCAAGAAGGTCGGCACGCAGGGGAAGGGCGACGGGCGGCCCATCTACGAGGTCGAGTTCAAGGGCAAGAAGCGGAGGGTGGCGGTGACCGTCGGAAACAATGGCTTCGTCGTGGGCGCCAACCCCAAGAGCGTCGGATAGGTCGGTCAACGTCAACGTCAACGTGAAGGTGAAGATGAATGAAGGTGAAGGCGTGAGCACCGAGGTGCGGCTCGCCGCGGACTACGACTGCCACCCGGTCTGGGTCCGCGGCAGCGACGGCGTGCGGGACAACATCGCCCCCGCCGAACTGCCCGTCACCCCGCGCCTCGCGGCGGACCTGGACAGCTGGGGCGACGCGTACGACGCCACGCTGAACCGCGAGGACCCGGCGTCCTCCGGATTCCCCGACCCGCAGGCCGAGGCGGCGTTCGCCGAGCGCGGCGCGCATTTGGCGCGCGAGCTGGCGCGAGAGCTCGGGGCGGCGTGGCGCGTCACCTACTTCGACCCGCGCCTGGCACAAGACGTGGAAGTGGCGTACGGGGACGGGGATCAAGAGGATTAAGTAGCGTCCGTACGGTGTGCATTTTGCTGCTGGCACGCGAAAAGAGGCCGGCCGAACTCTTCTGGGACGTGATCGCGGCGGCGCTGCGGATGCCGCGCCAGCAGCGGCGCGAGCTGCTGCTGCGGCTCAAGGACAAGCGATCAGGAGCGCTTCGGTTCGAAGTGCAGACCGGTGATCCCGCAGTCGAACGGTCGAGCAGTGACGAGCTGGAGCTGCTGGTAGGTGTCGAGGTTGGCGAACACGGGCATTCCGGCGCCGATCGCGGTCGGGTTGACGAACAGGTGGAGTTCGTCGAGCAGGCCCTTGGCGATCAGACTAGATACGAGCGTGCCGCCTCCGTAGGCGATCATGTCCCCGCCCGGCTCGGCCTTGAGCTTGTTCACGGTCTCGGCGAGGTCGCCGCCGGCGACGACGGCGTTCTCCCAGGGCGACTCGGTGAGGGTGTTGGAGATGACGACCTTGGGCGTGTTGTTCATCTTGTCGATCGACGCCTGGTCCTCGCCCTCGGGACCGGCCGCCCAGGCCGGGATGAACCCCTCGGCGAGCTTGCGTCCCAGCACGATGCAGTCGACCGGTTCGGTGAGTGCGTCGATGTAGGCGTTGATGTCGTCCGACCACGGGAACGTCAGCCAGTCCATCTCGCCGTTCGGGCCGGCCATGTAGCCGTCGACGCTCATTTGGACCTGGAGCTTGAACTTACGCACGAGGTGCTTCCTTCGTCGTTGGTGTCGCTGGTGATATCGCCTGTTCAGACCAGTGCCCGGCCGAAAACTCATCGGCCCGGGCTGTGACCTGACACACATACCAGCCGCACCCCGGGCCGTACTCCCCACCGCGCCATTGCTCCCGCCTCCGCCTCCAGCACATGCCGTGCCCGGAACCTCGGCCGACCCAGGCGGCCCGGGCGCATCGTCCGTACCGCGATCACCCTCAACTCCCTGTCCAGGTAAGCCACATCGATCGCGAAGCGCATCCCGAACGTGTGCACACTGCCGGCCGGGGTGAGCAGCAGCGCGCCCGCGATCCCGTCCCGGCCCAGCAGCCCGCGCGTCCGCGCCCGCGAGGACGCCGCGATCTCCAGCGGTACGGGTGCGGGTGCGGCCACAGGCGGTCCGCCGTCGGTCGTCAACGTCCCTGTGCCGTCCCGCCATCGCCCCATCTGCGGACCGTAGCGGACCTCAGCGGATCGTCGGCCGCCGAAGCCGAAGCCGAAGCCGAAGCCGAAGCCGGAGCCTGAGTCGAAGCCGAAGCCGAAGCCGAAGCCGAAGCCGAAGCCGGAGCCGATTACCGAATCGCCGATCGATCGCCGGCCGCCCATCTGGGCCTCGTACGCCCAACAGTGGGCCCCCGGGCCCATGACCCCACCCCCCGCCCCGCCCTAGGCTCCCTGCCGTGTACGCCACGCTGATCGCGGCCGCCGTCCTCTGGGGCGCCGCCACCGGACTGCTCCTGCCCCGCGCCGCCTACCGTTTCGCCGTCGAGCCGGAGGAGCCGTGGCGCGACGCGTGCCCCGCCGGTCACCCCT
Organism: Streptomyces spiramyceticus; assembly: GCF_028807635.1. Taxonomy (NCBI): domain Bacteria; kingdom Bacillati; phylum Actinomycetota; class Actinomycetes; order Kitasatosporales; family Streptomycetaceae; genus Streptomyces; species Streptomyces spiramyceticus. The sequence goes on from NZ_JARBAX010000001.1 coordinate 4,285,461, forward strand.
TCGCCGGACCGGCGCGCGGCTGGCTCGGTACGGCGCGCTGCGCGGGGTGTGCGGCGGCGTTGGTGGGTACCCCGGCCGGCGGACCGCCCGGGTGGTCCGTTCCCGCCCCGTACGCGCGCCCCCTCCGACACGTCCCGCTCACCGCCCTCGCCTGCGGCCTGCTCGCCGCCGGGACCGGTGCCAGGCCCGAGCTCGCGGTGTGGCTGCTGCTTGCGCCGTTCGGGGTGCTGCTCGCCGTCGTGGACCGCCGTGTCCACCGCCTGCCCGACGTGCTGACCCTCCCGCTCGCCGCCGCGACCGCCGCCCTGCTCGGCCTCGCCGCGCTGCTGCCCGGCCACGGCGGATCCTGGCCCACCGCTCTGCTCGGCGGCCTCGCTCTCGGTGGCGGCTACTTCGTTCTCTTCCTGATCAACCCGAACGGCATGGGCTTCGGCGACGTAAAACTGGCCCTTGCGCTCGGGGCGGCCCTCGGCTGGTACGGGTGGACCGTCTTCTTCGCCGGGGCCTTCGCCGGATTCCTGCTGGGTGCCACGTATGGCGTCGCCCTCATGGTTATGCGCCGGGCGGGCCGCAAGACCGCGATCCCGTTCGGCCCCTTCATGATCGCCGGGACGCTGGCGGGTCTGCTGCTGGGCGGTCTCGCCGCATCCTGACGGCTGTCTGACGGCTGCCTGGCGGCTTCCTGACGGCGCGGCCCTCTGGACCGCGCGCGCCGATGGCGCAATCGTGAGAAGTTGCCATGAAGAGTGACGAACGGACGGGCGGCGCGGGAAGCCGTCCGACCGCGATCCAAAGCCGCAGCCGCAGCCAGGAGTGCCTCGATGACGCAGCCGACCCGCCCCACCCCGGAACTGCTCGCCGACCTGCGCAAGCCCCGTGTCTACCCGGCGGTGTCGGTCACGCTGCCCACGAACCGCTTCTGGCCGCAGAGCCAGCAGGACGACATCCGGCTCCGCAATCTCCTCGCCGAGGTCAACAAGCGCCTCGCCGACGACCCCGACGTCACCCGTACGCACGCGGTCGCGGTGTCCCAGCAGCTGGCCGCCGTCGAGGACGAGCTCGACCCCGAGCGGTTCCTCGACGGCCTGGTCGTCTACGCGTCGGCGGACGAACACCACACCTTCATGCTCAGTACGGGCGTGCCGGAGCGCATCGTCATCAATACGTCGTACCTCACCCGCAACCTGGTCGCTTCGGCTGCGCGGGAGCGGCCGTATCTGGCGCTCGTACTCAGCAATGGCGAGGTCCGGCTGTGGCGCGGGCTCGGCGACCAGGTCACCGAGGTCCGCGGCGACAGCGGCTTCCCGGTGGTCACGTCGGGTGCGGAGCGCGAGGTGGCGCCGAGCGCCGGGGGTGACCAGTGGGTCCTCCAGGACTTCCGCAACATGCTCGCCGAGGCCGACAGGAAGCTCACCCCGCTGCTCCAGGGCGAGAACAGCCTGCCGGTCATCCTGGTCGGGCTGCGCCGGCATATCGCGGCGTTCCGCGAGGTCAGCCGCCACGGCAAGTCGCTGGCCGCCGAGCTGGAGGTGGGCGGCCTGCTGACGACCACGTCGGCGGAGATGTCGGCCCAGCTGGCCGCGCCCCGCCGCGCCCTGGCCGAGGCCGAGGCGGCGGGGGCCATGCGCGAACTCGACGCGTCCCGCAGTGGTAAGCGCTACGCGGCGGGCGTGCAGGAGGCGTGGCAGGCGGCGGGGGAGGGCCGGATCTCGCTGCTGGTGGTCGAGGAGGGCCTGCGGGTCACCGCACGCCCCGAAACGGTGGAAGGCGCCGAACGCGCCAAGCTCACCCTGCTGGACGCGAGGGAGGGCGCCGGTGCGGAGGGCGTGGAGGAGGACATCGTCGACTCGCTGGTCGAGACGGTGCTGTCGGCGGACGGCAAGGTCGTCTTCGTCCCGGACGAGACGCTGAAGGAAGCGGAGGGAGTGGCGGCGGCGCTCCGGTACTGACCCCGTAGGACCCGTACTGACCCCGCAGGGGCGTGCTCCGTACTGACCCCGCAGGGCGTGCACCGTACTGACCCCGCAGGGCGGCCCGTCGGCGTCGTCTTTCCTCGGGTGTCAGGGGCGATTTCAGCCCACCCCCCGGCCTAAGATCCGCGCATATGCGGACAAAACTCAACGTCGGAGTGGCGCTGGACCCGCGCTCCCTCCTCGTCCACCGGCCGGGCCGCCGCCGGCCCCCCGGCCCACTCCCGCTCCAGTGGGGCTGGGCCGGGGCCCTGTTCCTCCTTTACGTCACCCTCTCGGCCCGCCGCCACGCCCTCCTCCGGAGCACCGGCTACGACCTCGGCATCTTCGAGCAGGCCGTCCGCGCCTATTCCGAACTCCGCGCACCCGTCGCGCCGTTGAAGGGTGAGGGCTTCAACCTCCTCGGCGACCATTTCCACCCCGTACTCGCCGTCCTCGGACCCTTCTACCGCCTCTGGCCCTCCCCCTACTGCCTCCTCACCGCCCAGGCGGCCCTCCTCGCCCTCGGCGTCGTCCCGCTCGCGCGCTGGGCCTCCCGGGCCCTCGGCCGCCCCGCCGCCCACGCCGTCGCCTTCGCGTACGGCGCCAGCTGGGGCATCGCGTCCGCCGTCGCCTTCGACTTCCACGAGGCCGCCTTCGCCGTACCCCTCCTCGCCTTCGCGGTCACCGCGGCCGGCAACCGGCGCTGGCGTTCCGCCGCCGCCTGGGGGCTCCCGCTCCTCCTCGTCAAGGAGGATCTCGGGCTGACCCTCGCCGCCCTCGGGGCGTACATCGCGCTGAAGGGACCCGTCCGCCTCGGCATCGCCACCGTCGGCGCCGGCGTCCTCGGCACCCTCCTCGCGACCAAGGTGCTGGTCCCGGCCTTCAGTTCCGCAGGGGCGTACGCCTACGGGCAGTACGTCGCAGGCAGCCGCAGCTCCCTCCTCGCCACCCTCGCCCTGGCACCCCTCGACGCGCTGCGCCCCGACACGAAGCCCATCACCCTGGTCCTGGTCTTCGCGGTGACGGCGTTCGTCGCGCTGCGATCACCCCTCGCGCTGATCGCGGTGCCCACGCTCGGCTGGCGGATGCTGTCGCAGCACGACTACCACTGGGGCACGGCGTTCCACTACAGCGTCGTCCTCATGCCCATCGTCTTCGCAGCCCTGATCGACGCCCTCACGCCGTACGCCCGCACCGCCCACCCGCTGGCCCGCCGCCATCTGCGCGCCTCGCTCGCCGCCTCCGTCGCCGTGACGCTCGTACTGCTGCCGTCGTTCCCCTTCGCGCTGCTCGCCCAGCGGGCCACCTGGAGTACCAGCCGCCACGTGGAGACCGCCCGCGACCTGCTGCGGCGCATCCCCGACGGGGCGACGGTCGCCGCCTCCAACCGCCTTGCCCCTCAGCTGACTTCGCGCTGCACCGTGGTCCTGTTCCCCAGCTACCCGATCCCCGGGAAGCTGTACGAGGCGTCCGGCCGGCCCCCGCCGCCCACCGCCGACTGGATCATCCACGACCGCACACCCGCGGAGTCCTGGCCGCTGCCGAAGGGGCACTGGCCGTACCCGCCCGACAGGCAGCAGGCCGAACTGGCCGCCGCTCAGCGGAAATACGACTACGAACTGGTCGCCGCCCGCGACGGTCTGACGCTGCTGCGCCACCGCCGGCTCCCGTAAAGTCGGGGACTCGGAAGTCGAAAGCCTGTACGGGCCGAGGAGCTGGTTGGCAGTGCGCAAGGCAGGTGCCGGGCGTCAGCTCGGCCCCCTCGGCACCGGGCCAGTCAGCACATGGACCAGATCCTCGCCGCCAAGCAGCAGGGTGCTGCGTCAAGGGGCCTCGGAGGCTGCCTCGACGCCCGCCTCGATTCCAGCGCTGACACCCCCGACCCGTAGCGGAGCGTCAAGGCGCGTCCACCCGCCGGGTCAGCCCAAAGAGGTACGGGCGGGGCTCCCGCAGAAAGCCTTCTTCCCTTGTGCCGCCTGGCCTCCCGGCCGCCGCGCCACCCCGCCGGGAAAATTCGCGGCACCCTTTCGGCACGGCGTGGCACCAAGCACCCTTTACGAAGGGTTATGGTGGAAACCCCCCCTCGGGCCGGTCCGTATCCCCCCCACGGACCGGCCCGTTTTTTGTGCCCTGAGCCCATGGGGAGCCTGCGACGGCCCCCGCCACGGACTCTGCCGTCAGCCCCGCCCGGCCCAGATGTTGGTGCCCGCCGTGTCGACCGCGAAGGTGTCGATCTCCTTCAGCTCCTCGTCGGACAGGGCAGGTCCGCCCAGCGACGCGACGTTCTCCTCCAGCTGCTTCACACTCGACGCACCGATCAGCGCGGACGTCATGCGCGGGTCGCGCAGCACCCACGACAGGGCCAGCTGGGCTAGGGACTGGCCGCGCCGCTGCGCGATGTCGTTCAGCCCGTTCAGCCGGCGTACGACCTCGTCCGACAGCAGACCCGGGTCGAGCGACTTGCCCTGCGTGGCGCGCGAGCCCTCCGGGATGCCCTTCAGGTACTTGCCGGTGAGCAGGCCCTGGGCGAGCGGCACGAAGGAGATACAGCCCATGCCGGCCTCCTCCAGGGTGTCCAGCAGGCCGTCCTCTTCGGTCCAGCGGTTGATCATCGAGTACGAGGGCTGGTGGATCAGGGCCGGTACACCCATGTCCCTGAGCAGCAGTGCCGCCTCGGCGGTCTGCTCGGCGTTGTACGACGAGACGCCCGCGTACAGCGCCTTGCCCTGCCGGACGGCGGTGGCCAGCGCGCCCATGGTCTCTTCGAGCGGGGTCTCCGGGTCGAAGCGGTGCGAATAGAAGATGTCGACGTAATCGAGACCCATCCGCGACAGAGAGGCGTCGAGCGAGGACAGCAGGTACTTGCGCGAGCCCCATTCTCCGTACGGGCCCGGGTGCATCAGGTAGCCGGCCTTCGTGGAGATGATCAGCTCGTCCCGGTACGGGGCGAAGTCCTGCGCGAAGATCTTTCCGAAGTTCAGCTCGGCGGACCCGGCCGGCGGGCCGTAATTGTTCGCCAGGTCGAAATGCGTGACGCCGAGATCGAAGGCGCGGCGCAGAATCGCGCGCTGCGAGTCGAGCGGGCGGTCGTCGCCGAAGTTGTGCCAGAGGCCGAGAGAGATGGCGGGCAGCTTGAGACCGCTGTGGCCCGTCCGCCGGTACTCCATGGAGTCGTAGCGGTCGTCGGCGGCGCGGTAGAACGGGGAATCAGTCACATTCATCTCCTTATCACGGACTTGTGACAGGCCGGGTTGGGCCGCCGAGACGCCCGCGCAGTAGTGTGGCGGCTTCGGGACTGCACGTGTGTCGGCGGGGGACAGCCGCGCGTGCCGCATGGTCCCGGGGGACGTACCGAACCCGCACGACGCCATGAGGTGAGACCCAGTGAACCTGCGCGACCTGGTGTACAGGCTCTACGCACGCCGGGTGGAAGGCCGCCTCGATCACGACCAGGTACCCAAGCACATCGGGGTCATCCTCGACGGCAACCGGCGCTGGGCGAAGGCCTCCGGCGGCACCCCCGAGCAGGGACACAAGGCCGGCGCGAGCAAGATCCAGGAGCTGCTCGGCTGGTGTGCCGAGACGGACGTGGAAGTCGTCACCCTCTGGATGCTGTCCACCGACAACCTGAACCGGCCGGAGGAGCAGCTGGTCCCGCTCCTGGGGATCATCGAGGACGCCGTGCGCGCCCTGGCAGCCGACGGCCGCTGGCGGGTGCACCACGTGGGCACGCTGGATCTGCTGCCCGCCCGCACCCAGTCCGTACTGAAGGAAGCCGAGCAGGCCACCCACGACAACGACGGGATACTCGTCAATGTCGCCGTCGGCTACGGCGGCCGTCAGGAGATCGCCGCCGCCGTCCGCTCGCTGCTCCTGGAGCACGCGGAGAAGGGCACCTCCCTGGACGAGGTCGCCGAGATCGTCGACGTCGAACACATCTCGGAGCACCTCTACACGCGCGGCCAGCCGGACCCGGACCTGGTGATCCGTACCAGCGGCGAACAGCGACTCTCGGGCTTCATGCTCTGGCAGAGCGCCCACTCGGAGTACTACTTCTGCGAGGTCCACTGGCCGGCCTTCCGCAAGGTCGACTTCCTGCGCGCACTGCGCGACTACGCGGCCAGGCACCGGCGTTACGGGACCTGATCCCCGCCACTCGCAGAGCGCTCCGCGAGCACCCCGAGGACCCCGGGAAGGTTCCCGGCTCACGACGTGTCATATGCCATGGCATGGCGGCGCTTGTTCGAGGGAATACCCCTTCCAGGTCGACGTCCGGTCCACGGACGCCGTATCTCAGTGAGCGGCAAGTCCGCTCGCCCGGGAGGCCCTTTGCACCAGGACGACCACGCGGTGAGTGTGGACGAAGCGGAGGGCCGGAGCTCGGCCCGCGCATCGTGGCCTGAGCCCGGTCCCAACGCTCGCGACGCCGTCGCACCCCGACCTCATGCGGGTTCTAAAAGGGGGTACGTCCTTCCGTGGTGACCAGCACAAAGCGCCGCATGCCCGACAGGCGCACCTACGTTCTCGACACCAGCGTCCTGCTGGCCGACCCGAACGCCATGTACCGATTCGACGAGCACGAAGTTGTGCTCCCGATCGTCGTGGTCACGGAGTTGGAAGCCAAGAGGCACCATCCCGAACTGGGCTATTTCGCCCGGCAGGCCCTGCGCCTGCTCGACGACTGCCGAGTCCGGTACGGACGCCTCGACGCCCCGATTCCGGTGGGCGACCTGGGCGGGTCCCTCCGTGTCGAGCTCAACCACTCCGATCCCGGCGTGCTTCCGGCCGGCTATCGATTGGGGGACAACGACTCCCGGATCCTGGCGGTCGCACGCAATCTCCAGGCCGAGGGCTTCGACGTAACGGTCGTATCGAAAGACCTGCCGCTGAGGATCAAGGCGTCCTCGGTCGGGCTGCTCGCCGAGGAGTACCGGGCAGAGCTCGCCATCACCGACTCCGGCTGGACCGGTATGGCGGAACTGCCACTCTCCGCCGAGCAGGTGGACCTGCTGTTCACCGAGGAGACGGTGTACGAGCCGGCCGCCGCAGACCTGCCCGTGCACACCGGACTGGTGATCCAGTCCGAGCGCGGCAAGGCGCTGGGCCGGGTCACCGCAGAAGGAACGGTCAGGCTCGTACGCGGCGACCGGGAGGCCTTCGGCATCCACGGGCGCAGTGCCGAGCAGCGCATAGCTCTGGACCTCCTCCTCGACCCGGACGTCGGCATCGTCTCGATGGGCGGCCGGGCAGGCACCGGCAAGTCGGCGCTGGCGCTGTGCGCGGGCCTGGAGGCCGTGCTGGAGCGCCGGCAGCACAAGAAGGTGATGGTCTTCCGGCCGCTGTACGCGGTGGGCGGGCAGGAGCTTGGCTATCTGCCCGGCTCCGAGTCCGAGAAGATGAGCCCCTGGGCGCAGGCGGTCTTCGACACGCTGTCGGCCGTCGCGGGCCGCGAGGTGATCGAGGAAGTGCTGGGGCGCGGCATGCTCGAAGTGCTGCCGCTCACGCACATCAGGGGCCGCTCGCTGCATGACGCGTTCGTGATCGTCGACGAGGCCCAGTCGCTGGAGCGGAACGTCCTGTTGACCGTTCTGTCCAGGATCGGGGCAAATTCGCGGGTTGTGCTGACTCATGACGTCGCACAGCGCGACAACCTGAGGGTCGGCCGGTACGACGGAGTGGTCGCCGTCGTCGAGAAGTTGAAGGGCCATCCGCTCTTCGCGCATGTCACCCTCACCCGCTCGGAGCGCTCGCAGATCGCCGCGCTGGTGACCGAAATGCTGGAGGACGTGCACATCTGAACCCCCATAACCCCATACAGGGGAAAAGGCAGTTGGCGCCGCCCGGCAAAGCGCAGAATCCTAGCCGGGCGGCGCCGTGCTGCACCCAGGTTTCCGTAAATCCCCTGGTCCAAACGGCGTGTGAGCTTTCACACTCAACGGAGAATTGCTTCCCGGCGTCTGCTTCCGGCAGAGTCTTGCTTCCGTCAGGCCCCGCATACGGCACACCTGCACACCCTGTCCCGCAAGGGACGCTGCACCACACAACTCAACAGCCGCTGCCGTATGCCGCCCGAGTCACTACGCGGCGCTCCCCGCAAGGGAGTTGCCCACCGGGTCCGCGCCTCCTGTGACCTAGAAATAGGGGAGGCCAGTGCCAGGGGCACGATTGCGTCCGCGAGGTCACCCATGCGGGCGCTGCTGGAAGGAAACCGTGTGAGCCGGATCTCGGTCCGGGGATTCGCCGTGGCTTCGGCTACTGCGGTCACCACTGTCGGCGCCGTTGTGGGCGTCGCCTCGGGCGACACTCAGCCCTCGAACGACAACTTCGAGGCGACCGCAGCCGACACGACGCTCCTCGCAGACATCCCTGCCGGTCAGCAGGCCCAGGTACAGATTGCGTCCCTGGCGCAGCAGGCCGACGCACAGGCGTACGCGGCCGACGCGACCGCGAAGAAGTCCGCCGAGGAATCGGCCCGCCTTCAGGCGGCCAAGGACGCGAAGTCGAAGAAGGAAGCCGCCGAGGCAAAGCTTGAGGCCGCCGAGAAGGCGGCCAAGGCCGCCGAGGAGGCCAAGGAGCGCGAGGCCGAGGAGAAGGCCAGCCGTTCCGCGACGCGTGACGCGTCCAGCTTCTCCGCCAAGAGCTCCTACACCGTCGCCGAGGTCCAGGCCATGGCGCGGCAGATGGTCCCCGCCGACCAGTTCCAGTGCTTCAGCAACATCGTGAACCACGAGTCCACGTGGAACTACCAGGCAAGCAACCCGTCGTCCGGTGCCTACGGTCTCATGCAGGCTCTGCCGGGCTCCAAGATGTCGTCCGCCGGCGCCGACTGGCAGACGAACCCGGCCACCCAGATAAAGTGGGGCCTGAGCTACATGGACGACCGCTACGGCAGCCCGTGCGGCGCCTGGTCGTTCTGGCAGGCCAACAACTGGTACTAGTACCGGAAGACGCTCAACTTCACCGAGCCCCTCACCGTCCTATGGTGGGGGGCTTCGGCACGTGTACGGTCGGGACCGACCAGCGGGTAGTGGGGGAAGAGAGAACGACATGTCTGCACAGCCACAGCCACAGCCACAGCCGGGATGGCTCGGCCGGATGGGCGCCGGGCTGACCCGGATAGGAGAGCGCCTGAACGCGCGCCGCGCCGAGGCCGAGGCCGACGCCGAGGCGGAAGCCGGCGCCGTGCCCGGTGCCGGCGTGCTCGCATCCGGCGCCCCGGACACCGGCATCGATCACGTCCCCGCGCCGCCCTCCTACGCCCCCGCCGTCGCCGCCAGGCCCGACCCGGTCGCCGCTGTCCCGTGGGGGATGCGCGTCGCGGCCGAGGCGGGCTGGCGGCTGCTCGTACTGGCGGGCACGCTCTGGGTGCTGATGAGGATCATCAGTGCCGTACAGCTGGTGGTCCTCGCCTTCGTCGCGGCCCTGCTCGTCACGGCGATGCTCCAGCCGACGGTCGCCCGCCTGAAGAGGATCGGCCTGCCGCGCGGCCTCGCCACCGCCGTCACCGCGATCCTCGGCTTCGTGATCATGGGCCTGGTCGGCTGGTTCGTGGTGTGGCAGGTCATGGAGAACATCGACAACCTCTCCGACCGCCTCAAGGACGGCATCGAGGAGACCAAGCGCTGGCTGCTCAACAGCCCGTTCCATGTCACCGAAGACCAGATCAACGACATCGCGAAGAATCTGAGCGACGCGGTCGGCACCAACACAGAGGCGATCACCTCGGCGGGCCTCCAGGGCGTCACCGTGATGGTCGAGGTCCTCACCGGCATACTGCTCGCGATGTTCTCGACGCTCTTCCTGCTGTACGACGGGAAGCGCATCTGGGAGTGGTCGCTGAAGCTGGTCCCGGCCCAGGCCCGGCCCGGCGTCGCGGGGGCGGGTCCGCGCGCGTGGCGCACCCTCACCGCGTACGTGCGGGGCACGGTGATAGTGGCCCTGATCGACGCGATCTTCATCGGACTCGGGATCTACTTCCTCGACGTCCCGATGGCGGTGCCGCTCGCCGTCTTCATCTTCCTGTTCGCGTTCATCCCGCTGGTCGGCGCGGTGATGTCGGGGGCCCTGGCGGTCGTCGTCGCGCTGGTGACCCAGGGCGTCTTCACGGCGCTGATGGTGCTGGTGGTCGTACTGGCCGTACAGCAGATCGAGGGCCACGTACTCCAGCCGTTCATCCTCGGCCGCGCGGTGCGGGTGCATCCCCTGGCCGTCGTCCTCGCGGTCGCGGCGGGCGGCCTGGTCGCCGGCATCGGCGGCGCGGTGGTGGCGGTGCCGCTGGTGGCGGTGACCAATACGGTGGTCGGCTACTTGCGGGCCTACAGCATGGAGGCGGCGATGCGGGCGGCGCCGGAGCCGGAGGGCGCTGCGGGGGTGGAGGTGGCGCCGGTGGCCCCGGCGGCGAGCTCATCGCCGGAGCACTGATTCAGCCTTTGTGCTGCCCGGCCTGCAGGAGCGCGGTGACGTCGAGGGTGACCTTGGCGCCGATCGAATCGGGCAGGGTGACCTGCTGGCCCCGGGCGTGCAGCGTGTGGTTTTCGTACGTGCCGGGGGCTGGGTCCGTCAGGACGTGGACCCGGTCGTTCTTGCGGTCGACGATCACATAGACCGGGATGTTGGCGTCGGCGTATGCGGCGACCTTGTTCTTGAGGTCGTTGTTGTAGTTGCTGGAGGTGACTTCCAGGACCAGGCGGAAGCAGGCGGGGTCGTAGCAGTTGCTCTCGATGTGGTGTTCGTCGATGTCGGCGTCGACCACGACGAGGTCGGGGATCGCATAGTCCTCCGGACCGGTCGGCAGCCATACGCCAACTCCCTGAAAGACCTCTGTCTCTCCGTCATCGAGGCCCGCTGCAAAAAAGGGGCGCACGAGCTTGTTCAGCACGCGTGCGTGGGGGATGTCCGGGGGCGGGGTCACGATGATGACGCCTCCGATGATCTCGACGCGGAAGCCGGGGTTCTGCTCCATGAGCTGATTGGCAGCTTCGAGCAGGGTCGACGGTTCCGCGTTGGGGGGCTGCTCGACTGCTGCTGCAGACATTGCGGGCCTCCTGATGGCTGGTGTCGAGAGCATCATCGTAGGCCGATCCGCCCTGGCATGTCCGGTAGCGGAACGCCCACCCGTACGAGTGAGCGAAGGGGCCCACCGACCGGAATCCCGGTCGGTGGGCCCCTTCGCTTACGTACTGCTGACTACTCGGCGGCGAGACTGTGTCTTGCCTCAGGCGTCGGCGAGGCTGGCCTCGGAGTCGAGGGTCACGCCGACGGCCTGGATCACCGCGGCGATCTTGAACGCCTCCTGGATGGTGTCGCGCTCGACACCCGCCTTGCGCAGCACCTGCTCGTGCGAGTCCAGGCACTGGCCGCAGCCGTTTATCGCGGAGACCGCGAGCGACCACAGCTCGAAGTCGACCTTCTCGACGCCCGGGTTGCCGATGACGTTCATCCGCAGACCGGCGCGCAGCGTCCCGTACTCCGGGTCGGAGAGCAGGTGGCGCGTGCGGTAGAAGACGTTGTTCATCGCCATGACCGCGGCCGCGGACTTCGCCGCGGTGTAGGCCTCGGCGGAGAGGTTGGCCTTCGCCTCCGGCTCCAGCTCACGCAGCACCTTCGGCGAGCGCGAAGCGATCGCGCAGGCCAGGACCGTGCCCCACAGCTGCTGCTGCGGGAGGTCGCTGTTGCCGATGACCGAGCCGAGGTTCAGGCGCAGGTCCTTGGCGTAGTCCGGTACGGCGGACTTCAGCTCGTCGAGGGCCATGGGTCACTCACCGGCCAGCAGTGCGACCGGGTCGAGGGTGTTCTCGCCCTTGGTCCAGTTGCACGGGCACAGCTCGTCGGTCTGGAGCGCGTCGAGGACCCGGAGGACCTCCTTGGGGTTACGGCCCACGGAACCGGCGGTCACCATCGTGAACTGGATCTCGTTGTTCGGGTCGACGATGAAGACGGCGCGCTGCGCGAAGCCGTCCTCGCCCTCGATGCCGAGGTCACGCATGAGCTCGTGCTTCGAGTCGGCCAGCATCGGGAAGGGCAGGTCCGTCAGGTCCGGGTGGTCCTTGCGCCAGGCGTGGTGCACGAACTCGGAGTCGCCGGAGAAGCCGAGGACCTGCGCGTCACGGTCGGCGAACTCGTCGTTCAGCTTGCCGAAAGCGGCGATCTCGGTCGGGCAGACGAAGGTGAAGTCCTTGGGCCACGCGAAGACGACGCGCCACTTGCCCTCGTAGGACTTGTGGTTGATCTGCTCGAACTCCTTGCCGGTCTCCAGGGAGACACAGGCAGTGAGGTCGTACGTGGGGAACTGGTCACCAACAGTGAGCACGCGCTCTCCTTGCAAAAGAAGGAACTCCCGTTATCAGGAGCTCCCTGGGGGTTGGACGGATCCCCACAGTGGCACAGCAGTCATTGATCACAGAAATAGCTAGACTGGCTTGATCTGATCGGAGGTGGCTATCAGTGGCCGTAATGAACAGGGGCAAGCAGCCCACCTTGGCGCAGCTGCGCGCCTTCGCCGCCGTCGCCGAGTATCTGCACTTCCGGGACGCGGCCGCCGCGATCGGCATGAGCCAGCCGGCGCTCTCCGGGGCGGTCTCCGCGCTGGAGGAAACCCTGGGTGTTCAGCTCGTTGAGCGTACGACGCGCAAGGTGCTGCTCTCTCCGGCGGGGGAGCGTCTCGCGGTGCGGGCCAAGGCGGTGCTCGATGCGGTCGGTGAGTTGCTGGAGGAGGCCGAGGCGGTACGGGCGCCCTTCACGGGGGTGCTCAGGCTCGGGGTGATCCCGACCGTGGCGCCGTATCTGCTGCCGACGGTGCTCACGCTCGTACACGAGAGGTATCCGGACCTGGACCTTCAGGTGCACGAGGAACAGACGTCCTCGCTGCTGGAGGGGCTGGCCGCAGGGCGGCTCGACCTGCTGCTGCTCGCGGTGCCGCTCGGGGTGCCGGGGGTGACCGAACTGCCCCTGTTCGACGAGGACTTCGTGCTGGTCACGCCGCAGAACCACTGGCTGGGCGGGCGCGGTGACATTCCGCGCGACGCGCTCAAGGAACTGCATCTGCTGCTGCTGGACGAGGGGCACTGTCTGCGCGACCAGGCGCTCGACATCTGCCGCGAGGCGGGTCGTACGGAGGGTGCGCCGGTCACGACGACCGCGGCGGGCCTGTCCACGCTCGTGCAGCTGGTCGCGGGCGGGCTCGGGGTGACGCTGCTGCCGCGCACGGCGGTCAGGGTCGAGACGGACCGCAACGACCAGCTGGTCACCGGCTACTTCGCCGACCCGGCGCCGTCGCGGCGCGTAGCGCTGGCGATGCGGGCGGGGGCGGCGCGGCAGAGCGAGTTCGAGACGTTCGCGCAGGCGCTGCGTGAGGCGATGAGGCGGCTGCCGGTGCGGGTGGTGGCGGGCGGCGCGGGGTGACTTATGCGCGTACCTCCGTGGCGAGCTTGTCGAGGCGCGCGGCGGCGACTTCCAGCCAGCGCACGTCGGCTTCGAGGTGGAAGAGCGCGTGATCGCAGATGAGCTGGTCGGCGAGGTTGCCGCGGCGCTTGCGGGTGGTGAGAGCGCGCATCATGCGCATGTGCTCGGTGCGCTGGGTGTCGATGAGGTGGGTGGCGTCGCGGCCGGTGAGGAGGGCGAGGACGACCTTGGTGTAGAGGGTCGACTGGAGGTACGGCTCGGGCTTCTCGGGCTGGGCGAGCCACTGCTCGACGTCGGTGATGCCGGCGTCGGTGATGGCGTAACGCTTGCGTTCGGGGCCACTGCCGGGCTCGATGGCGTCGACTTCGACGAGACCGTTTTTGAGGAGGCGGGACATGGTCGAGTAGACCTGCCCGTAGTGGAGGGGGCGGTCGTGGCCGAACTTGTCGTCGAAGGTGCGTTTGAGGTCGTAGCCGTGGCGGGGGCCGGATTCCAGGAGGCCGAGGAGGGTGTGGCCGATTGACATGCGGTGCACGATACGTGGTGCGTATACATGGCGTGTATAGCTGGAGTGCGTGGGAGCGGTGCGGGTTGCCTGCGGCGCTGTTCCCCTACCCGCCCCTTCCCGAACTGGGGCTCCGCCCCAGACCCCGCTCCTCAAACGCCGGAGGGGCTGAATTTGCAGCACGTATTCAGCCCGTCCGGGGCCTGGGGGCTTGCCCCCAGTTTCGGGAAAGGGGCGGGTAGGGGAAAGCGCCGCAGGCAGCCCGGATCCGCACTACCCCCCAGGAGGTTCCGGCTCGGGGGCGGAATCCGGCGCCTTCGGGGGGCGCCCCCGGCCGCGCATCGGCGCCGCACCCCCTGGCAGCCGGCCGCTCTCCGCCAGCGCCCGCCGCAGCAGGTACTCGATCTGCGCGTTCGCGCTGCGCAGTTCGTCCGACGCCCAGCGGGCCAGCGCGTCGTACACCGCCGGATCCAGCCGCAGCAGCACCTGCTTCCGGGGCCGGGGATTCTCGTTCGTCACTGGTACAGGGTGCCCGTATTGAGTACGGGCTGCGCCGCCCGGTCGCCGCACAGCACCACCATCAGGTTGCTGACCATCGCCGCCTTGCGCTCCGGGTCGAGCTCGACGATGTCCTGCTCGGCGATCCGGGTGAGGGCCATCTCGACCATCCCCACCGCACCCTCCACGATCTGCTTGCGCGCAGCGACAACCGCCCCGGCCTGCTGCCGCTGAAGCATCGCCGACGCGATCTCGGGCGCGTACGCGAGATGTGTGAAGCGGGACTCGATGATGTGCACCCCGGCTGCCTCCACCCGCGCGTGCAGTTCGACCGCGAGCTTCTCGGTGATCTCCTCCGCGTTGCCCCGCAGTGACAGGCCGTCCTCGTCGTGCGCGTCGTACGGGTACTCGATGGCGATGTGGCGTACGGCGGCCTCGGTCTGGGTGGCGACGAACTCCAGGAAGTCGTCGACCTCGAACGTCGCCTGCGCCGTGTCCTCCACCTTCCAGACCACGACCGCCGCGAGTTCGATCGGGTTGCCGTAGGCGTCGTTGACCTTGAGGACCGCGGTCTCGTGGTTCCTGATCCGGGTCGAGATCTTCGACCGTGTGGTCAGCGGGTTCACCCAGCGCAGTCCGTCGGTGCGGATCGTGCCGCGGTATCGGCCGAAGAGCTGGACAACGCGGGCCTCGCCCGGCGCGACCATGTTGAGGCCGCACATCGCGAGGAAGGCGGCGAACGCGACCAGTATGCCGAGGATGATCAGGGCCACCTTCGGGCCGGTCGAGGCGAGCGTCGCGCCGGCGGTGATGAGGCCCGCCCCCGCGAGGAGGCCGAGCAGGCCGAGGAGGAGAGCGAGGCCGCCGCCGATGCTGTGGGCGGCGGTTTCCCGGACGCGCGGCGCAGGCATGTCGGGCAGGTCGTGCGGTGCGGACACGCCGGTCGTGCCGCCGGTCGTGCCGCCGGTCGTGCCGCCGGTCGTGCCGGTGTTCGTGCTGGTCCTGGACATTCAGGCCCCCCGTTTTCGTCGTACGTACGTGCCTCGTACGCATCTAGCAAAGTGATATCACTTTAGCCGCACCGTAAACCTGTGCGAGCCCCTTCGCAACCCTCAAGCCCTCTCGTGAGTCGGTTCCAGAGAGATGGGTGCTGATTCTCACGTCCGGAAAAGACCGGATCGGCAGCGCTTTGTCCACACGTGGGGTGTTAGCTTTCTGAGCTGACATCCGGGGGCTCGATGAGTGGAGTTACGGAGCAATGGGCCGAGCAGAAGCGAGACAGGACCGGAAGCGTGGTGCGCGCCGGGCCAAGAAGAAGGCGGGAGGCATACGCCGCTTCTTCACCTGGAAGAAGTTGCTGGGCACCTTCTTCGGGCTCTGCCTGCTCCTGATGGCTGCCTTCGTGGCCCTCTATGTGTACGTGCCCGTGCCCACGGCCAACGCCGAGGCCGAGCTGCAGAGCAACGTGTACAAGTACAGCAACGGCAAGATCATGGCCCGTACCGGCAAGCTCAACCGGGAGATCGTCGGCCTCGACCGGATACCGAAGGACGTCCAGACGGCCTTCATCGCCGCCGAGAACAAGAACTTCTACAAGGACTCCGGCGTCGACTTCAAGGGCACCGCCCGCGGCCTGCTCAACACCCTCACGGGCAAGGGCAAGCAGGGTGGCTCGACCATCACCCAGCAGTACGTCAAGAACTACTACCTGACCCAGGACCAGACGGTCTCCCGCAAGCTCAAGGAGCTTGTGATCTCCATCAAGGTGGACCGGAAGCAGGAGAAGTCGGAGATCCTTGCCGGGTACCTCAACACCAACTACTTCGGCCGCGGAGCCTACGGAATCCAGGCCGCGGCCCAGGCGTACTACGGCGTCGACGCCGAGAAGCTGACCCTTGAGCAGGGCGCGTACCTCGCCGCGCTCCTCCAGGCGCCCAATCAGTACGACTGGGCGCTGGCCAGCCCGACCAGCAAGAAGCTGGTGACCGAGCGCTGGAACTACGTACTCGACAACATGGTCGAGATGAACAAGCTCGACCAGGCCGAACGCGCCGGTCTGAAGTTCGCCACACCGATGGACCCCAAGGGCGCCCCCGGTATGGAAGGCCAGACCGGATACATGGTCACGGCGGCGAAGGACGAGCTGAAGAAGCAGGGCGTCAGCGAGGCCGAGTTCGACGCGGGTGGCTGGACGATCACGCTCAACATCGACCAGAAGCGGCAGCAGGCGCTGGAGAAGGCCGTCGAGCGGCAACTGGAGTCCCAGCTCGACCGCAAGAAGAGCAAGGTCGACGAGACCCTCCAGGCCGGCGCGACCTCGATCGACCCGAAGACCGGCAAGGTCGTGGCGCTGTACGGCGGCGTCGGGTTCACCAAGCACTATTTCTCCAACGCCACCCGCTCCGACTACCAGCCGGCCTCGACCTTCAAGCCCGTCGTCCTCGCCTCCGCCCTGGACAGCAACTCCAGGACCCAGGACGAGGAGCCGATCACGCCCAACACGATCTACGACGGCACCAGCAGGCGCCCCGTCGAGGGCAGCAACACCGCCTTCGCCCCGCAGAACGACCTGGGCAAGAGCTACGGCCCCATCTCCGTCCAGCAGGCGATGAACAAATCGGTCAACTCGGTCTTCGCGCAGATGCTCGTGGACGTCGGCCCGGACCGCGTGAAGGAGACCGCGCTCAACATGGGCATGGAGGACAAGGGCGGCTTCGACGAGCGTCCTGCCATGTCCCTCGGTGTGATGGGCGCCAGCACGATGGACATGGCGGGCGTCTACGCGACGCTCGACAACCACGGCAAGAAGGTCGAGCCGTCCATCGTGAAGCTCGCGGAGCACAAGGACCGCGAGGGCGGCAAGGTCGAGATGCCGGAGCCGGTCGGCGAGCAGGTGATCAGCCGCTCGGCGGCGGACAGCGTCACCAAGGTGCTGACCGGAGTCGTGAAGAACGGTACGGGGTACGAGGCCAACACGCCCGCCTTCAACGCGGCGGGCAAGACGGGTACTTCGGAGAAGAACCGGTCCGCCTGGTTCGTCGGTTACACCCCCGAAATCTCCACCGCCGTAGCCCTCTTCGGTGAGTCCCCGGACGGCGGCAAGCAGGTCTCCCTGACCGGTACGGCCAACGCGGGCCGCGCCAACGGTGGCGGCTTCCCGGCCAAGATCTGGGCCGACTACACCCTGGGCGCCCTGGGCGGCGGCTCGGACGCGGACTTCGACCTGGAGATCGACGAGGACGACGTCTATACGCCCCCGCCGACCGACACCCCGGACCCGACCCCTACGCCCACGACCACCCCGACGACGCCCAGTGCGCCGCCGACAACGCCGAGCACGACCCCGACGACACCGTCCAGCCCGCCCCCGTCGACGCCGAGTACGCCGCCGACGACACCGTCCTTCACGATCGAGCCGCCGGACGACGGCACCACCACCGGCGGCGGCGACACCGACGGCGGCACCACGGGCGGGGATACGGACGGCACCAATGGTGGGAGCCGGCACGACGACTGGCCCATGCGCCCCTGACCCTGCCCCTGACCCGAGACCGAAACGCGTCTGCGGCGCACACCCGACGGTGTGCGCCGCAGACGCATTTCTGATGGATACGGGCGCGTATTACGGACGCGTGCCCAGCTCGAACCAGACCACCTTGCCGGACGACAGCCGCGTAGCCCCCCACCGTCTGGCCAGCCGGTTCACCAGGAAAAGACCGCGCCCGCCCTCGTCCGTGTCCCGTGCCCGCCGCTGTCTCGGCAGCTGCGGCGAGTCGTCACCGACCTCGCAGCGCAGTACGTCCGTACGGAGCAGCCGCAGCGTCACGGGCCGCTCCGCGTACCGCACCGCATTGGTCACGACCTCGCTGACCAGCAGTTCCACCGAGTCGCTCAGCTCCTCCAGACCCCAGCGGGCCAGCGCACGCCGGGCCAGCCTGCGGGCCCGTCCCGGGGCCTGCTCCTCCGGCTCCAGGAACCAGTACGCGACATCGCTCGGCGCGATGCCGTCGAAGCGGGCGGCGAGCAGCGCGATGTCGTCGTCCCGGTCGCCGGGCCCGAGCATGTCGAGTACGTCGTCGCAGAGCGCCTCCAGCGGCGGCGAGTGGTCGGGGCCCGTCAGCTGCGCGGTGGCGGCGAGACGCTCCCGCAGCTGCTCGATGCCGGTCCACACGTCCCGCAGCCGCGACTCGACCAGGCCGTCGGTGTACAGCAGCAGCGTGGCGCCCGCCGGGGCGTCCAGCTCCACCGCCTCGAAGTCGACCCCGCCGACCCCGATGGGCGCACCCGGCGGCACCCGGAGCACCTCGGCGCGGCCTCCTAGGTGCAGCAGGACGGGCGGCGGATGCCCCGCGTTGGCGATGGTGATCCGGTGCGAGACCGGGTCGTACACGGCGTACAGGCAGGTCGCCATGCGGTCCGAGCCGAGACGCTGCGCCTGCTCGTCGAGGTGGTGCAGGACCTCCTGCGGCGGCAGGTCGAGACCGGCCAGGGTCTGGGCCGTCGTGCGGAGCTGGCCCATGATCGCGGCGGAGGTCATGGAGGGCCCCATGACGTCGCCGACGACCAGCGCGACCCGGCTGCCGGGCAGTGGGATCGCGTCGTACCAGTCACCGCCGACGCGGGCCGTCTCGGCGGCCGGCAGGTAGCGGGAGGCCAGCTTGACGCCGGTCGGCTGGGGCAGCGAGTCCGGCAGCATGGTGCGCTGGAGCTCGTCGGCGATGTACGCCTCGCGCCCGTACAGCACGGCCTTGTCGATGCCGAGCGCGGTGTGGGTCGCCAACTGCGCGGCCACCAGTAGGTCGTTGGCCTCGAAGGCGGGCCGCTCGGGGCGGCGCAGGAAGACGGCGGCGCCGATCACCCGGCGCCGGCCGCGCAGCGGCGCGAGGATCGCGCGGCGCCCGCCCGGTACCCCTATGGCGTCTCCGAGCAGGTCGGGCAGGGCCGCCCGGGCGGAAGCGGAGTCGCCGAATACGGGCCGTACGCCTCTGAGTACCTCGGCGAGCGCGCCTCCGTTGCGCACCTCGCACAGCTGGGGCGCGGGCAGCGGCTCGGCCTGCAGGTCCAGCTCTTCGGCTCCGTCGTCGGCTAAACGCAGCCGGTCGGTACGGCGCAGGCGGAGCATGAACGGCACGGCGGGGCGCTCGTCGCCGACCGGCAGCGGATCGCGCAGGTAGACGAGGATCGCGTCGGTGAACGTCGGCACAGAAGCCCGGCACAGGCCGAGGACGATCTCGTCGAGGTCGATGCCGCGCGCGATGCGCCGCGTCGCCGCCCCCACGAACCGGAGCCGGTCTCCCTCACTTCGGGCAATCGCGGCGGGATCCGGCACTCCGCCGCCGGTGGCGGGCGCGGGAACGGCCGCGGGTCCTGGCGTCGCCGAGTGAGCCTCCTCCTGCCGTGGCCGGGTGCGCTCGTGCGGCCTGGCGACCAGAGGCCGCCGGCCTTCGTGCGAGGTGGACTGGTGCTCCGTCACGCGTGGGGTTCCGTCCGTCCGGAGAGCTTGTGCGATGCGGTCGCCTGGTGTGGCGATGCCGCCCTTTCCCGGGGGATAACCCCCGGACCCCAAGCCGAAACAAGGGCGCTGTGGGCGGCTTCGGCAGGGTGGCAGGCCCTGGACGTACCGGAGTTGCTCTCGGGCACGGCTCCACCCCCCTGTGGTGACATACGGTCAGTTCCTGCTCTGCGCCCGGTGTTGGTCCCGGGGCGCAGCCTTGCGGAGGACGATCCTACGTTTGACCCATGGGGGCGCATCAAGGGTCTCATGGAGCCATGTTGACAGGGGTGCGGTCCCAGTCATCAGGCAATTCCGGCACAGCCCACCGCGGATCTGGCCGCCAGTGCTCCCAGCCGTCGCGGAACGGGGCATCCCACGACTTGATCAGACGCACCGCCGCACTCCCCGCCTCCTCCACCCGCCTGGCCTTGGCCGCGCTCAGCAGGCCGACCCGGCGGGCCTGGGCGAACTCGTCCTCGTCGAGCCACTGCCAGGCGCGGTCCGGATGGACGGCGATGTCGAGGAAGTGGTCCTCGGAGTCGACCCCGCCCGACCAGCGGAAGCGGGGCTCCTCCAGGTTCACGTACCAGTTCTTGAAGCGCCATCCCCGTTCCCAGAACAGCCACACCGACCACGGATCACCGGGCCGCGCCAGCTTGAGCACGCCCGTGCCCCACCAGCGCGAGGTGGTCGTGGTGCGCGGCGCCGTGTACCGGGTCGCGAGCGGTTCCTCGTGCACGGGCGTGCCGTCCGCGAGGACCGGCCGTACGCACTCGGTGCCCGGCGCCATCCACACCGCGAGCACGTCGTCGGTGTCCCGCACGACGGTGACCGGGCGGCAGATGTGGATCTGTTCGGAGGCATTGCCGCGGTAGCGCCAGAGGATGTGGTCCCCCGGCGCCCAACGCGCCCTGCCCGCCGCCGTATCTGTCATGCGCAGATCTTAGGAGTACGGCCCGGGAGCTGCGGCGACCGAGGTCAAGGACGTGTCATACGCAGTACGTCCAGGGCCTCGTCCAGCTGCTCCACGGTGAGGTCGCCGCGCTCTACGTACCCGGATTCCAGGACCACTTCGCGGATCGTCTTCCGCTCGGCGAGGGACTTCTTCGCGACCTTCGCGGCCTCTTCGTAGCCGATGTACTTGTTGAGCGGCGTGACGACAGAAGGTGACGACTCGGCGTACTCGCGGGCCCGTTCGGCGTTGGCGGTGATGCCGTCGACCGTACGGTCGGCCAGCAGCCGGGACGCGTTGGCGAGGAGGCGCACCGATTCGAGGAGGTTCTTGGCCATGACCGGGAGCATGACGTTCAGCTCGAAGTTGCCCGCGGCGCCGGCCGTCGCGACCGTCGTGTCGTTCCCCGTCACCTGGGCGGCGACCATCAGGACGGCCTCCGGGATGACCGGATTGACCTTGCCGGGCATGATCGACGAGCCCGGCTGGAGGTCGGGAAGGCTGATCTCGGCCAATCCTGTGCGCGGTCCCGAGGCCATCCAGCGCAGGTCGTTGGAAATTTTGGTGAGGGAGACCGCGATCGTACGGAGCTGACCCGACGTCTCGACGAGTCCGTCCCGGGCGCCCTGTGCCTCGAAATGGTCGCGGGCCTCGGTGAGCGGAAGCCCGGTGGTGCGGGCGACTTCGGCGATGACGGCGGCGGAGAAGCCGGGCGGGGTGTTGATGCCGGTGCCCACCGCCGTACCGCCGAGGGGGAGTTCGGCGAGGCGGGGCAGCGAGGCCCGGAGGCGCTCGACGCCGTACCGCACGGCCGCGGCGTAGCCGCCGAACTCCTGGCCCAGGGTCACCGGGGTGGCGTCCATCAGGTGCGTACGGCCGGACTTGACGACGTCCGCGAATTCGGCGGACTTGCGCTCCAGGGCGGCCGCGAGGTGGTCGAGGGCGGGGATCAGGTCGCCCGTCACGGCGGCGGTCGCCGCGATGTGGATGGAGGACGGGAAGACGTCGTTGGAGGACTGCGACGCGTTGACGTGGTCGTTGGGGTGGACAGGGCTGCCGAGCCGCTCGGTGGCAAGCGTGGCGACGACCTCGTTCATGTTCATGTTGGAGGACGTGCCGGAGCCGGTCTGGAAGACGTCGACCGGGAAGTGCTCGTCCCAACGGCCGTCGGCGACCTCGGCCGCCGCGTCGGCGACCGCCTGCGCGATGTCTTTGTCGAGTACCCCCAATGCGGCGTTGACCTGGGCGGCTGCCGCCTTGATCCGGGCCAGGGCCTCGATGTGGGCGCGCTCCAGGCGCTGCCCGGAGATCGGGAAGTTCTCCACGGCCCGCTGGGTCTGGGCCCGCCACTTGGCGTGGGCCGGGACCCGTACTTCACCCATCGAGTCGTGTTCGACCCGGTACTCGTCCGTCGTCATCGTCACGTACCTCCTGTGAAAGTTGAGCAGTTGTCTTGTTCTGCGTATTCCCAACTCGACTACTGGCCAGTAAATACCGGTGGTAACAACAAACCGGGGAGGCGCAATGCTGCTCAACTCTGGGGGACGACCCCCCTGCCCCCGCAGCACCCGACTCAGACTTCGCTCCACCGTCGCCGCCGCAGCCGCACTGGCTGCGGCTTTCGGAGGCATGGCGACAACGACTCCGGCCCAGGCCGCCGAGTCACCCACGACCACCGCATCAACCCCCCTTCCGGCCGAACTGGAGGCCATCCGCGCCGCGGAGGCGACCAAGCTGTACGGCGACCCCGCCGAGCGGCCCATGGACCAGCGCAAAAGCGGTCTGATCTCGATCGGCGACAGTGAAATCTCCGGCGAGGGCGTCGGCACGTACGAACCGGGCACCAACGGTCCCGACAACTGGTGCCACCGCTCTCCCGACGCCGCGATCCACCGCACCGGCATCGCGGCGGACGTCACGTACAACGTCTCCTGCTCGGGCGCGTACACCGGCAACATCAAGATCGGCGGCTCGAAGCAGTACGCCGACGAGCTGGTGCAGAGCGACAGCCTCGCCATCAAGGCCCGCAACACCAAGATCAAAATGGTGCTGCTGGTGGCAGGCGCCAACGACGACCTGCAGTTCGGCCCTGTGATGACCGACTGCGTCACCCGCTACCTGACCATCCAGGGGCCGTGCGAGCCCAAGTACTCCGGCGGGTGGCAGGCGCGCGTCGACGGCCTCGTCCCCAAGGTCGAGCAGACCGTGCGCGACCTGCGCACCACGATGCGGGGCGCGGGGTACGCCGACGGCGACTACAAGCTGGTCGTCATGGGCTACCCGAGCCCCATCGGCCCCGACTTCCGCGACAACCCCAACTTCCCCGGCAAGCTGGCCTGCGGCGGCCTCGGATACGACTCCGACACCGTCTGGGGCCGCAACACCGCGGTCCCCGCCTTCCAGCGCGGCATGCGCAAGGTGGCGGCGAGCACCGGCGCAACGTACCTGGACAACTCCCGCCTCTTCCACGGCCATGAGGTCTGCATGGAGGACACCTGGGCGCGCGGGCTCTACGTCGACATCTCCAACCCCTTCCCGCCGGACGCCAATTCGGTCCGGCAGTCCTTCCACCCCAACAAGAGCGGCCACGGCGCCTTCGCCTCCTGCCTGACCCAGATGTACAACTCGGGGCTGCGGGAGGCCAGTTGTGCGGACCCGGGGAGCACAGGGAAGCCTGTACTGCAGGCGGGCGCCTGGGACGACGCATTCAAGCCACTCAAGAACGAGGCCACCGGCACGTGCGTCGACGTTCCGGGTTCCGTGACCCGTAACGGAACGATGGCAGGCGGCTGGGACTGTCACGGCGGCCGCAACCAGGGCTGGTGGTACGACAGCGCGCGCAAGTCGATCCACACCGAGCTGACGCAGGACCGCTGCCTGGACGTGCCGGGCGCGGACTACAAGGCGGGCGTGGGCCTGGTCATGTGGAACTGCTCGGGCGCCGCGAACCAGCAGTTCGTACGCCAGGCGGGAACGATCCGCCCGGCGTCGGCGACGGACCTGTGCGTGACGCTGGCGGCGGCGAAGGACCCGCTGAAGCTCCAGACGTGCACGGGGGCGGCGAACCAGCGGTTCGCGTAGTTCGCGCAGGGAGTGGTCTCCTCAATCGCCGGACGGGCCGGAAAGTCCAGCCCGTCCGGCGATTGCGGACCGCGCCACCGCGCTACGCCAGCCCAGGACCCCGCACGGGGATCGAGGTGAACGTCGGGGCCGGCGCCGGCTCCGTGAAGAAGTCGTTGTTCTTGTCGTCGACCACGATGAACGCCGGGAAGTCCTCGACCTCGATCTTCCAGACCGCCTCCATGCCGAGCTCCTCGTACTCGACGACCTCGACCTTCTTGATGCAGTCCTGCGCGAGCCGCGCCGCCGGGCCGCCGATCGAGCCCAGGTAGAAGCCCCCGTGCGCCCCGCACGCGTCCGTGACCTGCTTCGACCGGTTGCCCTTGGCCAGCATGACCTTGGAGCCGCCCGCCGCCTGGAACTGCTCGACGTAGGAGTCCATACGGCCGGCCGTCGTCGGGCCGAAGGAGCCTGACGCGTAACCCTCGGGGGTCTTCGCCGGGCCCGCGTAGTACACCGGGTGGTCCTTCAGGTACTGCGGCATCTCCTCGCCCGCGTCCAGCCGCTCCTTGATCTTGGCGTGCGCGATGTCGCGCGCCACGACCAGCGGGCCGGTCAGTGAGAGCCGGGTCTTGACCGGGTACTTGGTCAGCTCCGCGAGGATGTCGTCCATCGGCCGGTTGAGGTCGATGCGTACGACGTCACTCTCGTCGAGGTGCTCGTCCGTCGTGTCCGGCAGGAACCGCGCCGGGTCCTTCTCCAGCTGCTCCAGGAAGACGCCCTCGGCGGTGATCTTCGCGACGGCCTGGCGGTCCGCCGAGCAGGACACGGCGATCGCGACGGGCAGCGAGGCGCCGTGGCGCGGCAGGCGCACCACGCGCACGTCGTGGCAGAAGTACTTGCCGCCGAACTGCGCGCCGATGCCGATCTTCTGCGTCAGCTCGAAGACCTTCTCCTCCAGCTCCTTGTCGCGGAAGCCGTGGCCGGTCGGCGAACCCTCGCCCGGCAGCTCGTCAAGGTAGTGCGCGGAGGCGTACTTGGCGGTCTTGAGCGCGAACTCGGCCGACGTACCGCCGACGACGATCGCCAGGTGGTACGGCGGGCAGGCGGCCGTACCGAGCGAGCGGATCTTCTCCTCCAGGAACTTCATCATCGATGCCTCGTTCAGCACCGCCTTTGTCTCCTGGTAGAGGAAGGACTTGTTGGCCGAGCCGCCGCCCTTTGCCATGAAGAGGAACTTGTACGCGCCGCCGTCGGTCGCGTACAGCTCGATCTGCGCGGGCAGGTTCGAGCCGGTGTTCTTCTCCTCCCACATGTTCAGCGGGGCCATCTGCGAGTAGCGCAGGTTGAGCTTGGTGTACGCGTCGAAGATGCCGTGCGACAGGGCCTCCTCGTCGCCGCCCTCGGTGAGGACGTTCTGGCCGCGCTTGCCCATGACGATCGCGGTGCCGGTGTCCTGGCACATGGGCAGGACACCCGCAGCCGCGATGTTCGCGTTCTTGAGCAGGTCCAGGGCCACGAACTTGTCGTTCGAGGACGCATCGGGGTCGTCGATGATCCGGCGCAGCTGCGCGAGGTGCGCGGGCCGCAGGTAGTGCGAGATGTCGTGCATGGCCTCGGCGGCCAGGGTGCGCAGCGCGTCGGGGTCGACCTTGAGGAACGTACGCCCGTCGGCTTCGAAGGTGGAGACACCCTCGGCGGTCACCAGGCGGTACGGCGTGGTGTCCTCTCCCAGGGGGAGCAGATCGGCGTACTGAAACGCCGGGTTGGGCGGGCGGGAGACAGGGGGCATTACGGCCATTCCTCACTCGGCAGACGGCGACTGGCCTCCATTGGCGCAGCGCGCCCACCAGCGTAAGACGCCGACGGGGAGCCCGGTCTGTGAGGTAAGGCTCAGTTGGCGGAGATCCGCACTAGTCGCGATCTATCGCGTTTGGGTACGCTGGGCCGGTGGACCTCGACAAGAATCATTCAGCGGCCTCCGGCGGCCACCCCGAAAAGCACCCCCAGCAGCCGCAACCGGCCGCTCCCGCGGTGCCCGCCGAGCCCGCCATCCGCGCGTCCGACGCCGATCGCGACCGGATCGCGGACATCCTGCGCGAGGCCATGGCCGAGGGCCGGCTGACCGCCGAGGAGCACTCCGAGCGCATCGACTCGGTGTACCGCGCCAAGACCGTCGCCGAACTGGAGCCGCTGGTCCAGGACTTGCCCGCCCCCGGTGTCCGGCGCGAGCCGGCCTCGGCGGCGTACGACCCTCAGGATCCGTCCGGTCCCGTCACGGCGGAGAACCTGGTCGCGGTCTTCAGCAGCTCGACCCGCAAGGGGCGCTGGCGGATCGGCCGCAAGACCAACGCGTTCGCGCTCTTCGGCAGTGTCGAGATCGACCTCACCGAGGCGCTCTTCGGGCAGCGGCTGACCGTCATCAACGTGACCGCGATCTTCGGCAATGTCGAAGTGCGGGTCCCGGAGAACATCACTTTGCGCGGCAGCGGTACCGGCATCTTCGGCAACTTCGAGGTCGAAACCCTCGAAGCGGCCAACCCCGAGGCGCCGGTCGTGGTGGTCAACGGCTACTCCGTCTTCGGCAACATCGAGGCAAAGCCCAAGCGCGGCAAGCGCATCGCCGACCTGCACGGTCGCATGCGCAAACACCTCGGACACTGACGTCGGCACGGACGCGCATCGAAACTCAGTGCATAGGCGCGCGCACAGCGGGTAGGGAGTGCTGCATCGTCGCTCGCTCCCGAAGTCGTCGTCAGGAGTAGACCGTGCTGCATCCGCCGCATCAGTCCCTGCAGGTCGCCGCCGTTCCGTCGCAGCGTGCGCCGGCCCGGGATCAGGCCGGCCCCTGGCACACGGAGGCGGTGTGCCGCCGGGACGAAGCCGGGTTGTTCTTTGCCCCATCGAAGGAGCCGACGGCCGCGAGGCTGGCGCGCGAGGAAGCCGCGAAGCGGGTCTGCGCCCGGTGTCCGGTGATGGTGGAGTGCCGGGAGCACGCACTGCTCCAGCCCGAGCCGTACGGCGTGTGGGGCGGGCTCACGGCGGCGGAGCGCCGGGTGGTGCTTGCCAGGCGCAGGCGGCGCGAGATGGAGCTGAGCCAGGCCCAGGCCGCTGCGGCGGCCGACCGGATCGCCGCCGCGGGCTGATCGCGCCGGGTACGAGAAAAGGGCCGGGTACGAGAAAAGGGGCGCCCCCGCCGCACAAGCGGGGCGCCCCTTTCTCGTACTCCTACTTCATGTACTTCATGCCGGGTACTACTTCGCGCGGTCGAAGTCGATGGCGCTGTAGGCGCGCAGCTTCGAGAGGCGGTGCGTGGAGTCGATCTGGCGGATGGTGCCCGACTTCGAGCGCATCACCAGGGACTGCGTGGTGGCGGTCTCGGAGCGGTAGCGGACGCCGCGCAGCAGCTCGCCGTCCGTGATGCCGGTGGCGACGAAGAACACGTTGTCGCCGCTGACCAGGTCGTTCGTGTGCAGTACGCGGTCGAGGTCGTGACCCGCGTCGAGGGCCTTCTGGCGCTCGGCCTCGTCCTTGGGCCACAGCTTGCCCTGGATCGTGCCGCCCAGGCACTTGATCGCGCAGGCCGAGATGATGCCCTCGGGCGTACCGCCGATGCCCATGAGCAGGTCGACGCCGGTGCCTTCGCGCACGGCCATGACCGAGCCCGCGACGTCGCCGTCCGAGATGAACTTGATACGGGCGCCCGTCTCGCGGATCTCCTTGACGATGCCCTCGTGGCGGGGGCGGTCGAGGATCATCACGGTGACGTCTTCGGGGGTGGAGTTCTTGGCCTTGGCGACCCGGCGGATGTTGACCGAGACGGGGGCGTTGATGTCGACGAAGTCGGCGGCCTCGGGGCCAGTGACCAGCTTCTCCATGTAGAAGACCGCGGACGGGTCGAACATGGTGCCGCGGTCGGCTGCGGCGAGGACCGCGATGGCGTTCGGCATGCCCTTGGCGTTGAGCGTGGTGCCGTCGATCGGGTCGACGGCGATGTCGACCTCGGCGCCGGTGCCGTCGCCCACGCGTTCCCCGTTGAACAGCATCGGGGCTTCGTCCTTCTCGCCTTCGCCGATGACGACGACGCCGTTCATCGAGACGGTCGAGACGAGGGTCCGCATGGCCTTCACCGCCGCGCCGTCCGCGCCGATCTTGTCACCGCGGCCGACCCACCGCCCGGCGGCCATGGCAGCGGCCTCGGTGACCCGGACGAGCTCCAGGGCCAGGTTGCGGTCGGGGGCCTCGGGGGAGACCTCGAGCTGAGACGGAAGATGGTGCTCGGTCATCGGAGCGCACCTTTCTGTACGAACGGCGACGGCCGGATAAAGAGGGTGCTGCCGACTCTATCGGTACGTCGACAAAATGAGCAGAGGGGGTCACTTATGAGCGGCATATCGGGATGAGCTGCCCCTCGCGCGGCCCCGCTTCGGCCATGGGGGACGATGGGGGGCGTGGCAAGTATGAAGGGCAAGCAGACGGTCCGGGACATGGTGCTCTCGATGGCGTTGATCGGTGCCGTCGCCGGGGGCGTGTACCTGTTGGTCCCGCACGACGACTCTCTAGACCCGATCAAGCCGGTCGATTATCGCGTCGAGCTCATCACGGCGAGGCGTGCCGCGCCGTACCCGGTCGCGGCCCCTGTGGGTCTCCCGAAGACGTGGAGGCCGACCTCTGTCTCGTACGAGGGGCAGGACGGCAACGCGTGGCATCTGGGTTACCTGGATCCGGACGGGGAGTACGTCGCGGTCGAGCAGTCGACCGGGGACGCGGAGAAGTTCATCGCCGAGGTGAGCCAGGACGCGACGAAGACGGACAGGACCCAGCAGGTCGGCGGGGACAGCTGGCAGCGCTGGGAGGGCCCGAAGTACGACGCACTTGTGCGCCAGGAGAAGGGCGCGACGACGGTGGTCACGGGCACGGCCTCGCACGAGCGGCTGACGAAGATGGCCGCCGCGCTGGAGACGAAGAAGTCCTGACATGCGATTAAGCCGCCGTACCCGAAGGGTGCGGCGGCTTAATCGTGCGCAGGGGGGGTTGGTCAGACGGTGGTGACGGCGTCGTCGAAGGCCAGACGCGGCGAGCGCGGACTGTGCTGTCCCGGGGGGCGACCCCCGGACCCCCGGCAGTGGGGGGTTGGTCAGACGGTGGTGACGGCGTCGTCGAAGGCCAGACGCGGCGAGCGCGGACTGTGC
Source organism: Streptomyces spiramyceticus (assembly GCF_028807635.1). Classification (NCBI taxonomy): domain Bacteria; kingdom Bacillati; phylum Actinomycetota; class Actinomycetes; order Kitasatosporales; family Streptomycetaceae; genus Streptomyces; species Streptomyces spiramyceticus. Next base: position 4,314,514 of record NZ_JARBAX010000001.1, read on the forward strand.
TGTCCCGGGGGGCGACCCCCGGACCCCCGGCAGTGGGGGGTTGGTCAGACGGTGGTGACGGCGTCGTCGAACGCCAGGCGCGGCGAGCGCGGACTGTGCTGTCCCGGGGGGCGACCCCCGGACCCCCGGCAGTGGGGGGTTGGTCAGACGGTGGTGACGACGTCATCGAACGCCAGACGCGGCGAGCGCGGGAACCATGCGTCCTCGCCCGGCTTGCCGATGTTGACGACCATCAGCGGCGTGTGGTCGTCGTCCAGGAATTCCTTCTGGACGCCGGCGAAGTCGAAGCCGGTCATCGGGCCTGCGGCGAGGCCGGCGGCGCGGACGCCGACGATGAAGTAAGCGGCCTGGAGGGCGGCGTTGAGAGCCGCGGCCGACTCGCGGACCGGGCGCTCCTTGAAGAACGTGTCCTTCGCCTGCGGGAAGTGCGGGAGCAGGGTCGGGAGCTCCTCGTGGAACTCGTTGTCGGCGGCGAGGATCGCAACCAGCGGCGCGGAGGCGGTCTTCGGCCGGTTGCCCTCGGCCATGTGTGAGACGAGGCGCTCGCGGGCCTCGGCGGAGCGGACCAGGACGACGCGCAGCGGGGTCTGGTTGAACGCGGTCGGGCCGTACTTGACCAGGTCGTAGATCGCCTGGACCTGCTCCTCGGTCACCGGCTCGTCGGTGAAGGTGTTGGCAGTGCGGGCCTCACGGAAGAGGAGGTCCTGGGCGGCGGGGTCAAGAACGAGAGACATGCGGCATACCTTCCGGACGTGCAAGGAGTTCGGGCGATGTCTCGACCGTAAACGAAACTATATGAAGTTTCAACTAAAGTCGGTTGATCGTGCTCCGCCTCACAGCCCAGACCTCTGTATGTCTGACCCCGGGGCTCTCGTCAGCCCTGGTCGCCGCCCTCCGCCCGCGGTTCCGCGAGCGACGCGTCCAGCCGCGCCCGCGCCCCGTCGAGCCAACGGCGGCACACCTTCGCCAGCTCCTCGCCGCGCTCCCAGAGCGCGAGCGACTCCTCCAGCGTCGTGCCGCCCGCTTCCAGGCGGCGTACGACGTCGATGAGCTCGTCCCGGGCCTGCTCGTAGCCGAGCGTCGTGCCGGCAGCGTCGTCGGTCTTGGTCATGCGATCCACCTTAGGGCGTGTCCGAAGGATCATGCCTGGGCGCGGGGCCTGGCACGCACATCTGCGGCGTTGTCGTCGGTCGGCGACTCCCCCAAGTTCTCGACTGCGCTCGAACAGGGGGGACCCCCATCGCGTCGACTCCCTCCTCCGCCTTGCAGCTGCACGCACCAGGCCCCGCTCACCAGCACCGAGAACGCGCCGCACCCTGAAGTCGGCCTGATCTGCCGGACACGCCCTAAGCGTGAGAATCCGCGCCCCTCCGGCTGAGGAGCGGGGTCCGGGGCGAGCCCTGGTTACGGGAAGGGGCGGGGCAGGGGAAAGCCGGCGGCCCGCCGCAGCCCTGCGCACCTGCGTCACTCCGCGACCCGCACCTCGAACTCGCCCTCCGCCACCCGCGCCCGCAGCTCGTCCCCGGGCGCGACCTCGTCCGGGGACCGCACCACTCCGCCGTCCGGCCGCTGAAGCACCGCGTACCCGCGCTCCAGCGTCGCCGCAGGCGACAGAGCCAGCACCCGGGCCCGCGTGTGGGACAGCTCCGAGTCCGCGCGGTCGAGCAGGTGGCCCAGCGTGCGGCGGCTCCGGGCGACCAGCGCGTCGACCGCCGCCTCCCGCTCGTCCACCATCCGGTGCGGCCGCTCCATGACGGGCCTGGCCAGCGTGTGCGCGAGGCCCCGCTCCTCGCGGTCCATCAGGCCCTGTACGGTCCGCAGCGCCCGGTCCCGCAGCTGCTGTACGCGGACCAGCTCCTCCCCGACGTCCGGTACGACCTTCTTCGCCGCGTCCGTCGGCGTCGACGCCCGAAGGTCCGCCACCAGGTCGAGCAGTGGCGAGTCCGGCTCGTGCCCGATCGCCGACACCACCGGCGTACGGCACCCGGCCACGGTCCGTACAAGCTGCTCGTCCGAGAACGGCAGCAGGTCCTCGACGCTGCCGCCGCCCCGCGCCACGATGATCACGTCGACGTCCGGCAGCTCGTCCAGGTCCTTGACCGCCTGCACGACCTGCGCCACCGCGCTCACTCCCTGCACCGCGACATTGCGCACCTCGAAGCGCACGGCGGGCCAGCGCCGCCGCGCGTTCTCCAGGACATCCCGCTCGGCCGCCGACGCCCGGCCGGTGATCAGGCCGATGCGCTGCGGCAGAAACGGCAGCGGCCGCTTCCGGTCGAGAGCGAACAGCCCCTCGCCGGCCAGTAGTTTCTTCAACTGCTCCAGCCGGGCGAGGAGTTGCCCGATCCCCACCGGCTTTATCTCCGTGGCCCGCAGCGAAAGCTGCCCGCGCGGCGCGTACCACTCGGGCTTCGCGTGCACCACGACGCGCGCACCTTCCGCCACCACGTCCGCGATGGGGTCGAAGACCTTCCGGTAACAGGTCACGCCCACCGAGATGTCGTGCGAAGGGTCACGCAGCGTCAGAAAGACGACCCCGGCGCCGGGCCGGCGCGACAGCTGCGTGATCTGCCCCTCGACCCACACCGACCCGAGCCGGTCGATCCACCCGCCGATGAGGCGCGAGACCTGACCGACCGGCAGCGGGGCGTCCGCAGACGTATTCAGAGCCATGTACGAAGGCTAGCCGTCGCCACTGACACCATGGCCGGCCCGACGCCCCTGCTGTACGGCCACCACGACCAGCCCCGCCACCAGCCACACCGCGCCCACCGCCTGCGCCGTGCCCGAAGCCTCCACGATCACCGCGACCGCGACCGCCGCCCCCAGCACCGGCAGCAGCACATGCCGCCACCACACCGGCGGCCCCTCCATCCTCCGTACGGCGAACCAGCCCACCACCGAAACGTGCAGCAGCACGAACGCCGTCAGCGCCCCGATGTCGACCACCGACACGAGTTGATCCAGGCCGTCGTCGCGCCGGGACGCCCACACCGCCGCCGCCATCGTCACCACGGCCGCCAGCAGCAGGGCCAGACGCGGCACGCCCGATCCGCCGTCGATCCGCGCCAGCAGACGCGGCAGCCGCCGCTCCCGCGCCATCGCGAACAGCAGCCGCCCGGCCGCCGCCTGTCCCGCCAGCGCCGCGAACGCCGCCCCGATCGCCTTGCTCAGCGCCACCAGATCGTGCAGTCAGGTGCCCACCGAAGCGTCCAGCGTGTCGTAGAAGGCGGACCCCTGCCTCCCGGGCTCCGCGGCCAGCTCCGCCGCCGACATCGGCGCGAGGAGCGACGCCAGGTAGGTCTGCGCGACGAACAGCACCCCCGCCAGCGCCAGACAGCACAGCACCGCCCGTGCCACCCGCTCCGAGCCGCCCGTGACCTCCTCCGCGAACGAGGCGATCGCGTCGAACCCGAGGTACGACAGCACCGCTACAGACACCACTCCGAAGACCGCCGCGAGGGAGAAGGAGCCCATCGAACCGTCACCACTCAGCGGCGACAGCCAGCCGCGCCGCGCCCCGTCCTGTACGAGCACCACGACCGCCGCCACCACGAATACCGCCAGCACGACGATCTCCATGACCAGCACCGCGAATCCGACGCGGGCGGCCGTCCGTACACCCCACATGTTCAGCGCGGTCGTCACCACCACGGCGATCGCCGTCCACACCCACTGCGACACGGACGGCACGAGCGCGTGCATCGCAATGCCGGAGAAGAGATAGGCGACGGCCGGGATCAGTACGTAGTCGAGCATCGCCATCCACCCGGCGATGAACCCCGGCCCCTCACCGAGCGCCTTACGGGCGTACGCGAAGACCGAGCCCGCCTGGGGGACCACCCGCACCATCTGGGCGTAACTGAATGCAGTGAACGCCATGGCGACCGTAGCGACGACATAGACGAGCGCGACAGCGCCGTGCGACTTGGCGTCGAGCGTCCCGAAAACGCCGACAGGGGCCATGGGCGCGATGAACAACAGCCCGTAGACGACGAGATCCCGGAACCCCAGAGTGCGCCGCAGACCCGTCGTCTCGTCCAGGGTTCCGGTCATCGCGCCTCCGTACGTAGAACCAGGCGTTCAGTCTTGATCGCGGAGGCGACCGAAGGGCCGCGTGGCGCGGCCTTACGATGGGAAACATGACTGCACCTGCCGCCCGTCGTGTCCTTCTCGCCGCTCCCCGTGGCTACTGCGCGGGTGTGGACCGTGCCGTGATCGCCGTGGAGAAGGCCCTGGAGCAGTACGGGGCGCCGATCTATGTCCGCCACGAGATCGTCCACAACAAGTACGTCGTACAGACCCTGGAGAAAAAGGGCGCGATCTTCGTCGATGTGACGGCGGAGGTGCCCGAGGGCTCTATCGTCATGTTCTCCGCGCACGGCGTCGCGCCGACCGTGCACGCCGAGGCCGCCGAGCGGAAGCTCGCGACGATCGACGCGACCTGCCCGCTGGTCACCAAGGTCCACAAGGAAGCCGTCCGCTTCGCCAAGGAGGACTACGACATCCTCCTGATCGGCCACGAGGGCCACGAGGAAGTCATCGGCACGAGCGGCGAGGCCCCCGACCACATCACGCTGGTCGACGGCCCCGAGGACGTCGCCAATGTCTCCGTACGCGACGAGTCCAAGGTCGTCTGGCTCTCCCAGACCACCCTCTCCGTGGACGAGACGATGGAGACGGTCGACGCCCTGAAGGAGAAGTTCCCGAACCTCCTCTCCCCGCCCAGCGACGACATCTGCTACGCCACGCAGAACCGCCAGATCGCGGTGAAGAAGCTGGCCGAGGACGCCGAGCTGGTCATCGTCGTCGGCTCCAAGAACTCCTCGAACTCGATCCGCATGGTCGAGGTCGCCCTCGACGCCGGCGCCCCCGCCGCGCACCTGGTGGACTTCGCCGACGAGATCGACGAGGCGTGGCTGGAAGGCGTCACCACGGTGGGTCTGACCTCCGGCGCCTCGGTCCCCGACGTCCTGGTGGACGGCGTGATCGAGTGGCTGGCCGAGCGCGGCTACGGCGACGTGGAGACCGTGAAGACCGCCGACGAGTCGATCACCTTCTCGCTGCCGAAGGAGCTGCGCCGCGACTTGCGCGCGGAAGCGGCCCGCCTCTCCGGGAAGTAACTGTGAGTGTCAGTCCCACGCCGTAACGTTGTGTCCATGAACGTTTTCGGAGTGGACATCGGCGGATCCGGCATCAAGGGCGCTCCTGTGGACCTGGAGCGCGGTGACCTGGCCGAGCCGCGTCACAAGGTACTGACCCCGCACCCGGCCACGCCCGACGGCGTGGCCGACTGCGTTCACGAGGTCGTCAGCCAGTTCGGCTGGAGCGGCAAGGTCGGCATCACCTTCCCCGGCGTGGTCACGGGCGGCATCACGCGTACGGCCGCGAACGTCGACCAGGGCTGGATCGACCGCGACGCCCGGGCCCTGCTCAGCGACCGCTTGGGCATGCCGGTCACCGTGGTGAACGACGCGGACGCGGCGGGCATCGCCGAAATGACCTTCGGCGCGGGCGCGGGCCGCAAGGGCACGGTCCTGCTGCTCACATTCGGTACGGGCATCGGCAGCGCCCTCTTCCGGGACGGCCGACTCGTCCCGAACACCGAGCTGGGCCACCTGGAGCTGAACGGCCACGACGCGGAGAAGCACGCCTCCACGAGGGCCAAGGACGACGAGGACCTGTCCTGGGAGCACTGGGCGAACCGGGTGCAGAAGTATCTGTCCCATGTCGAGATGCTGTTCTCGCCGGAGCTGTTCATCATCGGCGGTGGAGTCAGCCGCAAGGCGGACCGCTTCATCCCCCGGATCGAGGGCATCCGCGCCGAGATCGTCCCGGCGCAGCTCCAGAACAACGCGGGAATCGTAGGAGCGGCAATGGCAGCCAGCACCCGAACGTAACGTCGCCTCTACTTTGACTTGACCGGCTTGGGGCGGCGGGCGGCGGTGCGGAGGGCGGCGGCCTGCTGCCGGCGCTGTGTCATCAGCCGTACCTTCCGTACGGTCGTGATGACCCCCGCGACGAGCGTGCCGCCGTACAGCCAGCCCGCGTGGACCGCGAGGCCCGTGATGACGGCCATGATGCGGCTGCCGAGGCCTTCCCCGCCGCCGCCCGCGATGGGCACCATGCCGACGGCGAATGCGATCGGTACCGCGATCGGCGCGGTGACCAGGTCGACGGGCCGCACCCACAGGGCGGTCAGGGCGCTGACGGGCAGGAACAGCAGTCCGTACACAACCGCCGAACCGTCGAACAGCAGCCCGTCCAGGCCGCCGAACACCAGCATCACGGCGGCGGCGAAGAGCCCGCTGCCGAGCCCGGTCAGCCGCGGGTTCGGCAACCGCCGCAAGGCAAGCACGACGGGCGGCACCGGCCGTGCGGGCCTGGTCGCGACCCGGCAGACGGCGGCGGCCTCACCTGGCCCGCTCGACGGGAGCAGCGGTGTCTGCGACCGCTGCTGGGGACGAGGGGGTCCTGTCCTGTGTTGCTCCACCTGGACAACGTAGGTCGCAAGGCAGGAGGAATCCGGCGCAGGACACGCCCTTTGGGTGACCTTGGCCGTGAGTTCGATGTCACGTTTCCGCTCGGCAGCCCTGCGGGAGCTTCCCGCCGTCGGGCTTTCCGCCCGCGCCCGTAAACTGGGGGATCGGTCCACTCCCGGGCCAGTCCTCACTCCAGGAAGTCGCCAACGTGTCGCTCACGATCGGAATCGTCGGCCTGCCGAATGTCGGCAAGTCGACCCTGTTCAACGCCCTGACCAAGAACGACGTGCTGGCGGCCAACTACCCGTTCGCCACCATCGAGCCGAACGTCGGCGTCGTGGGCGTTCCCGACCCCCGCCTGGCCACGCTCGCCGGAATCTTCGGCTCCCAGAAGATCCTCCCGGCGACCGTCGACTTCGTCGACATCGCGGGCATCGTGCGCGGCGCCTCCGAGGGTGAGGGCCTGGGCAACAAGTTTCTGGCGAACATCCGCGAGTCCGACGCGATCTGCCAGGTCATCCGTGCCTTCAAGGACGAGAACGTCGTACATGTGGACGGCAAGGTCTCGCCCAAGGACGACATCGAGACGATCAACACCGAGCTGATCCTCGCCGACCTCCAGTCCATCGAGAAGGCCGTCCCGCGCCTGACGAAGGAGTCCCGTCTCCAGAAGGAGAAGGTCGCGGTCCTCGCGGCGGTGGAGAAGGCCCAGAAGATCCTGGAGACCGGCGAGACCCTCTTCTCGGCAGGCATCACCAAGGGCACGGAGCAGGGCGACCTCCTCCACGAGCTCCACCTCCTGACCACCAAGCCCTTCCTGTACGTCTTCAACGTCGACGAGGACGAACTGGTCGACGAGGACTTCAAGAACGAGCAGCGCGCCCTGGTCGCCCCCGCCGAGGCGATCTTCCTCAACGCGAAGATCGAGTCCGAGCTCATCGAGCTCGACGACGACGAGGCCCTGGAACTCCTCCAGTCCATGGGCCAGGAAGAGCCCGGCCTCGCCACCCTCGGCCGCGTCGGCTTCGACACCCTGGGCCTCCAGACCTACCTCACGGCAGGCCCCAAGGAGACCCGAGCCTGGACGATCAAGAAGGGCGCAACGGCCCCCGAGGCGGCCGGTGTGATCCACACCGACTTCCAGAAGGGCTTCATCAAGGCCGAGGTCATCTCCTTCGCCGAGCTGGTCGAAACAGGCTCGGTCGCCGAGGCCCGCGCGAAGGGCAAGGCGCGTATGGAGGGCAAGGAGTACGTGATGCAGGACGGCGACGTGGTGGAGTTCCGCTTCAACATTTAATTGAAGTTTCAACTAAATTGCCTGCCCTGTAAAGTCGCAGGTCAAGAGGGGTCCGTCAATTCGAGATGGGCCCCTTTTGCGGCTCATTGAAGGTCTGGCGGTGCTTTTGGTGCTGGATGCTGTCCCGGCGGGCCGGAATCGACCACCTGTCGGTACCTGTGGCCACCCCCGGGATGCTGTCCCGTGCTGACATTGCGATCTCGGTGCAAGGTCTGACGGCAACTCGCGGCAGGGCGGGCCTGATGCTCGAGACGGGCGGTGGCGGTCTGACTCTGTACAGGCGGCGGGCGCCGGGGCCGTCGATCTTGTCGTGATCGGTTCATTTGCCAGAGCGGAGCGCTCGGTTAGGCATAAGCTGAGAGGTCTTGTCACAGGTGAGGGCCGGATGTGGCCTGGTCGAGGAGCAGCAGCGTATGAGCGGGCAGGCACGGCGTCGTGAGCAAGTCCCGGAGCAGCTGAAGGCAGCCGCTCGGAAGTCGCCCAACTTCGGGCGGCTCTACGCGATGCAGCCCCTGCTCTCGATCTACGGTTCCCAGGCCGAGCAGTCCGTCTTCACCAATCCCAACGTCTCTTACGTGGCGTCGGGCCAGTTCGGAGAGGTGCTTGCCGAGGAGCTGGTCCAGCGGGCAGGGGTGCGGATCGAAGGGACCCGTCAGGTCGACCGGCTCGCCGGGCTCCAGCGGGCCGGTCTGCTGCCGGGCCGTACCCGGGACGCCTTCGACACCCTTCGCCGGGGGCGGAACGACGCCGCGCACAATCACCTCTTCGACACCAGTAAGGCCCTCAAGGCCGTCGAACTCTGCTTCCAGCTCGGGCAGTTCTTCTCTCGTGCGATCGATGGCGTCCGTGAAATCTCTGCGTTCGTACCGCCGCGGCTGCCGAGTGACGTGGCGGCCGGTCCCGCCGAGCTCGAGGAGCTTCGCGAGGCGCTCGGCCACCACCAACGCACCCTCGCTGAGTCCCGCACCCGCCTCGGCGAAGTCGGCGACCGCCTGGAGGCCGAGCAGCGTGGCCGGGAGGAGGCCGAGAAACTGACCGCGGCCGCCGAGCAGGCCCGCGCCGAGTCGGAAGCACTGGCCGCGAGCTACCGGGAGGAGATCGAGCGGCTCAGGAGCGAGCAGCGGAGCCGTTACAACCAGGAGCGTCTCAAGCCCCGCCCGGTCGCTGCCGCCGCTCGCGAGGCGATCGTCGCCCGTGCGCAGCGGCCCGAGCCGCTCAACGAGGTGCAGGCTCGCGCCCGTATCGACGAAATGCTTGCCGCGGCCGGCTGGACCGTCCAGGACAAGGCCGACCTCAACCCGCTCGCCTCCCAGGGCGTCGCGGTCCGCGAGTTCACCCTGGCCACCGGCCGCGCCGATTACGTCCTCTATGTCGACGGCATGATCGTGGGCGTTATCGAAGCCAAGCGCGAGGGCACCGCCCTGGCTGGGGCCCTTGCCCAGAATGAGCGGTACGCGGCCGGTGTCCTCAAGGAGTACTCACTGGCGGTGTGGCGCGAGGAGGAACCGTTCGCCTTCCGCTACGCGACCACCGGCGCGGAGACGTTCTTCGTCAACCTCCTCGACCCGTACGCCCGTTCCCGCCCGGTGTTCGCCTTCCACCGGCCCGAGACCGTCGCCGCCTGGATGAAGCGGGCCACCGAGCACCCGGACACTCCGACCTTCCGCGCAGCGCTGCGCACCGGGCTCCCGGTCCTGGAGACCCACGACCTCCGCGCGGCGCAGGAGGAGGCGATCATTGGCCTTGAGCAGTCCCTCGGCGAGGACAAGCCGCGCGCCCTGATCCAGATGGCCACCGGCGCGGGCAAGACTTACACCGCCGTCACCGAGGCGTATCGGCTACTGAAGCACGCGGGCGCGGGCCGCGTCCTCTTCCTCGTGGACCGGAACAACCTCGGCCGCCAGGCCAAGGCCGAGTTCGACAAGTACCGGGCCCCGGACGAGAACCGCAAGTTCACCGACCTCTACAACGTCGACACGCTCGGCCGCACCGGCCTCCAGGAGACCTCCGCCGTGGTCGTCTCCACCATCCAGCGCATGTACTCCCTCCTCAAAGGCGAGCCCCTGGAGGACACAACCGAGGCCCAAGACCGCGAGGACTCGTCCACCCTCGACGAGAACTACATGACCGACCGCCCGGTCACCGTCGAGTACAACCCGGACGTCTCCATCGAGTCCTTCGACGTGATCGTGATCGACGAGTGCCACCGCTCCATCTACGGCCTATGGCGCGGAGTCCTCGACTACTTCGACGCCCACCTGGTCGGCCTCACCGCCACCCCCACCCGCCAGACCAAGGGCTTCTTCGACCACAACCTGGTCTCCGAGTACACCTACGAGCGGGCCGTCGCCGACGGGGTCAACGTCGACTTCGACGTGGTCACCATGGACACCTCGGTACGGGAAGCCGGCGGCGCGAAGATCGACAAGGGCACCACGGTCCGTATCCGCGACCGCAAGACCCGTACACAGCGGTATGAGGAACTGGACGAGGACTTCGCGTACACGGTCGGCCAGATCGGCCGCACAGTGATCACCGAGGACGAGATCAGGGCCGTTCTCACCTCATACAAGAACAACTGGCAACGCTGGTACCCGGGCCGCGCCGAACTGCCCAAGACTCTTGTCTTCGCAGCGAGCGACGACCACGCCGACGAGGTCCTGAAGCAGGTGAAGGAGGTCTTCGGACGCGGTGACGCCTTCGCCAAGAAGATCACCTACCGGTCCCGGGACAAGGGCGACGACCCCGAGCAACTCGTCAACGACCTGCGGAACTCGCCGTTGCTCCGGGTCGCCGTAACCGTCGACATGATCGCCACGGGGACGGACGTTCGCGCCCTGGAGTGCGTAATATTCCTACGCGCCGTACGCAGCCCCGTCCTCTTCGAGCAGATGAAGGGGCGAGGCTCCCGCACGATCGACCCCGACGAGCTGAAGGCGGTGACGCCGGAGGCGGCGGCCGACCTCGCCAAGGACCGTTTCGTACTGGTCGACGCGGTGGGCGTCACAGCCTCGCCGCTGGTCGACACCCGGCCGATGCTGCCGCCGGACACCGGGAACCTCAGCACGGACAAGCTCATGGACAGGGCGGGCAGCCGCTCGCTCACCGCCGAACAGGCCGAGACGCTCGGCCGTCGCCTGGCCCGCCTGGACCGCAAGCTCACCGAGGAGGAGCGTGAGCAGATCAAGCAGGCATCGGGCGGCGTCCCACTCGGCGAGCTGGTCCGCCGGATCTCGGACGCGGTGGATGTCGACACCCAAGACCGGGCGTACCGGGAAGGCGGCGCGGATCAGGCCCGGCGCCTCGTCCAGGACGCGGTCGAGGTCCTGACCACGCACCCGGGGCTCCGCAAGCTGATCGTAGGCATCAAGCAGCAGCACGACCTGACGTACGACGCGACAACCGAGGTCGGGATACGGCTGACGGAGGTCCCGCGAGAAGAACGCGCGGAGAAGGAACTCGCCGAGTGGCGGCGGTTGTTGGACGGCCGCCGGCGCGACGAGCAGGCGGCGGAGGCGATCGCACTCCAGGTGATCCTCGGCAGCGGTTCCCGGGTCCGCTCGCAGGAGGCACGGGCCCATCTTCGCGAGCTGCTCGCCACCATCAAGGCCACCAACCGGACGTGGACCCCGAAGGTCATCTGGGACCACTACGACCTGCTAGGCAAGGCGTCGGAATCCCTGTCGAAGACGGCCGGCCTTGGCGACCTCATGAATCTCGTCCGCTACACGCTCGGCGCGGACGACGAACTCCGCCCTTACCGTACGGTGGTCGAGGAGCGCTTCGAGGGCTGGCTGCTGCGGCAGAACCAGACGGGCATCGAATTCACCGAGGACCAACAGTGGTGGTTGCACCGCATCAAGGACGCCATCGCGGTGGACGTGGGTATGGAACGCGAGGACTTCGGCCACCTCCCCTTCTCGGCGAAGGGCGGCGGCCGCGGCTTCGCGAATGCGTTCGGTGACAAGGGCCGGGCGCTGGAACTGCTGGACGAGCTGAATCAGGAACTGGCTTGAGTGCGGATATGGGTGAGTTGGCGGAGGGGTGGGTCGCCACTTCCCTGGACCAGGTCTGCGACGTCAACGGAGGAATTCAGAAACAGGCGAAGCGTCGGCCGGTTGTCAACAAGTTCCCATTTCTGCGGGTGGCGAACGTGGGGCGGGGCACGCTGGACCTCTCCGAAGTTCACGAAGTTGAGCTGTTCGAAGGGGAACTCGACCGATTTCGCTTGAAGGCTGGCGACTTGTTGGTCGTGGAAGGGAATGGAAGCCCGGATCAGATTGGGCGCGCCGCGACCTGGAGGGGCACCATTCCTGATGCCGTCCACCAGAACCATCTGATCAGGGTTCGCCCGACACAGGCGATCGACCCAAAGTTCCTGGAGCTCCTCTGGAACTCGCCCGTGGTGAAGAATCAGTTGATGAGCGTGGCCCAGTCCTCAAGCGGCTTGTACACGTTGAGCACAGCGAAACTGAAGCGGGTCCAGCTGAACCTGCCGCCTTTGGTCGAACAGCACCGCATCGTCGAGGCACTCGAAGAACAGCTCTCGCGTCTCGACGCCGCAAAGGAGGGGGCGGAGAGGTCACTCAAGCGCATTGACATACTGGGCTCAACTTTGCTGACTTCCGCATTGGCGTCGACGACAAAGGTTGCGAAGCTAGCAGATGTCCTCGCTTCGCCGTTGATTAACGGCAGATCGGTAAAGACCTTGGAAGGCGGCTTTCCCGTCCTTCGGTTGACTGCAATCAAGGATGGTCGACTCGATCTGTGCGAATTTAAGACTGGAGCGTGGGATTCGGAAGATGCTAAGCCCTATCTCGTCGAGAAGGGTGACTTCCTGATCTCCAGGGGAAATGGATCGCTGAAGTTGGTGGGGCGAGGCGGACTGGCTGGTGAAGTCAAGGAAGGGGTGGCTTTTCCGGACACGATGATTCGCGTACGGGCCAACCCTGCAATTGCCACTCCCGAGTTTTTGTCATTGATTTGGGGGACGCGCACTGTTCGCCGGCAGATCGAGAGTCGTGCGCGAACAACGGCTGGCATCTATAAGGTCAATCAGCAGATTCTAGAGTCAATCGAGTTTCCGTTGCCCAGCCTTGACGAACAGCTCGCGATGGTTCGACGTCGCGAGGCCGAGATCGATTACCTGGCCGCAGTCCGGACCTCTGCGGGAAATGCGCTGAGACGCTGTCGCTCGTTGGAGAACGCGCTGCTTCGCAAATCGCTCTCCGGCAACCTGCTCCCTCAGAACCCCGCCGACGAACCCGCCACCACGCTCCTCGCCCGCATTGCCGCCGAGCGCAACGCCGCCAAGCCTGCCCGCAAGGGCAGGCACGCCGCTCGCCCCCGCAAGGCAACCGCAGCAGCCGCGGCGCCCGCCCCGGCTCCAACCCCCGCCCCCGTAACGACCGTTCAGCAGGAGCTCTTCCAGTGACCGCCCCCGCTACAGACGACGCAGCCACCCCCTCCGCCGAGGGTGTCCCGCTCACCGAAACGCCCAAGTCCAAGAAGGCCGCCGCGCAGACCAACACCCTGGTCGCCAAGCTCTGGAACTACTGCAACGTCCTCCGTGACAACGGCATGTCCACCATCGAGTACGTCGAGCAGCTCTCGTACCTGCTCTTCCTGAAGATGGTCGACGAGATCGAGAACGACCCGTGGGAGAGCCGCGACCTCAGCGGCATCGTGCCGGAGGACTACAACTGGGAGTCCCTCGTCAGCAAGCGCGGAGCGGAGCTCGAAGCGCACTACCGCGCCATCCTGGAGCACCTGGGCCGTAAGCCCCACACCACCATCGGCACGATCTTCGCCGACGCGCAGAACCGGATCACCAAGCCCGCACTGCTCGAGAAGCTTGTCGTCGAGCTGATCGGCCGCGAGGAGTGGACGGTCACCGGGACCGACCTCAAGGGCGACGCCTACGAGGGGCTGCTCGCCAAGGGCGCCTCGGACACGAAGACCGGCGCCGGCCAGTACTTCACGCCGCGCGCGCTCATCGACGCGATGGTGGACGTGACACGGCCCGGACCGGACGACACCATCACCGACCCCGCCTGTGGCACCGGCGGGTTCCTGATCGCCGCGCATACGTACATCACCCGGCACCACATCAAGGACATGGACCTTGAGGCCCGCAAGGCGTACGACAGTGGCCGCAAGATCTGGGGCAACGAGCTGGTCACCGGCACCGCCCGCCTTGCCGCCATGAACATGCTCCTGCACGGCATCGGCAAGAGCGACGGCCCGAGCCTGATCGACGTCGGCGACGCGCTCGCCGAGAAGCCGAGCGGGCGGCACGCCTCACTCGTCCTCGCCAACCCGCCCTTCGGCCGCAAGTCCGCGATCACCGTGATCGGCCAGGACGGCGACCTAGAGAAGGAAGACGTCCAGTACGACCGCGACGACTTCACCGCCACCACGACCAATAAGCAGCTCAACTTCCTTCAGCACATTATGTCGTTGACCGCCGTGAACGGCCGGGCGGCCGTCGTCCTCCCGGACAACGTCCTCTTCGAGGCAGGCGCAGGCGAGAAGGTCCGCCGCAAGCTGCTCGACGAGTTCGACCTGCACACGATCCTGCGCCTGCCCACCGGCATCTTCTATGCAGGCGGCGTCAAGGCCAATGTCCTCTTCTTCGACAAGAAGCCCCCGCGCGCTGACGGCAAACCGCACACCACCATCACCTGGATCTACGACTTCCGCACCGGCCAGCACTTCACCATGAAGCAGCGCCCACTGACCCGCTCCCACCTGGACGACTTCGTCGCCAGGTACAAGGCGAGCGAGCCGCTGACCGCCCGCGTCACCGACGAGGACGACAACGGCCCCTGGAAGCCATACACGTACGAGGAGTTGACGGCGCGCGACAAGGTCAACCTCGATATCACGTGGATGAAGGACCCGGCCCTGGAGGACGCGGACAGCGACCTGGAGCCGGAGGTCATCGCTGAGGAGATCGTGCGCGATCTCCAGTCCGCCCTCGTTGAGTTCACTGCCATCGCGAAGTCCCTGGGCGCGGATGTGGACGTACCGGAGGCGGAAGAGGTCTGACGACGGCCGGAGAGTTCGTCGTCACCGCGCCGGGGAGCCACAATGCCAAGTGCCTCGTGGCCCTTCGGCGTTCCCGTGCGGCTGCTGCCGGCTATTCCTCCGGGACGGCGATGCCGATGGTTCCTTGCGCCGGCACCGTTTCTACGATGCACCGGCCCGATGATGGAGCAACCGCGACAGCACAACGGCGGACACCCCCCTCGGCCAACCCCGCTACCTCTCCCGGGACAGCGCCGACGGCAGATCCTGCTACGTCGTCTCCGGCTCCGGCGGTGAACTGGCCTCGCGGCCGACCGGCCAGTACACGGCCCTGCAACTGGCAATGGTCGCTCGCCCGCGTGTTCCGGAACCCTGGGGCGATGCTCGCGGACCATACGGCAGGTGTGGGCGAGCTCCGCTGCCTGAGCCGATGCCTGGACGCGAGCCTGGCCGACTTCGTACGGATCGCGGAAGGCTGCAGAATCCTGCCGTAAGAGAGTGAGGGGCCGGATCAGGAGCCGAACCGATCAGATCTAGCCACAAACCGACCATGATCCGCAAAGCCGCTTGACCGGCCTCTGTACGGTGCAGGGAACATCAGGAGTCACGTCCTGAAGTTCCCCGTCCTCCCACGCGCCGCACAGAGGTATGCATGGCCATCGCACACCCTCAGACCCGTCAGTTCGAGTCGTTCGTCACGAACCTGTCGTACGCACGCCAGATGGTGCGAGCCGGGCAGGCGCTGGAGGTGCTCAGCCCCAAGGGCATCGACACCGGCGATTTCTACCGGGCTGCCTGGGTGCAGTCCATCGCTGCCCTCGAACACTGGGTGCAGGAGGAGGTGTTGCGCCGGGTCGCCGAGGAAGCTGCCAAGGACGACCCGGACATGCCGCGGAAGCTCCGTGACTACCCGTTGCCGCTGCATTGCGTAGAGAAGGTGCAGCGGGGCGAAACGACCACCGCTGAGGTGGTCGCGGATCGGGTCCGCCAGGACATTGCCCGCCAGACCCTGCAAAACCCGGACGCTATCGCGAAGGTGATGGCGCTCGTCACCGACGTCAAGGTGTGGCGAGAAGCGGCGAAGTGGGTCAACCGGTGGAGTCAGTACCGCACTTCGTACGACGAGAAACGGCTGCGCGGTCAGTACATCCTGCTGCTCCGCCGCCGAAACCAGATCGCACATGACGCGGATCTGATCGACGGTGATCTCAAGCAGCGCCGCCAGATTGGCGAGGCTAATGTCACGGACGCCCTCAACTGGATCGAGCGGATTGCGCTCGCGCTTGCGTATGCGCTGGACGGGGACGCGTCCAAGACCCCAGGGCATCCGGCCTCGGCGGGGGCTTCGGAAGCACCAGGTGGAGATCAGCTGCACATCGACTGAGTGATTGTCGTCGAGCCCTGCGAACTCGTCACCGACTGGCTCATGCTCATCGAAGTCGCACCATCGCCCGCGAAGTAAATGGTAGTTAGGAGTCGATCCGGGAAACAACGTTCCTGTTCCGCGGCCCGAACCGGCACACTCCGTAGGCGTGGAGGAGGGCGAGCCGCCGAGGGTTCATCTCCATGACGGCATGCACGGTCAGGAACCAGATGCTGCCATCTGCCCACCGTGCGAAGCGCAGTCACCACGAGGTGCGTCGGTTCCCAGGAGCTACGGAGCTTCCGTGGAGACCGACCGCGACGGATCCCGGGCCGTCAGGTGAAAGAGCGCGGAGGACCAAGTCGATGACGTAGTCGCTGCTGGCACCTCGCGTACCAAGCCATCCGTCCTTGAGGAGCGTGGCGAACGTGGTGTTATTCAGATATCTGGGTACATCTCCTTCCCGAAGGCGCCGGCCACCACGAGAACCTCGAGCGAGTGGGCTGTCGATCAGCGCCTTGAAGTGAGGGCGGGTGAGGTACATGCCGGGGATGAGCGCAGTGGAGCTCATGACGAAGGGCACGTTCCGGCACAGCTTGACCATGCTCGGAGCGGTGACGAGCCGAGGATCCAAGCCGTCGTCGAGTTGTTCGCACTCCTTGTCTACCATCGCCATGCGCTCCAGCTCGCGCTCTGCGGTCGCGTCGTACCGGTATGTCCAGAGGCCCGCCTCCTTGCGCATCCGCTTGTACTGGACTGTGGTAACACTCCCGGTGAACTCGTTCACGTAGATCATGTCGACCCCAGTGACGGTCTCCACGTTGTGGCGGTTGGCGTTGTACACGAAGAGACGATGGCCAGACGGTCCGCCGCTGCGACGGTAGATGCGCCACCCCACCTCGATCGCGTCCATGCCCGGCATCCCCGGGAAGCGGTGGTAGTCGTGCACGATCTGTTGGTCCTCGATCTGTCGGAGATCGGGTAGCCCCGCGAGAAATGGAACAGAGCGGGTCTCCAGGACTTCGGACGCAACGGGAGACTGCCAGGACTCGACCACGTCACGCTCCATGCCCGCGGCCTCGAGCAGCATGCCCACGGCGTCCTTCTCCAGGTTCAGTTTCTCGCCGACGGCGCCTGCTGGTGGGTGCATCCCAAGGGACTGCTCCAGGCCGGAAAGCGTCGAGGTCATCTCGGGCCGTAGCTGACGTACGCATTCGAGCAGTCGTTGGCCGGCTACTTCCGACATGCGGCCGTCGTCCTGAAGGAAGCGCCGGCTTGCTCCCATCGGCATCTCAAGATCCGCGAGTGGGAGCGGCCGAGTGAGCGGGGTGAAATCCCTGGAGAGCAAGGAGCGTTCGTAGGTTCCTGATCGTCTCCCGGGGAAAGCGCCACCGACGCCGATGACAGTGCGCTTGCCGAAATCGGGGTCCCGGTCGGTGAAGAAGGTCAGACACCATCCTCGGGGCTTTCGCCACTCTTTGTACGGGTAGGCGAAGCTCCGCTCGTCTCGCTGAAGCCAGCGTGGTGGGGGTTCCGGGAGGCGCTGCAGCATGAGGGTGGTGCAGTGGACCAGCGCGACGGATGCCACGAGAATCTCCCGATGATGAAGCAGTTCGACGTGGTCATTCTCGGGTAAGTCCAAGCAAAGTATCGCCTGTTGATCAAAAGTGCGGCGATGGTAGTTCATGGAGCTGACCGTCGTGCCCCAGTCGTACACTCGGTCGTCGAGTCCTCGGCCGGTGAGCGAGTGCAGGTCCGGCCTGATGCCCTGCGGGGTGCCTTCGTGAGCGGGCCGTAGAGGGCGGCATGCCTTTCCGTCGGCCTGGTCGATCTAGACGGCAACGCTAAGTACACGCCCCGCAGGCTGCGGCACTTTCTTCGCCTCAACTGTCCTGGCCAATGGTGTGCCGATCCATGAGGTCTCGCGCTGGCTGGGTCACCGGTCGGTCAAGGCCGCGGTCGACATCTACGGGCATCTGCTACCCAGTCCCTGGGAGCGTTGCCGAGGGGTGCTACAGCACGCCACGCCGCCCGCATCTCTCGACGCAATGCCCTGCCACCGAAGGAGGCGAGCTGGAGCGATGGCACCCGAGTTGCGTAGGCGGGCAGGAGAGGCGTCTGTGCTGCATGGTGCTGGGATAGCACGCCCGTGCTGGGATGAACCCCTCCAGAACCACGTTTCCCCAGGTGGCAGCTCTCTAATGCGGATTCCCTTTCAACAACTGCGTTCCGCCACGTCGCTGATGTGGTGGAGTTCAGTTCGAAACTACAAGTGACTGACTAGGCAGGGGACCTTGCTCCGGCCTCATCAGGCATGTCCGCCACCCTGGTGGTGCACGAAGGGGCAAGCCGTCCCCGTGGGCTGCATCACCGCCAGTGGCGGGCGTCTGCCGGGGAGCGCCGCCGACGAACAGCTGATGCGCCTCCTCCGTCAGCACGAGGGTGTGACGGGGGCTCATCCGTTCAGTCCCACCGGTTCACGCTTCTCGTAGCATATGAGAAGTTCAAACGCGTGATCGTGACTGGGGGCAGGGATGAGCAAGAGCGGGCAGGCAATGCCGCTGGAAGTCCGGCATGTTCGCGATGCGCTGAAGCGCGAGTTTGATCCGCTGATCTCGCTGACTGACTACGAGAAACGTCAGCCGTCGGAACGTGAGAATGCCTTCAACTCGCGTGCGATGTCCGCCAGGGCGGCTCGCATGCTCACGGACTGTACGTCCGAGGAAGCGGCAGAGTCGGTGATCGACGGCCGGGACGACTTCGGTATCGACGCAGTGGCCTTCTCCGCCTCCGCCCCCGAATTGTGGCTGATCCAAGCCAAATGGAGCGACAAAGGCAAGGCCGGCTTCGACACCAGCGCCGCACATAAGCTGGTACATGGCCTGAAGAAGCTCGACAATCGGGACTTCGACCAGTTCAACGAGCGGTTCCGACGCCTCGCTGACCGGGTGCGGTCGGTGCTCGACGTGCCTACCTGCAAGGTGGTCCTCGTCATCGCTGTCATGGGCGAAGGGCACCTGTCCACGGAGACCGAGGCCATACTCGTCGAAGCGGCTGAGGAGTTCGGTGGCTACACGCGCTCCATCGAGCACCGGGTGCTCAACCAGACGGACTTCCACCGTGCTGTCCGCGAGGACCTCAAGCCAGAACCGATCACCCTCACCGCCACCATGACGCAAGGCTGGCATTCCCGGGAAACCCCACACCAGGCATATTCGGGGCTCGTGGCGGCTGACGAACTCGCTCAGTGGTACGCCGATAACGGTGAGCGGTTGTACGACCGCAACGTCCGCAGATCGCTTGGCCTGACCGGAGTCAACCAGACACTCGTCGAAAGTCTGATCCGGGATCCGCAGGGCTTCTGGTACCGCCATAACGGCATCACGGTTCAGTGCGACAAGATTGAGCCGCACTTCTTCGCGAAGCAGAAACCCAGTGAGCCCGTCAAGCTGGTCCTCGAGAACGCAAGCGTCGTCAACGGTGCGCAGACCGTCAGTTCTGCCCACCGGGCGTTCCAGCAGAACGAAGAAGCGGTGGGAGAGGCGTACGTTACCGTCCGGATCATCTCAGTTTCCGGTGCCCCGGAAGGGTTCGCGGGCGAGATCACCGAGGCGACCAACACGCAGAACCACATGGAGCGGTCGGACTTCATCGCGATCAAGCCAGTACAGAGCCTGATCCGTGAGGACTTCCGACTCTCTCTTGACAAGGACTACGTATTCAAGCGCGGCGAGCTCGAGCCATCGCCGGCGTTCGGATGCTCGGTCCGCGAGGCCGCCACCGCCCTTGCCTGCGCTCACCCGGACCCGGCCCTGGCGGTACGGGTGAAGGGCTCAGCCGACGCGCTCTGGGAGGACGGTCCTGGAGGCATCTACACCCGGCTGTTCGGGCGCATGCCCAGCGCTTATCAGATCTGGCGTAGCGTCCTAATGATGCGGCGGGTGCGGGAGTCCTTGCACGAGGTCCGCTCCACGCTCACCGGACGGGCGGGTTCAATCGCTGATAGTGGTGCTCTGCTGGTGGCGCACATGGTTGCTCAGCAGGTCGGCTCGGAGGGAATCGACGAACCAGACTCGGGTTGGGAGTCCTCTCTGGAGGACGTACCGGCGCGGGTCGGCGCAACGCTTGCCCAGCTCATTCCGCTGGTGAACCACCTTTTTGGCGGCGGAAGTTACATCACCAGCACCTTCGCCAGTGAGGAACGCTCCCGAAAACTGGTCGCCGCTGTCCTTCAGGCGCTCGCCGACGGTACGGACGCTGGAGACCTCGCTGCGTACCAGCAGCGGGGCGATTCGAAGCCGCCTAGGCGCCCCAATACCGTGACCCTGCTTATCGACCATGACCGCATTCCAGCCGGTACCAGGCTGATGTACCACCCCAGCGCGACGGAGGAGCAGGCCATCGGGGATTGGCTGAACGTCGACCCGAGCCGGGCCTACGCGACCTGGGTCAACGACCGGCGTAAGCCGTTGCTCTGGGAGGCTGACGGGAACCGTTACTCGCCAAGCGGCCTAGTCACGCACATCTGGCAGCAGGCCGAGTGGCGCGAGGCGTGGAGCGCGGTCCAGGGGCCAAAACAGTGGGGTGTGCTGGGCGAAAATGGAACGCTTGTTGACCTCGCAGAGCAGCTCTGGCAGCGGCTCCTGAGGGAGTCCTTGCCTGAGGAGGAACAGTTCGAGTCACTCTAATAAAGGCAGCCGCCAGCGGCGCCCGGGCACAGTGACGCGTGTCAGCGATCCAGCTCTGCCTCGGCCCTCTTTCGATTCGGCACTGGGTGGGCGAGGTGTGAGCGAGGAGTGCGCGGCGCTCTGCGCGAGCATCGGCGACTTCGATGCGCAGAGCGCACTGTCTCAACGTGACGCGGAACTCGAAGTCCCGTCCGAGGACGCACGAGCTGACCCGCGCGGCCGAGCCGTTCTTGTCTCTGAGGCCGAACTTCGTGACAACGGACGTGTTCGAGCCGGTTGCGACCTTGAGTGCATCCGTACTGCGTTGCCGGTCGGCTGTGGAGCTGGGTGGCTCTCCGTCCTCAGGGCGGGCGGCTGAAGCGTCGTTTACATCCAGTAGGCCAGAAGGTCGAATCCCCGTCTGTCTGGAAGTACGGCACAGATGGAAAGACAGTGGCTCCGCCCGTGGAGTAAGGGCGACTTCGCCTAAAAGGGCGGATTAGGGACGGGTGTCTTGTCCGGTTGTGAGGCGCTGACGACGATCTCAAGTGCAGGGTCCGGCTGCAGATCGGAGACTTGGGTGGCGAGCGTCTTTCAGAGGTGCAAGCGGGACGCCCGGGATCGGAACTATCCGTGTGCGCGTCCAAGGTGCGGCCATGGGTGGACCGTGCGGTACCGGGAGCCGGGCGGTAGGCGAGGACGGCAGCGGGAGAGGTCGTTTCCGCGGAGGATCGGCCTGGATGGTGCGGACGCCTTTGCCGCCGGTGTCGAGAAGGACAAGCAAGCCCGCGTCTGCGTCGACCCTGCGCGCGGTGCCATGTCTTTGTCGGTCTGGGCTGTGGAGTGGCTTGAGAGACGAGTCATCGGTGAGTCGACCCGCCGCAATTACGGGGAGTTCATCCGTAACCATCTTGCGCCGCGCCTCGGTGGGAAGCCACTGGCCGGGCTGGCGCGGAGAGACTTTGAGAAGTTCGTCAAGGACATCTACCGAGGCGGTGCAGGGCTGGCTGCATCGACAATGAACGACCGCATGGTGATGGTGGCCGCCATCATGGAGGCGGCCGTCGTCGACAAGCGCATCACGGAGAACCCTGCACGGGGCATCCGGATCTCCCGTAGAGATGCAGTGGCGGTGGACGAGGGCGAAGTTCCGACGCCAGCCGAGGTGGATCTGATCGCTGCGCACATCGCGCCACAGTTCCGCCTCACCGTCTACCTTCAGTCCGGCACAGGCCAGCGCCCCAGCGAAGCCCTGGCTTTCTCCACCGAGTGCAGGCGGCCCGGCTACGTCAGGATCCGATGGCAGGTCAGTGCCAAGGCACACCGTAAGGACTGCCAGACGCCCTTCGTGCCGCTCAAGCATCGGCTGGAGAAGGAGTGCCGAGACGTCCCAACCGCCCAGTTCATTGAGCAGGAGATCGACGCGCATCTCTTGAAGTGGAAGCCGGTGCCCGTCGTCTTCGCTGGGCAGAAGGGGAAACGGATTCGGCTCGAGACCTTCTTTGCCCCACGTCAGCCTGGCGCTGGCGTGATGCCGTCCATCGCGTCTTACGGCTACCAGTTCAAGAAGGCATGCCTGTCGGCTGGCCTGGTCGATCTGGACGGCGATGCCAAGTACACGCCCCGCAGCCTGCGGCACTTCTTTGCCTCCACTGCCCTAGCCAACGGTGTGCCGATTCACGAGGTCTCGCGCTGGCTGGGGCACCGTTCGGTCAAGACGACGGTCGACATCTACGGGCATCTGCTGCCCAGCGCGTGGGATCGCTGCGGGCAAGTTCTGCAGCGCGCCATGCGGCCCGCATCCCCGGACGCGACGTCCCTCCCGTCCGAGGAGGCGAGCTGGAGCGCGGGCACCCGAGCTGCGTAGGAGTATGAGAGCCGTCTCGCCTTCATGGTGCTGGGATAGAACGCCCGTGCTGGGATGGTGCTGGGATGACCCCTGCAAAACCCGCGTTTCCGCAGGTGGGAGCTCTGCACTACGGATTCCGCTTCAACGTGTGAGCGAGTGAAATAACACCACGTTGGTTGCTTGGCAAACATGCAGGTCAGATGGGGTCCGGCTCTTCCGAGTCGGGCCCCTGGTTTTTGCCCGTGCTGGGATGGTGCTAGGAAATCTGATCCCTCGTCACCCGTCATCACCCCTGCTCACCTCTACCGTGCTGGGTTTTCGGTAGGGCTTCCCGCCTCTGCACTTCATACACTCGGCCGCTCGGATGAAGTAAGATTCAATCTACGTAATAATCTATCTACGTTGATCGGCTGGGGAGTGTCGTGGAGTTCCAAGGTCGGGCTGGGGATCTTGAACTACTGGCCGAGCAGTACCGGACAGTGGCAGAGGGTGCTGGAGCCACTCGGGGGCGCGCTGTGATCATGACGGGCCGGCGCCGAGTAGGGAAGTCGCGACTGGTCCAGGAGTTCTGCGACCGTTCGGGAGCGCCGTACGTAGTGTTCCAGGCCACCCGGGGGCGCAACCCTGTGACGGAGCGCGCCGACTTTGCCGCGACGCTCGCGCAGTCGCCAATGCCGGGGGCGGAGCTGGTCGCCGGCCTCCAGGCGCAGGACTGGAACCAGGCCCTGCGCTCGCTGGCGCTCGCGGTACCCGATGACTCACCCAGCATCGCGGTGATCGACGAGGTGCCCTGGCTGGTCGAGCAGGATCAGGAATTCGAGGGCGCACTCCAAACTGTCTGGGACCGTCACCTGTCTGCCAAGCCCGTGCTTCTGCTTCTGGTCGGCAGCGATACATCGGTGATGGAGGCACTGCAGTCGTACGGGCGCCCGTTCTTCGGCAGGGCAGCGAAAATGACCGTCCGTCCCCTGAACCTGGCCGACGTGCAGGCCATGACCGAGCTCGACGCCGCCGGGGCTGTCGACGCCCAGTTGATCACTGGAGGATTCCCCGAGATCGTGCAGTCATGGCGGCCGGGTATGGGGCGTACTGCCTTCTTGCAGGCTTCGGTCACCAATCCTCTCTCGCCCCTGCTGGTGGCTGGCGAGCTGTCCCTGCTGGGCGAATTCCCCGAGGCTTCGCACTCACGGGCCGTACTGGAAGCGGTGGGCAGCGGTGAGCGCACATTCAGCACCATCGCAGCCCAGGCCGGCGGCGCCAGCGCGCTGCCGTCCGGCACGCTCTCCCCGCTACTGGCCATGCTGCAGGCCAAGCGAGTCTTGGCCGCTGATCTCCCCCTCTCCGTCAAGCCGGACAGCAAGAACAAGCGCTACCGGATCGCCGACCCGTATCTGCGGTTCTGGCTGGCCTTCCTGGCACGCGCGATCCCGCTCATCGAGCGTGGCCGCGGTGACTTGGCGCTGGAACGCATCGAGCGGTCATGGACCACTTGGCGCGGACGAGCGGTCGAGCCACTGATCCGCGAGTCCTTGCTGCGCCTGATGCCCAACGACGAGTGGCCCGAGACCGAGGCCATCGGTGGTTGGTGGAACCGTCAGAACAACCCCGAGATCGACCTCATCGGTGCAGACCGCGAGCCGGTGGCCCGGCAGGTGCACTTCGTCGGGTCGGTCAAGTGGCTCGAGACTCAGCCCTTCGGCCGTCATGAGTACGACGCCCTGGTACGCGACATGCTCGCCGTCCCCGGCACCGCCCCGGATACTCCATTGGTCGCGGTCTCCCGTTGTGGGGTGGCCGATGATCTGCCGCTCACTGCGCACTGGGGGCCGGAGGATCTCGTACGGGCGTGGCAGCCCCGATAGCCGCGGAGCAGCGATGTGCTCCTTCTCGTGCCGTGCGAGATGAGCACAGTGGCGGGGTCCGCCTCGGCCGGATCGGTCCCACTGCATCAACACCCGTACCTCAAGGGCCATTGGCACCGGCACGCGCCCTCCGTGCGCCCTGCGCCCCTGTGCGCGCGCTCCCCCGTCCTATTGCTGCGGCTCAAGCTGTGGGACGGCGGTGAGCCACCGCAAAGGGCTACAGCCTGGAGGGGGACGGTGTGCCGGAGGACTGGATTCGGGCTCTCGTGGCGGACTTCGGAACCGAGTGCAGGGCGGGCCTGAGATTCAGCGATACCGAAGCATCGGTCAGCCCGCCGGTGAAGAAGCTCGTCGAGGCATTCGGCGCACGCTGGAGGGTGAACTCCCGTCTGCATCCCGAATTCCCTCTCCCGGAAGCGAGAGTGCGGCCCGACTATGCCGTGGAGAGCGGGGGACGTGTCACCGGCTTTCTGGAGTTGAAGGCACCTGGTCACGACATCACGCCGGATGGCTTCACGAAGCGTGATCGCGAGCAGTGGGAACTAATGCGTCAGCTCCCCAATGTTCTCTACACCAACGGTCACACGTGGTGCTTGTACCGGGGTGGCCCGCTTCCCCTCCGGACAGTCCGCCTTGAGGGAGATCTGTACCGGTCCGGCAGCCGACTGCGCACAGTTGACCCTGATGGTGCCTCGCTGCGGGACCTACTGCGCGACTTCCTCGGCTGGCAACCTGAACGGGTCACCACCGTCCGCCGGCTGGTGACTTCGATGGCTCCGTTGTGCCAGTACCTTCGAGCAGAGGTGCTGGAGCAACTCGATATCGAGCGGCGGACTCCGGAAAGCGCCCCCACTCGGCGACGTGCTCACAAGCCCTTCACCGCGCTCGCCCATCACTGGAGCAAGGTGCTCCTCCCGTCGACCGACGGGCAGGACTCGGACCACATCTTCGCCGATCGTTACACGCAGACGATCGCCTTTGCTCTGCTCCTAGCACGCACCGAGGGTCTGCGCCTGACAGGTCGGGACCTCGCCGCAGTGGCAAGTGAGTTGGAAGTTGAGAACACGGTCATGGGCCGTGCCCTGCAACTCCTGACGGAGAGGGTGGATGCCGAGTTCGCCCGGCGCCTCAACACCCTGGTCCAAGTGGTAGACGCCGTCGACTGGAAGTCGATCACGAAGCAGCGACCCGACGCCCACATGTATCTGTACGAGGACTTCCTGGAGGAGTACGACCCCGAGTTGCGCAGACGTTCCGGTACCTACTACACCCCGCCGCGACTCGTCCGTACGATGGTCCGCTTCACCGACGCTGTGCTGCGTACCCGGCTCGACTGTGCGGAGGGCTTCGCCGACGGCCAGGTCACCGTCATCGATCCGGCGATGGGAACAGGCACCTTCCTCAGCGAGATCATCGACACGGTCGCCGAGCAGCGGGCCCGACGAGGGCAGGGCTTCCGTGGTGAGGCGGTGGAGCAGCTGGCAGGGCGACTGATCGGTTTCGAGCGGCAGATGGCGGCGTACGCGGTCGCCCAGATGAGGATTACCCAGACCCTTCGTGAGCAGGACACCCGCACACGGCTCGACGACTTACGGCTCCACCTCGCCGACACTCTTGCCGACCCCTACGAGAGGTCCTCGCTCTTCGCCTTCCTGCCCGCCGACGACGCGTTGGTCGAGAACAGCCGCCAAGCGGATTGGATCAAGCGGGAACAGCAAGTGACCGTTGTGATCGGCAACCCGCCCGACCGTGAGAGGGCCGAAGGTGAGGGGGGGTGGGTAGAGGCAGGTTCCGAGAAGGAAGGCATCGCGCCTCTGCTCGACGACTTTCGCCTGAGAGGAAGGAACGGCACGCAGGAGAACAAGCTCAAGAATCTTTATGTGTATTTCTGGCGCTGGGCCACCTACAAGGTGTTCGACCAGCACCGTCCTGAATCGCACCGCGGCATCGTCGCCTTCATCAGTACCGCGGGTTTTCTCAGTGGTCCGGGTTTTCGGGGCATGCGGGAGTATCTGCGCCGTACATGCTCGGAGGGCTGGATCATCGACCTCAGCCCGGAGGGCATCCGGCCTCCGGTGCGGACACGCCTCTTCCCCGGAGTGCAACAGCAGCTCATGATCGCCGTGTTCGTCCGCAGCGGGGGCGGCGAGAAGCCCGCCGGCATCAGATATGTCGCCCTGGAGGGCACAGCTGAACAGAAGTATGCACAGCTTGAAGATCTCACTCCTGACAGTGCGCAATGGCGTCCCGTTCGTTCAGACGCCCAGGCCCCGTTCACCCCTGCGGCGGAGGGCGACTGGGATACTTATCCGGCCCTTGGCGACCTGTTGCCGTGGGCGGTGCCTGGCGTGCTGCCGAAGCGCACGTGGGTCTATTCCACGGACAACGACACGCTGCGGGCCCGATGGAGGAGGCTGACCGCAGAGCGAAACGTCGAGGAGAAGAGGGCCCTGTTCCGGGAGACGCACAGCCGAACCGTCGACAGGCAGGTATATCCCCTGCCTGGCTCTGCACTGCCGAAACAGTCGATGATGGACAGCTCTTCTGCCTGCCCGGAACCAGTACCGGTCGCCTACCGACCCTTCGACCGACAGTGGGTTATTCCAGACAACAGAGTCCTCGACAGAAGTTCGCCGGAGTTGTGGGAGAGCCAGATTCCAGACCAGATACGGATTGTTGAGCAACACTCCAGGAAATTCGGTCCCGGGCCCGCCGTACTCTTCACGGCTCTGTTGCCAGACCATCATCACTTCGATGGTCGAGGCGGTCGCGTTCTGTCCCTCCTGCAGAAGGATGGCACACCCAACGTGGCTCCCGGTCTGCTCCAGCACTTGACTAACTCCTACGGCTACCGGAACGTCTCTGCGGAAGATCTGGCTGCGTACATTGCCGCCGTCATCGCTCACCCTGACTTCACCTCACGGTTCGGAGATGAACTGACCACGCGAGGCGTTCGCGTGCCGCTTACCGGGGATGCCGCACTGTGGTCGGAGGCGCTCTCTCTCGGCAGGACCGTGATCTGGGCATCGACCTTCGGCGAACGGTTCATCGACCCGCAGGACGGGCGGCCGGGCGGTGCCGATCAGGTCTGGGGGACAGCGCTGCCGACGATCACGTACCGGAAACAGGTCGGCAGACACGAAATGCCTGAGCGATTCCTCTATGATCCCGACCGCCTAGAGCTGTGTCTCGGCAGCGGTGTCTTCGGGCCGGTTACGCCCGGGGTGCGCGGGTACCAGGTCAGCGGGCAGAACGTACTTGACGGCTGGCTGAGGCGACGAAGCGGCCCTCCGTCACCCAAAGCGAGCAGCGAGCTGGACCGTGTACGCCCGGACCAGTGGCTTCCTGCTTGGAGCGAAGAACTTCAGCATGTACTGGCGGTTTTGTGGCACCTGGTCGAAGTGCAACCCGCCCAATCCCTATTACTCGACCGTGTCCTAGCTTCCCCTCTGATCAGTGTGGAGGAGCTTCTCAGGCGCGGTGTTCTCCCCGTGGCGGAAATTGCCCGCCGCTCAGCTCCGGCGCCATCGCGTGACCAAACCATCCCAGGGACTGAGGGCATCGAACTACGGGAACCGCACGCAGTCAGACCGATCACGCCGCAAGGCCAAGCGCCAGTGGAGGCTCCGACCCCGCGGCCACGCAGCAGCAGGGAGCCCGGCAGTAATCGGCCGTACCGGAAGCGGTAGCCGGATACTGGATGGCGGGGATCGCGAGCCCGTGTTCCGCGACCTGGGGGAGGGGACAGGACGCTCCGGTACGCGGTCCATCGCGATCTCCGTGGAGGGGCAGCCCACAAGCGAGCTGGCGAGGACACGCGGGGCGGATCAGGTGGGTGAACGACCTTCCTGAACCCCGATCAGTTGGCGCTGGTGCGGCCCAACTGGCCGTGCCTGGCATGTGCCAGCGCCCCGGCGGGCACTGGCAAGACGGTCGTCGGTCTGCATCGCGCGGCGTACCTGAACCGACGCACCACTGAGGGCCCGGGAAGAGGCACGAGTGCGCGCAGATCGACGGCACGGCGACGATCCTGGAGACACTCGGGCCGGCTGTGCAGGGTGAGGCGTCGTCTTTCCCGTGCTGATCCCGTCAGATTCCCCTGACCGCCGCGACCGTGAACGGAGTCTCAGGGGTGCCCGGTCCCATCGGGCCGCCCTTGTCGAATTGCGAGCGGACCACGAGCGTGCGGCCGTTCTGGCGGACCAGGGTCGTCGGGATCTGTAGCGCCTCGTCCGTCACTCGGCGCTCCATGCGGGCGGTCCTGCCGTCGTCGGTGAGGTGCCAACGGGTGATCGTATTAGTGGTGTTGTGCGCGGCCCACAGTGTGCCGTGGCGCAGTTCGAGGCCGTCGGCGTGCCGCATGTCTCCGCCGTGCAGGGTGACTCGGCGGGCCGTGCCCGACGCGAGGTCGATGCGGAAGAGGTCGCCGCCGGTCATGTCGGGCGTCAGGAGGTAGCGCCCGGACGGGTCGGCGACGATGCCGTTGAGGGTGAACGTACCGGCCGGGTGCGGGCCTACAGTGCCGGAGAGGTCGAAGCGGGTCGTGAGTGTGCCCCGCCTGTCGCCTGCTGCGGTACGGGCCAGCTCTCCCGGGGTCACGCGGTAGACGACGGTGCGGACGCTGTCGGTGAGGTAGGCGCTGCCGTCCGGTGCGATGGTGACGTCGTTGACGAAGGACGCGCTGTCGCCGGGGACGTCGAACCGGGCCAGAAGCCTGCGGCTTCGTATGTCGTACACCGCGACCCCGGCCGTGGAGTCGGTCACCCACAGCCGTCCGGCGCCGTCCACCTTCAGGCCGTTGGCGGTGTGCCGCCCGTCGGTGCCGGCCGGGAGGAAGACCTCGGCGGTGCGGTGGCGGGGGGTGATGCGGTAGATGGTGCCGTTGGTGTAGGAGCCGACGTAGAGCTCGCCGGTCCGCGGGGCGGCGGCGATGCCTTCGGGGTAGACGCGGTCGCCTGGTAGTTCGTAGGCGGCGGTTATATGGGTGTGTGCCGTGGCCGGTGTCGGGTGGCGGAGGTCTGTGGCCCCTACGGGAGCGGCTGAGGCAAGAGTGACGGCTAAGGCCAGTGCGGTGGCCGCCATGGTGTGGTGCCGGATCGAACGGGGCACGGTGGCCCTCCTTCGGAGCTCGCGAATGGGCATGAGGTGTTGGGTCGGGTTCTAATGGTAATTAGAGCTCTAATTGTCGTCAAGAGTCTCAGTCTTCTGCGGCGGATACGATGCGCAGATGACGTCCATGCCTGTGTCCGAGCGCCTCGGCTCCCACGTGAAGCGCGCCGAGCAGGCCCTCAGCGCGGCCAAGTACGCCGCGCTCAAGCCGGCGGGTGTGACGGTCGCGCAGTACGCCGCCCTGCTCTTCCTCGTCGAGAAGCCGGGCATCTCGGCCGCAGCGCTGGCCAGGGCCTGTGGCGTCACGCCGCCGACCATGAACACGGTCCTGAAGAACCTCCAGGAGCGCGGCCTGATCGAGCGCACCCCGCACGAATGGCACAAGAACATCCTGGAGACCCGGCTCACCGAACAGGGCAAGGCGGTCATGGCCGATGCCGACGCCCGGGCGGTGCGCGTCGAGCGGGCTCTCGCCGACGAATTCTCTGATGAAGAGAGGCAGTTGCTCGTCGGTCTCCTTGCTCGCTGCACCGATCTGCTGGAGTCGGTCAGGCCCAAGTACGGGTGACCTGGCTCCTGCCATGCCGTCCGGTACGGATCTCCCCGCTCGGTGCGAATCTCCCGCGTAGCATCGAATAGAGGGTTAATTCGGGCGGTGCGGCAAGGGGCGGCGCGTTTCGCTCGCCGACCGCCGGGAGGAGGCTGCGATGACCGAGCAGACGATGGATCCCGTGCGGCAGGAGCAATTCGCGGAGCGGATGGTTCATGTATTGAACGATGCTTGCCTGGCGTATCTGTGCAGCCTCGGTCACCGGACCGGGCTGTTCGACGTCATGTCCGGGCTGCCGCCGTCAACCAGCGAGCAGATCGCCCACGCCGCGAGCCTCGACGAGCGCTACGTGCGGGAGTGGCTCGGGGGGATGACCGTGGGCGGGATTGTCGAGTACGACCCCGGGGGCCGGACGTACACGCTGCCGCCCGAGCATGCCGCCTCGCTCGTGCGGGCCGCCGGTCCCGGCGACATGTCTGCCCTTATGCAGGATCTGGCGCTGATCGGCTTGGTCGAGGACCAGGTGCTGGATGCGTTCTACACAGGCGGTGGCGTCCCGTCCTCCGCGTATCCGCGGTTCCAGGAGCTCCAGGCCGAGAAGACGGCGGCGGTGTACGACGCCGTGCTCGTCGACGGGATCATTCCGCTGGTGCCCGGGCTCACCGAGCGGTTGCGCGAGGGCATCGACGTGCTGGACGTCGGCACCGGGCAGGGGCACGCGGTCAATCTCCTGGCGCAGGCGTTTCCCGCCAGCCGGTTCCGTGGCGTCGACATCTCCGAAGAGGGCATCGAGTCGGCGCGCGAGGAGGCGGAGCGGCTGCGGCTGGTCAATGCCCGGTTCGACGTGCACGACGCCGCCGAGCTGAGCGGGGCGTACGACCTGATCACGGCCTTCGACGTCATCCACGACCTGGCCCGGCCCGCGGAGGCGCTGGAGTCCGTCGCCGGTGTGCTGCGGGACGACGGAGTGTTCCTGATGGGCGACATCGCCGCCTCCAGCAGGCTGGAGGACAACATCGACCACCCGCTGGGGCCTGCGCTCTACACCTTCTCCGTCTTCTACTGCATGACCGTTTCGCTCGGAGAGGGCGGTGCGGGTCTCGGCACGGTGTGGGGCAGGCAGAAGGCCCTGGCGATGCTCCGGGAGGCCGGGTTCACGGACGTCGACGTGCGTCAGGTCCAGGGCGACGTCCTCAACTTCTATTACGTTGCCCGGAAGGGCAGTTGACAGAGGTCGGTTGAGAGGTCTGTGTTGAGAGGTCGGTCGAGAGGGCCGTCGAGAGTGGTCAGGGGGCGTCCGGCAGCATGCCCAACTGGCCCAGGAACTCCATCTGGTCGAAGTACAGCCGGTAGCTGACGATTCGACCGTCCTCGACGGCGGCGAAGTCGACGCCGCGGACCCTGATGTCCCTCTGGGTCGCGGGCAGCGTCTCCCCGGAGGGGAGCGGCACCGGGCCGGTGTTCTTTCCGACGTAAAAGCCTTCGTCGATCGCCGTGTTGCCCACCTCGAACGAGTGCACCGGCTCGTACGTGCTGTCCGGGAGCGCTTGTGTCAGCTGGCGCCAGTACTCGACGATGTTGTCCCGCCCCCGGATCTCCCCCTGGTCCGGCGTGATGGCGACCGCGTCCTCCGCGAAGCACTCGTCGGTGGCCTGGAGGTTCTTTGCCGTGGTGAGCGTTTCGGTGAGCCTGTCCATGACGTCACGTGCCTGCCCCATGATGGACCTCCTGGTTTAAGGGGTTTATCCCAGTACAGGCCATTTTCTCACTTATCGCTCAGGCGAGCATGATCAGGGCCGCTGTCGCCGGGCCGAACGCGCCGCCCAGCTGGTAGCAGAGGTTGAACAGACCGATCACCGTCGGGCGTTGCGCGTCGGGAGCGGCCTGGGTCGCATACACCGCGAGCGTGGCGTTGCCCGCCGTCGTCGTGAAGACCGCCATCGCGGCTACCAGCAGGAGCAGTGGCGCCCACGGGCTCAGGGCTGCGGTCAGCGGGGCCAGTGCGCCCAGGGTGATCAGGAGTGCCAGGACCCTGCGCCTGCCCATGCGGGCGGAGGCCGCGGCCAGGAGCCAGGACAGCAACGAGCCCAGCAGGAGCGCGACGAGCTGGCCCGTGCCGATCGTGGTGGTCGACCAGTCGGTGCGGGCGGCGAGGAGCTGGGGGACCGTGAAGAGCAGGGCGAAGTACGACGTCGCCAGGGCGCAGGCGAGCAGTGCGGAGAGCAGGAACGTCGGCGTCCGCATCAGGGTGGCCGGGACGAAGCCGTCGGGGCGGGTACGGATGTGGAGGGTGAGGAGTACGCCCGCCACCAGGGCCGCGACCGCCGCCGGGAGCGGGTGGTGCGGGACGAAGACCAGGGCGGTCGCCAGCGCTATGAGCAGTGATGCGCCGCGTGCGTCGAAGGGGGTGGTGGGGCGTGGTGATGTACGCGGGGCGGAACGGGTCACGACGGGGAGCGCGAGGAGGGCCAGCGCCGAGACCGTCAGCGAGACGCGCCAGGAGAGTGCGTCCGCGATGAGCGAGCCGAGGAGCGGCCCGACCGCGCCCAGGATCCCGAAGCCCGCGGTGATGACCCCCATCCGGCGGACCGAGCCCGCCAGGCTCATGGCCGACGTCACCAGCCCCGCGCCGCCGACCGCCTGGGCCGCCCGGCCGGGCAGGGCCAGCGCCATCCAGGGGGCCACGGCCACCAGCAGAGTGCCTGCCAGGATGAGGAACGTACTCACCCGCAGCGTCGTACGCAGGCCACGGCGGCGCAGGAGGCTCGCCATCAGCGGGGTGCCGACCGCCATGGCCCACGCGAAGGTCGTGACGAACCAGGTGACCGTCGCGGGACCGACCCCGAACGAGCCCGCCATCTCGGGAAGGATCAGGACCGGGCTGTTGGCGCCTGCCGCGATGGGCGTTGCCAGTAACGCCAGCCAGAGGGCAGGTATGTGGCTGGGTTGGGAAGTGGCGGGTGGGGGTGTGGTGGTCGCCGGGGTGGTCGTGCGCGCAGGCATCTGAGAGCTCCCGTTAGTTCAGGGTTGATAATCTCAACGTTGAGACATCATCGGTGAAGATAAAAACAGGCAGCTCTCTCAACGTCAACTGTCTTAACGTTGAGATTGTGTTCGTTGAAGGAGATTGCGCGATGAGCGATGCGGTGGACGCGATCATCGGCCAGTGGGCCGCCGAGCGCCCCGACCTGGAGGAACACCTCTGGCCCGTGCACGTACTCGGCCGCCTCCAGCGCCTCGGGCGCGTCCTGGACAAGGAGTTCAAGAGCTTCGCCGCCAAGCGCGGCCTCGAACTTGGCGAAGTCGACGTACTCATCACGCTCCAGCGCTCCGGCCCTCCGTACGAGCTGTCCGCCGGTGCGCTCCTCAAGGCCGCCATGGTGACCTCGGGCGCGATCACCAACCGGATCGACCGCATGGAGGCAAAGGGGCTGGTGGAGCGCGTACGCGACGGCGCCGACCGGCGCACCGTGAACATTCGGCTGACCGAGGGCGGGCACGAGGTCGCCCGCGAATACATGGGCGCCCACCTCGCCAACGAGGCCCGCATGCTGCGGGAGTTCAGTCGCGAAGAGTGCGAACGGATGGGCGACTCGCTGCGCAAGCTGCTGGAGTCGTTCGGCGACACCTCCATCGGCTAGGGGGTGTCCGGTCGATCTCCGCGGCGTCGCGGGGCTTGGCACGCACATCTGCGGCGTTGTCGTCACTCGGCGACGCTCCGCGTCGCCTCCCTCCTCCGCCTTGCAGCTGCACGCACCAAGCCCCGCTCCTTCTCCCACGGAGACCGACCGGACACCCCCTAGGGGGCGGTGGGTGCCACCCCCGTCTTCGCGCCCGCGCCGCACAGCGGCACCACGGCGGTCCTGCCGGGCGGCGGCGGGGATGCTGCCGTTGCGGCCCAGCAGGCGACGCCGGTCGATTCCACGAAGAGGCCGCGTCCTGCCAGGTCCAGTTGTGCGGCGCGGATCTGATCCTCGGTCACCGTGAGGAACTTGCCGCCGGACTCCCGTACCGCGCGCAGGATCTGGCGGGCGCGTGGCGGGTTCGGGATGGCGATGCCCTCGGCGAGTGTGGGACCGGTGGGTGTGGTGAGGGCGGTGAGGTCGTCGGCTCCCGCGTGGAACGCCGCTGCCAGTGGTGACACCGCCTCCGCCTGTACGGCGATCAGGGCGGGGCGCTCGTCGATGAGGCCGTGGGCGAGGAGTTCCGTGATGGCGAGTGAGGCGCCCAGCAGGAGCGTGCCGTTGCCGACCGGGACGACGATCGAGTCGGGGAGCCGGCCGCCCAGGTCCTCCCACAGTTCGTAGACGTATGTCTTCGTGCCGTGCAGGAAGTGCGGGTTGTAGACGTGGCTCGCGTAGAAGGTGCCGGGTTCGTCGGCTGCCGCTCGGGCGGCGCGGGCCGTGGTCTCCCGGTCGCCGGGGACGAGGGTGAGCTGGGCGCCGTGTGCGCGGATCTGCTCGGTCTTCTTGGGGGAGGTCGCCTCGGGCACGTACACCGTGCAGGGCAGTCCGGCGCGCGCGCAGTACGCGGCGATCGCCGTGCCCGCGTTGCCGCTGCTGTCCGCGATCACCCGGGTGACCCGGTCGGGGCCGAGGCGGCGGGCCAGTTCGGCGAGCATCACAGCGCCGCGGTCCTTGAAAGACAGCGTCGGCATCAGAAAGTCGAGCTTGGCCGAAACCGTGTCAGTGAGCGGTACGAGAGGGGTGCGGCCCTCGCCGAGCGTGATGGTGGGGGGTGAGTCCTTGAATGGCGGGTTCCGCAGGGGGAGTGCTTCCTCGTACCGCCACAGTGAATTCACCCGGCCCGCGAGGGAGTCGAGCGGAACCGGGCTGGTGGGGGCGAAGTCCAGATCCCAGGGGCCGCCGCAGGCCGGGCAGCGCCAGGTGAGGGATTCGGCGGGCTCGCTGGTGCCGTCCACCGGGCAGCGGTAGATCGTCTTGGGCGTCATGCCCGAAGCCTAGGCACGGCGCGTCACGGCGAGCGTGTGACAACCAGTCATGTCGGGCGTGCGGCAGGCGGATTGCGAGAGCGGTGAAGCCCTTGTGGGATTCCTATGGATGCGCCAATCTTTCGCCTGTCAGTAGGGCGTGAGAAAGGGCGCGGACTCCGCAGCGTCATTTGTCATGCTCCTGTCGACCGGCCCCCCACCAGCGCACCGCCTATGAGGAGGACCCCTCACATGTCCGTGATGCGTAGTTCCCGGCGAAGAATCGCCGCCGCCAGCGCCACCGCCGTCGCAGCCCTCGCGCTCGGCGCCGTTTCCGCCCTTCCCGCCGGTGCGGCCGACGCCGCCGAGGGCCGGATCCAGAACGCAGGAGCCCCCGGAACCATCGCGGGCAGCTACATCGTGACCCTCGACGAAGAGGCGGCCGAGGCCGGCTCCGCCGAGGGCAGGGCGCTTGCCAAGGAGTACGGCGCCAAGATCAAGAAGACGTACACCGCGGCCCTCAACGGGTACGCCGTCGAGCTGTCCGAGGCGCAGGCGAAGAAGTTCGCCGCCGACCCGGCCGTCGACTCCGTCGTACAGAACCGCACCTTCACCGTCAGCGCGACCCAGCCCAACCCGCCGTCGTGGGGCCTGGACCGCATCGACCAGAAGGCCCTCCCGCTGAACCAGAGCTACACCTACCCCGACGCCGCCGGGGAGGGTGTCACGGCGTACGTCATCGACACCGGCGTACGCATCTCGCACAGCGACTTCGGCGGCCGCGCCTCCTACGGCTACGACGCCATCGACAACGACAACACCGCGCAGGACGGCCACGGCCACGGCACGCACGTCGCCGGTACGGTCGCGGGCGGCGCGTACGGCGTCGCCAAGAAGGCCAAGGTCGTCGGCGTCCGCGTCCTCAACAACCAGGGCTCCGGCACCACCGCCCAGGTCGTCGCGGGCATCGACTGGGTGACGCGCAACGCCGTCAAGCCGGCCGTCGCCAACATGAGCCTCGGCGGCGGCGCGGACTCCGCCCTCGACACGGCGGTACGCAACTCCATAGCCTCCGGCGTCACTTACGCCGTGGCCGCGGGCAACGAGAGCACCGACGCCTCCACCAAGTCGCCCGCCAGGGTGGCCGAGGCGATCACGGTCGGCGCCACCACCAGCACCGACGCCAAGGCCAGCTACTCCAACTACGGCAGCATCCTCGACATCTTCGCGCCGGGTTCGTCGATCACCTCGTCCTGGAACAGCAGCGACTCGGCGACGAACACCATCTCCGGTACGTCGATGGCCTCGCCGCACGTCGCGGGCGCGGCCGCGCTCTACCTGGCGGCCAACAAGACGGCCACCCCGGCGCAGGTCTCCTCCGCGCTGACGTCGGCCGCCACCACGGGCGTCGTGACCAGCCCGGGCACGGGCTCGCCCAACCGCCTGCTGTACGTCGGCGACGGCGGCACCACGCCGCCCCCCGGCAAGCGGTTCGAGAACCTCACCGACTACGCGATCAATGACCACTCCACCACGGAGTCCCCGGTCACCGTCAGCGGCGTCACCGGCAACGCGCCCGCGACCCTCAGCGTGCCGGTCGACATCAAGCACACGTACATCGGCGACCTCAAGGTCGACCTGATCGCGCCCGACGGCACGGCCTACACCCTCAAGGGCTACGGCACGGGCGGCAGCAGCGACAACCTGATCACCACGTACACGGTCAACGCCTCGTCCGAGGTGGCGAACGGCACGTGGAAGCTGCGGGTCAACGACAACGCGTCGTGGGACACCGGGAAGATCGACTCCTGGGCCCTGCAGTTCTGACGGTTCAGCGAGTGAGTCCCAGTGAGTGAGTACGTGAGTGAGTGACTGAGCGGGGGCGGCTGCTTGTGCGGCCGCCCCTTGCTTTGGCTTTTCGTTGTGCATTTGGGGCAGTTGTCGGCCGCGTTACGTCTTCCTCGGTCCGCCGCGTACCATGCGCGCGGCAGTTCGACCCGCCCCGACGAGGAGTTCCGTACCCGTGGACATACCGCCGCCCCAGCCGTTCCAGCAGCCGTACGGTGCTGTGCCGCCCCAGCAGCGGCCCAAGACCAACGGACTGGCTGTCGCCGCCCTCGTGGTCGGCATCGTGTGCTGCATACCGCCGCTCGGCCTGATCCTGGGCATCATCGCCCTCAGCCAGATCAAGAAGCGGGGCGACAGCGGCAAGGGCATGGCGATCGCGGGCGTCGTGCTGTCCGCGATCAGCACCCTGCTCGTGCTGCTCGCTGTCGCGACGGGCGGTGTGACCGAGGCGTGGGGGGACTTCAAGGACGGCATGAAGGAGGGCGTGGGCGAGGCTGCCCGTTCGCGGAGCACGCTGGATCTGAGCATGGGCGACTGCTTCAACGCGCCGGGCGGTTCGCTGGAGGGCATGACGACGGACGTCGAAGTCGTGCCGTGCGTGGAGAAGCATCAGGGCGAGGTGTTCGCGGTCTTCGAGATCGACCGGAGCGGCGCCTACCCGGGGGACGACGCCGTCACCGACATCGCGGACAAGCGCTGCACGGAACTGCTGTCGGACTACGTGCAGAAGGACTGGGCCAAGCCGGACGACGTGGACATGTACTACTACATGCCCGACCGGCGCGGGTGGCGGCTGCTCGACCGTGGCGTGGTGTGCGTTCTCGGGACGTCCGGTGACGGGCTGAAGGGTTCGCTGCGCGGGGGCGGTTCGGCGTAGCCGGGCGGCGGAGCCGAAGCTGTCTTGATACCCCGGTAAAGCCCTGCGTAAAGGTAAGTCATCACTTCGGGTGAAACTTTGGCCTGCGCTTGCGGTCAACAACCCACGGTTGCCAGGCTGTTGCTGTCTGTCAACCTGATGGGAGTGGCCAGTGACATTCGGTGAGCAGCCGGCCTATCTGCGCGTCGCGGGCGATCTGAGGCAGAAGATCGTCAATGGTTCCCTGCCACCCCACACCCGTCTGCCCTCGCAGGCCCGCATCCGCCAGGAGTACGGCGTCTCCGACACCGTCGCCCTGGAGGCTCGCAAGGTCCTCATGGCGGAGGGCCTGGTCGAGGGCCGCTCGGGCTCCGGTACGTACGTACGCGAACAGCCCGTCCCGCGCCGCGTCTCCCGCGCGGGCTGTCGCGGCTCGGGGGCCTCGAACCCCTTCCGGCAGGAGCAGTCCGAGGCAGGTGCGCGCGGCACCTGGGAGTCCAGCAGCGAGCAGCAGCAGGCCACTTCGGACATTGCGAAGCGCCTCGGCATCCAGGAGGGCGACCGTGTGATGTGTACGCGGTACGTCTTCCGGGACGCCGGCGATTCCATGATGCTCTCCACCTCGTGGGAGCCCCTGGCGGTGACGGGGCGTACGCCCGTGATGCTGCCCGAGGAGGGACCGCTGGGCGGCTGCGGCGTCGTCGAGCGGATGGCCGCGATCGACATCGTCGTGGACAACGTCGCGGAGGAGGTCGGCGCCCGGCCCGGTCTCGCCGAGGAGTTGCTCCAGCTCGGCGGCGTACCGGGGCACGCGGTGCTGGTCATCGAGCGGACGTACTACGCCTCGGGGCTGGCGGTCGAGACGGCCGATGTGGTGGTCCCGGCCGACCGGTACCGGATCGCATACCACCTGCCCGTGAAGTGACCGATACACGGATACGTCGTCCGACCACCGTGATCACGCATTAACGCGGCGCTGCATTCCGTAACCGCCGGGCAATCGGCGGCTACAACAGACTGTCATGTCCCAGACTTAGCTTCCCGTTCGTACCTGTACCGCACACGGACTGACGAACGGGAAGTCACCGATGACGGACACCGCCGCACACCTGTTACCCGGGCCACTGACGACCCCGACGACCCCGACGAGCAGCCGCCCAAGCGGAGTTACGCGAAGCTCGCCGCCGACGAGAGCCGCGAGGACTACTCCCTGCGGTACGCGCCGCACTCCTTCCGCCGCTGGTCGCCGCTGACCGAGGGCAGGTATTACCTGGCCCGTCCGAACCCGGTGACTGAACCGCGGGGAGGGATCGCGGCAGGAATCACGGCGGGAGAGGGGGCGCACTCGCGGGGGTGCGCTCCTTCGTCATGGCCGGTTGCGTATCTCTTTGTGTAAAAGCGTATCCGCTGAGTAAAGGTCAGGCGTACGCTCGGGCATATGCGGATTGCGGTTTCCTGGGGATCGTTAGAGGCGAGTGCACCGGCGGACGGAGGCACACGATGAACGACAGCGGCGCTGTGCTCTCTTGGCAGGTGATACGGCAGGACGACAACGGCAGCCGCTATCGCGTCGGGAGGTACGCCACCAGGGCAGAGGCGCAGAAGATCGCGGACAGCCTCGGCGACGACGGGCACAAGCAGCGCTACTGGGTCGAGCGCATCAGTCAGAACGTCCAGTAGGCCGGGCACGTCCGGCAGGCCGGGGCGTCAAGCAGGAGCGGCACCCGCCGTGCGCGTCGTAGGCTCCGCGCATGGACGATCGCGTCGTGGTGGGTGCAGCCGTGTACGACCGGGGGCGGCTGCTGGCCGCGCGCCGCAGCGCCCCGCCCGAGTTGGCCGGCGGCTGGGAGCTCCCCGGCGGCAAGGTCGAACCCGGCGAGAGCCCCGAGCAGGCGCTCGTACGCGAACTGCGCGAAGAGCTGGGCGTCGAGACCGAGACGCTGGAGCGCATCCCCGGCGAGTGGCCGCTGAAGCCCGGCCATGTCCTCCAGGTGTGGACGGTCCGGCTGGTTTCCGGAACGCCCCGGCCGCTCCAAGACCACGACGCACTCCGCTGGCTCCAGCCTCACGAGGCGGACTCCGTGGAGTGGCTGGAGGCGGACCGGCCCGCAGTGGCGGAGGCGGTGCGTCGCTTGAGCGCCCTTTCCGGCGGCCAGTCCGTTTGAGCGCCGCGTACGCCGTTCGTGCCACAGTGCATCGAGGACCGCGATAGCTCTGCCCGCATATCGGGTATGTGCTGATTAACCCCCTGAAACAGGACGCGGGTTTGCTGCTGGTCTGGGATCTGGGATGTGGTCGGCGTGATCGACACCGACGGCGACTGCGCCGAGTGGTCCTTCCCTGCTGAGCCCAATGCCGTACGCACCGCCCGGCATGCGGTGCGGGAGACGCTGCGTGACTGGGGTCTGCTGGACGCCATCGGCGATGTGACCGTCCTCCTCGTCAGCGAGCTCGTGACCAATTCTTTGCGGCACGCGTCCGGGCCCATCGGCGTCCGGCTCGTACGTCCCGAGGGCGACGGGCACCCCGAATCCGCTCCCGCCGGGCCGCGCGTCCTCCTGGTCGAGGTGTCGGACGCGCTTCCGGATCCGCCGCTCGAACGCCTCGCCGGGCCCGATGACGAGGGAGGACGCGGAATGCAGCTGGTGGCCTGTTCTGCACAGCGGTGGGGTACTCGTCGTGGCAGGACGGGCAAGACGGTGTGGTTCGAGCTGGCCCTCCCTGGTTAGAAGAGTGAAGGGACAACGATCAAGGAGCGGAATTTTCCCCGGTCGAAGCGGACACTTCTCCGGCCGAAAAGGAACGAGACCGTGCTGTGATCGTGAACGCCGTGCAGGTTGGGACCGTAGTGCTGAATACTGCGGGAAGGAGCGGTCCGGTGCGTTGAGCTGGAGGGGACGGTCGCGTGAACGAGATATCAGCGGCGGCGGGCGAAGTGATGTGGCAGAACAGCCCGCCC
Organism: Streptomyces spiramyceticus; assembly: GCF_028807635.1. Classification (NCBI taxonomy): domain Bacteria; kingdom Bacillati; phylum Actinomycetota; class Actinomycetes; order Kitasatosporales; family Streptomycetaceae; genus Streptomyces; species Streptomyces spiramyceticus. The sequence continues at coordinate 4,355,315 of NZ_JARBAX010000001.1, forward strand.
GGCTCTATCTACGACTACATCAGAGTCGCGTCCTTCTCGATCGGTGCCGACGGGCTGGTCGATCAGTGGAGCAGGCGAGCCGAAGAGCTGTTCGGTCTGGCCGCAGGGGATGTCGTGGGCAAGGACCCGGTCGAGGCGTTCATGCCCGCCGAGGTCCGCATACGCGGTCACCACCGCGTCGCCGAGATTCTCGACGGCAAGGAGTGGACGGGCCTCGTCCCGTTCCGGATGCCCGGCCGCCAGGGAGCGCACGGCGTCGCGGAGATCTATGTGATGCCGAGCGCCACCGCCGACGGCGAACGCGGCGCGGTCTGCATCGTCGTCGACGTCCGCGCACTGCGCCGGATCGAAAGCGACCTCGCCTCCTCGCAGGCCATTTTCGGCCAATCTCCTTTCGGCTTCCTCCTGTTCGGTACGGACCTCACGGTGCAGCGCGCCAACAAGCGGTTCGCCACCGTCTTCGGCGGCGCCGCCGACGACCACCGGGGCCGCACCGTTCACGACTACCTCGCCCGCCCCGAGGCCGAGCGGATGACCGCCGCCCTTCAGCGGGTCCTGGAGACCGGCGAGTCCGTCACCGACATGCAGATCGTCGGCACCGCCCCCGACAGCCCCGAGCGCAGACACTGGTCGGTCAACCTCTACCGGGTGCACAGCGGATCCGGCCGCCCCGTCGGCGTCGCCGGGCTCGGCATCGACGTGACCCGCCGCCACGTCGCCGCCCGCGAGGCCGACGACGCCCGCCGCAACCTCGCCCTGCTGAATGAGGCCGGCGCCCGCATCGGGAACTCCCTCGACCTGGAGACCACCGCCCGCGAACTCCTCGACGTAGCCGTCCCCGGCTTCTGCGACCTCGCCTCCGTCGACCTCTACCAGGGCCTGCTCGCCGGTGACGAAGCCCCGCCGGGCCGCGCCGACGGCAGCGCCGAACTGCGCCGGGTCGCCTTCGCCAGCGCCGTCTCCGACGCCCCGCTGGCCGCCCTCGGATGCGTCGCCGACGGGGACGACCCGGGACCGGTCGAAGTCGGGGCCATCCACCGCTACCCGTTCAACTCGCCCTGCGCAGGCGCCCTGCGCACCGCCCGCGTCCAGGTCGTACCGGCGGACGCCGGCGGCTTCGTCCACAGCACGCTCGCCGTGCCGATGGTCGCCCATGACACCGTCGTGGGCCTCGCCCAGTTCTCCCGTACGAAGGGCAGCGAACCCTTCGGAGAACGCGACCGGGCACTCGCCACCGAGCTCGCCGCACGTGCCGCCGTCTGCATCGACAACGCCCGCCTCTACCGGCGCGAACACGAACGCGCCCTCATCCTCCAGCGCAGCCTGCTGCCACCGGGCGACCCGGAGGCCGCGGGCCTGGACATCGCCTGCCGCTACCTGCCGGGAAATACGGCGACCGAAGTGGGCGGCGACTGGTTCGACGTCATCGAACTCCCCGGCCACCGCACGGCCCTGGTCGTCGGCGACGTGATGGGGCGCGGCCTGCGCGCCGCCGTCGCCATGGGCGAACTGCGCACCGCAGTAAGGACCTTGGCGCTGCTCGACCTGGAACCCGCCGAAGTCCTCTCGGCACTCGACGAGATCGCCCGCGGCCTCGGCACGCCCAGCGGCGCCCAGCACGCCTCGCGCGCCGCCCACAAGGCGCGGGAGGCCGACCTGTCCGAGGTCTACCTCGCGACCTGCGTGTACGCCGTCTACGACCCGGTCACCCGCCGCTGTACGTTCGCCAACGCCGGGCACCTGCCGCCCGTCATCGTCGAACCCGGCGAAGAGGCCCTGCTGCTCGACGTACCGCCAGGAATGCCGCTCGGTGTCGGCGGGGAGCCGTTCGAGGAGGTCGAGGTTGAGGTGCCGGAGGGTGCGCTGCTCGCGCTCTACACCGACGGGCTCGTCGAGTCGCGGGACCACCCGCTCGACGAGGGCCTGCTCGCCTTCCGCCGTGCGCTCACCGATCCGTCGCGCCCGCTGGAAGACGTCTGCGACCACGTGCTGAACACCCTCGACACCCGGCACGGTGAGGACGACATCGCCCTGCTGATGGCCCGCATCCAGGGGCTGCCCGTCGGGGCGGTCGGCGACTGGCAGATGCCGCGCGGGCCGCGCTCGGTGGGACGGGCCCGCGAACTGGCGCGGGCGCAGCTCGTCGCGTGGGGCCTCGAAGACCTGGTCGACACCACGGAGTTGCTGGTCAGCGAGCTGGTCACCAATGCCCTGCGGTACGGCGAGGGCGAGATCAGGCTTCGCCTGCTGCTCGACCGTACGCTCGTCTGCGAGGTCTGGGACGCGGGTCTCGTCCAGCCGCGGCGACGCCGGGCACGCGACACCGACGAGGGCGGGCGCGGGCTCCAGCTGGTCGGGCTGCTCAGCGCGGCGTGGGGCTCGCGGCGTACACCGCGCGGAAAGACGGTGTGGTTCGAACTGGCCCTGCCCGACGGGGACGCGGCGGGGGAGCTCAGCGTCGACGAGCTGCTGAGTCTCTACTGATGATCTCTACTGGCCCCTGGCCTTGAGGGCGGCGAACCGGGCCTCGATCTCGGCTTCGTCGCCCCCGCTCTCAAGCTGCTCGAACTGGGCGTCCAGGGACGATGCGGCGAGCTCCTGCTTGCCCATCGCCCTGGCCTCCTCGCGGCGCACCTTGCCCTCGAAGCGGCTCAGCTCGCTCGTCGGGTCGAGAAGGTTGACGCTCTTCACGACGTCCAGCATCCGGGTCTGCGCCTGGGCGGATGTGGCGCGGTCCGCCAATTCGTCGCGTTTGGCGGAGAGTTCGGCAAGCTTGGCCTTCGTTTGAATCAGGCCTGCCTTCAGCGGTTCGACGACCTCGGTCTGCGCGGCGATCACCGGCTCGGCAGCCTGCGCCTCCTTCTCGGACTGAAGCTGCCGCTGGAGTGCGACCTTGGCGAGGTTGTCGAACCTGTCCGCCTCCGCGACCGACCCCGCGGCGCGCTTCTCGTCGGCCCTCCGGCTGGCGGCGAGCGCCTTGGCGCCCCACGCGTTGGCCGCGTCGACGTCTTCCCGCTGGTCCTGTTCGAGGAGGCGCAGATTGCCGATGGTCGCCGCGACGGCCTCCTCGGCGTCGGAGATGTTGTCGGTGTAGTCGCGGATCAGCTGGTCGAGCATCTCCTTCGGGTCCTCGGCCTGGTCGAGGAGCGCATTGATGTTGGCCTTCGCGAGCTGGGTCACGCGACCGAGGACGGTCTGCTTGGTCATGCCGTGTCTCCCTGAGAGTGAGTGCTGTACGGGTCAGAACCGGCCACCGCCGCCCCTTCGGCCACGCGTGCCCCCGCCGCCGAAACTTCCGGGACTTCCGCCGAAGCCCCCACCGCCTCTGCCGCCGTAGCCGCGTCCGAAGCCCCCGTCACGGCCGCCGCCGAGGATTCCGCCGAGGATGATCCCGCCGAGTACGGCCCCGTTCAGCCCGCCGACCCTGTCGCCTCCGCCGCCGTTGCCCGGGCCGCCGTATCCGCGTACGTCCTCTTCGGCGAGGCTCTGCGCCTGCCCGGCCAGGGCGTACGCCTGCTGGGCCTCGGTGAGTGCGTTCTGCGGGTCGTCCGCCGCCGCGGTGGAACGTTCGAGGTGGCGCTGGGCCTCCGCGAGGCGCGTGCGGGCCTGGCTGCCGACCGCGCCCCGGTGCGTGGTGATGTAGTCGGCGGCCGCCCCGACGGCGGCGCGGGCGGTGAGCGTCGCCCGGTCGAGCAGGGCGCGCGCACGCTGCCCCGCCGCCCCTCGCTCGCGCGCGCCCGCCAGGGCTTCGTCGAGCAGGGCGTCGGCCTCCTCCACCCGGCGCAGGGCGTCGATCGGGTCGTACCGCCCCGACTGTTCCTCCTGCCGTACGTCGGCGACCACCGACTCCGCGCGGGCGATCCGCCCCTGGAGATCGGCCGCCGTCGACGCGTCGTGGTCGCTGTGGTTGCCGTGGTCGTCCGTGTCGCCCTTGCCGTCCTTGAGCCCCTGGAGCAGGCCGCGCGCGTCCGCGAGGTCGGTCTCCGTCTCGGTGAGCGCGCCGGGGAGCTTGCCCGCCGCCTCCGCCAGCTCCTGCGCGCGGCGGTCCACGGCGTCGACGAGGGTGGCCGCCTGGCCGACGGCGCCCTCGGCCGCCCGTACGTACACGGCCGCCTGCCCCGTGTCGCCCGCTTCGACAGCCTGCCTCGCCCCTTCGAGGGCGGTGGCCGCGAAGGCGAGCCGGTCCTCGGCCTGCTCGGCGTGGCCGGCGACCGGTGCGGTGGCGGAGTCGGCGTACCGCTGCCGCAGGGCCGTCAGTGTTGCCCCGGCCGTGCTCGTACGCCCGGTCAGCTCGCGGAAAACGGCCTCGGCGGCGGCCAGTGCCTCGGGGGCGTTCTTCTCCAGGTCCCGCAGCTCGTCGAAGGACGCCGACTCGGCGTCGAGGCGGCGGTTGGCCTCCGTACAGCGGGCGACGATCTCGTCCAGCATGTGGCGGCGCGTGTCGTCGCTCTCCGGCAGGGCGTCGTCGAGCTGCTGGCGCAGCCGGAAGGCGACGGCCAGCTCGCTCTTGGCGTCCGCGAGCGCCGCGGCGAAGGGCCCGGCTGCCTCCTCGCCGAACTGGGCGGACGCGAAGCCGAGTTCCTCCTCGCTGGTGCGTACCGCGTCGTCCGTCCCGACGAGTTCCCGCTTGGCCCTGGAGTCGAGTTCCGGCAGCGGTTCGGGCTGCGGCACCTGCGGCTCCTCGACGCCGCCCCACCTGGCGGGCTGTGCGGGCGTGGTGCGGGTGCCGGTCCGCCTCCTGCGCCGGGCATACGCGTACGCCGCCAGCGCACCGGCACCGCCGACCGCGACGATGGGCAGCACCAGGTCCCCGGAGCCGCTCTCGCCCGTGCCCTCGCCCCGCTCCGGGTCGGCCTCGCCGGGGGTGATCGCCGGGGTCGGGACAGGCTGCCCGGCGAGCACCGCGTCGTAGCCGTCAGCGGCGCCGATCGCGGCGCCCGCCCAGTCGTTCTCCCTCAGGGCGGGCTCGATCGCGGTCCTGGCGACATCGTCGAGCCCTGCGTCGCCGAGGCGGGAGTCGGCGTCGACGGAGTAGGCGTACAGCCGGTCGTGGGTGGCGACGGCGAGGAGCACGTCGTCGCGGCCGAGGCCGCTGCGCTCGGCGGTGGCGTCCGCCCAGCTCTGTGCGGGCCTGCCGGAGAAGTCGCGGACGTACGCGACGAAGAGCTGGATGCGGCGGGCGTCGTAGAGGCGGTCGAGAGCGTCTCCCACCTCGTTCGTGCGACTGCCGAGCGCGTCCACCCTGTCCGTGATCTGGCCGTCGCGGGACAGCGATATGGGGTCCTCGGCGTGGGCGGCATGGGCTGCGGGTACGAGGAGACACCACACCGCGACCAGCGTGCTGAGGAAGGCCCGGGCGGCTGTTCGCGTCACGTTTGTGAGGCTATGTCCATGCCCGGGGCGCCGCGACCGGACGGGAGGGAACCTCCGGAGCCCCTTACCGAGTCTTGCGCCGCATGGAACGGATGGGACGCGTGAGGCGCATGGAAGCATTCGTACGACGGTGGAAGAGCCCGCGGCTCAAGTGGCCCAAGCGGGTCGCCCTGGCGCTGGTCGTGCTGCTCGTCGCACCGCCGGCCACCGCAGGCGCCGCGCTGCGCGTCAATTACGCGGGCGACTACGAGGACGGCGGGTAGGTGCGTGCGGGTGCGCGGGTGCCCTGCGGGTAGGGGAAAGAAGAGCGCGCCGGTCGCGCCCTAGACCAGCTTGGTCAGCAGCAGCGCCGCGTCCTCCGGCGTCAGCTCGATCCCGAACACGTCGGCGACAACCTTCGGCACCTCGTTCGGTTCGAGCTCCCGCTCCTCGTGGGAGCCGGGCCTGAGCGTCATCAGCTTCCGGTTGTCCAGCAGGTGCAGCCGGTCGGGGTGCACGCGCTGCAGGAAGACGCGGCTGCTGAAGGGCGAGTGCGGGCTCGTCGCTATGAAATGGTTCCCCGTCTGGAAGTCGACCGGATACTGCGGGTCGAGCGTGAAGGTGTGCCGCGCCATCCAGCCGTCACCCGTCTCGTCGCTGAAGCGCCCGCCCGCCGGCTGGTAGAGCGTCCAACCCTCCGCGCCCGGAGTGACCTCCCCGCGCCGCAGCCGGTACGCCCATACGCCGTCCGACGTCTCGGTCCCGTCCCCGTCCGTCATCTCGATCGGCTCCAGCGGACTCGCCCCGAAGCCGATGTCGCTCAGCCAGCGCTGCCCGTCGAGCTCCACGACCATCATCGCGTGCGTGGTCGGCAGCATCTTGGGCGCACCCATCCGGATCCGCCCCAGGACCGCGAAGAACTCGAAGCCGAGCCGCTCCAGGGCCGCCGCGTACAGGGACGCGTGCTCGAAGCAGTAGCCGCCGCGCGCGTTGCCGATCATCTTGGCCTGGAGCGTGCCGAGATCGAGCGGGACGTCACCGCGCAGCACCGCGTCCAGGTTCTCCCAGCGCACCGAGAGCACATGCGCGCGGTGCAGCGCGCGCAACGTCTCCAGCGCGGGGGTGCGGTCCCCGTCGTACCCGAGGTGCGTGAGATAGGCGTCCAGGTCGAGTTCGTCGCCGTTCCACATGCGGTAGATCCCCGTTTCATCATGTCAATTGCATTGAGCAGTACGACAGATGAAGCGCGGCGTCGGCTACCGGCTATTCCCCTATTCCGCCCGGCGGCGGATCTTGTTCCCCAGCCAGACCAGCGGGTCGTACTTCCGGTCGACCGCCCGCTCCTTCAGCGGGATCAGGGCGTTGTCCGTGATCTTGATGTTCTCGGGGCAGACCTCCGTACAGCACTTGGTGATGTTGCAGTAGCCGAGCCCGTGCTCGTCCTGCGCGGTCTTCTTGCGGTCGAGTCCCGACCCGTCGGCCGCGTCCAGCGGGTGCATGTCCAGCTCCGCGATCCGCATCAGGAAGCGCGGCCCGGCGAAGGAGGCCTTGTTCTCCTCGTGGTCGCGCACCACATGGCACGTGTCCTGGCACAGGAAGCACTCGATGCACTTGCGGAACTCCTGCGACCGCTCCACATCCATCTGCTGCATCCGGTAGTCACCGGCCGCAACCCCCGGCGGCGGCACGAAAGCGGGCACCTCCCGCGCCTTCGCGTAGTTGAACGACACATCCGTCACCAGGTCCCGTACGACGGGAAACGCCCGCAGCGGTGTGACCGTGATCGTCTCCTCGCGCGAGAAGACCGACATCCGCGTCATGCACAGCAGCCGCGGCCGCCCGTTGATCTCCGCGCTGCACGAACCGCACTTGCCCGCCTTGCAGTTCCAGCGCACCGCGAGATCGGACGCCTGAGTGGCCTGGAGGCGGTGGATGATGTCGAGGACGACCTCGCCCTCGTTCACCTCGACCTTGAAGTCCTCCAGGTCCCCGCCGTCCGCATCGCCGCGCCAGACCCTGAAGGCCGCTGTGTAGCTGCTCATTCGTAGAGCTCCTCTTCGGCGAGGTACTTGACCAGCTCCTCTTTCTCGAAGAGGGCGAGCAGGTCGGAACGGATGGCGTCGGTCGTCTCCCGTACGAGCGAGATCTGGCCCCGCACCGGATCGGCAGGGGCGAGCCCGCCCGTAGGGTCGGCCGGCCGGCACAGCAGGTTGATCCGCCGCCACTCCCGCTCCATCGACGGGCAGTCCTCACGGGTGTGGCCGCCTCGGCTCTCGGTGCGCTCCAGGGCCGCGCGCGCGATGCACTCGCTGACCAGCAGCATGTTGCGCAGGTCCAGCGCCAGGTGCCAGCCGGGATTGAACTGCCGGTGCCCTTCGACCCCGGCCCGGCGGGCCCGTACCCGCAGCTCGGACAGCTTGTGCAGGGCCTGCACCATCTCCGGCTCCCGCCTGATGATGCCGACCAGGTCGTTCATCGTCTGCTGGAGCTCCTGGTGGAGGGTGTACGGGTTCTCCGGCGGACGGCTGTCCTCCTGGCCCGGCTCGGGGCCCTCCGCGCTGAACGGACGCAGTGCCTCGGCAGCCGCCGCGTCCACCTGGGCCTCGGCCACCTCCGGCCGCGCGGAGCCCGCGAAGCCGGTCGCGTACTGCGCCGCGTGCAGCCCGGCCCGGCGGCCGAAGACCAGCAGGTCGGAGAGCGAGTTGCCGCCGAGCCGGTTGGAGCCGTGCATGCCGCCCGCGACCTCCCCCGCTGCGTACAGCCCGGGGACGCCCCGGGTCGCGGCGGTGTCGGAGTCGACGGCGATGCCGCCCATCACGTAATGGCAGGTCGGCCCGACCTCCATCGCCTCGGCGGTGATGTCGACATCCGCCAGCTCCTTGAACTGGTGGTACATGGACGGGAGCCGGCGCCGGATGACGTCGGCGGGCATCCGCGTCGACACATCCAGGAACACCCCGCCGTGCGGTGAGCCGCGGCCCGCCTTGACCTCGGAGTTGATCGCGCGGGCGACCTCGTCGCGGGGGAGCAGCTCGGGTGGACGCCGGTTGTTGTCCGGGTCCTCGTACCAGCGGTCGCCCTCCTCCTCCGACTGGGCGTACTTCTCCTTGAAGACGTCGGGCACGTAGTCGAACATGAAGCGTTTGCCCTCGGAATTGAGCAGTACGCCGCCGTCGCCGCGCACCGATTCGGTGACGAGGATGCCCTTCACCGACGGCGGCCAGACCATGCCGGTCGGATGGAACTGGACGAACTCCATATTGAGCAGCGGTGCGCCCGCGAGCAGCGCCAGGGCGTGCCCGTCGCCGGTGTACTCCCAGGAATTCGACGTCACCTTGAAGGACTTGCCGATGCCGCCGGTGGCGAGCACGACGCTCGGCGCCTCCAGCACGAAGAAACGGCCGGACTCCCGCTCGTAACAGAACGTCCCGGCGACCTTCTCGCCGTCCTTGAGGACCCTGGTGACCGTGCACTCCTGGAAGACCTTCAACCGGGCTTCGTAGTCGCCGAATTCGCGGAAGTCCTCCTGCTGGAGCGAGACGATCTTCTGCTGGAGGGTGCGGATCAGTTCGAGACCGGTGCGGTCGCCGACGTGCGCGAGGCGCGGGTATTCGTGCCCGCCGAAGTTGCGCTGCGAGATCTTCCCGTCGGGCGTACGGTCGAAGAGCGCACCCCAGGTCTCCAACTCCCATACCCGGTCCGGTGCTTCGCGGGCGTGCAGCTCCGCCATCCGCCACTGGTTGAGGAACTTGCCGCCGCGCATGGTGTCGCGGAAGTGGACCTGCCAGTTGTCGCCGGCGTTCACATTGCCCATGGACGCGGCGATGCCGCCCTCGGCCATCACCGTGTGCGCCTTGCCGAAGAGCGACTTGCAGATGACCGCCGTACGGGCCCCCTGCTCCCGCGCCTCGATGGCTGCCCGCAGTCCGGCGCCGCCCGCGCCGACCACGACGACGTCCCACTTCTGCCGGTCGAGCTGCGTCATCTGGCACCCTTCATTTTTTTGAACAGCTTGTGAGACAGCTTTCAGAACAGCCGCGGGTCGTCGAAGGCGCCGGACGCCAGGAGATAGACGTAGAAGTCGGCGAGGGCGACGCTCACCAGTGACGCCCAGGCGAGCAGCATGTGCCGGTTGTTGAGCCTGCCGACCCAGCCCCACAGCCGGTAGCGCACCGGGTGCCCGGAGAAGTGCTTGAGCTTGCCGCCGACGATGTGCCGGCAGGAGTGGCAGGAGAAGGTGTACGCCCAGATCAGCGCGATGTTGACGAGGAAGACCAGGGTGCCCAGACCCATGTGGCCCCACTCGTAGTGCTCGTCGCGGAAGGCGAGCACGGTGTCGTAGGTGAGGATCCCGGCGACGGGGACGGCGGCGTAGAAGAAGTACCTGTGCAGGTTCTGGAGGATCAGCGGGAAGCGGGTCTCGCCGCTGTACTTCGTGTGCGGCTCGGCGACGGCGCAGGCCGGGGGCGAGGCCCAGAAGCCCCGGTAGTAGGCCTTGCGGTAGTAGTAGCAGGTCAGACGGAAGCCCAGGGGGAAGACCAGGATCAGCAGGGCGGGGGACAAGCCCCACCAGCTGCCGAAGATCTCCCAGTTGGGGCCGTTCTTCATCGGCTCGCAGTTCTCCGCCAGGCAGGGCGAGTAGAACGGCGAGACGTACGGCGCCGCGTAGTAGTCGGCATTCGCGAAGGCCCGCCAGGTCGAGTAGACGATGAAGGCGAGCAGCCCGGCTGCGGTCGCGGCGGGCGCCAGCCACCAGCGGTCGGTGCGCAGATGCCGCGGGGCGATGGCGGCGCGCGAGGCGTCATGGATGCCCGTAGGGGCTTGGGGTTCTGTGCCTGTGGCCAACGAGGACTCCAATGCGTGGCGGTACAGAACGGCAACGGCGTGGCTCGGTACGTACGGGCTACGGCGCGTGCCGGTCGCGTGCCCCGAGGCCCTCGTCGTCCGTGTCCGTCCACAGGGCGCTGTCGTACGGCGCTTCCGGGATGGGCACCAGGTCGGGCCGTTCTCTGGTGGGCGGCAGGTTCGGGGCGGCCTCGCCCAGCAGGGCGAGGCTTTCGCGCAGATGCCCGGCGTCCGTGCGCACGCGTCGCATCTCCAGGCTGCCGCTGCCGATCTGCTGCTCCAGCCGGGCGACCGACCGGTCCAGTTCGTCGAGGCTGCGCTGGACGGCCTTGAGGTCATCTTGCATGGACATGATTGCCCTCACTTCCGCAGTGGGCGGTGGCAACACTCATGCGCCTGCGAGTGTCGCGCGTCACATCCCCTTTTGTGAAGGGATGTGCAGCGATTCTCGGCGCGCGGCCCGCCGCACGCCCCCTTCTGTTGGGCCGCACGGGTGGGGTTGGAGGGGTCTGCCGCCGTGTCTCCCACGGCTCACGCGCGTGGTCCTTTTCAGTGGGAGGGCAATAGGTGTGATCAGCTGCATATGCCGCCAAAAGCAAAACCGGGCCTATTCCGACAGGGAGTGGGCCGGGCCCCGGCCCCGGAGGTACCAGCCATGTCCCACGTCGGCGTCCCACGCGGGGAGGCATCCCGCTGCAGGCCCCAGCGCGTTCGCCGTTCCCTCGCGCTCCTCGCCAGCGGTGTGCTCGCGCTCTCCGTACTGGCCGGATGCACCTCGGGCGACGACGGCACGGCAGCGGTGACGGCTGCGCAGGACATCGCACCGGCCGGGCGCGATCGGATCGCCGACGGCGGCACGGTGCGCTGGGCCACCGACACGACGCCCGCCACCCTCAACGTCTTCCAGGCCGACGCCGACGCCGCCACCAGCCGGATCGCGGGCGCCGTACTCCCGTCGCTGTTCACCCTCGACCGCAAGGGCCGCCCGCAGCGCAACGGCGACTACCTGGAGTCCGCGGAGGTCGTCGAGCGCGAGCCCAAGCAGGTCGTCCTCTACAAGCTCAACCAGCAGGCGGTGTGGAGCGACGGCCGCGAGATCGGGGCCCGCGACTTCCTCGCCCAGTGGCGCGCGCTGAGCGGCAAGGACACGGCGTACTGGACCGCCCGCAACGCCGGCTACGAGCGCATCGAGAAGATCGAACGCGGCGGCCAGGACCTTGAGGTGAAGGTCACATTCAGCAAGCCCTACGCTGACTGGCGTTCGCTCTTCACGCCGCTCTACCCCATGGACGTGATGGGCAGCCCCGACTCCTTCAACGACGGGGCCCGCGACCGGCTCAAGCCGACAGCGGGCCCGTTCAAGCTCAAGAAGCTGGACCGCGGCGAAGGCGAGGCCACGCTCGTACGCGACCCCCGCTGGTGGGGTCAGACCGCGAAGCTGGACACCCTCGTCTTCCGAAGCGTCCCCCGCGGCGAGCGCGCCTACGCGCTCGCCGCCGGTGACCTGGACGTCGCCGAGATCGGCCGGAGCACCGCCGACCGGGCCGCCCTGGCCGCCAGGGGCGCGGGCAAGGACAAGCGCAAGCGCAAGGAGAAGGACAAGGAGCTGAACCACGGACCGGGGAACGCCATCACGCCCGCCTCCGCGCTCAGATCCTGGGCGGTGGCGCACGGCTCGTCCGAGAAGGAGGCCGAGGCCGAGCAGAAGGCCCGCAAGAAGGCCCGCAAGGCGATGCGGAGGTACGCGGCGGAGCAGGCCGTACTTCGCGGTTTCGTCATCCGCAAGTCCCTCGAACCGGCCTACACGCAGCTCGCGCTGAACGGCACGTCGGGCCCGCTCACCGACGACCGGGTGCGCCGCGCCGTGGCCCGCGCGCTCGACCGCCAGGAGCTCGCCGAGAGCGTACTCAAGCCGCTCGGCCTGCCCGCCCAGCCGCTGGGCAGCCATCTCGCGCTGGCGGGCCAGGAGGCGTACGCCGACAGCAGCGGCGCACTCGGCACTCAGGACACCCAGGCCGCGCAGGCACTGCTCGCGGACGCGGGCTGGACGCGGGGCGGGGCGGAGCGGCTGCCGGACGGCACGAAGGCGGGCAGCAAGGCCGACAAGAAGAAGGCCGACAAGAAGAGGACCGACAAGAAGTCCGACAAGGAGAAGGCCGGGAAAGAAAAAGAGAAGCGGGCGAAGAACGACTCCAAGCCGGGCGAGGGCAGCTACGGCTCGGAGTCCGGTACGCACATCCTGGCCCCGGCACCGGCCGCGGCCCTCCAGGGCCGGGTGCTGATGCGGCAGGCCGTCGCGATGGACGGCAGCAAGATGGACGGCAGCAAGGAGAAGGGCGGCGTGCCCGGCGCCTACGCCCCGCGCGGCACCCCCGCCCCCGCGCCCGCCGCCGCCAAGGGCCCGCTCGGCAAGGACGGCGAGCCGCTGGCGCTGCGCTTCGTGCTTCCGTCCGGCCCCGGCTCCGAGTCGCTGCGTACCGTCGGGGAGAAGATCTCCCGGATGCTGGAGAACATCGGCGTACGCACAGAGATCGTCAAGGTCCCCGACGACAGCTACTTCAGGGACCACATCGCCTCGGGCGACTACGACCTGGCGCTCTACTCCTGGCCCGCGACCGCCTACCCGGCCACCGACGCCCGCCCGATCTTCGCCAAGCCGGAGCCGGCCGCCGACGGGTCGCTGATCGTCGAGCAGAACTACACGCGCGTCGGTACGGACCACATCGACCAGCTCTTCGACCAGGCCATGGCGGAGCTGGACCAGAAGGAGGCCCGCGACCTGATGAGGCGGACCGACGCCCGGATCTGGGCCGCGGCGGGATCCATCCCGCTGTTCCAGCGCCCCGAGCTGGTCGCGACCAGGCCGGACCTCGCCAACGTGGGCGCCTTCGGCTTCGCCGCCCCCCGTTACCAGGACATCGGCTTCAAGAAGACGGACGGCTCCAAGTCGAAGAAGAGGTAGCAGCCGGAACCCTCAGGATTGGCTCAAGTCCCTTGCCCGCCGGTGCCCCCGGCGGGCAAGGTCGTTTCCGAACCCTGTGACCAAAACCCTTTGACCCGAGGGCCAGTAAAAACCCCTGCCCAAAGCCCCGCCGGGACCCCCAGAATCCCTTGCGCGGGACCGGTAACGATCGCCCGGGAAGCCCTTGCGGCGCTCGCCCCGTACCATGGGGGGTAGCCGTGGCGCGTCCGCCCGGCGGGCGTATGAGGAACGAAACCGATTACGACGCCCGATCCCACGATCGAGAGAAGCGCACTCCACCCATGCCCACGCGCCACGACATCCGTAACGTAGCCATCGTCGCCCACGTCGACCACGGCAAGACCACCCTGGTCGACGCCATGCTCAAGCAGGCGGGCGCCTTCGCCGCGCACGCCGCCGAGCACCTCGACGACCGCATGATGGACTCGAACGACCTGGAGCGTGAGAAGGGCATCACGATCCTGGCCAAGAACACGGCCGTGAAGTACCACCCGAAGGATGGCGGCGACGTCATCACGATCAACATCATCGACACCCCCGGCCACGCCGACTTCGGTGGTGAGGTCGAGCGCGGCCTGTCGATGGTCGACGCCGTCGTCCTGCTGGTCGACGCCTCCGAGGGCCCGCTGCCGCAGACGCGCTTCGTGCTCCGCAAGGCGCTTCAGGCCCGGATGCCCGTCATCCTCTGCATCAACAAGACGGACCGCCCCGACTCCCGGATCGACGAGGTCGTCAACGAGACGTACGACCTGTTCCTGGACCTGGACGCGGACGAGGAGCAGATCGAGTTCCCGATCGTCTACGCCTGCGCCCGTGACGGCGTCGCCTCGCTGACCAAGCCCGAGGACGGCACCGTCCCGCAGGACAGCGAGAACCTGGAGCCGTTCTTCAACACGATCCTGGCGCACGTCCCGGCCCCGGAGTACGACGAGGCCGCCCCGCTGCAGGCCCACGTCACCAACCTGGACGCCGACAACTTCCTCGGCCGTATCGCGCTGTGCCGCGTCGAGCAGGGTGAGCTGAAGAAGGGCCAGACCGTCACGTGGATCAAGCGTGACGGCACGATGTCCAACGTCCGCATCACCGAGCTGCTGATGACCGAGGCGCTCACCCGCAAGCCGGCCGAGAAGGCGGGCCCGGGCGACATCTGCGCCATCGCCGGTATCCCGGACATCATGATCGGCGAGACCCTCGCGGACCCCGAGAACCCGATCGCGCTCCCGCTGATCACGGTCGACGAGCCCGCGATCTCCATGACCATCGGTACGAACACCTCGCCGCTGGTCGGCAAGGGCGGCAAGGGCCACAAGGTCACCGCCCGCCAGGTGAAGGACCGCCTGGACAAGGAGCTCATCGGTAACGTCTCGCTCCGCGTCCTGGACACCGAGCGCCCCGACGCCTGGGAGGTCCAGGGCCGCGGTGAGCTCGCGCTGGCGATCCTGGTCGAGCAGATGCGCCGTGAGGGCTTCGAGCTGACCGTCGGCAAGCCCGAGGTTGTCACCAAGCAGGTCGACGGCAAGACGTACGAGCCGATCGAGCGCATGACGATCGACTCCCCCGAGGAGCACCTCGGCGCGATCACGCAGCTGATGGCGACCCGCAAGGGCCGCATGGAGACCATGACGAACCACGGTTCGGGCTGGATCCGCATGGAGTGGATCGTCCCGTCCCGCGGCCTCATCGGCTTCCGTACGGAGTTCCTGACGCAGACCCGCGGTACGGGCATCGCGCACTCCATCTTCGAGGGCCACGAGCCGTGGTTCGGCGACCTGCGCACCCGTAACAACGGCTCGCTGGTGGCGGACCGTTCGGGCACGGTGACCCCCTTCGCGATGATCAACCTGCAGGAGCGCGGTGTCATCTTCCTGGAGGCCGGCACCGAGGTCTACGAAGGCATGATCATTGGTGAGAACTCGCGTTCCGACGACATGGACGTGAACATCACCAAGGAGAAGAAGCTCACCAACATGCGTGCGGCTTCCGCGGACAACACGGAGAACGTGGTGCCGCCGCGCAAGCTCTCGCTGGAGCAGTCGCTGGAGTTCTGCCGCGACGACGAGTGCATCGAGGTGACCCCGGAGACCGTGCGTATCCGCAAGGTCGTCCTGGACCAGAAGGAGCGCGGCCGTACGGCTTCGCGCGCCAAGCGCTGAACCGTGCGCTGACCTCGCCGACTGACCGTCAGCTCCAGAGGCCCGGGCCCCCGCAGACACTGTGGGGGCCCAGGCCTTTCGTCAACTCGTTTTCCGACTCCGAGTGTTCGGATATCGGGCGCCGCTCTCCGGAAGCTGCGTTAACAGTCCGTTTCGCGGGTGTCTGTCTGTGATCACTTTGTCCGGATTTCGGGCAGGTGTCCCACGTCGATGTTGTCAAAACGAGACCCTTTAAGTGTGGTTTACGGCTCGGACGTACTTAATAGTTGGCTCCATTGAGCTCGGGTCAATGGGTCACGCACTGTGGGGAGTGCCGACTCACGAGCACACTTGGGGCACATGACTTCATCGCCGTCAGGGGTGTCGGCGTCCGTCTGTGTGCCCCTCTTGAAGTGATCAGTGGACTCATGAGGAGGAACCCATGCGCGGTGCCAAGAGCGCCAAGTGGGTCGCAGGTGCGATAGTCGTGGCTCTGTCGGCAACGGCGTGCGGTGGCTCGGACAGCGGCGACAGCGACGCCAAGGAGAAGGGCAAGCCCGCGGGCTATGTCTCGATCGACGTCGGTGAGCCGCAGAAGCCGCTGAACCCGGCTGACACGAACGAGTCGCTCGGCAGCTACGTCATCCAGTCGCTGTTCACGCAGCTGCTTGACTTCGACTCCAAGGGCGGGATCGTCTACACGAACGCCGAGTCGGTGGAGACCAAGGACTCCAAGACCTGGACGGTCAAGCTCAAGCCGGGCTGGAAGTTCCACAACGGCGAAGACGTCACGGCCAAGTCGTACGTCGACGCGTGGAACTGGTACGCCAACACCAAGAACAAGATGCAGAACGCGCCTTGGTACTCGGACATCAAGGGCTTCAAGGACGTCCACCCGGAGAAGGGTGAGCCGACCAAGGACGTCATGTCCGGCCTGAAGGTCGTCGACGACACCACCTTCACCATCGAGCTCGACAAGCCGGTTCCGTACTTCAACTACAAGCTGGGTTACGCCACTTGGGCCCCGCTGCCCAAGGCGTTCTACGCGGACCCGAAGGCGTTCGGCCAGAAGCCGATCGGCAACGGCCCGTACCAGTTCGAGAAGTGGAACCACAAGAAGCTCATCCAGGTCAAGGCGTTCGACGGCTACAAGGGCCCGAACAAGGCCGCGAACAAGGGTGTCCTCTTCAAGAACTACGCGACCGTCGAGGCCGCGTACCAGGACCTCATCTCCGGCAACCTGGACATGATCCGCCAGGTCGGCCCGAAGGACCTGCCGAAGTACAAGCAGGACCTGGGCGACCGCGCGATCGACCAGGAGTACGCGGCGATCCAGAGCCTGAACCCCGCGTTCTACAGCAAGACCTTCAAGGACATCGACCCGAAGGTCCTGCAGGGTCTGTCGATGGCGATCGACCGCAAGACGATCACCAAGACGGTGCTCAACGGCACCCGTACGCCGGCCACGAGCTTCACGCCCGTCGGTGTCCAGGGCAACCAGCAGCTCGACACGGACATCTTCACGTACGACCCGAAGAAGGCGAAGCAGCTTGTCAAGGAGGGCGGCGGTGTCCCCGGCAACAAGCTGACGATCCAGTACAACGCCGACGGTGGCCACAAGGAGTGGATCACCGCTGTCTGCGAGTCCATCCGTAACGCCACGGGTGTCGACTGCGTGCCGGACGCCAAGCCGGACTTCCAGACCGACCTGGAAGCGCGTGACAACGACCAGGTCAAGGGCTTCTACCGTGGTGGCTGGGTCGCCGACTACCCGCTGAACGTCAACTTCATGCGCGAGCTGTACGACACGAAGGCCGAGTCGAACAACGGTCGCTTCTCGGACAAGGACATCGACGCGATGTTCCGCAAGGGCGACAACGCCAAGTCCCTGGACGAGTCGATCAAGTTCTACCAGGACGCCGAGAAGGCTCTTCTGAAGAAGATGCCGGCCATCCCGCTGTGGCAGTACCGCATCAACGGTGGCCACTCGAAGGCTGTTGACAACGTCAAGGTCGACTTCCACGGTGACTTCGAAATCACCGGCGTCACCGCGAAGTAGTCAGCCTGCGGGCCATCCCCCACTCGGCCGTTAACCCGCCACCGCACCGGCGGTAGGCACGGGGGCCGCTCCCTGAACCAAGGGAGCGGCCCCCGCGCCCAGTTATCCACACGGAGGCAAAAAATGGGGCGTTATGTCGCGCGGCGACTGCTCCAGATGATCCCGGTCTTCATCGGGTCAACCTTGCTGGTCTTCGCCATGATGTACGCGCTGCCCGGCGATCCCGTGCGCGCGCTCGCCGGCGAACAGACCGTAGACCCGGCACAGATCGCCCAGATGAAGAAGGACCTCGGGCTCGATCTCCCTCTCTGGCACCAGTACGTGAACTACCTGGGCAACCTGTTCCAGGGCGACTTCGGTACGCAGATCGCCAGCGGCCGACCCGTGGCCGACATCATCACGGACGCATTCCCGATCACGATCCGACTGGCCCTGTTCGCCTTCACGTTCACCGTGCTTGTCGGCATCTCCATCGGCATCTTCGCCGGTCTGAAGGCCGACACTCTCCGGGACCGGGGACTGCTCGTCCTGACGCTGCTCCTGATCTCGATTCCCTCTTTCGTACTGGGCTACCTGCTCCAGTACGTCTTCGCTTTTGAGATGGGCTGGGTCGAACCCAACGTCAGTGAGGAAGCCCCAGCGGGCGAGCTGATCCTGCCCGCGGTCGTCCTCGGCTCGTTGTCCCTCGCATACGTCGCACGCCTCACGCGTACGTCGGTCGCCGAGAACCTGCGCTCCGACTACATGCGCACCGCCGTGGCGAAGGGCCTGCCCCGGCGCCGCATCGTCGGCGTACACCTGATGCGCAACTCGCTGATCCCTGTGGTCACCTTCCTCGGCACCGACCTCGGTGCCCTGCTCGGCGGCGCCGTCGTCACCGAAGGCATCTTCAACGTCAAGGGCGTCGGCAACGCCGTCTTCGACGCACTGAGGCACCGCGAGGGCTCGACGGTCGTCGGCATCGTCACCCTGATCGTGGTGGTCTATCTCGTCGCCAGCCTGATCGTCGACCTGCTCTACGCGGTCCTGGACCCGAGGATCCGTTATGCCTGAGGCACTCGAAGCCACCGTCAAGGACGAGCCGGCGGCCAAGACCGACGCCCAGCCCGCGGCCGGCAAGCCCGAAAAGCCGCGCAGCCTCTGGTCCGACGCCTGGCACGACCTGCGGCGCAACCCGCTGTTCGTGGTCTCCGGGATCCTGATCGTGGTGCTGCTGACCATGGCCATCGCGCCCGGCCTGTTCACCAGCGCCGACCCGCGCTACGCCGACCTGGCCAAGCACTACCTCCAGAAGCCCAATTGGGGCAACGTATTCGCGGAGGACTGGCTCGGTTACGACATCCAGGGCCGGTCCATCTACGCCCGCGTGATCTACGGCGCCCGCGCCTCGATCTCGGTCGGCGTGGTCGTGACGGTTCTCGTCACGATCTTCGGCGGCGTCGTGGGCATGCTCGCCGGCTACTTCGGCGGCTGGATCGACACGCTCTTGTCGCGCGTCACCGACATCTTCTTCGGTGTCCCCTTCATCCTCGGTGCGATGGTGGTGCTGACCTCCTTCGAGGACCGCGCCCTGTACGTCGTGATCCTGGCCCTCGCCTTTCTCGGCTGGACCCAGATCGCCCGTGTCGCCCGCGGCTCGGTCATCACCATCAAGCAGGCCGACTACGTCATGGCGGCGAAGGCGCTCGGCGCCTCCACCTCCCGCATCCTGCTGCGCCACATCCTGCCCAACGCGGTGGCCCCGGTGATCGTGGTCGCCACCATCGCGCTCGGCGGCTACATCTCGGCCGAGGCCACGCTGTCCTTCCTGGGCATCGGTCTTGCCGAGCCGACCGTCTCGTGGGGTGTCGACATCTCGTCGGGTGCCGAGCAGCTGCGCAACGCGCCGTTCGTTCTGATCCTGCCGTCGATCATGGTGTCCATCACGGTTCTGGCGTTCATCATGCTCGGCGATGCGGTACGCAACGCCCTCGACCCCAAGCTGCGCTGAGGGAGGCGTACATGACCATCATCGACAAGACCGCAGATGTTCCCGCGCCCCGAGGTTCGACCGAGAACAGCGGACCGCTGCTCGACGTACGCGACCTGCACGTGGAGTTCAAGACCCGCGACGGCGTCGTCAAGGCCGTCAACGGCGTCAACTACAGCGTCGCCGCCGGCGAGACCCTCGCCGTCCTCGGTGAGTCCGGCTCCGGCAAGTCCGTGACGGCGCAGGCCATCATGGGCATCCTCGACATGCCGCCCGGCCGCATCCCACAGGGAGAGATCCTCTTCCGCGGCCAGGACATGCTGACCATGGGCTACGAGGAGCGGCGGAAGATCCGCGGCCAGAAGATCGCGATGATCTTCCAGGACGCGCTGTCCTCCCTCAATCCGGTGCTCACCGTCGGCTACCAGCTCGGCGAGATGTTCCGCGTACACCAGGGCCTGTCCAAGAAGGACGCCAAGGCCAAGGCCATCGACTTGATGGACCGGGTGCGCATTCCGGCGGCGAAGGAGCGGGTCAACGACTACCCGCACCAGTTCTCCGGCGGCATGCGCCAGCGCATCATGATCGCGATGGCGCTGGCTCTGGAGCCGGACCTGATCATCGCGGACGAGCCCACCACGGCGCTCGACGTGACCGTTCAGGCGCAGGTCATGGACCTCCTCGCGGAGCTTCAGCGCGAGTACAACATGGGCCTGATCCTGATCACCCACGACCTCGGCGTCGTCGCCGACGTCGCGGACAAGATCGCGGTCATGTACGCGGGCCGGATCGTCGAGACCGCGCCGGTCCACGAGCTGTACAAGCGCCCCGCGCACCCGTACACCCGTGGCCTGCTCGACTCGATCCCGCGCCTGGACCAGAAGGGCCAGGAGCTCTACGCGATCAAGGGCCTGCCGCCCAACCTGCTGAAGATTCCGTCCGGTTGCGCCTTCAACCCGCGCTGCCCGAAGGCGCAGGACATCTGCCGTACGGACATCCCGGCCCTGGCGCCGGTCACCGAGCAGGACGGCGGCGAGCTGCCCGGCCGCGGCAGCGCGTGCCACTTCTGGAAGGAGCAGATCCATGGCTGAGCTGAAGAAGAACGACGAGGCTGCCGTGGACGCTACGCCGAACGTCACTGCGGTCGAGACCGTCGACGCCTCCACCACCCAGGAGGCGGTGGCGGCGATCGAGGCCCCGGTCGAACGGGGCGAGCCGATCCTCCAGGTCCGCAACCTGGTCAAGCACTTCCCGCTGACCCAGGGGATCCTGTTCAAGAAGCAGGTCGGTGCGGTCAAGGCGGTCGACGGCATCTCCTTCGACCTGTACCAGGGCGAGACGCTCGGCATCGTGGGCGAGTCCGGCTGTGGCAAGTCCACGGTCGCCAAGCTCCTCATGACGCTGGAGACGGCGACGGCGGGCGAGGTCTTCTACAAGGGCCAGGACATCACCAAGCTGTCCGGGCGCGCGCTCAAGGCCGTACGCCGCAACATCCAGATGGTGTTCCAGGACCCGTACACCTCGCTCAACCCCCGTATGACGGTGGGCGACATCATCGGTGAGCCGTACGACATCCACCCCGAGGTGGCGCCGAAGGGCGACCGCCGGAGGAAGGTCCAGGAGCTCCTGGACGTGGTCGGTCTCAACCCGGAGTACATCAACCGGTACCCGCACCAGTTCTCGGGCGGCCAGCGCCAGCGCATCGGCATCGCCCGCGGCCTCGCGCTCCAGCCCGAGATCATCATCTGCGACGAGCCGGTGTCGGCACTGGACGTCTCCGTCCAGGCGCAGGTCATCAACCTGATGGAGAAGCTCCAGGACGAGTTCAACCTGTCGTACCTCTTCATCGCGCACGACCTGTCGATCGTCCGGCACATCTCGGACCGGGTCGGCGTCATGTACCTCGGCAAGATGGCCGAGATCGGTACGGACACGCAGATCTACGACCACCCGACGCACCCCTACACCCAGGCGCTGCTGTCGGCGGTCCCGGTCCCCGACCCGGAGGCCCGCGAGGGCCGGGAGCGGATCATCCTCACCGGCGACGTCCCGTCCCCGGCGAACCCGCCGTCCGGCTGCCGCTTCCGTACGCGCTGCTGGAAGGCCCAGGACAAGTGCGCCGAGGAGGTCCCGCTGCTGGCGGTCCCCGAGCGCTTCAAGTCCTCGGACACCCCGGCGGCCCACGAGTCGGCGTGCCACTTCGCCGAGGTGAAGGACGTCGTGCACGCGGCGTAGTCCTCGGTCGTACATGAACGAAGGCGCCCGGACCTTTTGGTCCGGGCGCCTTCGCGTTTTCCCGCGCTGACATCGGGTCAGGCGGAGTCCGGTGCGAGGCGACGCGCAGACGGACGCAGAGATGATGCGCAGGCGCGCGTTATGGGGTGATATTTGGGCCTAAGTGATGCTGAGGACCCTAGGAGGGAAGCCCATGCGCGGAGCCGCGCAGGCCAAGTGGGCCGCATGTGCCGTGGCGGTCGCACTCGCCGCCTCGGCGTGCGGTGGGGGCGGCGCAGGCGGCGCAGAGGGTGTGGTCAGTTCCTCCTGGGCCGACCCGCAGAACCCCCTGGAGCCCGCGAACACCAACGAGGTGCAGGGCGGCAAGGTCCTCGACATGCTCTTCCGCGGTCTCAAGCGCTACGACGCGAAGACCGGCGAGGCCAAGGACATGGTCGCCGAGAAGATCGAGACCAAGGACGCGCAGAACTTCACCGTCACGATCAAGGACGGCTGGGCTTTCAGCAACGGCGAGAAGGTCACCGCCAAGTCGTTCGTCGACGCCTGGAACTACGGCGCGCACCTCAAGAACAACCAGAAGAACGCGCCCTTCTTCGGCCAGATCGAGGGTTACGACGAGGTCCACCCGGAGACGGGCCAGGCCACCGCCGACACCCTCTCCGGCCTCAAGGTGACGAACGACAGGACCTTCACCGTCAAGCTGACCCAGAAGTTCTCCACCTGGCCCGAGACCCTCGGTTACGCCGCCTTCGTACCGCTGCCCAGGGCGTTCTTCGACGACCACGACGCGTGGCTGTCCAAGCCCGTCGGCAACGGCCCGTACACCGTCGAGTCGTACGCCAAGGGCTCCCAGCTGAGCATGCGCAAGTGGGACGGTTACAACGGCCCGGACAAGGCGCAGAACGGCGGCGTGGACCTCAAGGTCTACACCGACAACAACACCGCCTACACCGACCTGACCGCCGGCAACCTCGACCTGGTCGACGACGTGCCGGCCTCGCAGCTCAAGAACGTCGAGGCCGACCTCGGAGACCGGTACATCAACGTCCCGGCCGGCATCATCCAGACCCTCGCCTTCCCCTTCTACGACGAGAGGTGGGGCGCGGAAGGGCTGGAGAGGGTCCGTACGGGGCTGTCCAGGGCGATCGACCGCCGGCAGATCACCGACACGATCTTCCAGAAGACCCGTACCCCGGCCAAGGACTGGACCTCCCCGGTCCTGGGCAAGGAGGGCGGCTTCGACGACGGCCTGTGCGGTGACGCGTGCGAGTTCGACCCGGAGGAGGCCAAGAAGCTCGTCGAAGAGGGCGGCGGCATCCCCGGCGGCACCCTGAAGATCTCGTACAACGCGGACACCGGCTCCCACAAGGACTGGGTCGACGCCGTCTGCAACAGCATCAACAACGCGCTGGGCAAAGCCAATTCGTGCGTCGGCAACCCGATCGGCACCTTCGCCGACTCCCGCAACCAGATCACCCAGAGCAAGATGACCGGCCCCTTCCGGGCCGGCTGGCAGATGGACTACCCACTGATCCAGAACTTCCTCCAGCCGCTCTACTACACCAACGCCTCGTCCAACGACGGCAAGTGGTCCAGCCCGGAGTTCGACAGGCTCGTCGACGAGGCCAACGCCGAGAGCGATGTCGCGAAGGTGATCGCGAAGTTCCAGGAGGCGGAGAAGGTCGTACGCGACGAGATGGCCGCCATCCCGCTCTGGTACCAGAACGGCAGCGCGGGCTACTCCGAAAGGATCTCGAACGTGGCCCTGAACCCCTTCAGCGTCCCCGTCTACAACGAGATCAAGGTCAGCTGACACCGGCAGCCCATGACCACTGCGACCCCCGCGACCCCCGGAGCCCTTCATGGGACGTTACGTGATCCGGCGTCTGCTGCAGATGATCCCGGTCTTCCTCGGCGCCACGCTGCTGATCTTCCTGATGGTGAACGTGATGGGCGACCCCATCGAGGGCCTCTGCGGCCCCCGGGCGTGCGACCCCGCCACCGCCGGTCGGCTGCGCGCCGAGTTCGGGCTCGACAAGCCCGTGTGGCAGCAATACCTGACGTACATGGGCAACGTCTTCACCGGTGACTTCGGCACCGCCTTCAACGGCCAGGAGGTCACCGAGCTGATGTCGACGGCTTTCCCCGTCACCTTCCGGCTGACCGTCGTGGCCATCGTCTTCGAGATCGTCATCGGCATCAGCCTCGGCGTGCTCACCGGCCTGCGCCGCGGCCGCCCCGTCGACACCGGCGTCCTGCTCCTCACCCTCGTGGTGATCTCGATCCCGACCTTTGTCACCGGCCTGCTGCTCCAGCTGCTGCTCGGCGTGAAGTGGGGAGTCATCAAGCCCGCGGTCTCGCCCGATGCCCCGGTCGACGAACTGCTGCTGCCCGGCCTCGTCCTGGCCTCGGTCTCACTGGCGTACGTCACCCGCCTCACCAGGACATCCGTCGCCGAGAACTCCCGCGCCGACTACGTCCGTACGGCCGTCGCCAAGGGCCTGCCCAGACGCCGCGTCATCTCCAGGCACCTGCTGCGCAACTCACTCATCCCCGTGGTCACCTTCATCGGTACGGACGTGGGCGCCCTGATGGGCGGAGCCATCGTCACCGAGCGGATCTTCAACATCCACGGCGTCGGCTACCAGCTCTACCAGGGCATCGTCCGCCAGAGCTCCCAGACCGTCGTCGGCTTCGTGACCGTGCTGGTGCTGGTCTTCCTGCTGGCGAATCTGATCGTCGACCTCTTGTACGCCGTACTCGACCCGAGGATTCGTTATGCCTGAGCCGAAGTACGACGACGGGGGAGCCATCGGCCCGACCGGCGCCGGAGGGGCGATGGACCTTGCCGTGGACGAGGGCGCAACCCTCAAGACCTCGGGCGGCCCCGAGGGGACCGGCCCGGCGGGGCTGGATCCATCAGCCGCCTCCGGCGGACGGGCGCGCAGTCTCTGGTCCGACGCCTGGCGCGATCTGCGGCGCAACCCGGTCTTCATCCTCTCCGGCCTGATCATCGTCTTCCTCGTGATCATCTCGCTCTGGCCGTCGCTGATCGCGAGCGGCAGCCCGCACCAGTGCGACCTGGCCAGGGCCCAGGAGGGCTCCCAGCCCGGCCACCCCTTCGGCTTCGACGGCCAGGGCTGCGACGTCTACACGCGCACCGTCTACGGCGCCAGGACATCGGTCACCGTCGGCGTCTGCTCCACCCTCGGCGTGGCGCTGCTCGGCAGCATCCTGGGCGGGCTCGCCGGCTTCTTCGGCGGCGCGTGGGACGCGCTGCTGTCCCGTATCACCGACATCTTCTTCGGCATCCCCGTCGTCCTCGGCGGACTCGTCTTCCTCTCTGTCATCACCAGCACCACCGTCTGGCCGGTCATCGGATTCATCGTGCTGCTCGGCTGGCCGCAGATCGCCCGCATCGCGCGCGGCTCGGTCATCACCGCCAAACAGAACGACTACGTGCAGGCGGCGCGGGCACTGGGCGCGAGCAGCTCGCGGATGCTGCTGCGGCACGTCACTCCCAACGCCGTAGCCCCCGTCATCGTCGTGGCGACCATCGCGCTCGGTACGTACATCTCGCTGGAGGCGACCCTGTCGTACCTCGGCGTCGGCCTGAAACCGCCCGCCGTGTCCTGGGGCATCGACATCTCGTCCGCCTCGCAGTACGTCCGCAACGCCCCGCACATGCTGCTCTGGCCGGCGGGCGCGCTCGCGATCACGGTGCTCGCGTTCATCATGCTCGGCGACGCGGTGCGCGACGCCCTCGACCCCAAGCTGCGCTGAGGAGCCCCGCCATGTTGCTCGAAGTGCGCGACCTGCACGTGGAATTCCGTATGCGCGACGGGATCGCCAGGGCCGTCAACGGCGTCAACTACGCCGTGGACGAAGGCGAGACGCTGGCCGTGCTCGGCGAGTCGGGCTCCGGGAAGTCCGTCACCGCGCAGGCGATCATGGGCATCCTCGACATGCCGCCCGGGAAGATCACCGGCGGCGAGATCGTCTTCCAGGGCCGCGATCAGCTGACGCTCAAGGAGGACGAGCGGCGGAAGGTCAGGGGCAGGGAAATGGCCATGATCTTCCAGGACGCGCTGTCCTCCCTCAACCCCGTGCTCAGCGTGGGCGATCAGCTCGGCGAAATGTTCATCGTCCACAAGGGGATGTCCAGGAAGGAAGCGAAGGCGAAGGCCGTCGAGCTGATGGACCGGGTGCGCATCCCGGCGGCCAAGGAACGGGTCGGGCAGTATCCGCACCAGTTCTCCGGCGGTATGCGCCAGCGCATCATGATCGCGATGGCGCTCGCCCTGGAGCCCTCGCTGATCATCGCGGACGAACCGACGACCGCGCTCGACGTGACCGTACAGGCGCAGGTCATGGAGCTGCTCGCGGAGTTGCAGCGCGAGCTCGGGATGGGGCTCATCCTCATCACCCACGACCTGGGCGTCGTCGCCGACGTCGCCGACAAGATCGCTGTGATGTACGCGGGCAAGATCGTGGAGACAGCACCGGTCCACCCGGTCTACAAGGCCCCCGCCCACCCGTACACCAAGGGCCTGCTCGAATCGATCCCGCGCCTGGACCAGAAGGGTCAGGAGCTGTACGCGATCAAGGGCCTGCCGCCGAACCTGATGAACATCCCGCCGGGCTGCCCCTTCAACCCGCGCTGCCCGCTGGCCCGGGACGTGTGCCGGACGGATGTGCCGCCGTTGTACGAGGTCTCGGAGGAGCGCGGGAGCGCGTGCCACTTCTGGCAGGAGGCACTCAATGGCTGAGCCGATCACTGCCGAGGCGATTCCCGCTGTGCCGGGTCCCGCCGAGCGGATTCCTGTCGAGCCGATTCTTGAGGTGCGAGGGCTGCACAAGCACTATCCCCTCACCCGGGGCATTCTCTTCAAGAAGCAGATCGGCGCGGTCAGGGCGGTCGACGGCGTCGATCTCGACCTGGGGGCCGGCGAGACGCTCGGCATCGTGGGGGAGTCGGGCTGCGGCAAGTCGACCCTCGCCAAGATGCTGGTGCATCTGGAGAATCCGACGGCCGGGTCGATCCGGTACAAGGGCGAGGACATCACCAAGCTGTCCGGGCGCGCGCTGAAGGCGGTACGCCGCAACATCCAGATGGTGTTCCAGGACCCGTACACGTCACTGAACCCCCGTATGACGGTGGGCGACATCATCGGTGAGCCGTACGAGATCCATCCCGAGGTGGCCCCGAAGGGCTCGCGCCGGCAGAAGGTCCAGGATCTGCTGGACGTCGTCGGGCTCAACCCGGAGTACATCAACCGCTATCCGCACCAGTTCAGCGGCGGGCAGCGGCAGCGGATCGGCATCGCGCGGGGCCTCGCCCTCCAGCCGGAGATCATCGTGGCCGACGAACCGGTGTCGGCACTGGACGTCTCCGTCCAGGCGCAGGTCATCAACCTGCTGGACCAGCTCCAGAGCGAATTCCGCCTGAGTTACGTGTTCATCGCCCACGACCTGTCGATCGTGCGGCACATCTCGGACCGGGTCGGCGTGATGTATCTGGGGCGGATCGTGGAGATCGGCACGGACGAGCAGATCTACGAGCATCCGACGCACCCGTACACGCAGGCGCTGCTGTCCGCCGTGCCGGTGCCCGACCCGACGGCGCGCGAGTACCGCGAGCGGATCCTCCTGACGGGCGACGTGCCCTCGCCCGCGAACATCCCGTCGGGCTGCCGCTTCCGTACGCGCTGCTGGAAGGCACAGGAACGGTGCGCGCTGGAGGTGCCGCTGCTGGCGGTGCCGGCGGTTTTCCGGGACACGGACGGGCCGGCGGAGCACGATTCGGCGTGCCATTTTGCGGCGGAGATGCGGGTGGTGCCGGGGGAGGAGGGGGCGGGCGCGGCCGCCACGGCGCCATAACTGCCCTTCAATTTCTTTAACAGCCAGGCAACTTGGCTGTCGCAACTCCGATATACGAACGCGCCATTCTGAATGGCGTACGGCCGTGCGGGTGCCGTAAGCCGGCCGGGGCGCGCCATGTCGCCCCGGCCGGTTACCACGCCTTTCTGACGCAGCTCTCGCGCCCCTCGGCCCTGGCGGGCCTCCCGGGCTTCGACCTGCTGCGGCGGACTCCGTCCACCGGGCGCAGCTTCGGGCTTGGGGAAGGCAGGGGAACAAGCCCCGCGCAGCGGCTACCGCACCGCAGGCAGCGAGCGCTTCAGGAAGTCGACCTGCAACAGCAGCAGATTCTCCGCGACCTGCTCCTGCGGTGTCATGTGCGTGACGCCGGACAGCGGAAGCACTTCATGCCCCCGCCCCGCCCCCAGCAACGCCGAAGACAGCCGCAGCGTATGCGCCGCCACCACGTTGTCGTCCGCCAGACCGTGGACGATCATCAACGGGCGGTGCTGATCGGCCACTTCGGAAAGCCCGTCCCCCGTGACGAGCGAATTCGCCGTGTACACCTCCGGCTGCGAACCCGGATCGCCGAGATACCGTTCCGTGTAGTGCGTGTCGTACAGCCGCCAGTCGGTGACCGGTGCACCCGCGATCCCCGCGTGGAAGACATCGGGCCGACGCAGCACCGCCAGCGCCGCCAGGTAGCCGCCGAACGACCAGCCCCGGATCGCGACCCGGCCGAGGTCCAGCGGGAAGTCGGCCGCCAGCGCTTGCAGCGCCTCGACCTGGTCGTCCAGCGTGAGCGTAAACGCGTTGCGGATCGCCTTCTCCCAGCCCGGCGAGCGCCCGGGCGTGCCCCGCCCGTCGGCGACGACCACCGCGAAGCCCTGGTCGGCGAACCACTGCGAGGTGAGGTGCGCATTGTGCGCGGCGACCGCCCGCCGCGCGTGCGGCCCGCCGTACGGGTCCATGAGTACCGGAAGGGGACCATCCCCCTCCTCGTAGCCCGTCGGAAGCAGAACGGCGCACGGAATCCGGCGCGCGCCCCCCTCGACCAACCGCACGCGCGCCCGCAGAACCGGCTCCTCCGCGTACGACGTGACCACCGCCTCCCGCTTGCCGTCGCGCAGTACCGAAACGACCGTGCCGCTGCTCTCCGGACGGGCCGAGGCCAGCACCGTCACCCCGCCCGACCGGACCGCGGAATGCACCCCGGCCCCCTCCGAAAGACGCTCCACGCCCAGCTCGTTGACCCGGTAGACATGCACTTCGCCGGTCTCCGGAGCCGCCGCCTCCATACCCGCCGACGCCGAAACGAGCACATCGCTGTCCGATACGTCCAGCACCGCACGTACGTGCAACTGCGGCCCGGTCAGAGGCCGGTCGCCGACCGTCAGCACCCGCGCCCCGCCCTCGTCCGCGATCCGTACGAGCCGCCCGTCGGGGGCCCAGACCGGCACCCCGTCGAAGAGTTCCAGCCACGCCTCGTCCTCGTCCGCGTGCACGGTCCTCGTCCTGCCGGTCTCGGTGTCCACCGCCAGATGCAGCTGACTGCGCTGATCCCTCGCCTGTACGAGCAGCAGCGGCGCCCCCGCCTCCGACCAGTGGACCCGGGCCAGATACGGATGCCGGACCCGGTCCCACGTCACCTCCGTACGCGCCCCGTCCAGGCCGTACAGGAAGAGGCGTACGTCCGCATTGGGCGTACCCGCCGCCGGGTACGCGACCCGCGCCGGTTCGGCCTCCGGACGCGCCGGGTCGGAGATCCACCAGCGCCCCACGGCCGCGTCGTCGGTGCGGGCGACCAGCAGCCGGTCCGAATCGGGCGACCACCAGAAGCCGCGCGAGCGGGACATCTCCTCCGCCGCGATGAACTCCGCCAGGCCGTACGTCGTGTGCTCGTCCTCCGGCTCGGCGAGCGCCCGGTCACCGGCGCCCTCCGCGTCGATCACGCGCAGGGCGCCCCCGGCGACGTACGCGACATGCCGCCCGTCGGGGGAGGGGCGGGGGTCGAGAACCGGGCCCGCAGCAGGCAGTTCGCGCGCCGTACCCGCCCGCAGCTCCGCCGCGAACAGCCGCCCGGACAGCGCGAACGCCGCCAGTTCGACCGCCGCGTCCACGGCGTACGAGACGATGCCCGCCGACCCCTCGCGACTGCGCTCGCGCCTGGCCCGTTCCCGCGCCGACAGCCGCTCCGCGGCGCCGCCCAGCAACTGGCCGGGATCCGCCGCGATGCGCTCCTGCGCGCCCCCTTCAAGATCAAGCACCCAGAGCGCGTTGGCGCGATCGGTGCCGGAGGGGGAGCGGAGAAAGACCACACGCGTCCCGTCGGGCGACACGGTGAACGCCCGCGGTGCGCCGAGGGTGAAGCGCTGAGTCCTGGCGTGCTGCCTGGGGAAGGAGAGCTGCTTCGAGTTCATGCGCCAGAAGCTACCGCTCCCTGCCCCCGCCCATGCGCCCCTCGTGCTGCCGTGCACCGATCAATGCGAACGCACTGATAGTTATGATCCGTAGCGCTAGGTGGGTATGAACCTGCTGGCGCCTGTCGTCATGCCCGCTCCGACCTGAGTCCGACCTGAGTAAGTGGAGGTGAACCGCCGTGGCACTCTCGATTTCGGCGGTAGTGCTGTTGGCGATCATCGTCATCCTGATGGTCCGGAAATCCGGGCTGAAGGCCGGACATGCGGTGGTTTGCGTCCTGCTCGGCTTCTACTTGGCGAGCTCGTCCATCGCCCCCACGATCAGCGAACTCACCACAAACGTGGCCGGGATGATCGGCGGCATCAAGTTCTGACCCATGCCTCGTAGGGTGGTCCCATGACGGACCACCCAGCCCGTCGTCTGCTTCTGGTGCACGCGCACCCCGACGACGAGTCGATCAACAACGGCGCCACCATGGCCAAGTACGCCGCCGAGGGCGCCGGAGTCACCCTGGTGACCTGCACGCTCGGCGAGGAGGGGGAGATCATCCCGCCCGCCCTCGCGCACCTGGCCGCGGACCGCGACGACACCCTCGGCCCCCATCGCATCGGCGAACTCGCCGCCGCGATGAAGGAGCTGGGGGTCGGCGACCACCGCTTCCTGGGCGGCCCCGGCCGGTTCCGCGACTCCGGAATGATGGGCGCCGCACAGAACCACCGCGAAGGCGCCTTCTGGGCCACGCCGGTGGACGAGGCGGCGGCGTACCTCGTCGACGTGATCCGTTCCGTACGCCCGCAGGTCCTCGTGACGTACGACCCGGACGGCGGCTACGGGCACCCGGACCACATCCAGGCCCACCGCGTCGCGATGCGCGCCGCCGACCTCGCGGCCGACGCGGACTTCCGCCCGGACCTCGGGGCGCCGCACACCATCGCCAAGATCTACTGGAACCGGGTGCCGCGCACGGTGGTCGAGGACGGCTTCGCCCGCCTGCACACGGCCGGGGCGGGCTTCCCCGGTACCGGCGCGGTGGACGACGTCCCGGGCGTGGTCGACGACGCGCAGATCACCACGGAGATCGACGGCACGGCGTACGCGGCGGCCAAGGCGGCCGCGATGGCCGCCCACGCCACCCAGGTCGCGGTCGAGGGCGACTTCTTCGCACTCTCCAACGAACTGGGCCAGCCGATCTTCACCACAGAGTTCTACGAGTTGGTACGGGGCGAACGCGGTGTCGCGGCCGGCCGCGAGACCGACCTCTTCGCGGGAGTGGTGACGTCATGACACAACGCAAGAACCCGCCGGCCGCGCCGCCGCCCGCCGGACTCGCCGCGCCCTTCAACGCGGGCCGCGTCGGCGCGTATCTGCTGCTCGCCGTACTCGGCGCGCTGGTCGGCGCCGCGGGCGTCCTCGTCCACGCGGCGTGGATCCCCGGCGGACTGTTGCTCGCACTGCTCGCCACGACGTGCGTCTTCTACGGCGGCATGTACGCGATGGGCACCAAGGCGGGCGTCGGCGCGTCCGCCGCGGGCTGGATCGTCTCCATCGTGCTGATGACCGTCAGCCGCCCCGAGGGCGACCTTCTCATCGGAGGCAGTCTCGTGTCGTACGCCTACATGTTGGGCGGAATGGGACTCGCTGTGATCTGCGCCACGGTGCTGCCCCTGCCGCAACGGGGTGCTGACGGCGCCCGACTTGGCAAATGACGTACCACTTGGGTCCGTGAATTGACCGCGCTCGCACGGCCGTAGGAACCTCGCTTCCATGGTCGCGGGACGGCTGTCGGCGGCGGCCAGTATGGTGGTGCGCGCCGCCGAGCTGCCCGCAGCAGGCATGCAAGAACGTAAGAGCGGGCGGCGGAGCTAACCGGGAGAACCTGCCTTGAGTCGTGAAACTGACAGTTCGTCCTCCGGCCCCCAGGGGCGTGCCGGAGCCGCGTACCCGTCGGGTACGCCGCCGTACGGAACCCCCCAGTATCCGTCGCCGCACCCCTCGCAGGACGCTCCGGGCGGAACCGCCGAGGCCGCCGCACCGGTCGAGCCCGACGAGCCCAGGACCGAGACCACGCTGACCACGCGTATCCGGATCAACATCCCCGGATCGCGGCCGATCCCGCCGGTCGTCATGCGTACGCCCATGAGCGACACGGACCAGGCCCCCTCGGCACGCTCCTCCGCCTCCGCATCGTCTTCTTCCGCCGCTTCGGGCCCCGGCCCCCGCCCCGACGCCGAGCGCACCGGCAGCACGCCCCGACCGGCGGAGCCGCCTCGGGACAACGCGGCTGCGGCGCAGCAGGCGGAAGCCGGGGCCGAGCGCTCCGGCGACCAGCCCGCCAGCGACTGGTTCGCCCCGCGCAAACCGGCCGCGCCCGCTCCGGCGGCCCCGGCGGCGCCCGCCCCCCCGCAGGGCGGCGGACAGCGCCCCGACCTCCCGTACTTCACCCCGGAACCGCCGCAGCGCGCGACCGAGCCGCTGCCGCGCCGCACCGGCGCCCCCCTCAGCGACTTCGACGCGGACGCCAACCGGCCCGCCACCGGTGGCTTCCCGGCCGGACGCATCGCAGGCCCCACGGGCCCCACGACCGGCCCCGTCACCGGCAGCTCGCCCATGGCGGCGGGACCCCGCCCCGGTATGAACCCGCCGGGCGCCCTCGGCCAGTCCGGCCCGCCGCGCATGTCGGACGACACGGCCGTCCTGACCCCGCAGCAGCCGGCCCCCAACACGCCCTCGGGCGGCAACGTCTCCGGTGACACGCTGACCAGCGGTATCCCCGTGGTCCAGCCCGTCGACCGGCACTCGCCGTTCGCCCCGCCGCCGCACTCCGGTGACACCGGCGGCCGCTTCGTTCCCGACCCGACGCCGGGCTTCCCGAACGACCCGCTGGGCCCGGCCGCCCCGCCGCGCGCCACGCCCGCGCCCGCACCCGCGCCCGCCAAGAAGGGCCGCTCCAAGCTGGTCCTGGCTGCCGTCGGCGTCGTGGTGCTGACCGGTATCGCGTACGGCGCCGGGCTGCTGATGAACCACTCCGACGTACCGAAGGGCACCACCGTCCTCGGCGTCGACATCGGCGGCGGCACCAAGGACGAGGCCGTCAGCAAGCTCGAAGCCGCCCTCGGCAAGCGCGCCACCACCCCGCTCCAGCTCGCGGTCGACGGCAAGCGGATGCAGCTCACGCCGGAGAAGGCGGGCCTCGCCCTGGACAGCCAGGAAACCGTGCGCGGCGCGGCGGGCAGCGACTACAACCCCGTTTCCGTGATCGGCTCCCTCTTCGGCGGCGAGCGCGTCGCCGAGCCGGTGATCCCGGTCGACGAGGAGAAGCTGAGCGTGGCGCTGGCCGACCTGGCGGGCGACTCGGGCACGGCCAGCGAAGGCACGATCAAGTTCGTACCGGGCAAGGCGATCGCCGTACCCGGCAAGGCGGGCAAGCAGCTCGACGTCAACCGCTCGATGATCTCGGTCAGGGACGCGTACCGGGCGCAGGTCGAGACCGGGAAGCCGAACATGGTGGAGCTGCCGGTCGCCGCCAAGGAGCCGACGGTCGGCCCGGCCGAACTGAACCGGGCCATGAAGGAATTCGCCCAGCCCGCGATGTCCGGCCTGATCACGATCAAGGCGGGCGGCAAGCAGATCCAGTTCGGCCCGGCGAGGTCGCTGCCGAAGATCCTCTCCATGAAGCCGATCAACGGGCGCCTGGTGGAGGTCTACAACAAGCCGGCGATCGAGCAACTGCTCGACGGCGTCTTCGACGGCGTACAGATCACCAAGGGCGACGGCAAGAAGCACCCGGTAACCGCGGACGACGTGGCCCACGCGATGCAGACGGCACTGCTGGGCAAGACGCCGGCGCAGCGAGTCCAGGAGATCAGCCTCAACCCGAGCTGATCTTGGCTTGCGCCGGTGGGCCCCGTGCGGGGTTTGGCTTGCGCCGGGTGGGCCCCGGGCGGGGTCGGGCCGCTCCGGGGGCGCCATTCGGGACTGCATGATTTAGCTGCGGTGCGGGGGCTGCGTTTGCGAGGCCAGTAATTCGCGCACAAATCACGCTTTACGTCCCGAACAGCGCCCCCTGCGCGTCCCGCCCCCTCGCGCCGGTGGTCCATCCGGCCCCGCTCGCCCAGGGGTGCCGCCCCCGTTCACCTGTGCCGTCGACCGGCGCCGGTCGGTGTTGGCGACGTACGGGAGGGGGACGGGGCCGTAGGGAGTGGTGTTCGGGACGTAAAACGTGATTTGTGCGCGGGACGCCGGGAGGGCTTTCGGTGACCCGGGATCGCAGCTAAATCATGCAGTCCCGAATGCCGCTCCCGTAGGCCCCGGCCCCCGGCACCATCACAGGCCCCGCAGCGTCCCGCCCCCGGCACCACGACAGGCCCCGCACCGCTTTGGCCCCGGCCCCCGGCACCACCACCGGCCCGGCAGCGCGCGCCCGCCCCCGGCACTACGACCGGCCGCCCTGCCACCGCCCCGGCAACCCGCCCCGCACCCCCCCGCAAACCTCAGTTCAGCCTCGCCCGTGCCGCCCGTGCCCTCCGGCGGATTACCTCCGCCGATGACGGTTCCACCTCCGCCAGTACCTCCGCGTACGCCTCCATCTCCGCCGCGCCGCCCAGGAAATCGCCCCGCTGCACCAGCAGTTGGGCCCGCTCGTATCTGAGCCGCGCCGGATGCGCCGGGAGCAGCAGCGACAGTTCGACCGCCCACAGCTGGACGTCCGTACGCTCGGGGCGGGCCGCCGCCCA
The DNA here is from genome assembly GCF_028807635.1 of Streptomyces spiramyceticus. NCBI lineage: Bacteria > Bacillati > Actinomycetota > Actinomycetes > Kitasatosporales > Streptomycetaceae > Streptomyces > Streptomyces spiramyceticus. The sequence continues at coordinate 4,389,903 of NZ_JARBAX010000001.1, forward strand.
TGCGCGGATGTTGTTCAGGATCCGCAAGACGATCTCCAGCGGATCCGCCGGCACCAGCATCGAAGGGTCGAGCGGTTCCCCCGTAGCCCCAGCGACCAGCAGTTCCGCGTCAGCGCCCGTCAACAGCCGCCCCCCGTCGAAGGGGTCGACGAGGACCTGCTCGCCGGGAGGCCCGAAGCCGACCACGAAGTGGCCGGGCAGGGCGACTCCGTACACCGGGGCGCCCGCCCGCCGGGCCACTTCGATCCACACGACCGACAACAGAATCGGCAGCCCGCGCCGCCGCCGCAGCACCTCGTGCAGCAGAGAGGACTCCAGCCGCTGGTAGTCATTCGGCGATCCCCCGAACCCGCAGCGCGCACCGAGGAGGTCGGACACGGCGGAGGCCCACCCCCGCGCACCGCCGGGGCGGAACGGCAGCAGCCCGGCCAGCCGGTCGAGTTCGATCTCGGCCGCGTCCATCCCTGCCTGGTCCAGTGAAGCGTCCGCCTCCGCGCCCACCAGCAGGCACAGCAGTGCCAGATCGGGCCGTTCGGCGCGGGCCTCCTCGGCGAAACGGTGCCGCCGCTCGGTCGGTTGCATATGCCGTTCGTACCCTGCCTACGCCGGTCGGAAGTGGTGGTAGCTGTGGTGCGTCGCGAAGCCCATGCCGTCGTACAGAGCCCGCGCACCGCCGTTGTCGGCCTCGACCTGAAGCCACGCGGCCGACGCCCCTTCGTCCAGCGCCCGCCGGGCCAGCGCGGTCATGACGGCGCGGGCCAGCCCCTGGCGCCGGTACGCCGGATCGACCTCGACGGCCATGAACCCGGCCCAGCGCCCGTCGACGACGCACCGCCCGATCGCGGCGGGCGCCCGGCCTTCGCCGGGGACGGACGCGAACCACACGGACGGCCCACTCCCCAGCACCTTCAGTACGTCGGGCCCCGGCTCCTCGAACCGCTGGTAGCGCGAGAGCCACGCCGCGTCGCACGCCCGGTCCAGGCGTACCCGTGAGACATCCGCGTCCAGGTCCGCGATGGGCGCGAGCGCGGCGATCCGTACGTCGGCGGAGACCTCGCGCAGCCAGCCGCGCCGCTCCAGTTCCGCGCCGAGACGTTCCTGCGTGCCTTCTGCCCCGGTCGAGACCTGGACGTACGCGGGAAGCCCCCGTACCGCGTACCACTCCCGCACCTTCACGAGCGCCGCATCGAGCGGCATCCCGGGATCGCCGAGCGGCAGCGCCGAGTTGGCACGGCGGGTGAAGCCGCCGGCGGCCCGCAGGAGCCAGTCGCCGAGGGGCTCGCTCTCGACGGGCTGCCAGGCGCGTGCGGTGACCCGCGCGAGCTCCTCGAAGTTCGCCGCAGGGCCGCGCCGACGAGCCGGTGCGGAGGGTACGACCTTGCCCGCGACCAGCGCGGATTCCGGGATTCTGACCGACTCGCCACCCTTGCGTGTGATCGACAGCACACCCGCGTCCCAGGATGTGAGCACACCGACCGTGTCGGTGAACTTCTCACCCGGCGCTCCGGACCCGCCCACGCGCCTGACTGATACCCGTTTGCCCACGTCAGCAGGCGAAATACGGACCTCAAGCCGTCCTCCGGCTGTGAATTCCATCGATCTGTCCGCCCCTCCTGTTCGGATCGTGCCCGGGAACGGAGATACTAGGTACTGGGCATCGACGACGCCGCGCTCCCGCGCGCCAACGCGACGGAGCCGCAGATCGGCCCGCCGCGCCCTATCGAGGAGGAACGACAGCGTGACCTACGTCATCGCGCAGCCTTGTGTCGACGTCAAGGACAAGGCGTGCATCGAGGAGTGCCCGGTCGACTGCATCTACGAGGGCTCCCGGTCCTTGTACATCCACCCGGACGAATGCGTCGACTGTGGTGCCTGTGAACCGGTTTGCCCGGTCGAGGCAATCTTCTACGAGGACGACACTCCTGAGGAGTGGAAGGACTACTACAAGGCGAACGTCGAGTTCTTCGACGAGCTCGGTTCGCCCGGTGGTGCCTCGAAGCTGGGCCTGATTGAGCGTGACCACCCCTTCATCGCAGCACTGCCCCCGCAGAACCAGTAAGCGACGAGGCAAGTGCGCCGCCCCGGTCCCGTACGGCCTGCCGCCGTACGGGACCGAGGCGTTTTTTGCCGCCCGTACGAGCACGAGAAAGTGAAGCACCGTGTCCGCAGTCACTGACCGCCTGCCCACCTTCCCCTGGGACAAGCTGGAGCCGTACAAGGCGACGGCGGCCGCCCACCCGGACGGCATCGTGGACCTGTCCGTCGGCACGCCCGTCGACCCGGTCCCCGACCTGATCCAGAAGGCTCTTGTCGCGGCCGCGGACTCCCCGGGCTATCCCACGGTGTGGGGCACGGCCGAGCTGCGCGACGCGCTCACCGGCTGGGTGCAGCGGCGGCTCGGTGCGCGCGGTGTGGGGCACACCAACGTCCTGCCCGTCGTCGGCTCGAAGGAGCTGGTGGCATGGCTGCCGACGCAGCTGGGTCTGGGCGCGGGGGACCAGGTCGCGTACCCGCGGCTCGCGTACCCGACGTACGAGGTGGGCGCACGGCTGGCGGGCGCCGAGCCGGTCGTGTACGACGACCCCAGCGCGGACCTCGACCCCACCCGGGTCAAGCTCCTGTGGCTCAACTCGCCCTCGAACCCGACCGGCCGAGTCCTGGCCAAGGACGAGCTGACCCGGATCGTCGCATGGGCGCGTGAGCACGGCGTGCTGGTCTTCAGCGACGAGTGCTACCTGGAGCTGGGCTGGGAGGCCGAGCCCGTCTCCGTACTGCACCCCGATGTGTGCGGCGGTACGTACGAGGGCATCGTCGCCGTCCACTCGCTCTCCAAGCGTTCCAACCTGGCTGGCTACCGGGCCGCCTTCCTGGCGGGCGACGCGGCGGTCCTCGGCGACCTGCTGCAGATCCGCAAGCACGGCGGCATGATGACGCCCGCGCCGGTGCAGGCGGCGACGGTGGCGGCGCTCGGTGACGACGTACACGTGAGGGAACAGCGCGTGCGGTACGCGGCCCGGCGCGCGGCGCTGCGGACCGCTCTGGAGGCGCACGGCTTCCGGATCGAGCACAGCGAGGCGAGCCTGTACCTGTGGGCGACGCGCGACGAGCCGTGCTGGGAGACGGTCGGGTACCTGGCGGGCCTGGGGATCCTGGTGGCTCCCGGTGACTTCTACGGGGCGGCGGGCGACCGTTTCGTACGGGTGGCCTTCACGGCCACCGACGAGCGCGTCGAGGCGGCGGTCAAGCGCCTCGGCTGATGCGCATTGCATACAGGAAGGGGCCCCGGGGAGTTCGTGCTCCCCGGGGCCCCTCCGTTTTTGTGCGGGCTGCGTACGGACTAGCTGAGGGGCAGGCCCTGCAGCGGCAGGTTGTCGGTCGACGGCACGCCCTGGGTGGGCAGACCCGCGGTCGGGAGGCCGGTTTCGGTCGCGGTCGAGGCGGTCTCGCCGAGGGCGCCTCCGGCGGTGCCGGCGATGTGACCGGCAGCATTCTGCGCGGCCGGAGCGGCCATCTTGCCGGCCTTGCCGACGGTCTTGCCCGCGGCAGGGACCGCCTTCTTGACGGCCTTGCTGCCGGTGTTGCCCGCCGTCTTGGTGGCCTGCTGCGAGGCTCCGTCGACGGTGTCGCCGAGGCCGGCGCCGTCCACGGCGGTCACGCCACCCAGGTTCGGGGCGGCGGGGAGGTCTACGGCGCTTGCGGAGCCGGCCGCACCGACCACGGGGGCTGCGCCGGCCGCGATCAGCAGTGCGGCGCGGGCGATCCGACGGGTCAGGGGGAGGGACATGGTGCTCCTTAGACGGGATAGACGTTTGATGAAGAGGGTCTGTCCGACGATCGGACGCAGTGACAACCCCTCCGAGGGCGGGGAAAGTTGCGGTGCGCCAAGGTAAAGAGTTGGTAATGCATCGCATAATCGGCTGTGGATGAATCCGGGCAAATGATCCGCCTCGGAGTTAGCCGCAGAATCGTCAATGCCCTTTATTCGCAAGGGGATTGGGAAAAGGTGGCGCCTGGGTGGCCGGGTTTCCCTGGAGCGCCGAACCGGCGTGATCTCCGTACTGCTTTCGGGTGACCGTCCGCACTATTGCGCGGTGGTGATTCGGACTTCTCCGGTGCCGTTCTGAGTGCTGCCGGACTTTCCCGTGCCGGACTCGGCGTCCGCCTTGCGCCATTTCTTCCCGGAGTCCCCGGACTCTCCGGCGGACCACACCCGGCCCGCGTAGGAGACCTGCGCGATGTGCAATTCGGACGAATTGGCCACGGCCCAGTGCGCCAGCTCCCAGCCGCGCGGATCGCCGTCACCGTCGGCGCTGCCATTGCTGCCGGTGTTGCCCGCCGCCCGAGCGGGTACGGGCACGGTCACCGTCGCTCCCGCCGGGGCGCCGCCGGGCTGGGCCTTCTCGCCCCCGGTGCCGGTCGGCGAACCGGCGGCCTGCGCCGTCGGCAGCACATCGGGACCGAAGTCCCGCACCAGCGCGGCCCGTACGTCGGCAGGCTTGCCCGGCCGGCCGTCCTGCGGCGCCGCGCAGGTCAGCGACGCGGGTGCGCGGCCGGTGAGCGCGGCGGCCAGCAGCGCGGCGTCGGGCTCGTGCTTCGCGTACGCCTGCGGGAAGCCACTGCGCTGGACGCGCTGGGCGGCGACCGTCAGGGGCAGCCGCGAATAGCCGGGGACCTTCGCCAGGTGCTCGTAGAACTTCCCGGCCGAATACCCCGGGTCGAGGATCTGCTTCTCGGTGCCCCAGCCCTGCGAGGGGCGCTGCTGGAAGAGGCCGAGCGAGTCCCGGTCGCCGTGCCTGATGTTGCGCAGCGCCGACTCCTGGAGGGCGGTCGCGAGCGCGATCGTCACCGCTCGCTGCGGCATTCCGCGCGAGGTGCCGACGGCGGAGATCGTCGCGGCGTTGACGGCCTGCTCGGGACTGATCTCGTACGTCGCCCCGTCGCCCGCCGCCGAGCGCACCGTGCAGCGCGGTGCGCCTCCGCCACCGGTCACGAACTGCGCCACCAGATACCCGGCCAGCGCGAGCAGCACGGCGACACCCGCCGTGATGCGCAGGGCGCGGCCGCGAGCTGCGGAAGAGCTGGACTCAGGCACGCTGCCTAAGGTACTTGAGGCCTGTGACAGGCCTGTGGGGTGCTTCCGTTTCCGGCTCCCCGGCTGTCCCCGGACGTCGCGCGCTAGGGTCGGGGGCATGGCCGAAACACCGCTTGACCTCGCCCTGGACGCCCCCACGCTGACCGCCCGGCTCGTCGACTTCCCGTCGGAGAGCGGCACCGAGAAGGCACTCGCCGACGCCATCGAGGAGGCGCTGCGCGCACTGCCGCACCTCACCGTCGACCGGTACGGCAACAACGTGGTGGCCCGTACGCACCTGGGGCGGGCCGAGCGGGTCATCCTGGCCGGGCACATCGACACCGTCCCGATCGCCGACAACGTGCCGTCCAGGCTCGACGAGAACGGCATCCTGTGGGGCTGCGGCACGAGCGACATGAAGTCGGGCGTCGCCGTGCAGCTCCGTATCGCGGCGACCGTCCCCGAGCCCAACCGCGACCTCACCTTCGTGTTCTACGACAACGAAGAAGTCGCCGCCCACCTCAACGGCCTCGGCCACATCGCCGACGCCCACCCCGACTGGCTCGCGGGCGACTTCGCCGTACTCCTCGAACCCTCCGACGCCCAGGTGGAGGGCGGCTGCCAGGGCACGCTGCGGGTGCTGTTGCGCACGGCGGGCGAGCGGTCGCACTCGGCGCGCAGTTGGATGGGCTCCAACGCCATCCACGCGGCCGCGCCGATCCTGGCCCGGCTCGCGGCGTACGAGCCGAGGCGTCCCTTGATCGACGGCCTGGAGTACCGCGAGGGCCTCAACGCCGTAAAGATCGAGGGCGGTGTCGCGGGCAACGTCATCCCCGACGCCTGCACGGTGACGGTCAATTTCCGGTACGCGCCCGACCGCAGCGAGGACGAGGCGCTCGCGCACGTACGGGAGATCTTCGCGGACTGCGGCATCGCCGAGTTCGTCGTGGACGATCACTCGGGCGCGGCCCTGCCCGGTCTGTCGCACCCGGCCGCCGCGGCGTTCATGGCGGCGGTGGGCGGCTCCGCGCGGCCCAAGTTCGGCTGGACGGACGTCTCGCGCTTCAGCGCGCTCGGTGTGCCCGCGGTCAACTACGGCCCCGCGGACCCGCTCTTCGCCCACAAGCGCGACGAGCATGTGGCCGTTGAGCGCATCACGCACTGCGAGGAACGACTCCATGCCTGGCTGACTGCCTGAATTTCACTTTTCGCCACGTCTGTGGACCTACCCTGACCGGACAATGTTCGGCAGCGGAGGGAGTACGGCATGACGATTCCTGAAGAGGAGCGGACCCCGGACGAGCAGCGACTGGGTCCGGTGCTGCGCCGCCGCGATCAGATCCAGGCCGGCACCACGGACCAGCGGCTGCTGGACACCGAGGGCGATGCCGACTGGGTGCACACCGACCCGTGGCGGGTCATGCGAATCCAGTCGGAGTTCGTCGAGGGCTTCGGCGCACTCGCCGAACTCCCCAGCGCGATCAGCGTCTTCGGCTCCGCACGCACGGTTCCCGGCTCTCCCGAGTACGAGGTGGGCACCCGGCTCGGACGAGCCCTGGTCGAGGCCGGCTTCGCGGTGATCACGGGCGGGGGCCCCGGCGCGATGGAGGCGGCGAACAAGGGCGCCCGAGAGGCGAACGGCATCTCGGTCGGCCTCGGCATCGAGCTGCCCTTCGAGCAGGGCATCAACCCGCATGTCGACATCGGCGTGAACTTCCGCTACTTCTTCGTCCGCAAGACGATGTTTGTGAAGTACGCACAGGGCTTCGTGGTCCTGCCGGGCGGCCTGGGCACGCTGGACGAGCTGTTCGAGGCCCTCACCCTGGTCCAGACCCGCAAGGTGACGCGCTTCCCGATCGTGCTGTTCGGTACGGAGTACTGGGGCGGGCTCGTCGACTGGCTGCGCGACACGGTGATCGCGCAGGGCAAGGCGTCGGAGCGGGACCTGCTGCTGTTCCACCTCACGGACGACGTGGACGAGGCGGTTGCCCTGGTGTCGAAGGAGACGGGCAGGTAGGGAACGCCGGACGGGCTGGAAATCCAGCCCGTCTGGGGGTCCCCCCTGGACGAAGTCCTTGGGGGAGTTTGAGGACCGGGGTCTGGGCGGAGCCCCCCCCCACGCGGCGGCAGCCGCAAAATGTCACAGCGGGAAGGGGGGTAGGGGAACAGCCCGCCGCAGGCCCACCCGCACCGCACCCGCCCCGCCGTACGCACCGCACGCGCATCGCCGACTACATCAGTCCGCGCCGCGCCACCGTCGGCGCCCGGTGGCCCGCAATCGCCGCCACCATGTCCAGCACCTGCTTCGTCTCCGCGACCTCGTGCACGCGATAGACCTGCGCCCCGAGCCACGCCGAGACGGCCGTCGTGGCCAGCGTGCCGATCACCCGTTCCTTCACCGGCTTGTCGAGCGTCTCGCCGACGAAGTCCTTGTTGGACAGCGAGACGAGCACCGGCCAACCCGTTTCCACCATCTCGCCGAGCCGCCGCGTCGCTTCGAGACTGTGCCGGGTGTTCTTGCCGAAGTCGTGCCCCGGGTCGATCAGAATCGCGTCGCGCCGCACCCCGAGTTTCTCCGCGCGCGTGGCCAGCCCGACCGTGACGTCGAGAATGTCCGCCATCACGTCGTCGTACTCGATCCGGTGCGGCCGCGTCCGCGGCTCCGCGTGGCCCGCGTGCGTACAGACCAGGCCCACATCGAAACGGGCCGCCACCTCGGCGAGCTTCGGGTCCACCCCGCCCCATGCGTCGTTCAGCAGATCCGCGCCCGCCTCGCAGACCGCCTCGCCGACGTCGTGCCGCCAGGTGTCGACGCTGATCACCACGTCCGGATGCCGCCTGCGGACCTCGGCCACGAAACCGACCGTCCGCCGCGCCTCCTCAAGGGCGCTCACCTCTTCGCCCGGACCGGCCTTCACGCCGCCGATGTCGATGATGGCAGCGCCCTCCGACACCGCCTGCTCGACGCGGGCCAGCGCAGGCTCGTCGTCGAAGGTCGAACCCTGGTCGTAGAAGGAATCCGGGGTCCGGTTCACGATCGCCATGATCACCGGCTCGTGCGCTCCGAACTCGCGCCGTCCCAGCCTGAGCACCGTGTTTCCTCCTCGCATCGGTCGCCTGCGACCTTAACTGTCAGTGCCGCATGGCACGATCGGGACTGGACAGTTTCCGCTTTGTGCGTGCCCCGGGGAGACGCTCGTGTTCTTGTTCTTGGTTGTGGCGATGGTCGTGGTGGTCGCCGCGGTCACCCTCGCCGTGGTGGGCGGAGGCGGCAGCGACAGCGGTGGCGTTCTGCCGGAAACGGCACCCGAGGAGTTCGTGGACCCGCTGCCCGTGACACGCCCTGTGGGCCGGGCGGACATCGAGGCGCTGCGCCTGCCGATGGCGCCCCGGGGGTACCGGATGTCCGACGTCGACGACGTGCTGGGCAGGGTGGGCGCGGAGCTCGCGGAGCGCGACGCGCGGATCGCGGAGCTGGAGGCCGCGCTGGCGGGCGTCCAGGCAAGAGCGGTCGGCGGCCGGGGCCTCTTCAGGGACGCGTCGGACGAGGAGCCGCAGTCATGACGGCGGTGACGGTGGGCGGCGCCGTGGCAGGCCCGGACGGCGGCCTGCGCTGCCCGTGGGGCCTGGCCACCGAGGAGTACGTGGCGTATCACGACGAGGAGTGGGGCCGCCCGGTCCACGGCGACGACGCGCTGTACGAACGGCTCTGCCTGGAGGCGTTCCAGTCCGGCCTGTCCTGGCTGACGATCCTGCGCAGGCGCGAGGGCTTCCGTACCGCCTTCGACGGTTTCAAGATCGCTTCGGTGGCCGCCTTCACGGACGCCGACGCGGAGCGCCTGCTCGCCGACCCGGGCATCATCCGCAACCGCGCCAAGATCGCCGCGACCCTCGCCAACGCCAGGACGCTCGCCGACTGGCAGGCCGGCGAGCTCGACGCCCTCATCTGGTCGTACGCCCCGGATCCCGCGACGCGCCCGGCGCCCCGCACAATCTCCGACGTCCCGGCGGTCACCCCCGAGTCCGTCGCGCTGTCCAAGGCCCTCAAGAAGCGCGGCATACGCTTCGTGGGCCCCACTACCGCGTACGCGCTGATGCAGGCGTGCGGCCTGGTCGACGACCACCTCGCGGAGTGCGTGGTGCGCGGCGGGGCTTCCTAGGGCTCCCGCCGCGGTTCCAGCTCCTAGCGGCCGACGTACTTCGCCTTCTCCTTGGCGATGAAGGCCTCGACGGCGATGGTGTGGTCCTCCGACGCGCCCGCCTTCGACTGGAGTTCGTCCTCCTTTTCGAGGGTCTCGCTGAGGCTGTGAGCCGTGCCGTACGCCATGGACTCCTTGATCGCGGCGTACGCGAGGGTCGGCCCCTCGGCCAGGGCGCGGGCGACGGCGGCCGCCTCCGTGGCCAAGTCATCGGCCGGGACGAGCTTGTTGGCGATGCCCAGGTCGAACGCCTCCTGCGCGGAGATGGAGCGCGGGAAGAGCAGCAGGTCGGCGGCGCGGCTCTGGCCGATCAGGCGCGGCAGCGTCCAGGAAACGCCCGAGTCGGCGGTCAGAGCGACGGCGGCGAAGGCCGTGTTGAAGGCGGCGTTGTCTGCTACGACCCGGTAGTCGGCGGCGAACGCGAAGCCCGCCCCGGCGCCGGCGGCGACCCCGTTGACCCCGGCGACGACCGGCTTCGGCATCTCGGTCAGGGCCCGCACGATGGGGTTGTAGTGCTCGCGCACCGTGTTCATGGTCTGGCCCGTGCCCGCCTCGCGGTCGGCGGCGAGCGAGGCGGTGTGCTCCCTGAGGTCCTGGCCCACACAGAAGGCCCGGCCGGTGGCGGTGAGCAGGACCGCCCGTACCGCGGAATCGGCGGCTGCGGCCTGCACGGCGTCCCGTAGTGCGACCTTGGCCTCGGTGTTCATGGCGTTCATGGACTCGGGACGATTGATCGTGATCGTTGCGAGTCCGTCGGTCACCTCGTAGAGCACGGTGTCGGCCATCAGTAGATCCCCTTTTGCGGCTCGGGCGGGCATGTCCAGCTCAGCATGGCGGAAGATCACCGGGCGTGAACATGTGACCTGCGTCAAACAAAGTGGGGTCCCTGAGTGGCCGACGGCGGCGAAGTATCGCAGGCGGACTGCCGAAATGAGGGGTTATGGGAGAGCGCGTTGCACAAGCGATGCCGACCGATGTTGGTCATTGGGTCCTGCGATGCGGGATAATGACCTGGAAGCAATGTGTTCGATGCCGGTGACACCTGGGTTGTCGGCTGCGATGAGCTGGTTTCAGGAAGGGGAACGAGCATGGCGGCCATGAAGCCGCGGACGGGCGACGGCCCGCTCGAGGTGACCAAGGAGGGGCGGGGCATCGTCATGCGCGTTCCGCTCGAAGGCGGCGGTCGACTTGTCGTCGAGCTGACTCCGGATGAGGCCGATGCGCTCGGCGACGCTCTGAAGAAGGTCGTCGGCTAGAAGCGGAAGCGCCCGAACTTTCCACTGCCCCGGCACGCGTACAGCGTGCCGGGGCAGTGGTGTGTCGCCCTCCCGAAATGCTGATGCCCGCCGGGTTAGGGCGTGTCCGGCGGATCATGCCTGGGCCGCGGGGCTTGGTGCGCACATCTGCGGCGTTGTCGTCACTCTTCCCCAAGCTCTCGGCTTCGCTCGAGCAGGGGAGGCCCCAATCGCTCCGCGTCGACTCCCTCCTCCGCCTTGCAGCTGCACGCACCAAGCCCCGCTCACCAGCACCGAGAACACGCCGCACCCTGAAGCCGGCCTGATCCGCCGGACACGCCCTAGGCGCGGAGTACCGCGCACAGCAGGCCGTCGCCCACCGGGAGCAGGGACGGGACCAGCCGCCGGCTCTCCCGTACGGAGCGCAGCAGCTCCCGCAGGCGCAGCACCTCCGCAGGCTGGGCCGCGGAGTCGACCGTACGGCCGTCCGCGAAGACACCCTCGAAAACGACGATTCCGCCCGGTCTGAGCAGGCGCAACGATTCAGCGAGATAGTCCATGCACTCGAGCCGGTCCCCGTCGCAGAAGACGAGGTCGTAGCCGCCGTCCGCGAGCCGTGGGAGCACGTCCAGGGCGCGGCCCGGAATGAAGCGAGCCCGGTTGCCGGCGAAGCCTGCCGCACGGAACGCCTCGCGGGCGAACTGCTGCCGCTCCGGCTCCGGGTCGACGGTGGTGAGTACGCCGTCCGGCCGCATGCCCTGCAGCAGATATATGCCGGAGACGCCGGTGCCCGTACCGATTTCGGCGACCGCCTTGGCGTCCGCCGTGGCAGCGAGCAGCCGCAGGGCACCGCCGGCGCCGGGCGAGACCGAGCGGAGCCCAGCGTCCCGCGCCCGATCACGAGCCCAGTGCAGGGCTTCGTCCTCGGCGACATAGGCGTCGGCGAACGCCCAGCTCGTCTGCCGGTTGGCGGTAATGGGCCTCTCCTGTCCCCGTAGTTGGCGCAACCGTGACTGTATCCGCTGACGTCGGGAACCCGCAGATGGGACCGGGCGTTATGACGGCAGGGGGAGAGATGAATCAGGACCGAGTGCGGGTTCCAAATTCACGTAAAGATGCTTATCCGGAGCTAACGGGCGAGGTGGCTATGGTAGGGGCTCCACTGGACACCACCAGAGCCGACAGGGGAGGTGCGGCTGCGCCTGTGGATCGGGGTGGAGTGCTGCGGCGCTTTCTCAGATCGGCGGGTGAGCCGAAATCCGTGACCGACATTGCTGACCGCGCCCATGGCCTCAACGGCTCCGCACAGACCGCGACCTTCGCCTCAGATGCGGAATCTCAGGCGTGGACTCCGCCCACATGGGAGGAGATCGTCAGCACGCAAAGTGGCCGCGTTTACCGCCTCGCTTACCGTCTGACCGGAAACCAGCACGATGCCGAGGACCTCACCCAAGAGGTTTTCGTCCGTGTCTTCCGCTCGCTGTCGACCTACACGCCCGGCACTTTCGAGGGCTGGCTCCACCGCATCACGACCAACCTGTTCCTGGACATGGTCCGCCGCAAGCAGCGGATCCGCTTCGACGCGCTCGGCGACGACGCCGCCGAGCGGCTGCCGAGCCGTGAACCGTCCCCGCAGCAGGTCTTCAACGACACGCACTTCGACGCGGACGTGCAGCAGGCGCTGGACACTCTCGCGCCCGAGTTCCGTGCGGCCGTCGTGCTCTGTGACATCGAGGGGCTTTCGTACGAGGAGATCGCCGCGACGCTGGGCGTCAAGCTCGGCACTGTACGCAGCCGAATCCACCGGGGCCGCTCCCATCTGCGCAAGGCTCTGCAGCACCGGTCTCCCGAGGCCCGTGCCGAGCAGCGTTCGCTTGCGACGGTCGGCACGGGTATCCCGGTGGTGGGCGGAGAGGGCGGAGCCGAGTGAGTGGCACCCGACCCACTTCTGCCGAGCAGCACCTGGGGGACCGGCTGGCCGCCCTGGTGGACGGTGAGCTGGACCACGACGCCCGCGAGCGTGTCCTGTCGCACTTGGCGACGTGTGCCAAGTGCAAAGCAGAGGCCGACGCCCAGCGCAGGCTGAAGAGCGTCTTCTCGACCACCGCACCGCCGCCGCCCTCCGAGGGCCTGCTCGCACGACTCCAGGGCCTGCCCGCCGGTGGCCCCGGGGGCGACGACGGCGACGACGGAAACCTGTTCGGCCGCGGAACCTTCGGGAACGGAGTCTTCGGCACGGACACCCCGAGGGGGAGACCCGGTGGCGTCTTCTACATGCCGACCGGGGGGCACGCCCTTCCGGCCGCCGCGTCCGAGCGGGGCTTCCGCATCCATGACGTGGGCCGCGCGGAGGCGGAGCGTTCGGGCGGACGGGGGCGGCGGTTCGCCTTCGCGGCGGCCAGTGCGGTGTCGCTCGCGGCGTTCGCGCTCGGCGGCGCCATGCCGCTGGGATCAGGGGGTGAGACCAATGCCCGAGGCGGAGCCTCGGGCAACAACGTCACGCCGCTGCGTACGCCCACCACGGCCGCCGCTGCCACGGAAAGCACCAGCCGCCGCAGCGAGCGCGGCGGCCTGCTCGCGGCATCCGGCGAACGTCCCGCAGCAGCGCCCAGTTCGGTCAACTCCACCGCCGCTGTGCCGTCCAGATACGTAGAAGTGGGCATGGGTACGGGCCCGGTCCAGCCACTGACGCATCCGTTCTCGGCGCCTCTGCTGAGCGGCGCGGCCCCGCTGCCGCTGATACGTCCGTCGGTTTCGTCTCTGCCGTTCAGTCATGCCCCTCATCGGAAACCGCCGGTGTCGTTCTCGCCGTCGGCAAGCCAGTTGGCAGCTCCGTCCCAGTCCGGGCTGCCTGTTTCGCCCTGACGTCCACCGGCCACTGCGCGGCCATTCGCAAACCTGGTTGAATCCATGGAGGGTGCCCCCACGGGGCACGGACAACGAGGTGGCACTGCCCGAGCGGCGTGCTCGTGGGTTGCGGGGAGAGCATGGACGAGGGCAAGCCCGCTGGGTCGAAGGCGAAGTGGTGGAGCCGTCCCGCAAGGACGGTCAACCGCTCAACGGATGCCCCGGAGGCGGCAGTTCATGCCGCCTCCGACGACCAACCGGATCAGCCGGACCATGAAGTGCACGCGCCGGACGCGCCCCGGGAGACCGGAGCCGCGGAGCCGGTCGCGGCCGCGTCGCCGGACCGCATAGCGCAGCAGTCCCCGGAGCAGCAGTCCCCCGAGCAGCACGTCCCCGAGCAGTACGCCTCCGAGCCCGGCGGGCGGACGCGGCCGCAGCCGCTGCACGCGCCCGATCCGTACGGGACACCGCCCTACGGAGGCCCAGGACCCTGGGCGCCCGCGCCGCCCGTGCAGCGGCCGGTGCCCACCCCGCCGCAGGGCACGTTCGTACCGCCGGGCGCCCGCGCCTCGAACGGCGCCGGTACAGCCGGGCCCGCGCACGCCCCCCTGCCGGTGTCCCCGCCGCACAACCAGCAGCCGCACCAGCCGCACCACCAGCCTTCGCAGTGGCTTCAGTACGACCCCTGGGGCACCATCCAGCAGCCGCTGACCCACCCCGGCGCTCCGGGTGGCGCCCCGAAGAAGAAGGGGCGCGGGGCCCGCCTGTTCGTCGGGGCGCTGCTGATCGCGCTGGTCGCCGGAGGCATCGGCGGCGGCGTCGGGGCGTACATCGAGCGCAACGGCGGCATCACCCGCGTCGAGCTCCCGCAGGCCGCCAAGGCGGACGGCAAGGCGCGTCCCGCCGACAGCGTCGCGGGCATAGCCGCCAGCGCTCTGCCGGGCGTCGTCACGCTGCACGTCAGCGGCGCGGGCGAGCAGGGCACAGGCACCGGCTTCGTGCTCGACGCCCAGGGCCACATCCTCACCAACCACCACGTGGTGGAGCCCGCCGGCGCTTCCGGCAACATCACCGTCACCTTCAGCCGCGGCGAGACCGCCAAGGCGAAGGTGATAGGCAAGGACAGCGGCTACGACCTGGCCGTCGTCCAGGTGACCGGCGTCGACGGCCTCCGGCCGCTGCCCCTGGGCAATTCCGAGAACGTGCAGGTCGGCGACCCGGTGGTGGCCATCGGCGCACCCTTCGACCTCCAGAACACCGTGACCTCCGGCATCATCAGCGCCAAGGAACGCCCCATCACCGCGGGCGGCGAGAAGGGCGACGGCAGCGACGTCAGCTATGTGAACGCGCTCCAGACCGATGCGCCGATAAACCCGGGCAATTCCGGCGGCCCGCTGCTGGACGGCAAGGCCAACGTCATCGGCATCAACAGCGCCATCCGCGCCGCGGGCAACGGCACGGGCCTCGAAGGCGGCCAGGGCGGCAGCATCGGCCTCGGCTTCGCGATACCCATCAACCAGGGCAAGCGAGTGGCCGAGGAGCTGATCAACACGGGTAGGGCGACCCACCCGGTGATCGGCGTAACGCTCGACATGAAGTACACGGGCGACGGCGCCCGCGTCGGCACCAAGGGCGCCAAGGGGCCGGCCGTGACACCCGGCGGCGCCGGCGCCAAGGCCGGGATCCAGCCGCGCGACATCATCACCGAGGTCGACGGGCAGCGGGTGCACAACGGCCAGGAACTGATCGTCAAGATCCGCTCCCACCGCCCCGGCGACCGCCTGGAGCTGACCGTGGTGCGGGAGGGCGAGGAGCGGTCCGTCGCCGTCACGCTCGGCTCGGCGGACGGCACGTGAGCGAGCGCACAGACGTCCACATGGGTGTCGCGTGAAGGTACCGGCCGGACAGATTGGGCGGGTACCGTGGACCGGGCCCGGACCGAAGGAGCAACAAGGTGTTCAGTGACATAGGCGCGCTAGAGCTGGTGACGCTGGTGGTCCTTGCTGTGCTCGTCTTCGGTCCGGAAAAGCTTCCGAAGCTCATCCAGGACGCCTCGGCGACGATCCGTAAGATCCGCGAGTTCTCCGAGAGCGCGAAGCAGGACATCCGCTCCGAACTGGGCCCGGAGTTCAAGGATTTCGAGTTCGAGGACCTCAACCCCAAGAATTTCGTCCGTAAGCAGCTCATGGACAACGACGATCTGGGGCTGAAGGAGATCCGCAGCAGCTTCGATCTCAAGAGCGAGATCGCCGAGGTCGCCGACGCCGTGCACGGCCGCGACAGCGATTCGGGTTCGGCCGGGCGGGCCAATCTGTCGAAAGAATCGGCGGGCACTCCCGACCTCCTGAAGAAGCGTGAAACGCCCGCTCAGAGCGAGCGTCCGCCCTTCGACGCAGACGCCACCTGAGACCAGGCAATCCAGACGAGCCGCACCAAGGTGGCTATCCTCCATCTGTCCGGTCAGAGGACGCCCGAGGGGGGCGGGCCCGCTCCGGACGCTACGGATCGAGGAGGCGGCCGGATAGATGGAGACCACGAGTCGGGTCGGAGCGCAGGGAGCATCCCTGGCGCCAGGCACATCCACAGCGGAGGGGGTGCCAGTAGCCCGGCGTACGGTCGATGGCTATCTGCGCGCAACGTTCCCCTGGTACGGGCTGGACGAGGCCTTCACCGGGCCGCGCTGGCTGATGCAGGTGGGCATGGCGGCGGACGGCACCGTCCAGCACGGTTCGACGGGGCACGGCGAGGAGCCGTCGATACGAGTGGATGACGGCCAGGAGAAGGAACGCTTCGCGGTCGTCGTCACCGTCGCGAGCAGCCCGGTGCGGCGCAGTGGCGACGGTACGGGCGTACTGGAGGCCACGTCGGTGTCCTCCGCGGCCTGGCTGGCCGGTTCGGGCCTGCTGTCGTCCACCTGGCCCGCGTCGCTGGACCACACGCTGCGGGACGACTGGCTCGACCAGCAGACCGAGGCCGCGTTCGAGCTGGCCGATGACCTGGAGGGGTCTGAGTGGTCGGCGCTGTCGCTGCCGGTGGACGGGGTGCCGACGCCGTTCCACTACCGGGAGTCGGAGTTCGGGTGGGTGCTTGCGGGGTCCACGCAGTCCGGGGTGCATTTGGGGGCGTACGGGCGTGGGATGAGTGCGTACGGGTTGGGCTTCTCGGTTGTTGAGGACATCTCGGCCTACGCGGCGCAGTAGGGCGGCGCAGGAGTACGGCAAAGGGGGCGTCGCTCGGTGAGCGGCGCCCCCCTCGCGTAAGCAGGTGCGGGTCAGTGGTCGGTTGTGCCCACCCGTTCCTCCCCCAAGGACTTCGTCCAGGGGGACCCCCAAGCGGAACGAATGCCCACAACGGGGGGTGGTCAGGTCAGAACTTGTTTCTCGGGGTGATGCCCAGGGACATGCCCGACAGGCCCCGGGCTCGGCCGCCCAGCTTGCCCGCGATCGCGCGCAGTGCCGCGCCGGCCGGGGAGTCCGGGTCGGACAGCACGACGGGCTTGCCCTCGTCGCCGCCTTCCCGCAGGCGTACGTCGATGGGGATGGAGCCCAGCACCGGCACGTTCGCGCCGGTCGTCTTCGTCAGTCCCTCGGCGACCCTCTGGCCGCCGCCGGTGCCGAAGACGTCGACGATCTCGTCGCAGTGCGGGCACGGCAGGCCCGACATGTTCTCGACGACGCCGACGATCTTCTGGTGGGTCTGTACGGCGATGGATCCGGCGCGCTCGGCGACCTCGGCCGCGGCCTGCTGCGGCGTCGTCACGACGAGGATCTCGGCGTTCGGTACGAGCTGCGCCACCGAGATCGCAATGTCGCCCGTGCCCGGCGGCAGGTCGAGGAGGAGGACGTCCAGGTCGCCCCAGTAGACATCCGCCAGGAACTGCTGGAGTGCCCGGTGCAGCATCGGGCCGCGCCACACCACCGGGGCATTGCCCGGGGTGAACATCCCGATGGAGATGACCTTCACGCCGTGCGCCGACGGCGGCATGATCATGTTCTCGACCTGGGTCGGACGGCCGTCCGCACCCAGCATGCGCGGCACGCTGTGCCCGTAGATGTCCGCGTCGACGACGCCGACCTTCAGGCCGTCCGCCGCCATCGCCGCGGCCAGGTTGACGGTCACCGAGGACTTGCCGACGCCGCCCTTGCCGGACGCCACCGCGTACACACGGGTCAGCGATCCCGGCTGGGCGAAGGGGACCTCGCGCTCGGCGGTGCCGCCGCGCAGCGCGCCCGCGAGCTCCTTGCGCTGCTCGTCGCTCATCACGTCGAGCTCGACGGAGACGCTTGTCACACCCTCGACGCGCTCGACCGCCTCGCGCACGTTCTTGGTGATGGTCTCGCGCATCGGGCAGCCGGAGACGGTGAGGTAGACGGCGACAGCAACCGCACCGTCTGCCCCGATCTCGACCGATTTGACCATGCCGAGGTCGGTGATCGGTTTGTGGATCTCGGGGTCGTTCACTGTCGCCAGTGCTTCACGCACCGCGTCTTCCATAGCCATACGCCGATGGTACGGCGCTTACTGCCGCACCGGGAAAGGCCTGTCAGCGGTCGCCTTCATCACTCTCGGAAGCGGGTTCGGACGGGAATACGGAGCGGCGGTCCTCCATCTCCTTGACCAGGTCCAGGAATTCCGAGCGGATCCAGTCGCGAGTGGCGACCTCGCCGAGGCCCATGCGCAGCGAGGCGATCTCCCGCGTGAGGTATTCGGTGTCCGCGATGGACCGCTCGTTCTGCTTGCGGTCCTGCTCGTAGGTGACCCGGTTCCGGTCGTCCTGGCGGTTCTGCGCGAGGAGGATCAGAGGGGCGGCGTACGACGCCTGGAGGGACAGCATCAGCGTCAGGAAGATGAACGGGTACTCGTCCCAGCGCAGGACGGCGGGCGCGAAGACGTTCCAGACCACCCACAGGATGATGGTCAGGGTCATCCAGACGAGGAAGCGGCCCGTACCGAGGAAGCGGGCGATCCGCTCCGAGAACCGCCCGAAGGCCTCGGGGTCGTACTCCGGCAGCAGCCGCGTGCGCGGCGCGCGCGGCTGGTCCAGGCGTACGCGGGGTGCCCGCGGCATCGCGCTCGCGCCGGTCGCCGACCTGGCCCGCTCCTTCGGCTCCGCACCTTTGTCAGTGCCCACGGGCGGTCTCCCCCTCGTGGAATTCCCTCTCGCGCCAGTCGTCGGGCAGCAGGTGGTCGAGTACGTCGTCGACGGTCACCGCGCCGAGCAGAGAGCCGCCCTCGTCCACCACGGGGGCCGCGACCATGTTGTACGCCGCGAGGTAACTCGTCACGGCGGGCAGCGGGGTGCTGGGCGACAGCGGCGGCAGATCGGACTCCACGATCGAGCTGACCAGCGTGAACGGCGGCTCCCGCAGCATCCGTTGGAAGTGCGCCGTCCCCAGGTACTTGCCCGTCGGCGTCTCGTCCGGCGGTCGGCACACGTACACCTGCGCGGCGAGCGCGGGCGACAGGTCCTGCTGCCGTACGCGCGCCAGGGCGTCCGCGACCGTTGCGTCGGGGCGCAGCACGATCGGCTCGGTCGTCATCAGACCGCCCGCGGTCCGCTCCTCGTACGAGAGCAGCCGCCGCACGTCGGCCGCGTCGTCCGGCCGCATCAGCGTCAGCAGCCGCTCCTGGTCCTCCTCGGACAGCTCGGACAGCAGGTCGGCGGCGTCGTCCGGATCCATCGCCTCCAGTACGTCCGCGGCCCGCTCCTCCTTGAGTTTGCCGAGGATCTCCACCTGGTCGTCGTCGGGCAGCTCTTCGAGTACGTCGGCGAGCCGGTCGTCGTCGAGCGCGGCAGCCACCTCGGCGCGGCGCTTCGGGGTCAGGTGGTGCAGGGCGTTGGCGAGGTCGGCGGGGCGCAGCTGCTCGAAGGTGGCCAGCAGGCTCTCCGCGCCCTGTCCGTGCTCCTCCAGCGAGAAGCCGGTGACGGCCGACCACTCCACGGTCAGGGTCTCGCCGCGGCGCCGCAGCGCGCCGCCCTTGCCCTTGCGTACGAAGACCTTGTCGATCTCCCACTCGCGGCGGGCGGGCAGCTGCACGATCGACACGTCGAGGACCGTGACTTCCTCGCCGCCGTCGACGAGGCGGACCCGGCGGTCGAGGAGCTCGCCGAGGACCAGGCGCTCGGTCGGGCGCTGCTCGAAGCGGCGCATGTTGACGACGCCTGTCGTGATGACCTGCCCCGACTCGACGCCGGTGATCCGGGTCATGGGGAGGAAGATCCGCCGTCGGCTGACCACCTCGACGACCATGCCGAGCAGCCGCGGCGGCCGGCGGCCGACGCGCAGCATCGCCACGAGGTCGCGCACCCGGCCGACCTGGTCTCCGTTGGGGTCGAAGACCGCGACGCCCGCGAGGTGCGAGACGAAGATCCGGGGGGCGGCGCCTGATGCCATACGGTGCGCCTCCCTATGTCTGCAAATAAGGCTGGATAACGGGTTCAGGCTAGCCCGTACCGGTCCACACCGCTCCCAACAGGCATCCGGACGGCTCCCTTCCGGGTGATGTGCACGACACAGGTACGCTGCCTGCTGCCACCCCGGACACCCGCATGAGGACACCCGCATGAGAGGCAGTGCGCTTGTGACTGCATTTCCCCCGGCCGCCCGAGCCCGCCTCCGCCGGGCCGCACTCCTGGGCCTTGTGTGCGCCGGGCTCACCGCGTCGCTCACGGCGTGCGCGGAGGAACCGGATCCGGACCAGGGGACCAACGGGCTGGGGAAACTCTCCGCCACCGCCATCGAAGGCAAGGCACGGGCGGCGGCCGGCCGCGCGGAAGCGGTACATCTCTCGGGCACGGTCGTCAGCAAAGGGCGCTCGTACAAGCTCAACATGCGCCTCAAGGAGGACGGCGGCACAGGCTCCGTCACCTCCAAGGGCAGCGCCTTCGAGCTGCTGCGCATCGACGACGAGCTGTTCATGAAGGCCGGGGCCGACTTCTGGGACCACGAGGAGACCGAGCCGTCCGAGCCGACCCACTCGGACGAGGGGGCCGGGGGCAAGCTGGAAGACAAGTACGTGAAGGTGCCGGACGACGACCCCGTGTACGACCAGCTGCGCGGCTTCACCGACAAGGACGTCCTGCTCGACGGGCTCCTGGGGCTGCACGGCAAGCTGGCCAAGGGCGAGCGCGCGACCGTGGGCGGCGTCCGCACGATCGAGGTCACCGGCGGCGCATCGGGTGAGGGCGGCCGCCTCGCCGTCTCACTGATGGGTACGCCGTATCCGCTGAAGCTGGAGCGGGCAGGTGGGGCGGGTGTGGTGAGGCTCGCCGAGTGGGACGAGGACTTCGCGCTGGAGGCGCCGGGTGAGGACGAGACCGTCGACTACGGCGGCCAGCTCCCGAAGACGTCCAACGGCTGAGCGGCGTCGCGGCATTGTGCGTTGGGTGGGTGCGGGTGGGCGGTGCCGCACGGGTCAGCCGTCCGGGGTCTGGGGGCTTGCCCCCAGATTCGACGCCCTAGTGTCCTGCGCCGGAGATTCGTCGGCAGAAACGGGCGAGCGAGGCGAGGATCTCCTCGGCTGTCTTGGTCCAGATGAACGGCTTGGGGTCTTCGTTCCAGTTCTTGACCCACTTGCGGATGTCGGCTTCGAGGGCTTGGACGTTCTTGTGTGCGCCGCGACGGATCATCTGGTCGGCCAGGAAGCCGAACCACCGCTCGACCTGGTTGATCCACGAGGAGCCGGTCGGGGTGAAATGCAGCTGGAAACGGGGGTGTTTGGCCAGCCACGTTCTGATCGCCGGGGTCTTGTGGGTGCCGTAGTTGTCACAGATCAGGTGGACCTGGAGATGTGCGGGGACCTCCTTGTCGATCCTGACCAGGAACTTCTTGAACTCGGCCGCCCGGTGCCGGCGGTGCAGGGCGCTGATGACCTCACCGGTGGCGACATCGAAAGCGGCGAACAAGGTGGTCAGGCCGTTGCGGACGTAGTCGTGGGTGCGCCGTTCGGGCATCCCGGGCATTATCGGCAGGACCGGCTGGGACCGGTCCAGCGCCTGAATTTGGGACTTCTCGTCCACCGAGAGCACCACCGCGCCCTCGGGCGGGTTGAAGTACAGGCCGACGACGTCGTAGACCTTCTCCACGAACAACGGGTCCGTCGACAGCTTGAACGTGTCCGCCAGGTGCGGCTTGAGCTGGAACTTCCGCCAGATCCGGCCGACGGTGGACTTCGACAGACCGCTGCGGTCCGCCATCGACTTACGCGACCAGTGGGTGGCGTTCTTCGGGAGGTCCTCCAGCGTCGTGACCACGACCGACTCCACCTGGTCGATGCTGATGCTGGGCGGCCGGCCGGGGCGGGGCTCGTCCACCAGCCCGTCCAGCCGCTCGGCGAGGAACCGCCGCCGCCACTTGCGGACCGTGTCCGCGGTCACCCGCAGATCCCGGGCGACCGCCACGATCGGCGGCACCTCCGGCCCCGCGCACGCCAGCACAATCCGTGCGCGCAGGGCCAGCGCCTGGGCCGACGTCGCCCGACGCGTCCACCGCTCCAACACCGCCCGCTCCTCATCACAGAGCAGCAGCGGTTCCAGCTTCGGGCCCCGACGAGGAACTGACGCACCAGCAGCAGAAGTCACACAACAACTAACGATCAACTATTGGCGCAGGACACTAGCGCTTCGCGCGTCGCTTCAGCAGTAGCCGCGGCAGCCCCGCCGGTACCGGCATCCGCGTCGTCGCCGTCGTCGGCAACGGCCTTGCCGCCAGCGATCCGTCCGGCAGCTCCCCCGCCACCTCCCGCGGCTCCAGCCGCAGTACGCGGCACTCCCGCCCCCACCGCTCCGTCATCTGCTCCGCGTCGGGCGCGTTCAGGCGCTTGCCCTTGAGCTCGGCGACTGCCGCCTCCCACTCCTCGGTGCCGGCCGCGTGCTCGGTGACGGTGGCCGTCCAGGCGACGAGACGGCCGCCCTTGTCCTTGCTGCGTACGGTCACTTCGGCGGTCCCGCCGTCGGCCAGCCCGGGGAACGGCTGCTCGCCGGGGCCGTCCCCGACGACGTACGCGGCGCCGTCGTGCCACACGTGCCAGAGCGACCGGGCGGGGCCCGTGCCCTGCACCCAGATCAGCCCGGACTTCTTGGTGGCCTCCTCGACGAGGGCCTGGTTGAGGAACGTCTGCGGCGCGGGCGTCTGCGGCATGGGCGTCATGAGTCAAAGCCTAGGCCCAGAGCCTCCCCAGTGCCCCGACAGTTCCGTCATCGCACTACACCCCTTACCGTGAGCCCGTGCCCGCAACAGCCCGCCGCACCGACGGCAAACCCAGCGCACTGAGCGCCCCGCCCGCCGCGCCCCGTATCGACCTGGTGCTGCTCGGCGTCGCCGTCGCCAGCGTCTCGTTCTCGGCGCCGCTCATCGCCGCCACCGCGGCGCCCGCGCTCGCCATCGCGTTCTGGCGCAACGCCATGGCCGTCGGCGTACTGACCCCCGTGGCGCTGCTCAAGCACCGCGCCGAGCTGCGCCGCATCGGGCGCAGGCCACTCCTGCTCGCCGTCGCGGCCGGGGCGCTGCTCGCCCTGCACTTCGGGCTCTGGCTGCCCAGCCTGCGCATGACCTCGGTCGCATCCTCGACCGCGCTCTGCACCACCACGCCGATCTGGACGACGATCCTCCTGCGCATACGGGGCCACCGCCCGCCCCGCATGGTGTGGGCCGGGACGGTGCTCGCCGTCGCGGGCGTGGTGATCCTGACCGGAGTCGACATGACCCTCTCGCCCCGCGCACTCGCGGGCGACGCCCTCGCGCTCGGCGGCGGCATCGCGGCCGCCGGATACGTCCTGCTCGGGGCCGAGGTGCGGCGGACCGTGAGCACGACGGCGTACACCTACATCTGCTACTCCACGACCGCGCTGATCCTGCTCGCGACCTGCCTGGTGGCGGGCGCCGACCTCGGCGGGTACAGCGCCACCACCTGGCTCCAGCTGGCCGCGCTCACCGCCGCCGCCCAGCTCCTCGGCCACTCGCTCCTCAACCGCGTCGTGAGCACCCTGGGCCCCTCCGTCACCTCGACGGCGATTCTGCTGGAGACCCCGGGCGCGGCCCTGATCGCCGCGCTGTGGCTGGGGCAGCAGCCGCCGATGGCCGCCTACCCCGCCCTGGTGGTGATCCTGGCCGGCCTCGCGCTCGTCGTCAGAGCCAGCCGTTCCGCTTGAGCGTGCGGTGGATGGTGACACAGACGACGACGATGGAGCCGAGGACCAGCGGATAGCCGTACCGCCAGTGCAGCTCCGGCATGTGGTCGAAGTTCATGCCGTAGACGCCGCAGATCATCGTCGGTACGGCAACGATCGCCGCCCAGGACGTGATCTTGCGCATGTCCTCGTTCTGGGCGACGGTCGCCTGCGCGAGGTTGGCCTGGAGGATCGAGTTCAGCAACTCGTCGAAGCCGACGACCTGTTCGTGCACGCGCGCCAGGTGGTCGGCGACATCGCGGAAGTACTTCTGGATGTCCGGGTCGACCAGCCGCATCGGCCGCTCGCTGAGCTGCTGCATCGGCCGCAGCAGCGGCGCGACGGCCCGCTTGAACTCAAGAACTTCCCTCTTGAGCTGGTAGATCCGCCCCGCGTCCGAGCCACGCGGACTCCCTTTGGCGGGCGCGGAGAAGACATCGATCTCGACCTCGTCGATGTCGTCCTGCACGGCCGCCGCGACCGCGATGTACCCGTCGACGACATGGTCGGAGATGGAATGCAGCACCGCCGAAGGCCCCTTGGAGAGCAGCTCCGGGTCGTCCTGGAGGCGGTGGCGCAGCGCACGCAGCGAGCCCTTGCCGCCGTGCCGCACGGTGATGACGAAGTCCTTGCCGGTGAAGCACATGACTTCGCCGGTCTCCACGACCTCGCTGGTTGCGGTCAGTTCGGCGTGGTCGACGTAGTGGATCGTCTTGAAGACGGTGAAGAGAGTGTCGTCGTACCGCTCCAGCTTGGGCCGCTGATGCGCGTGTACGGCGTCCTCGACGGCCAGCGGGTGCAGCCCGAACTCGGCCGCGATACCGGCGAATTCGGCCTCGGTCGGCTCGTGCAGACCGATCCAGGCGAAGCCGCCGCCCTCCCGGACGCGGATCATCGCCTCGTGCGGAGTCAGGCACTCCGCGTCCTTCACCCGACGGCCGTCGCGGTAGACCGCGCAGTCGACGACCGCGCTGCTCGCCGACGGGTCGCGGGTGGTGTCGTAACTGCTGTACACAGTGCTGCTCTTGCGCAGGGACGGACGGACCGCTGCGCGCAGGTCACGGATCATCGACATGGCGGGCTCCTTCACGGAGAAGCCGTCTGCGAGGCGTGGCACTGCCCGGAATGGAGACGTGCGGGCCACAGCGCTGGGGCTCCGTACGTCGGCAAAGCGGGCGGCACCGCAAGGACGCGGTGACGGCGTTCGCTCAGACACGGATCAGGCAAATATCGAGTGCTCTTCCGTCGCGCGAAATGCCGTGAGCCCCGTAGGTTTCACCGGTTGGCGGCCGGGTACGAAGGGCTTCAGGCCCCGGGGGACACAGGCTGTACAGGCTGTGCGGAAGAGCGGCTGGTACTGCCGGGTCGACTTCGATCCACCGCAGCCCCACCTCCTCCGGCCGGTCCCCCGTGGGGGATGACGTGATGTCGGGGCTCGAAAGCCACGCTTCTGCGTGCTGCCCTGACCAGCGGCCAAGAGTATCAGCCCACTGTTGTGTCAAGCTCTGCCTTTGCCCGTTCCATACGCGACCTATGCTCGCGGTATGGGAGATGTTCTTGCGCTGGTAGAAGCCCGGTTGCGTACGACTCTGGGTGAACCGGACGCGCGCGCCGCCGTCACGTTCCTCGGTACGGACCGAGTGGAGGTACTGCGGTTCGTGGACGGCGACGTCGT
Source organism: Streptomyces spiramyceticus (assembly GCF_028807635.1). Lineage (NCBI taxonomy): Bacteria > Bacillati > Actinomycetota > Actinomycetes > Kitasatosporales > Streptomycetaceae > Streptomyces > Streptomyces spiramyceticus. The sequence goes on from NZ_JARBAX010000001.1 coordinate 4,415,098, forward strand.
CCGCTACGCCACTCTCGGCATGTCGGCCCGGCCGATGGCCGACCCCAACGACGTCGTCGCCGACCCGGTGAAGGGCCCGCGCGCCGAGCTGGTCCTGTCGGTACGGGCGGGGGTCGCCGACACCGACAAGGTGCTGCGCCCGCTCGCGGTTCTCGCCGCTTCCCCGCAGGTCGAGGGCGTCATCGTGGCTGCGGGCGCCTCGCTCGACCTCGGTGAACCGCTGTGGCCGGGGGCGCCGTTCAGTTCCGTACTGGTGGCGGAGTCCGGCGGCCTGATCGAGGACCTGGAACTGGACGCCCCCATGGAGCCGGTGCGCTTTCTGCCGCTGCTGCCGATGACACCGAACGAAGCCGCGTGGAAGCGGGTCAAGGGCGCACAGGAGCTGCAGGAGCGCTGGCTGGCGCACGGCACTGACCTGCGCGACCCGGTGCGTGCGTCCGTACCCCTCGACTGATTTCCGGTGGGGCACGCTGCGGACGGGTGATCGTCCTTGACGCGAGGACGGCCGGGGAGGACCGTTGGGCTCTATGAGGGGCGAACCCAGTTGCCCGAAGTGTGGTGGCCGGGTCAGGGCGCCCGGTCTTTTTGCCGACTCCTGGCAGTGCGACGTCCACGGCGTTGTGCACCCGCTGCAACCCGTGGTCCCACCCAGCGTCGAGGCCCTCACCGTGGCGGTGAAGCGTGCCAAGGTGCCGGTGTGGATGCCCTGGCCGCTGCCTGTCGGCTGGCTCTTCACCGGTGTGGCCAGCGCCGGCGACGACCGCGGTGGCTCGCGCGCCACCGCCGTCGCCTGCTCCGGACCGGGACCGCTGGGCGGTATAGGTGAGCTTCTGCTGATCGCGGAGGAGCTCGGGGTCGGCCTCGGCGCACGCTATGCGGGCGTGGACGGACCGGACCCCGGCACGTACATCAACATGGAGAAGGCGCCGCAGGTCAAGGTTCTGGCGGCGGGCCGGCCCACGCCGCTGTGGCACGTGTCCGGTACGCCCGACGACAGAGCGGTCTTCGCGGGCGAGGCGTGCGGGCTGTGGCTCTGGGCGGTCGTCTGGCCGGAGCGGTCGGGCCTGATCATGTACGACGAGCTGGTGCTGACCGATCTGCGCGAGGCGGGTGCGGAGGTCGACCTGGTGCCGTGCGGGGCGCTGTCGCCTCGGATCCTCTCCTGACCCGGGGCTGACCGCGCGCTGAACTGGTGCTGACCGCGTGCTGACCCGGGGCTGTTCGATTCCCGGCTATCCTTGAGCGTCCCCCCTGTCCCGCCGAGCCCCGGAGTCACGCGTCGTGCGCATTGATCTGCACACCCACTCCACGGCTTCGGACGGCACGGACACCCCGGCCGAGCTGGTGCGCAACGCTGCCGCCGCCGGACTCGACGTCGTGGCGCTCACCGACCACGACTCGGTACGCGGCCACGCCGAGGCGATCGCCGCACTCCCGGACGGCCTCACCCTCGTCACCGGCGCAGAGCTCTCCTGCCGCATCGACGGCATCGGGCTGCACATGCTGGCGTACCTCTTCGACCCCGACGAGCCCGAGCTGGCGCGCGAGCGCGAACTGGTGCGGGACGACCGGGTGCCGCGTGCGCGGGGCATGGTCGCCAAGCTCCAGGAACTCGGCGTTCCGGTCGAGTGGGAGCAGGTGGCCCGTATCGCCGGAGACGGTTCGGTCGGCCGCCCGCACATCGCGTCCGCGCTGGTCGAGCTCGGCGTCGTCAAGACGGTCTCCGACGCTTTCACGCCCGACTGGCTCGCCAACGGCGGCCGTGCCTACGTCGAGAAGCACGAGCTCGACCCCTTCGACGCGATCCGCCTCGTCAAGGCGGCCGGCGGAGTGACCGTCTTCGCGCACCCCGGCGCCGCCAAGCGCGGCGAGACCGTCCCCGAGAGCGCCATAGCGTCCCTGGCCGCCGCCGGTCTCGACGGGATCGAGGTCGACCACATGGACCACGACGAGCCCACCCGCGCGCGGATGCGCGCCCTCGCCGCCGACCTCGGCCTGCTGCCCACGGGCTCCAGCGACTACCACGGCAGCCGCAAGACCGTACGGCTCGGGGAGTTCACCACGGACCCCGAGATCTACGGCGAGATCACACGGCGCGCGACCGGCGCGTTCCCGGTGCCCGGCGCGGGCGGAAGCGTCCGCTCGTAGGCCACGCTCCTCTGTTGCGGCGCTCGTCATCGCAGCGCCACCCCTTTTCTCTGTACGACCCTCTTCTCGCAAGGCCTCACTGTGCTCGACTTTGCCGTTTTCGGATCCCTCTTTCTCACGCTTTTCGTGATTATGGACCCCCCTGGGATCACCCCGATCTTCCTTGGCCTGACCTCGGGCCGACCTGCCAAGGTGCAGCGCAGGATGGCCTGGCAGGCTGTCGCCGTCGCGTTCGGCGTCATCGCCGTCTTCGGCGTGCTCGGCCAGCAGATCCTCGACTACCTGCACGTCTCCGTCCCCGCCCTCATGATCGCGGGCGGTCTGCTGCTCCTGCTCATCGCGCTCGACCTGCTCACCGGCAAGACCGATGAGCCGACGCAGACCAAGGACGTCAACGTCGCCCTCGTACCGCTGGGCATGCCGCTGCTCGCCGGGCCCGGCGCCATCGTGTCCGTGATCCTGGCGGTGCAGCACGCGGACGACGTCACGGCGCAGGTCTCCGTCTGGGCGGCGATCGTCGCCATGCACGTCGTCCTGTGGCTCACCATGCGCTACTCGCTGCTGATCATCCGGGTGATCAAGGACGGCGGTGTGGTCCTGGTGACGCGTCTGGCCGGCATGATGCTCTCCGCGATCGCGGTGCAGCAGATCATCAACGGCGTCACCCAGGTCATCCAGAACAGCTGACCCGGAACAGCACAGCGCCCCCGTACGCAATCGGTACGGGGGCGCTTCCTCTTCTCACGGCGAACGCGTTACGAAGCCGAGGTCTCGGCCGGGCGGATGTAGATGCGCTGGCCGATCGAGGCGGCCTGCTGCACGATCCGGTTGACGGAGGCGGCGTCCACGACGGTGCTGTCAACGGCGGAGCCGTCGACGTCGTCCAGGCGCATGATCTCGAAGCGCAAGGCTTCTCCCTTCGTCTGATCCTCCTGCTGGAGAACTATGTGTGGGAACGCGAGGCCGGGTGCCCCGCGTTCTCTAAGGGTTACAACGAGATGCTCCCTGCAATCATTCCCTACGCTAAAGAAAATTTTCGACTGTCTAAATACCCGCTGGTAGCGGGACCGGTTGTACCTGCTCGGTCACGCCACCGACAATGAGATCCGTATGGACGACGCACAGCCTTCGGGCCCCTCCGAACTCGCCCGGCTCGACGCCCGCCTGGAGCGCACCAACGAGCTGCTCCAACGCATGCTCGCCGAGGTGGCGAAGACCCCATCGACCCATGCGATCTTCGTGGACGCCGGATATGTGTACGCGGCGGCAGGCCTGCTCGTGACCGGGACCGAGGACCGCAGGTCCTTCGACCTCGACGCGGAAGGGATCATCGAGGCCTTCATCGACAAGGCCCGCACGATCTTCGCGGACAGCAGGCTGCTGCGCGTCTACTGGTACGACGGAGCCAGGCGCCGCATCCACACCACCGAGCAGCAGTCGATCGCCGAGCTGCCCGACGTCAAGGTCCGCCTCGGCAACCTCAACGCCAACAACCAGCAGAAGGGCGTCGACTCCCTGATCCGTACGGACCTGGAATCGCTCGCCAGGCACCGCGCGATCAGCGACGCGGCGCTGGTGGGCGGCGACGAGGACCTGGTGTCCGCGGTCGAGGCCGCCCAGGGGTACGGCGCGCGCGTCCACCTCTGGGGCATCGAGGCGGGCGAGGGCCGCAACCAGGCCGAACCGCTCCTGTGGGAGGTCGACAGTCAGCGCACGTTCGACCTCGACTTCTGCAAGCCGTACGTCACGCGCCGCCCCGTCACGACGTACGAGAACGAGGGCACGCCGCGCCCGACCCGCGAGGACGTCCGTTTCATCGGCGCACAGATCGCGGCGGCGTGGCTGGGTGCGCGGGGCCGGGAATCCCTGGCGGACCTGCTGCCGGGGCACCCGTACCTGCCGGGCTCGGTGGACCAGGAGCTGCTCGTCGAGGCGGAACGCCTGCTCCAGCGGTCGCTGCGCGGGCACGCGGATCTGCGGCGGGCGCTGCGGGACGGCTTCTGGCAGCACCTGCAGGCGCAGTACTGAGCTACGGCTGGCGGTCCCAGAACTCGACCAGCGCCTTCGCCGTCTCCTCGGGCCGGTCGGTGTTCGGCGAGTGCTGGGCGCCCTCGATCACGGTCCGGTGCGCGTGCAGCCGCTCGGCCATGTCGTCGAGCAAGGGCACCGGCCAGGTGTCGTCCGTGACCCCCGACACCACATGCACCGGCATTGGTACGGCGGCGAGTTCGGCCACGCGGTCCGGCTCGACCGTCAATTGCCGCCCGGTGGCGATGAGTTGGGTGGGGTTGTGCCGCAGCCAGCGTGCGCGCAGGGCGGCACTGTCGGTGTCGGTGTCCTCGGGCGGGTCCAGCGCCTGCATGGCGTCCCAGACCTCGTCCATGGTCAGGGTGGCCAGCGCCTCCGTCAGCATCTTCACCTTCTGCTGCTGAGCGGGCGAGACTTGGGCGGACCCGGACGACATGAGCGTCAGCGAAGCGAACGGCGCCGGGTCCTTGAGCACAGCCGCGCGGGCGATCTGGCCGCCGAGGGAGTGGCCGACGAGGTGTACGGGACCGCCGACGGCTTCGGCCTGGGCGAGCACGTCCCGGGCCAACTCGCCCTGGGCATAAGACGCTTGGCCCTCCGGACCCTCGGACTCGTACTGCCCGAGCCCGTCGACCGCGACCACCCGGTACCCGGCCTGTGCGAGGGGCACCAGCATCGCGATGAAGTCCTCCTTGCTCCCGGTGTACCCGGGCAACAGCAGCGCGCGACCTCGCGGCTCGCCGAGGAGGGGCCCCGCTTCGAGCGCGGCGAAGGTGCCGCGGGACGTGCGCAGGGTGAGGGCGCGAGTGCCGGGGGGCGGCGTGAAGGTGGGAGGCCTGCTCATGCGACGAGGCTAGCGCGACGGCAGCGGCGGATTCGCGAGTGCGGAGGGGGACGGGGGCGTAGGGAGTGGTGTTCGGGACGTAAAGCGTGATTTGTGCGCGGGACGCCGGGAGGCTTTCGGTGACCCGGGATCGCAGCTAAATCATGCAGTCCCGAATGCCGCTCCCGTAGGCCCCGGCGCCCGGCGCCAGACAGGCCCGGCAGCGCGCCCGCCCCCGGGAAGGCACAGCATGCAGTCCCGGACGCTGCTCCCGGAGGCCCCGGGCCCCGGCACCACGACCCGCCCCGAGCCGACATGCCAATGGCCCGGCCCCCTCACGGGAGACCGGGCCATCTACGGCTGGATCAGCTCTCGGACTGCGAAGCCACAGCCGCGCGTGTCCGGCGGCGGGGCTTCTTCGGAGCCTCGGGCTCCGAAGCCTCGGCCGTCACTTCGACGGCCGCCTCGACCGGCTTCGCGGCACGCGTCCGGCGGCGCGGCTTCGCGGGAGCCTCGGCCTCCGCGACCTCCGTCACGTCGGCCGTCACCTCGACCGCCTTCGCGGCACGCGTCCGGCGGCGCGGCTTCGCCGGAGCCTCGGGCTCCTCTGCGGGAGCCGGGACCACTGTTGCCACCGTGGTGTCCCCCTGCGTCACCGTCACGCGGGTGCGCCGACGCCGACGCGGCGTGCGCGTCTCGGTCGCGTCAGCCGCGCCACCGGCGTCGACCGCTTCGGGAGCCGAGTCCACAGGCGTAACCGCAGCCGCAGCCGCAACTTCGGCCTCGCCCTCGGAGACCGGCGCCCCATTGCGCGTGCGCCGACGCTGACGCGGCGTACGGGTGCGCGCAGGGCGCTCCTCCGTAGCAACCGGCGCAGCAGCCGCCGCCGACTTGCGACCGCGGCCGCCCGTCTCGCCGAGGTCCTCGACCTCCTCCGCACGCAGGCCCGCGCGGGTGCGGTCGGCCCGGGGCAGTATGCCCTTGGTGCCGGCCGGGATGCCCAGGATCTCGAACAGGTGGGCAGACGTGGAGTACGTCTCCTCCGGCTCGTCGAACGGCAGGTCCAGCGCCTTGTTGATCAGCTTCCAGCGCGGGATGTCGTCCCAGTCGACCAGCGTGACCGCCGTACCGGACGCACCCGCGCGACCGGTGCGGCCGACGCGGTGGAGGTACGTCTTCTCGTCCTCCGGCGACTGGTAGTTGATGACGTGGGTGACGCCCTCGACGTCGATGCCACGCGCGGCGACGTCGGTGCACACCAGCACATCGACCTTGCCGTTACGGAACGCACGCAGCGCCTGCTCACGCGCGCCCTGCCCCAGGTCACCGTGCACCGCGCCGGACGCGAAGCCGCGCTTCTCCAGCTGCTCGGCGATGTCCGCGGCGGTCCGCTTCGTACGGCAGAAGATCATCGCGAGCCCGCGGCCGTCGGCCTGCAGGATGCGGGAGACGAGCTCCGGCTTGTCCATGTTGTGCGCACGGAAGACGTGCTGCGTGATGTTCGCGACGGTCGCGCCCTCGTCGTCGGGCGACGTGGCACTGATGTGCGTCGGCTGCGACATGTAGCGACGGGCGAGGCCGATGACGGCGCCCGGCATGGTCGCCGAGAACAGCATCGTCTGACGCTTCGGCGGCAGCATGTTCATGATCTTCTCGACGTCGGGCAGGAAGCCCAGGTCGAGCATCTCGTCGGCCTCGTCGAGGACGAGCGAGCGGATGTGGGAGAGGTCGAGCTTCTTCTGCCCGGCCAGGTCCAGCAGACGCCCGGGCGTGCCGACGATCACGTCGACGCCCTTCTTGAGCGCCTCGACCTGGGGCTCGTACGCACGGCCGCCGTAGATCGCGAGGACGCGGACGTTACGGACCTTGCCGGCGGTCAGCAGGTCGTTGGTGACCTGCTGGCACAGCTCACGGGTGGGGACGACGACGAGCGCCTGCGGGGCGTCGGTCAGCTGCTCGGGCTTGGCCCGGCCGGCCTCGACGTCCGCGGGGACGGTGACGCGCTCGAGCAGCGGCAGGCCGAAGCCGAGCGTCTTGCCGGTGCCGGTCTTGGCCTGGCCGATGACGTCGCTGCCGGAGAGCGCGACGGGGAGCGTCATCTCCTGGATGGGGAAGGGGGACAGGATGCCGACGGCCTCAAGGGCTTCGGCGGTCTCGGGGAGAATCCCGAGGTCTCGGAACGTAGTCAGGGTGCTGCCTCTTCTGTGAGACGCGGCGTGACGCGAACGAAGGGGGTCGTACCGTGCCTGGTTCTCGTCCGGCCAAAAAAATGGGCCGGGTGGCGCGGGACCACGTGCCGTCGCTCAAGCGCTCGTGCCGCTGAGGGGGCCCCTCATCTGCGGTCGTACGCTTTCGTACGCCCCGCGTGGAGGGCTGTCGGGTCGGAGCCGATCGGGCCACCGACCGGGCATCCTCATTCAAATGCGCCGCGAAATGACTGAGCACTCTGCAGGCGCATTACCACTGTACCCCGGAATCGCGCATGTGTGTTGGGACGATTTCCCGGAACGGTGTGACAGCAGTGGCTGACCAGCCCCTTACGCACGGCGGGGGGCGGGCTATTGTGCGGTTCATGGAGACGCCTGACAACGCCACTGCCCCCGAAGAGACAACCAGGACCGGTATCGCGGCCCAGGACTGGGCCACGGCCTCCACCGAGCCGAATTACCGCGCCGCGGTCGTGGACCTGCTGGGCGCGCTCGCGTACGGCGAGCTGGCCGCCTTCGAACGCCTCGCCGAGGACGCCAAGCTCGCACCGACGCTCGGCGACAAGGCCGAGCTGGCGAAGATGGCGTCCGCAGAGTTCCACCACTTCGAGCAGCTGCGCGACCGGCTCACCGCGATCGAAGAGGAGCCGACGGCGGCGATGGAGCCCTTCGCGAAGGCGCTGGACGACTTCCACCGCCAGACCGCGCCGTCCGACTGGCTGGAGGGTCTCGTCAAGGCGTACGTCGGCGACTCGATCGCCAGTGACTTCTACCGCGAGGTCGCGGCCGCCCTGGATTCGGACACCCGCGAGCTGGTGCTCGCCGTACTGGACGACACCGGCCACGGAAACTTCGCGGTGGAGAAGGTACGCGCCGCGATCGAGGCGGACCCGCGCTGCGGCGGGCGGCTCGCGCTGTGGGCACGCAGGCTGATGGGCGAGGCGCTCTCGCAGGCGCAGCGGGTGGTGGCGGAGCGGGACGCGCTCTCCACGATGCTCGTCGGCGGTGTGGCGGACGGCTTCGATCTGGCGGAGGTCGGGCGGATGTTCTCGCGGATCACCGAGGCCCACACGAAGCGGATGGCGGCGCTGGGGCTGGCGGCCTAACCCACGTAGTTGATCAGCGTCCGCGCCCAATGGCGGCGTAACACCCGGAGAACGGTCGCTACGCCGCCGCTGATCGGCGGATGCGTCCGGCGGGGCGGATGAGGAGCGACAGCAGGACGGCTCCCACCGCCACCGCGCCGAACAAGGTCGCCACGACATGACCCGGGCCGAGAGCCGAGTGGGTCACGTACGCACCGAACAGGGCTCCGAAGGGGCCCGCGGCGAGCACAAGACGCCGTGAGGGCAGCCGGTCCCCGAAATGGTGGACAGCGGCCCAGGCAAGGGCGAAGCCGAGGGCAACGGAGCCGAGAGCTTCCCAGATCACGTGGTTTCCTCCCGCGCAGCCAAGGGGCAAATGGGTCGTAGCCCGTCCTACCCCCGGTACGCGAAATACAACCCTCCAAAGGCCGCCCGAACGGCGGCCGGAGATGAACAAACGGAATCGGCCCGGTGGGAAATCCCACCGGGCCGATTCCGTATGTGGTGTTGCTCTGTTGCTGTGCTGCCGACGCCTACAGTGCGCCGAAGCCCACCCTGCGGGTCGCCGGCTCGCCGATCTCCACGTAGGCGATTCGGTCACTGGGAACGAGGACCGTACGGCCCTTGTCGTCCTTCAGGCTGAGCAGCTGCGCCTTGCCGGCCAGCGCGTCGGATACCGCGCGCTCGACCTCCTCGACGGACTGCCCGCTCTCCAGAACGATCTCCCGGGGCGCGTGCTGCACGCCGATCTTGACCTCCACGGCTATGTCCCTCCGACGGTCAGTGCTGCGGTGCGCGGTCAGCCGCGCCGTACGGAGCACACATTAGCCCGGTGAGGGGACCCCGAATGCTGCGACGCCGCACGCCAGAAGCGAACACGCGGCGGGAACACCACCGGGACCGCTGTCAGTGCTGCTCCGTACTGTGCAGCGGGAAGCCTGCGATTCCGCGCCAGGCCAGGGACGTCAGCAGCTGTACCGCCGTGTCCCGCGGGATGGTGCTGCCACTGGAGAGCCAGTAGCGCGCGACCACCTGCGAGACGCCGCCGAGGCCTACGGCGAGCAGCATCGACTCGTCCTTGGACAGGCCGGTGTCCTCGGCGATGACCTCACTGATCGCCTCGGCGCACTGGAGCGAGACCCGGTCGACACGCTCGCGCACGGCGGGCTCGTTCGTCAGGTCCGACTCGAAGACCAGACGGAACGCACCGCCCTCGTCCTGGACGTACGCGAAATAGGCGTCCATCGTCGCGGCGACGCGCAGCTTGTTGTCGGTGGTCGACGCGAGAGCTGTGCGCACCGCCTGGAGGAGTGACTCGCAGTGCTGGTCGAGGAGGGCCAGGTAGAGCTCCAGCTTGCCCGGGAAGTGCTGGTAGAGCACGGGCTTGCTGACGCCGGCGCGCTCGGCGATGTCGTCCATCGCCGCAGCGTGGTAACCCTGCGCGACAAAGACCTCCTGTGCCGCGCCGAGGAGCTGATTACGTCGGGCACGGCGTGGCAGGCGAGTGCCCCGTGGGCGTGCCGCCTCTGTCTGCTCGGTGGCTGTCACGCCGCCTCCCATGTCTTTCAATGTCGCGGCCTTTCAACAGCACGGCCGTTCCGTGCGGGGTGTGCGCCGCGCCCGCCATCGTACTTTTGGGTAACCCGGCTGCGCGCGGTGCGGACGCAGAATTTCACGGACCGGACGGCGGCGGAAGGCTGATCAAGGGCGAATCGGAGCAGATCAGCGGTAGTCGTCCTCGTCGAGATTGACGACGCGTGCCTGTTCGGTGGCATCCGCCTCGTTCGCGGCATCACGGTCGATGCCGGTCAGAGGGGCGTCGTGGCTCTGCTGCCAGTCCGTGTGCTGCTCAGCGGCATCGGCCTCGGAGGCGTCGTCGTCGAGTTCCTCAAGATCTTCGTCTTCTTCGAAGGTTTCCGGGTCGGTGGGATCGACGGACATCAGGACTCCCTTTCATGGAGATTCACGGAGACGCCGGGGCCGGGGCGCTGTGCCCTTGCTCCGAGCGTAGTTCTGTGACGGCGAACACACGATCCAGCGCGTGATCGTCTCGTAACATTGCCGCATGTCTTCGACCGAGCTGCCCGGACCCAGCGTCGCAGCCGCCCCGGTGCCAAGAGTCAGTACCGTGCGGGTCGCCGACGGAGAGAAGCTTCGTTCCGTCACCCTGCCGGGGCTGACGCTGAACATCCGCGCCCGGCCCCCGGCGCGCAGCGGACTGCCGCCCGCGCTGTACGTGCACGGGCTCGGCGGGTCTTCGCAGAACTGGTCGGCGCTGATGCCGCTCCTCGACGAGTACGTGGACGGCGAGGCGCTCGACCTGCCGGGCTTCGGCGACTCGCCGCCGCCGGACGACGGCAATTATTCGGTCACGGCGCACGCCCGGGCGTGCATCCGGCTGCTCGACGCGAGCGGGCGTGGTCCCGTGCACATCATCGGTAACTCGATGGGCGGCGCCGTCGTCACGCGTGTGGCCGCCGTCAGACCGGACCTGGTGCGCACGCTCACGCTCGTCTCGCCCGCCCTCCCCGAGCTCCGCGTGCAGCGCACGGCGGTGCCGACCGCGCTGCTGGCGGTGCCCGGCATCGCCTCGCTGTTCGCCCGGCTCAGCAAGGACTGGACGGCGGAGGAGCGTACGCGCGGGGTCATGGGGCTCTGTTACGGCGACCCGGCGATGGTCACGCCAGAGACGTTCGCCCACGCCGTCGAGGAGATGGAGCGGCGGCTGGAGCTGCCGTACTTCTGGGATGCGATGACCCGCTCGGCGCGCGGCATCGTCGACGCGTACACACTGGGCGGACAGCACGGTCTGTGGCGCCAGGCCGAGCGGGTGCTCGCGCCGACACTGCTGGTGTATGGGGGCAGGGACCAGCTCGTGTCGTACCGTATGGCGCGCAGGGCCGCGGCTGCGTTCCGGGATTCGCGGCTGCTGACCCTGCCGGACGCCGGGCACGTGGCGATGATGGAATACCCGGAGGCGGTCGCCGGCGCCTTCCGGGAACTGCTGGACGACTGCGGTAGGAGCTGATCCGGGGCGTGGGACGACATAGCCGCCGAGGACCCGCGCCCAAGGGGGCTGCCCAACGGCCTGCGATAACAGGCGAGAGAGCCGCCGCGAGGCCGGAAACGGCGGGCGGGCCGCGCAGGCGGGGAGGGACGGAGCAGGACGCTGTCCCCGGCGCCTTTCCCGGCACCATTCCGGTACCTCCCCCGCAGTTCCAGCAGCAACAGCCGGTGCGCGGCGGGCACCCCGAGCAGCACGAGGGGGGCGGCGGCTGGGGCGCCGCGCTCGGGCGGTACGGCGACTGGCGCGGGGCGCCGCGCGGACCTCAGGGCGGGCAACAGGGCGGACCTCCAGGCGGGCAGTACGCCGCCCCGCACGGCGGGCAGATGCCGCAGGCGCCTGGGCCGATGGTGCCCGGGCAGGGGCATCAGCCGCCCCCGCAGGCGCAGTTCGGCAGCGGGCCGCGGATACCGGGACCGCGGCAGGAATTCGTGGCGGCCTTCGACGGCCCTCGTACGGCGACCGCTGAGCGCGATGTTTTCGGCTCGGTCACCGACTGGGACACCGACGAGGCCGACGGCGGCAGGACGCTGGGCGTTCGGAGCCCCGGCCCGGACGCGGACGACGACGGCTACGGTGACGATTCCGGTTACGACGTCGACGCCCCCGCCAAAGGCGGCAAGGGGCGGGCGTTCACCGGGATCGCCGCCGCCGCGGTGACCACCGTGCTCGCCGTGGTCGTGGCCGGGCAGGTCGCCCAGGGCGACAAGGACCCCGTCGCGAACCCGGCCACGGGCGACCGGAGCACCGACAGCGACGCCTCGCGTTCGGACGACCGGCCGGCGCCGTCGCAGGGCGCCGTGGAGGCCCCGGCGACGTACGAGCAGCTGATGGCCAGGACGTACCCGATCGACCCCAAGCTGACGGCCGACGGCAAGTTCGACGCGGTCGGCGGGTTCGACAGGGCGCCCGGCCGGGGGCAGAAGTTCTCCTACCGGGTGGATGTCGAGAAGGGGCTGAAGCTCGACGCCGGGCTCTTCGCCAAGGCCGTGCACCTCACCCTGAACGACAACCGGAGCTGGGCGCACAACGGCGCCATGACCTTCGAGCGGATCTCCTCCGGGCGGCCCGACTTCGTCATTACGCTCGCGAGCCCCGGGACCACAGGTGTGTGGTGTGCGAAGTCGGGGCTCGAAACGCTCTCCGGGAACGTCTCGTGCGATTCGGCCGCGACCGAGCGCGTCATGATCAACGCGTACCGCTGGGCGCAGGGAGCCGAGACGTTCGGCGAGGACAAGATGCTCCCGTACCGGCAGATGCTGATCAACCACGAGGTCGGCCACCGGCTCGGCCACGGACACAAGAACTGCCAGACGCCGGGCGAGCTCGCGCCGATCATGCAGCAGCAGACCAAGTCGCTGGACATCGGCGGCATCGAGTGCCGGCCCAATCCCTGGGTGTATCCCGGCAAGTGAGACGCCGTCTCACAGCCGCTTCGGCCGGTCCGACAAACCGTAGCCACGATCCGTAAGCACCGAAACGCTCCCTAGCGCGGCAGAACGCCACCAGGGGGCGAAAGTTACGCGTGTTCACCCCTTTTGGTGGCGCGATGGACAACCGTCCGTCGTGTCCCCGGCTTGTCCGCATACGGTCGGTCCCGCTGCGAGTCGCCGTACCAACGGCGGCCGTCCACAAGGGAGATCGGGGGTGCACTCGTGCGGATCGGACTGCTGACGGAGGGTGGCTATCCGTATGCGACAGGTGAGTCCAGGCTGTGGTGCGACCGACTCGTGCGCGGGCTCGCGCAGCACGAATTCGACATCTACGCCCTGAGCCGCAGCGCCGGCCAGGAGGCGCAGGGCTGGCTCCAACTGCCGCCCCAGGTACAGCGGGTGCGCACCGCGCCGCTCTGGGCGACGGAGGATTGCTTCGGGAGGGGCTGCCCGAAGGGCATCGCTGGAAGGGCGATGGTGGGAGACGGGTGGGCATACGGGCGGCGCGAACGACGGCGCTTTGCCGGGCACTTCAGGGAACTGGCCGACGCCGTCTGCGCGCCGGACGAGGCCGGCGCGGGCGAGCACTTCGCCGCAGGCCTGTACGGGCTCGCCGAACTGGCCCGCGAGCGCGGCGGCCTGCACGCCGCCCTGCGCTCCGAAGTCGCCGTGCGCGCCCTGGAATCCGCCTGCCGCGCCCCCGGCGCGAACCGCATCGTGCACGCCGCCACGGTCCCCGACTACCTGGAGTTCGTCGACCTGCTGGAGCGCGCACTGCGTCCGCTCTCGCTCGACTGGTACGGCCAGGACGGCATCGGCGCGGTCGATCTGTGCCACGCTGCGTCCGGCGGTTCAGCCGCCCTGCCGGGGCTTTTGGGCAAACGCTTCTTCGGGGTTCCGCTGCTGGTCACGGAGTACGGCGTACAACTGCGCGCGCACTACCTCGCCGTCGGCGAAACGCCCCGCAGTGCGCCGGTACGGGCCATGCTCGCCGCCTTCCACGGCAAGCTCACCGCCGAGGTGTACGCGCAGGCCGCCCTGATCACACCCGGCAATACGCACGCCCGGCGGTGGCAGGAACGGTGCGGCGCCGACCGTGCCAAGCTGCGCACCGTCTACCCCGGCATGGAGGCCGACCGTTTCGCGGCGGTGGGGGAGCCGGTGGGGGCGGCGGGGAACGGTGGCGGCGATCCCCGGACTGTCGTCTGGGTCGGCCGTATCGAGCCCGCCAAGGACCTCGTCTCACTGCTGCACGCCTTCGCCGAGGTGCGCAAGGAGGAACCGGGTGCCCGGCTCCGTATCGTCCACAGCCGGCACGGGCAGGGGGCCGAGGCGGCGGCGTACCTCGCGCACTGTCGGGCGCTCGCCGCCCAGCTGTTCCCCGACGAGGCGGCCGACGCACACGCCGTGGGAGACAACCCCGTCTCCTTCGAGGAGATCGGTGGCCCCGAGGTCCCCGAGCTGGCCGACGCCTACGCGGCGGGCGCGGTGGTCGTCCTGTCCAGCGTCGTCGAAGGCTTCCCGATCAGCCTGGTCGAGGCGATGTTCTGCGGGCGCGCGACCGTCTCGACGGACGTGGGCGCCGTCGTCGAAGTCATCGGCGGTACGGGCCTGGTGGTCCCGCCCCGCAATCCCCGCGC